>CALUIS010000021.1 GCA_944320765.1 uncultured Paraprevotella sp.
CTAAACTTATCAAAGAACTCTTTGGCTTTGTGGCGGAAGCCGCTTAGCCGATATGTTGAATTTTTAACGGACTATTAGGTAGAGGAAGAAGTTGTACTTATGCTCGGGCCAGGCCGCGCTGTAATAGGGCGGCTCGCTGCCGTCCCACACCAGCTCGCACGCCGGCGAGATGTGCGCCTTGCGGTCGTCCACGAGGCACATCGGCACGCCGTCGCCGCCCTCTGCGGCGGAGAGGTTCGACGGCCCGTCGTAGACGTGATTGCGCGTGAGGAAGGCATAGATGCCGAACTCCGCGTCGAGCCAGTGCCGGCGGTCCTCCTCGTTGTCCCAGAAGCCGAAGGGGCCGTTGCCGCGCGTGGCGGCCCCGGTGACCAGGGCGTAGGCCGGGTCGGTGAGCGACACGGTGATGGGTATGCGGTCCACCGTGACCTCCGGATTGGGATTGTCCGGGTCCACGATAGGGGCGTACAGTCCCGGATAGGACCTCTTGCAGGCCGCTGCCATCAAGGCGGCAAGGCATATCGCGATATATTTCTTCATCTCACACATCAGTTCGTTTTTCCTGTATATTCTCCTTATATTCTCACTTCTATGGTCTCTCCGGGAATCCACGCGTCCAGCCCCGTGGCGGTGCTGCCGCTGTCCACGATGCCCTCTCGGGTGACCGTGAGCGGCGAAGCGATTTCAATCTCCGCCGTGCGGCAGGTCTGGTAGTAGCCGTCGAGCGTGTCGTCGTAGTCCAGCAGCTCCCGCTCCTTCAGCGTGTGGTAGAGGTTGATGCCGGCGTGGAACACCTTGACGGCGCGCCTCGGCTGCCCCGTGCCCTCGTCCGTATAGTCGTAGTGGGCGTAGACGGCTATCTGCAGGATGCCCGGCCCGGTGACCATCTCCTCGGAGTAGCTGCGCACGATGCCGGTGACATGCACCGTGCCGGCACATTCCAGTCGCGTGGCCGCCGTGCTGTCCGCCGCCGAGGCCAGTGGGCCGTAGGCCGGGCGGAAAAGCATCTTGTAGGTCCGCCTGGCGCGTATCAGCCCGGTGGTCAGCTCGATGGTGGCCGGCACGCCGGCGATTTCCGCGCAGAGGCTGTCCACCACCACGCCCTCTTCCTTCTCCACGTGCAGGCGGAAGGTGACCGCCTGGGTGAGCGTCGAGATGTGGAAGTCCACCGGCACATGCACGTTCGCGCTGTCCGCCACCGGCACCTCCACCCGGTCGGCCCGCGCGAAGTAGACCGGCATCCCCACGCCGGAGATATAGTCGGAATAGGCGTTGTAGTCGCGCCATTCCCCGAAATAGTCCGTGATCTCGGGCGCGTCCACGGGATAGTGGCGGTAGGAGAGGTAGAGGGGGGTCAGGCCGCTGCCCATGTCGGTGGGGTCGCCCGCCGCGTCCTGCAGCTCCGTCTCCTCGTCCAGCGTGGCGGCGTCCCAGGCGAAGGCTGCGAAATTGTATTCCCCGCTCCGCGCCCAAAGGGCGTCGTTGCCCGTGGGCCCGGCGGCGTCGGCGAGCGGCTGCCGCTCGCTCCCGGGCGAGAGCATCACGCCCGTGTTGCCTTCCTCCAGGGCCGTGGTGCGGTATTCGTAGCGGAAGAGGTTCACGGGCCGCACGGCCACCACGCCCATGCTGTCGGGGCGGAGGCCGGCGTACTCCTCCGGCCAGTGGTAGCGGAAGTCCAGGTAAGCCCTATGGGGATGCGGGGCGTAGCAGAGGTCCACCTCCGTGCAGGCGGCAAGCAGCCCCCCGGCCAGCATCACGCCCGCCACGGCATGGCGTATCATCGTCCTTATCGTGTCACGTCGTCTCATACGCGTCCCTCCTTTCCTTCGCACTTCAAAGGCGGGGCAGTTTGTTCGTAGGCCACCGGTTGTTCCTTTTCTGCCTCTTCCGCCTTGCGGCGGCGTTTCTTGTCCTTGCGGCTCTCCTTCGGCCTGTCCGCCTCCGGTGCGGCCTCGGCCGGCTTCACCTCCGCCTCTTCGGCCTTCCCGTCCTTGCGTCCCTTGCGGCGGCCCTTCTTGCGGCTTTCCTCCGCCGCTGCCTCCTGCTCCTTCAGCTTCTTCTCCTGCTCGCGGGCCAGGTCGTCCAGTGAGTCCTGCAGCTTGCGGGCCTGGCGCACCGAATCGCGGTGCTGCTCCTCAGCCGCACGGAGGGCGGCCTTATACACGGAGTCGGCCAAGGATACGGAATCGTTGTGCTGGACCTTGCGCATCCGCTCGGCCCGCTTCTCCAGCTGTCGCGTGTCCCACTCGTTGTAGCGTTCCGCGCCGCCCTGCACCTTCTTGCCGATGGAACGGAAACGGAAGACGAAAGACACGCGGGCCTCCTGCAACACGGGATAAGGCAGGAAATGGCGGCCCTTCGTCCCCTTATACGTATAGCAGCCGTACTCCTCGTCATAGCCGAACTCATCGTAGGCCGCCATCTTGGCGCCAAGGGCCAGCCCGAGGTCGAGGTCCACGCTGCGCCCGTCCTTGAAAGGATAGAGCGGCACGCTCCATCCGCCGGAGACGCCGAAGTTGAAGCTGTCGCCCTGCTTGCCGTCGCGGCCGAAGGCGTAGGTGAACTTCTCATATCCGGCATAGAGGCCCACGTAGTAGGCCCTCCACGTGCGCGGGTCGGTGAAGGTGCGCCCGGAAAGCACGTTGCGGCGGAACCGCTGGAACCCCCAGCGGGGCAGCCCCACGGTCTCGTCGCGGTTGTTCTTCGTGTAGCGGGGCATGGGGTTGCCCGAAGGGCCTCCCGTACGCCAGTACTTGCGGAACTCCACGTTGCCTCCCGCCACGTTGTAGACGATGCGGGGATTGATGGAATGATGCGTGTTCCAGTTGTATTTCCCGTTCAAGAGGATGGAGAAACGGCTCTCTGCCGACCCGGAAAAGTCCCACTCCACGCCGAGGTTCGGCGTGGCAAGCACCCAGTCCACGGCATTCGTGCTAATCGAAAACCGTTTGAAGAACGGAAGGTGAAGGGTGTCCTCCTTTTCCACTGTCGCCGCGGCAGCCTGCGCCTGTGCCAACAGGGGGATACAGCAGACCACGCACAGCAAGACTTTATAACAGAGTCTCAACATACATCCAATCGTACAAGTTTATCTTTCACTCCTGACATGCAGAAAGTTACGCATTCATCTCTCCGGGAGAGAGACTTTTCATGCCGCTAATTTATGTAAAAGGCTGTGAACACGCAAGTTTTTTCTGTTAAAATGCTTGCCGCCGGGCAAAATTCTTCAAACTGCCAAACTTTTTTCAAAGCCGCGCCGTGCGGGATGCTTTGAAAAACAAAGACGCGAAATGTCCAGTTCCTCTCTCCCGGAGAGAGGAGCTGGGAAGAGGGGATTCAAAGACGAGCCGGGGGCAGAATGGAACGGCTGAGGAAAGCCGGATGAACCGGACGGGGAGGAATGGACGGAACTGCTCCGCCTGAAAGGGGAGCTGTCGCGAAGCGACTGAGGGGTTTAACACACAAAAAGCACTATTCCGGCGTGATTGCACGTGGATGTGAGACCCCTCAGGCCCTAAGGGCCAGCTCCCCTTTCAGGCGGAGCAGTTCATCCAGCCGCACTCCAGCTTGTAACACTTATACCTTATTATATATAGCGGCTACTTCAGTTCCACCAGCTCGTAAGCCTGATGGCCCAGGCCGATCTGCTCGGCATAGTCCAGCGTGTGCATCCCGTGGCGGGAGTCGATGCGCTCTACGAGATGCACCTTGCCGTGGTCCTCGGAACTGCGCACCATGTCGATGCAGGCCTTGTCGAGCGCCACGGGGTCGAGCGAGGCCAGGATGCCGATGTCCCCCATCTTCGGGTCCTCGGGCCGGGCCACGCAGTCGCAGTCCACCGACAGGTTATTGGCCACGCTGATGTACAGGATCTTGTCGCCGCAATGGTCGGCCACGGCCTTGGCCGCCTCGGCCATGGCTTCCAGGAAGTCGTCCTGCTCCGGCAGCTGCCCCCACACCTTGCCCGTGTCCTTCGTCTTGCCGGCGGAATGGATGTACGCCTTGCCGCCCGAAGAGGCGATGCCGATGGAGATGTTCTTGACGGCCCCGCCGAAACCCGCCATGGGATGGCCCTTGAAATGGGACAGCACCAGCGTGAAGTCATAGTCCAGGTAATCCTTTCCCACGTAGTCCGCCTTCAGGTGCCTGCCGCCCTTCACGGGCAGCTCCGCCTCGCCCTCCGCGTCCATGATGACCACCGGCGCGATGGCGGTGAAGCCGTGGTCCCGGGCCGCCTTCAAATGGCTCTCGGTATTCGAGCGCCCGCCGCCGTAGGCCGTGTTGCACTCCACGATGGTGCCGTCCACCTTCCGCACCAGGTCCTTGATGAGCTGCGGGTCGAGGTAGTTGTCGTTGCCCGGTTCGCCCGTGGAGAGCTTCACGGCCACCTTGCCCGCGGCCTCGCGCCCCAACGCCTCATAAATCCTCACCAAGTTCCGCGCGTTGATGTCCTTGATGAAATACACCTTGGCCGGCGCGCCGCCACCGGCCTCCTTCTCCGGCACGGATTCCGCCCCGCCCGCGTTCCCGCCCCAGGCAAAGGCCGAGAAAGCGGCCGCCAAGCCCAGGCAGGTCATGAAAAACTTCTTCATCTTTCTTATTAAATCACAAATTTCTTTTTAAATCACAAATCATACAATGGGCTTCACCACTTCCACTTTCATGCCCAAAGCATTCATTATCCTATAAAAGGTTGCGGCACTCGGCGTAACTAAGCCTTTCTCCACCCTTGCAATATAAGACTTTGTCACATGAATGCGTTCGGCAAGCTCCGCTTGCGTGACCTTGGCCTCTTTTCTTGCGTCAAGAAGTATTTGGGAGGTATAGAACTCGTAGGCCTCCTCGTCAAACTTTGCCCGTTCGGGCGTACCTTCCTTCCCGTATTTCCTTGCCAGCACGGCACTATAGTCATTTATCTGGCGATTGTTTGTCTCCATAATTACCGCTATATTCCATACGTAACTCATAAAGCCCTTCACGCAAGAATTTTATGAACTTGACGGGCAACCTTTCTTCCGTCTCCAAGAGAGAGATAAGGTAATCCAGTTTCCTGACTTCCTTCTCCGTCAGTGTGGATAGGAACCGTTCAAAATAACCTCCATACGTGACTATCTTACGTTTCATAATGCAAAGATAATGATTTCCCCGATAACTGAACGGACTGCCCGCCTGAGACCCTCCGGACACCGTTCACGAACGTTCCCCGCCCACCAGCTTCCACACGGCGGCGGACAGGCACGCCCCCACGAACGGGGCCACGACGAAGAGCCACAGCTGGGACAGGGCCGCGCCGCCCTCGAACAACGCCGGGGCGATGCTGCGCGCCGGGTTCACCGACGTGCCGGTGATGGGGATGCACACGACATGCACCAGGACCAGGGAAAGCCCGATGGCCAGCCCGGCAAAGTTGCCGGCCCCCTTGCGGGCGTCCGTCGCGCCCAGCACCACGAGGACGAAGACGAAGGTGAAGAACATCTCGGCCAGGAAGCCGCCCGCCAGGCTGACGCCGGCCCCGCAGACATTGGCCCCCGTGGTCGTGGCGTAGGCCATGTCGATATTGGAGGTGAGCAGCCACAGGACGGAAGAGCCTATCAAAGCCCCGGCAACCTGGAAGAGCATGTACATCAGCCCCTCCCCGGCCTTCATCCGCCCGGAAAGCATACAGCCCAGCGTGATGGCCGGGTTGATATGGCAACCGGACACCCCGCCGATCGTATAAGCCATGGCCACGACCGAAAGGCCGAAGGCCACCGCCACCATCAAAACCTGTGCGGGCGTGCCGCACCCACCGTTGAAAACCGCGCTGCCGCATCCCATCAGCACGAGCACCATCGTGCCGACCATTTCTGCCAAATACTTTTTCATAGCCGTTCTTATTTGATAATCCGTCCAAAAATACGGAGAAAATCTTATCTTTCCAAAGTTTGCCGCCGTTTTTTCCCTCCGTGACATTCTGTCAAACTGTCAAAAGCGGCCTCGCGAGAATCGCGCGGACGGACGCAGGGACGGGACCCGGCCGGAATACGCGAGTATGGCGGGGCTTGGGAAAAGCAGAAAGTCACCGCCCCGCCGCCCGGGCTTTCTTCCTGACGGCACAACGGCCCGCCCGTGCGGGCAACCCGGGGAGGCGCGTCAGGCGGGAAAGGCGAAACCGCACAAAACGTCAACCGGATTTTGTACGCGGAAAAGGCCAGACCAGAAGAAAAAACGGCCCCAAAGCCCGGCTTCCGGCCGCTTTCCAACCGCCGGAAAATTTCTTTGCGGCAAGAAATTTTCGTCTTTGCGGCAAGAAAAAAATTTCTTTCAGCAAAGAAATCCCGTTTTTGGCGCACAAAAAAAGGAATCCGGGGCCGGGAAATGCTCCATACGGGCATTTCCCGGCCCCGGATTTTAACATTTGCCGTTTTTCCGGCCGCGTCCCGCCCCTCCCGCGCAAGGCGAAAAAGGGCGGAAAAGTTTCTTTTTGACAGCGGAAACCAAGAAGCACCTGAAATTACAACTGCACCTGTATATTCAATTTTCCTCCGAGACCGTTCGTCACAATATCATACAATGTAGACAAGGTCAGGTTACTCCCATCCCTCTCCACTTTCGATATGAAAGAACGTTCTTTGCCGATTTTTCCTGCAAGCTGTCCCTGCGTCATTTTTCTCGCTTCCCTGGCATTCCTAATCTGAATCCCCACACGGAGACTGGCCAGCTCCGTTTCAATCTTGTCCCGACGAGAGGTACCGACATCCCCATAGACCTCTTTTTTAATATCCTCAAAAGTGTAAGTTTCCATATTCAATCTCCTCCTTTTTCTTTAAAATATTCTTGCATCAGCCTCACCGCCCGTTCTATCTCATTCTTCGGTGTCTTTTGGGTCTTTTTTTGGAATCCACTCAGAAGAACAACCAACTTTTCTCCATCAAAGAAGCAAAACACACGAACGATTTCGCTTGAAAACCTCACCCTGATCTCATAAAGCCCCTTTGCGCCTTCTATATGCTTCAGGTATTTCTCCGGTATCATCTGCAAAGTCTCAACATACAAAATCGTCTTGGTTATCTTATCCTGCAACTTCTCAGGCAAAGACTTCACAAAATCTATGAAATAGTGCTTATAGGCTATTACTGTCCTTACTTTCATATTGCAAAAGTAACTTATACTTCACATATAAACAAATTTTCCTCCATTTTTTATCGTCCTCCGGCCTGCACCCCGTGCGTGCGGACGTACTCCCGGAACATCTCCTCGGAACCGTTGAACACGTTGATGTCCACGCGGCCCCGGATGCCCTCCACCGTGCCGTAGGGCGAAAGCTGCCAGTAGAGCAGGTGCACGTAGGGCTTGTACTCGCCGTACCGCGCCACCCAGACGGGATAGGCCTTCAGCTCCTCCGGCGCGAAGGGCAGATGGCGGTTCACGAAATTCTGGTTGACATACAGGACGGGCGTCGTTCCGGTGCGCTCCCCCACCGTCCTCAGCCACACCAGCATCTCGCGGAACAACACCTCGCGCCCGCCCATGGAAGCCACCTTGCGGTCGGTCAGCTCCATGTCGAGCATCGGGGGCAGGTCGCCCTTCCGCAGGCGGGCGCGCTTCAGGAAAAACGCCGCCTGCCCCGCCGCCGGACGGGTGGAGAAGAAATGGTAGGCCCCCACGGGGAAGCCCCGGCGGCGGGCGTCGCGCATGTCCCGTTCGTAATAAGGGTTGCGCACCGTCTGCCCCTCCGTGCACTTCACGTACACGAACGACACGGGATAGTCCACCTCGCCCTGCACCCGCTTCTCGCTGATATGATGCCCCAGATGGGTGATGCGCAAACGTTTCCAATCAATGCCGTAACGGCGGCCACGGTGGATGTGCTGGTACTTGGAGATGTCGATGCCATACACACGCTCCGAATGGTAGAGCATCTGCTCGCCCTTGAACCGCCCTTTCGACCACACGCCACACTTGACCACCTCGCGGGGGGAAAGCGCGAAGCCGAAGCCGTCGCGCCGCCCCTCTTTCCACTTCCCCACATAGTATCCGCCGTCAGCCGCGGCATATTCCCCCTCGCCCTGTTCCTGCAAGGCACGGTTGAAGAAGCCGACATACACGCCGCGACGGTCCCTCGCGACGCCCCTGCGGAGGGAATCCGCACGCCAATATCCGGCATAGACGCGCCCTGCGGAATCCACATGCTCCCCGTAACCGTCGCGCCGCCCGCCATGCCAACGGCCACGGTAAACGCCCCCGCCGGCATAATGCATCACGCCCTCGCCCTCCGGGCGGCCTCCGGAGAGCTGCCCGTAATAAGCCCCGTCCTCCCGCAAGGACCGGCCGTACGCCAAGGTCTCCGGGCCGGCCTCCCCGCCGCCCGTCCCGCCCCGGCGGAACCAGGCGCGCCAGCCCCTTGCCCATTCCCTGAGGTCCTCCCAGAAGCATACCGGCCAAGAAGAATGGGCCAGCGAACGGACGTACAGCGACGGGGCGGAATGGAAACGGCCCCCGGCCCACATCCCGTTCAGGCAGCCCCAAGGCCCCGTCACCGGCGCACCTTCCGCCCCGTCCACCAACGGGACCTCCGGACGGCCTCCGGCCATGCGCACCCGCACCGCCGAGACCCGGTCCTCCGCCGGGCGAAGCTCACGCCCGTGTCGTCCCCAATGCCCCCACCACGTGTACGCCGGGCGCAGCCAATGGAACCAAGTGTAAGGGAAAGGGTTCAGGCGGAAGCGGCGGACCCCCTCAGGCAGACACCCGCCTTCGGCCTGCCACACCGCGACGCCGCCGCCCTGCGAAAGCATCCGGCAAAGCCGTTCATTCCAACCCTGGCCGTCTCCAGCCAACGGCCAACGGACCATCAGCCGCTGACACAACTGTGCCTCTGCCCCACCCGAAGCACACAACGCGTCCACCATGCGTTTGCAACGTTCCAGCTCCACACAACGGACCTTCATCCACTCCCGGTGAGCCATCACCTCGTGAAAACCTTCGTCCATCACCGAGTGCGTACGTCCGTAATAGTCCATCTCGTCCAACATGTGACGGGATTCAGCCAGTCGGCCGGCCAGCTGTACCGCCGTCCGTCGTAAGGCCGGCAGCCATTCCTCTTTCTGCAACCGGGAAGGACGCGGTAACGTGTCCGCCGCCGTAAGCAGACGGCCGGAGAAAGAAATGAAGAAAGCATTAGTGCGCAGTTCGCGCCGCGCCTTCTCAAACGAAGAGGCACACCCGTAGAGTAAGGAATCGCCCTGCAGACCGGTGAAATACAACGTGTCGCCTCCGGGAACTGCCACGGCATAGCACGAAGAAGCCACGGCCTCGCAAACATTCCGGCGGCACCGTCCGTCCGTATTTGGCCAGAAAAGGATGCAGGCCACAGCCGTCAAGACCACGGCCAAGGCCACGCCCCATCTCCATCTTCCCTTCTTGTTATTCATCTTCCAGATTCCGCAGCTTACAACGGACGAATCACATAATCTTCTCCGCTCCGGGTCTGGAACGAGATGACTCCCTCCTTATCTACCTTCACGTCCGAGGCACCTTCTACCGCCACCTGCCGTCCCGGCCAAGGATGAAGCACCCGGCACACTCCGCCCCGCTCGCTATGGATTCCGACCGGCTGCACCTGTCCTCCTTCCAAAGCCGCACTGACCAGAAAGGCTCCCCTGGCCCGCAAGGTGGAAAATGAGGCGTCGGAGGCGGCCGGCCAATTGGGGAACAGCCGGATCACGCCGTCATAACTCTGCATCAGACACTCGTTAATCACAGCAGGCAGAGCGAAATTCTCCACCCAAATGCCCATACCGCCCATGTAGAAATAATCCGTCTGGTCGTTATACCGTCCGCCTACCTGTAACACAGCATCCGTCACGGTCTGATTGGGCAGGGTGGCATACCGCACCTGACGCTTGAACTGTTCCAAATCCAGCATTCCCAGCCGCGCCTTCTGCAGATTGAGAAACACAATCTCATTGCCGCCCTCGTTCCGGTGCGCCCGACACGTGTTGCGCAACAAACGGAGGATACTGTCAGGCGAAGCCAGACCATACTCCTCTCCCGGAAAGACATGGGTCAGATTGGCCGGCACATTATACACCATCTCGTCCCCCTCGCCAGGCACCGACACGTAAATCCGCCCATATTCCGCCGATTCGGTCGTAGGATAATTCGGCATACGGGACAAGATCCGTTCCACCTGTCGCACCAAGGCTTTCTCTTCCCGCCGGCGGTCCAACACGTCCACCGCCTCCAGATAAGCCTTAAAGACAAACTTAGTCAGGGCAAGGTCTATCTGGGTGTCATAATTGAACCTGAATCCCGGCTGCAGGCCGTAAAGCTCCGGTGGTACGGAGGGGAAAATATGGAACTTTCCGTCTCCCCAACGCGGACCGCAGGCCTCCCCGCGCGTCATATAGTCGGCCAGGAACATCACAGCCTCCCGGATGGGGACAAAAGCTCTCCGTTCCAAAAAGTCGCGGTCGGCTGAATACAGATAGTGCCACCACAGTCCCTGCACGGTCCAAGGGGTCTCGAACACTTCCCACCCCCAGTCTGGAACGGGATAAGGATGAAGATTCATCTCTACCGGATAGGCGGAATGAGGGAAAAAGGCGCCCCGCATTCCATAATACTCCTTCGCCCACCTGCGGCTGACCGGCAGAAGATGGTCCACCAGGTCGGCATATACCAGATTCTCATCCAGATGGTTCGAAGAGAAAGTCACCCAGAAAGGTTGCTGCGTGTTGTAATTCAAATGATAATCGCCGTGCCAGGCCGTACCGATGCTGCCATAGCTCCAGTTTCCGAAAATGCCGGGACAGGTGACACCCGGACGGAAGGCACAATGGAAGAAATAAAGGTTACGGTACCAGATTGCCTCCAACTCACGGTCGGCCAAAGACACCGAAGAACAAGCCCAATAACGGTTCCAATTGTCCCGGCTGCGCGACAGGCCGGTCTCTGCCTCGTCCACTGTGACTTCCAGGTCGTTTCCCAGCTGTCCTCGCACCTCATCTGCCAATCCTTCCCTCAAAGCCACTCTCACACAGAATGGGGTATCCGTATCTCCCACATAGCGTTCCATTTCCGCCAAATGCTCCTTCACGCCCAACGTTGTCGTGCGCAGTCCGCGCTCCAGACGCTGGTTGGTGTAGACCTGCAAGGCGAAGGCCTTATCCTTCTCCGGACAAGGCTGCTCCGTAGAGAAAGGCAGGATCTGGCAGAATCCCAGACTGCCGGTGCCGGACTCCCACATCTGATAACGGGGAATATCACCCGGCG
Source organism: uncultured Paraprevotella sp. (assembly GCA_944320765.1). Lineage (GTDB taxonomy): Bacteria > Bacteroidota > Bacteroidia > Bacteroidales > Bacteroidaceae > Paraprevotella. Next base: position 11,257 of record CALUIS010000021.1, read on the forward strand.
TGGACGGATCGGGCAGCACCCGGAGTCGGTTGAAGCAAGAAGGTACAGGACGGCCATCCTCATCCGTCAGCCACAGCCAGACCTCGTCCTTCTCCATATCCGTAAAGATATTCAGACCGCACGGCCGATCGTCCACCAGCAGCGACACACGGCACAAACCGTCCGAAATGTCCAGCTTATGTCCCAACAGTTCCACCTTGCGGCGGTCGAAGCCCAGCAACAGCGTTCCGCACGGGAACGGACGGGGATAAGGGCTGCGGTAGTTGTCCGCCGTCATCGAGAGATAATCCGAGAATGCCTTGTCATGATGGATGGAAGGCAAAGAGTCCGGCAACGCATCCGCCCGCCCGAACACTTCCTCGAAGGTCCCGATTTCCTCTTTATGGTCTTCCCGTACCCGGATGTCCCACACATTGTTATGCCCGAAATGCAGACAGACGGCATCAGGACGGGTGGTGACCACCACCCCAAGACCGCCGTTGCCCAACAAAGCACCTTCAAAAAATCCGGGTGCCGGACGGCCGGCCACAATCGGATAGCAGACCGCTCCTCCTTCCGTCGCCCCGGCAGAAGCCACCGAAGCGATGCAGCCCCAAAGGCCATACAACAGACTTATCCACGTTCTTTTCATTTCATTTCATTTTTTCGGGAACAAATATACAGAACTCGCCCAAAAGGTCCTACTTCTTTCGCTTCAAAAAATAACAAGACCGCCTCTTCACACGCGGCCAAACCATAAAATCGTCAAAAAAGGTTGCAGGATTAAACGAATATGAGTATTTTAGCACCGCAAACTTTTTATTAATCGATTAAACATCTGATTTTATCATGAAAATTAACTCACTGCTTGCCGGTCTGGCCCTCTCGGCCTCTGTCTGCACCGCTTATGCGCAAGACAACACCGTCACCGTGCAAACCAAGAAAATCGGAGCCGAAATCCAGCCGACCATGTACGGCATCTTCTTCGAAGACATTAACTTCGGTGCCGACGGCGGACTCTACGCCGAACTCGTCAAGAACCGTTCGTTCGAATTTACCCCGGATCACTACATGGGTTGGGAGATGTTCGGCAACGTGACCCTCAAGGATGACGGCCCGTTCGACAAGAACCCGCACTACGTGCGCCTGGGCAGCGCCGGGCACGGCGACATGTGGACCGGCATCCAGAACGAAGGCTTCTTCGGCATCGGCCTGAAGAAGGACGCGGAATACCGCTTCTCCGTGTGGGCCCGCGTGCCGGACGGACAGCCCGTGACGCTGATGGTGCAGTTCATCGACCAGAACACTTCGGGCGACAGCCAGCAGTTCGTCAGCCAGGACCTGGTCGTCGACTCCAAGGAGTGGAAGAAATACACCATGGTGATGAAGTCCAACCGCACCATCGCCAAGGCCAACCTGCGCATCTTCCTGTCCAACCCGCAGCACCGCTCGGGCACGGGCACCGTGGACCTGGAACACGTGTCGCTCTTCCCCACGGACACCTGGATGGGCCACGAGAACGGTATGCGAAAGGACCTGGCACAGGCCCTGTACGACCTCCGTCCGGGCGTGTTCCGCTTCCCCGGCGGCTGCATCGTGGAAGGCACGAACCTGGCCACCCGCTACCAGTGGAAGCACACCGTCGGCCCGGTGGAGAACCGTCCGCTCAACAAGAACCGTTGGGAGTCGACCTTCATCAACCGCTACTATCCCGACTACTTCCAGAGCTACGGGCTGGGGTTCTATGAATACTTCCTGCTGAGCGAGGAAATCGGCTCCGAACCGCTGCCCGTGCTGAACGTGGGCATGTGCTGCCAGTACCAGAACTGGGACAACGAGAAGGCGCACGCCGAATGCTCGGCCGAAGGACTGCAGGAATACATCGACGACGCGCTCGACCTGATCGAGTTCGCCAACGGCCCGGCCGACTCGGAATGGGGCAAGGTGCGTGCGGAGATGGGACATCCCGAACCGTTCAACATGAGATACCTGGGCATCGGCAACGAGCAGTGGGACAAGTTCTACTTCGACCGCCTGAAGTTCTTCGTGGACGCCATCCGCAAGGCGCATCCCGAAATCCTCATCATCGGCTCGTCCGGCCCGGACTCCGAAGGCAAGATGTTCGACCTGGGCTGGGAGGCGATGAAGGAACAGAAGGTGGACCTCGTGGACGAGCATTTCTACCGTCCCGTGGACTGGTTCAAGAACAGCATGAACCGCTATGACGACTACGACCGCACGGGACCGAAGGTGTTCGCCGGCGAATACGCCTGCCACGACCACGGCAACCGCATGAAGTGGAACCACGCGGGCGCCTCCATCTACGAGGCGGCCTTCATGACCACGCTGGAACGCAACGCCGACATCGTGCACATGGCCACCTACGCCCCGCTCTTCGCCCACGTGGAAGGCTGGCAGTGGCGTCCGGACCTCATCTGGTTCGACAACCTCAACAGCGTGAAGTCCGTCAGCTACTACGTGCAGCAGATGTACGCCAAGAACATGGGCACGAACGTAGTGCCGGCCACCCTCTCCACCCCGACGCCGAAAGGCGAGGACGGCCTGTTCACCAGCGCCGTGTTCGACAAGAACACGAACGAGTACATCGTGAAGGTCATCAACACCACCGAACAGCCGAAAACCGTGGACATCGTGTTCGACGGCCTGAAGAAGGCACAGGGCAACGCCACCACGCTGACCCTGGACTGCAGCGACTACACGCTGGACAACACACTGGAGAACCCGAACGCCATCGTGCCGCAGGAAGGCTGGGCCACGGTGGACGGCAACAAGGTGAAAGCCACCATCGAAGGCAAGAACTTCGTGGTGTTCAAGGTGAAGAAGGCGTAATCCCCCAAGGGAATACATAAACCATAATAACTGCTCCGCCTGAAGGGGAGCTGTCGCGAAGCGACTGAGGGGTTTCACATCCACAAGACATACTTTCCGCGTATGAGCCCGTGAGTGTGAAACCCCTCAGGCCTTTCAGGCCAGCTCCTCTTTCAGGCGGAGCAGTATATCTGATACGGCCTTTTTGCATTAACTCTAATTAACAAGCAGGAATTGCGCCATTCCCGACAATTCCCTAACTTTCGAAAACTTTATTGTGTAACCTTCTAACTGCCTATGATTATGAAAAAGCTTATTACGTTCATCAGTGCAGTTTTCACCATTTCCGGCTTGCAGGCGCAAATCAAGATGTACCCCAACGGGAATGTAGGTATCCAATCCTCCGTGACACCGGAGGCCGCGTTGGTCGTGGGAGGAGACCAAAGCACAAACGGGAGCGGCGGATGGAGGGCGGCTTTCCGCTCCAACGACCATGGCATCTATGCAAGACGCAACGGCACTACAGGAATCACCCTCAACGACCTCATGGCCATTTTTGGCGAAAACGTCATTGACGGAAGTAAATTTTATATCGGCGCAAGAGGAAGGTCGTATACCCCAAATTCCATGAACCGGGGACGCGCATGGGGAGTGTTCGGCGAAGCCGGAAATTCCACCAGCGGATACAATTATGCCGTACACGGCAATTTAAGAGGTAGCCAGAGGGGAGCGGCCATACTTGGGACGTTGGACAATGTGGACATCAATGTACCCGGACGCTATACCGGTTACTTCCTGGGCGACATCCGGGCCACGGGGAACATCTACGGCACGGTGCTGACCCCATCGGCTTCCGGTTCCGCCTTGACGGGACGTGCGGCGGTAATGCCCTTGTCGGTTGAGAATGACGCTGCGAACAGTATGTCGGTAACCGAGAAACTTTCCCGGCTGACCGCCGTGCAGTATAACCTCTCCGAACCGCAGGCCGCGCAAGCTTTTGCGGCAGCAGGCGATACGGCGGCAACCGCCTCCCGGTCCGTGACAGACATACAAGCGTTGGAGAAGACACATTACGGCCTGGATGCCGAAGTGCTGAAGGAAGTCTATCCGGACTTGGTCTACGAAAGCCAGGAAGGCGACCTTTGCATCAACTACACGGAGATGATTCCGCTTTTGGTGCAGTCCGTCAACGAACTCCGCGCACAGGTGGTGGCATTGCAAGGAGGACAGACCTATAATGTGCGTGCCCGAAGCGGCATCGAAACGGATATCGACGGCCATGCACTGGATGTCCCCTCCTTGGAACAAAACGACCCGAACCCGTTCACGCAAACAACCGTGGTGCGCTATACGCTGCCAGAAAGCGTGAAATCCGCATTCCTGTATATCTATGACCTGAACGGCACGCAGATAGGCCAAAAGACGCTGCAAGGCCGGGGAAAGTCTTCCGTGACGCTCGAAGCCGGAAGCCTCGCCCCCGGCATGTACCTTTATGCCCTGGTGGCAGACGGAAAAGTAATCGACACCAAACGGATGATCATCACAAAATAAGGAGGAGAAGCCATGAAGAAGACATTATTGGCCATTCTGTCCGCCATGCTCATGCCATGCGGACTGCAGGCCCAGGACACGGAGACCCACGTGACGGTCCATGCCGGCGAAGCGGCTTTGGAAACGCTGCTCACGGAAGAAGAGAAGCAGTCCGTGACCCACCTGACGGTCACGGGAACGTTGCTGGATGAGGACTATGCCTTCCTGCGCGACGGCCTGCTGGAACAGCTCGACACGCTGGACTTGCGGGAGGCAGAGATTGACACCATACCGGCCCATGCATTTGAAGAATTCAATTGTTATGGTTCAAAGGCAATCAGAATCATACTTCCTTCGAAATTAAAGCATGTAAAGGATAAGGCATTCTGTTGCAATACACATAGGTGCGTATTTGAAATAACAGGCAAATATCCCACTTTAGGCAAAGACATCTTCACGAAAGACTTTATTTATGCAGAACCCAGAATGGAAGCATCACCAGACAATGAATATTGCATGATGATAGAAAATGCAATATACTCGTCAGACCGCACCATTTTGCATTATCCCAATTACGACTGGAAAGAACCTATTTACGGCGGGCAAATCATCGAAGGCACTAAAATAATCTCTGCAAATGCTTATGAAAATAGGGCCTGGGAATACAGATGGAACTTTACCATTCCGGCCTCCGTCGACTCCATTGGTGACAGGGCTTTTGCAAGCTTTCAAATAGCGACACCAGACATGCCCGTAGATTCCAAAGATTTCCGGATAATCTGTGAATCCCTAATTCCACCGCGTTTAGGATTAGATGTTTTTTACACCATGGAACATCCTTATTGGGGATTGTTTTATGTTAATGAAGCAACCCTTTATGTTCCGGACGAAAGTGTGGACACTTATAGAAAGGCTGAAGGTTGGAAACGGTTCAAAAAGATAAAAGGACTCAATGAATTCAACCCCAATTCCGTGAACTTGACTTCTCCTAACACCTCCTTTTCGGTAAAAGGTACAGATGATTGTTACATATTTAGCACTTCCATTGACATGGAGCAGATAAAGCTGTACAGCGTATCCGGACAACTATTATTCTCCATGCCCGTGCATGCCAAACAAGGAAAAATAAACAAATCCACCCTCCCATCACCTTATGCCATCGCTTCCATTGACTTTGCAGATGGTACGACCCAAACCGTCAAACTAATACCGTAATGATTATGAAACGGAATGTAACCTCAAAACAAACAGCCATGAATACGAAGAAGATATTATTGGCAGTCCTGTCCGCCATGCTCTTGCCATGGGGACTGCAAGCCCAGGACACGGAGACCCACGTGACAGTCCATGCCGGCGAAGCGGCTTTGGAAACGCTGCTCACGGAAGAACAGAAGCAGTCCGTGACCAACCTGACGGTCACGGGAACGTTGCTGGAGGAGGACTATGCCTTCCTGCGCGGCGGCTTGTTGGAACAGCTCGACACGCTGGACTTGCGGGAGGCGGAGATTGACACCATACCGGCAGGGGCTTTGGGCGAGATGAACCTCTATTTGATTTTGCCGGAAGTGATAAAATGCATCGGGAACTATGCCTTTACGGGGGAATGCGAGGTAACCGGAAACTTCCCCTATATGAGTGAATATAAAAACGACCCCATTTACAAACCTTTAATGCTGGCAAGTAAAGACCATCCCAGGCTCGTTAATGTGGAAGAACTCTGCTACTTTGCGGTTTATTCCCAAAATGGAGATACACTTTATTATCTAAAACCGAACGAATTTGTTTATGAGCGTGAAGATGTGGAAATACGGCCAGGTACACGGGTTATCGCGCCAACAGCTATAAGAGATATGGATATTCCAATAGAAAATACAAATTTAGTTTTACCGGAAAGTATGGACTCTATTGGGGATTATGCTCTTGACATCAGGCCGAATTTTATAACCGGCGATAGTAAAAAGAATCGTTATCCCAATGGCGGAGAATCCTATGGAGATGGGAGTATAGTCTGTGAAGCCCAAAATCCGCCAAAATTTGGGAGACCGGGAACGTCTTTTTGGGTATCTCACTCCTATGTGTATGTCCCCGAAGCCAGCCTTGAGGCTTACAAAACCGCTCCGGGATGGAAACTTGCACGGAAAATAGATACGATAGAGAACCTTATGAAAAAATGGCAAAGCATACCATCCGCCCGAGGAGAGGGAGACACATCTGTTTCTATCACATCGACAGATGAAACCTATATCTTGAATTTCTCAAAGACACCTTTGCAAATGGATTATTTTTCGACAGACGGAAGCTTGATCTCATCCCAAAAGCTTTCCTCCATGGAAGTTACACTACCTAAAACAAAGCTGAAAAAAGCATTGGCCATAGTCTACGTCCGTTTTGCGGACGGAACGAACGAAACCATCAAACTCATACCATAACGAATATGAAACGAATAATACCGTTAATATGCCTGCTCTTGGCAGGATACCTGCCTGTCCGATCCCAAATAAGCGGCGAGGTCGAGGTGAATGCGAACGAGTTGTCTTTTTCTCGACAGAACGGTTACGATGTAATCCGCTGGAATGGTGGAGCGGACAAAATCCGCCAGATCGGTGCCCCGGAACTTCCTGTTATTCTCAAAACGTATGTAATCCCCTTGGAAGCCCAACTGACAGGAGTAGAAGTATCCGTATCCAGCCGGGGGCCTGTGGATGGAATTTTCATCCCCTATCCCGCACAACAGCCAATTCCCATCGACTCTGAAACGGATGGAGTAGAGTTCACCCAACCGGACACATCCATTTATCAAGGGACGGAAATTTTTCCTCACGTAAAAGCTCAAATCGTGGCGGACTACAACGAGATGGGATACCATTTGGTTACCGTGCAACTCCATCCGGTGGAATATGACCCGACCTCACGCCAACTGTTTGTCAGTCACTTAAACTTCAGCCTGCAATATGATATGGCAGGCAGCAACGGTATCCAGCCACAAAAGCAAAGTGTACGCCGGGCAAACGCCATCAAGAGAGTCATCCGCTCCATGGTGGACAACCCGGAGGATGTAGACGGTTTCACAGACTCCAAAGTGAAACTGGTGGGAGGGAGAATGCCGGACGTACAAACCCGTATCGCATCTTCCTTCATGTCAATAGACGTGATACAAGAACAAGTACCGGACTATATCATCATTACCAACAACGAGCTAAAAAGCGAGTTCCAGCGTCTGGCCGACTGGAAAACGCAGAAAGGCGTGCCGACATTGATTAAGGATGTGGAAAGCATCGGACAGGAATACCAAGGTGCGGATTTGGCTGAAAAGATACATGCCTATTTACAGGAATGCTATAGAAAGTGGGGAGCCGGATTGTTTGTTTTGTTAGGTGGAGATACCAATATTATTACAGAAAGATTATATTGGAGCACTTATGATGCACCTTATGGTTTTTATCCTTCTGATGCCTATTATGTAGATTTGAACAGCAGTTGGAATGCCAATAAGAATCACCTTTATAGAGAAACAGGAGATGGAATGAAAAAAGATAGGCTTTGCTATCTGGGGCGTGCTTCTGTAGAAAATGTAGAGGAAGCAAAGAATTTCATCAACAAAGTTCTTTTGTATGAAAAGATGGAAAACGTGGATGCAAATTATCTGATGAATCATCTGGCCGTTTCCGCATATATAAGCAAGGATGAATCTAAAGATTCGCTCTATAACGATGGAAAAGAAAGCATCAACGATTATCTTTCTCAATATCCCCAAATCAACAAATGGTATCTTTTTGACCATTACAACTGCACATGTTCTCTGCATGGTGATAAAACAATGTATCATTCCGGGCAAGAACTGAATAAGGCACATTTTCTTTCCGCCCTTCAGGACGGAGGAGACTCTGGGTTGGGCCATTTCCATATTGTCTATCACATGGACCACAGTCATCCCCGTGCATTGGGAGCTTCTTCTAAAGACAAACATGAAAGCATTTACATTCAAGATGTGGACAACTTGAATAATGGCGACCAACCACTAATTATGATTTCCGGAGGGTGCAAACCGGCAAAATTCACAGAAGATTGCATTGCGGAGCATTTCCTGACGAATCCCAAGGGTGGTGCTGTGGCCTTTATTGGTAATGAAGATGTAGGATGGTCTGATGAACATGACCAATATAAAGCTTTTCTACAATCCTTGTATAAGGATGGAATCCAACCATTAGGAATGATTTTTGGTACCATGTTTTTTGGGGGGAGTGAATATTACCGCCTCCACCTCTTAGGCGACCCCGAGATGCCGGTATGGTCTGCCGTGCCACAGGAACTGGAAGTCAATGTGACACCCACGCAAATAGAGGCCGGAACGAATACCATCACGGTGCAAATCTCCAACCTCCCGGCTGGAGAAGAAGCCACGGTATGCCTGATGAAGGATGCGGAAGCATATACCGTGGTGACCGTGAACGACACGAAACCGCACAGCTTCACCTTCACGCCGAAAACTTCGGGAGAAATGACCGTCACGGTCACGGCACGCAATTTCATCCCCTTTGAAAAATCGATTCCTGTCTCACGACCGGAAGAGAACCTGATTACGATAGCGGAAATCCGGAACTTTTCGGGAACGTTAAGAACCGGAGGAACAAGAGACCTGGACATTTGCCTGAAGAATGACGGGAAAGACAGGGCTTTCGACGTGACGGCCAAACTGTCCACTTCTTCTCCTTATATTACCATGATTAATGACTCCGTCTATTATGGGGAAGTGAGCGGAACATCTTATCCGGTAGCGGGAAGGACTCAATTCAGCTTCAAGATAGCCAAGGATGCCCCGGAAATCGGACGATATGAATGGAACGCCGTATGCTTCTACCTGACCATCAGCAGACGGGGAACGGACGCCGTGAATGTGGATACATTCAAAGTGGATTTGAAACAGAGCAGACAAAAACTATACCGCGTCCTTATCCGGGCAACCTCCGACGGGGACTTGACTCCCGAAGCCGGGGAGAAAGTATCCCTGTCCCTCGTCAGACGTACGGAAGGTACGACTTCTGACATGACTTGTTCCGTCACGTCCTTAGACACCAAGGTGGCCACAGTAGGCGGCAGGTATGCCACGACGTTCAGAGCCACAGTAAATATATCAAGCGACTACAAGACCGGGAGTCCGATTCCCCTAAAAATCGTACTTTACACAGCTGGCGTGGCACAAGACAGCCTCATAACGGACATCGCGGAACAAGCTGCCCCCATAGACTTGAATAAGGTACATACAGAACTGGGAAGCAACTCCATCAGCCTGTATTGGGACAAGATGGGAAACGAAGAATTCTATAACATATACCGAGCCGACCAAGAAAACTCGGCATTCATACTACAAAACAAATATCCCGTATCGACCCGCTATTACAAGGATGAAGGATTAGATCCCTTGACCACTTACTACTACAAACTTATCACATTGACTTCCGGCTATATAGAAGGGGAGAAGTCCGACCCCATCAGGGCATGGACCACCTACCCCACCATGGGCATGTTCCCGCTTTCCATGGGGAAGAGCCTGCACTACACCTGCGAGGCACACACCTTCGATTTTGACTATGACGGACAGAAGGAGATATTCCTCACGGGATATACGGACGAGGGTACGGAAGGGATGGTAGCGGTTCTCCGTCCGGACGGCACGGAACCCTACGACCTTGACGGAAACGCCACGTCATACAGCGGCTTCGCGGAAATCCCCGTCAAAGCAGAAGCCACCCCGGTGGTGGCCGACCTACTGGGCAACGGGGAGCCATGCATCATTGTACCTACCAGGAATGACAAGGGGGAAAATCACATCATTTGTTATTCCTCCCTGGACAAGGACGGGGACAAGCTGCCGGACAAGCTATGGGAAACCTCCATCGGCAACATATTTTCTTACCGCAGCGTGGTGGCCACCGACATAGATGCGCCGGACGGAAAGGGGGAGAAGGAAATCATCTTGCGTGGAGAAAGGTCCGACACCCCGGTCATCGTGCTGGACGCATACGGAAAGGAAAAGATGAGGACAGCAAATACGGCAGGTAGTTTTTATGGACTGCCGGCCGTAGCCGACCTTGACAATGACGGGTACAAGGAAATCATTTGCGGCTCCAGTGACGGAAAGGTATATGTATGGCGGCACGACGGCACGCCTTACCTTCGTTCCCCGTTCTTCTCCCGCCCGGGAGAAAAGTTGAACTGCTCCCCCACGGTCTGCGACCTAGACGGCGACGGGGAGAAAGAGATACTCATCACCTCAAAAGGAACCAACCTGAGCTACATCTATGCCATCAAACAAGACGGTTCTTATGTAGGAAACTTTCATCCCGATGCGCCCCAACCTGTTTCCATTCCTTATACAAACGCTCCCCATAGCGGCATCGAACACCCCATCAGCGTAGGGGACATCGACAGCGACGGCCAATTGGAAGTGATAGTCCTCGGCAACGGATGCGTAAGGGCATGGACGCATACGGGAACGCTCCGATTCGACCGTTCAATCCCCAGCTTGTACCCAGACAAAGAAAAGGCCATCAATCTGACAGCTCCAATCCTGGCCGATGTGGACGGTAACGGAAGTATTGACATTGTATTCCACCAAGACAACCTGACATATGCCCTGCACAATGACGGCACGGACATCACAGGATTTCCTTTGTCCACCGCAGGCAAAATGGACAATGGCATCTGTATTTCGGACATGGACGGCGACGGGAAAAACGAAATCATCGCGGCGGACAAAAGCGGCAACATCTACGCCTGGAAAACGGAAGGAAAGCCCACAGCCATAGAATGGGGACGTTCACGCTTCGACACGGGATTCACGGGAGAATACATCCCACACTATGAAGACTCGAAAGTGCTCACCGCATCCGCTGAATGGGAAGGAGGCGCATTCAACAACGACATCATCGTACGCTCTGGCACGTTCAAAATCCCATCAGGAAAGACCTTGCAAATGCGTGAAGGATACCGGATTTACGTACTGGACGGCGGGACGCTGGAAGTGGACGGCGGCACCATCCAGAATGCCGACATATTAGTGAAATCAGGAGGTACGCTGAACGTGAAAAACAACGGCAGCATATACCTCTACCGACATGGGAAAGTCAATGCAGAGAAAGGCGCCACCGTAAACGCCTTGCACGGAGAAGTACAAACCACCCATTAACTCCCAAACCGGCATGGGGCGGCATAAAGGACATGGAACGCGCTGCCCCATGCCGTTTTTTTATCTCACACAATGCAAAAGTTTGCGCACAAGAACGCAAAAACCGGGCAACAAGCGGCTGACATCCGGAACTTTTTCGTACCTTTGTCCAAATACTATCATCATTATGAACGTCATAGACTTAATCCAACAGCACCAAGGAACGGCCTTCTCGTTCGAAGTGCTGCCCCCCCTGAAAGGGACGGGCATCGGACGACTGTTCCACACCATAGACACCCTCAAGGAATTCAACCCGGCCTACATCAACATCACCAACCACCGGAGCGAATACGTCTACAAGGACCTGGGCAACGGCACCATGCAACGGCTGCGCATCCGCCGCCGTCCCGGCACCATCGCCGTGGCCGCCGCCATACAGCAGCACTACGACATCCACGTGGTGCCGCACGTGCTGTGCAGCGGCTACACCCGCGAGGACACCGAATACATGCTGCTCGACCTGCAGTTCCTAGGACTGACGGACCTGCTCGTCCTGCGGGGCGACAAGGCCAAGGAAGACCCGGCTTTCAGGCCCACCGGCGACGGCTACTCCCACGCCACGGAACTGATGGGACACATCAACCGCTTCAACGAAGGCTACTTCGTGGACGGCTCGCCCATCCAGTCGCCCGGCACGCCGTTCGCCTACGGCGCGGCCTGCTACCCCGAGAAGCACGAGGAAGCCCCCAACCCGGAGGCCGACCTGGAAGTGCTGAAACAAAAGGCCGACCTGGGCGCACAATATGCCGTGACCCAGCTGTTCTACGACAACCGCAAATATTTCGATTTCGTGGAACGCGCCAGGCAGGCAGGCATCACGATTCCCATCATCCCCGGCATCAAGCCCCTGGCCAAGCTGTCCCAGCTGACGGTCGTCCCCAAGACGTTCCACTGCGACCTGCCCCAGGCACTGACACTGGAACTCCGGAAATGCAAGACGGACGAAGAGGTGAAACAGGCCGGCATCGAATGGGCCGTGGCCCAGTGCCGCGAACTCATCGCCCGCGGCGTGCCCAGTATCCATTTCTACACGGTGTCTGCCGTAGACAGCATACGCCAAATAGCCGCACAAATCTATTGACGCACATGTTCAGCCAGATAGTGGGACAACAAGACATCCGGACCCGCCTCATCGAGGAGGCGCGGGAAGAACGCGTGCCGCATGCCCTGCTCTTCACCGGGCCGGCCGGCTGCGGAAAACTCGCCATGGCCGTATCGCTGGCCCAATACCTGCTCTGCAGCCAACCGGAAGAACACGATGCCTGCGGCCGATGCCCCTCGTGCAAGGTGTCCGGCCGTCTCGCCCACCCCGACCTGCATTTCGTATTCCCCGTCGTACGCTACAAGAATGCCGAAAGCTCGGTCTGCGACGCCTACATGGACCAGTGGCGGGAACGCCTGCGGAAAGGACTCTACTTCGACCTGGACGACTGGCTCGCGGACATGAAGGCCGACAACCAGCAGGCACTCATCTACGCGGCCGAGGCCGGGCAGATCCAACGCAAACTGGCCCTGAAGGCCGCCATGGGCGGGAAGAAGGCCATGGTGGTCTGGCTCCCGGAAAAGATGAACGCCGAATGCGCCAACAAGCTGCTCAAGCTCATCGAGGAGCCGCCGGCCGGCACCCACTTCCTGCTCGTCAGCAACGAACCGGGAAAAATCCTGCCGACCATCCTGAGCCGCACGCAACGCATCGAGATGAAAGGCATCCCCGACAGCGACATCGCGGAAGCCCTCGCACGGCAACATCCCGACGAAGACACCGCCGCCCTGGCACGGACTGCCGCCGGAAGCTATACCGCCGCCCTGAAAGCCTTGGACGCCAACCGGGACAGCCTGCTCTTCCTGGACCTCTTCATCATGCTGATGCGGCTCTCCTACCAACGGAAAATCAAGGAAATGAAAAAGTGGTCCGAGCAAATCGCCGCCTTAGGCCGCGAGCGGCAGAAGAACTTCCTGGCCTATTGCCAGAAGCTCATCCGCGAAAACTTCGTCTACAACTTCCGGCAACCGGAACTGAACCGCATGACCCGGCAGGAAAGCGAATTCGCACGGAACTTCGCGCGGTTCGTCAACGAACGCAACGTCATCCCCATCATGAACGAACTGGAACTCGCGCAGCGCGACATCGGGCAGAACGTGAACCCCAAATTCGTGTTCTTCGACCTGGCCCTCAAGATGATTGTGCTGCTCATACAATAACAACCGATAAACAAAGACAAACGAATGGACGAAAAATTCAAACTCGGCGGGCCGTGCCGGGGGCTTTGCGCCAAAGGATGCGGCCGCCAGGATAAACAGCTGAACACCTACGACTACCTGGCCGACATCCCCGGCAACGCCGAGGCCACGGACCTGGTGGAGGTGCAATTCAAGAACACCCGCAAGGGATACTACCACAACCACAACCGGCTGCCATTAGAAAAAGGCGACATCGTGGCCGTGGAAGCCAGCCCGGGGCACGACATCGGCACCGTGACCCTCACCGGACGGCTCGTGCCGCTGCAGATGAAAAAAGCTGCCCTCAAATCCGACCAGGAGGTCAGGCGCATCTACCGCAAGGCCAAGCCCGCCGACATGGAGAAATACGAGGAGGCCAAAAGCCGGGAACACGACACGATGATACGCTCCCGGCAGATTGCCAAAAGGCTGGGACTACAGATGAAAATCGGCGACGTGGAATACCAGGGCGACGGCGGAAAAGCCATCTTCTATTACATCGCCGACGGACGCGTGGACTTCCGGCAGCTCATCAAGGTGCTGGCCGAAACGTTCCACGTGCGCATCGAGATGAAACAAATCGGCGCACGCCAGGAAGCCGGACGCATCGGCGGCATCGGACCCTGCGGACGCGAACTGTGCTGCGCCACCTGGATGAAGAATTTCGTCTCGGTCTCCACCGGGGCCGCCCGCTACCAGGACCTCTCGCTCAATCCCCAAAAACTGGCCGGGCAGTGCGCCAAACTGAAATGCTGCATGAACTACGAAGTGGACACCTACGTGGAAGCCGGCAAACGCCTGCCCAGCAAGGAAATCACCCTGCAGACCCAGGACGCGGAATATTTCCTCTTCAAGACCGACATCCTGGCCGGACTCGTGACTTACTCCACAGACAAGCGGCTGGCCGCCAACCTGGTGACCCTGACAGCCGAACGGGCCTTTGAAATCATCAACCTGAACAAGCAAGGAGAGAAACCCGAAAGGCTGGACACAGGAAACAACACCGCCCCCTCCCGCCCGGCCGACCTCGTGGAGCAGGAAAGCCTGACCCGCTTCGACAAACGGAAAAAGAACAAGAACAAACGCAAGGACAACCGAAACGGCAAAGGGAACAACGGCGGAAACAACAATAACACCGGGAACGAAAACCGCGAACAGAAACCGGCCGCAAAGGACAACCCGACGGAACGGAAAGAAAACACCGGCAGAGAGCGGCGCGGAAACGACCGCAACCGCAACAGGGACAACCGCGACAACGGAAACAACCGCCCGCCCCAGAACCGGGACCGGCAAAAGAAAGGAAAATCCCCGTCACCGAAAAACAATCCCGCGCCACAGCCGGCAGAAAGCGCCCCCGCAGGAAAGACGGAATGAAAATGAAGACATCCGCCCTGCCCCATATCCTCCGTATGTTCATCACCGCCACGGGAGCGGCCCTGTCGCTCGCCGGCTGTGACGAGCATACGCTTTACCACACTTACGCCCCGCTATCTTCCGAAGGATGGGAACGGAAGGAGAGCCTGTGCTTTCCCATCGACAGCCTGAACAGAGACGCGGAAGACGCACGGTTCACGGTGGAGCTGCGCACCACGGACGCTTATCCTTACCAAAGCGTCTGGCTGGCCGTGGAACGGAAATTCTCCCGCCCGGACACCTTGCTGAGCGACACGGTGGAATGCGTGCTGGCCGACTCCATCTTCCGCCCCACAGGAAAAGGCATCCGGCTATACCAAAGCCAGGCCGCGCTCCCGCCCTTGTCCCTCCGGAAGGGGCAACGCGGACAAATCCGCATCTGCCACCTCATGATACGGGAAACACTCCCGGGAATACACGACGTAGGAGTACGCATCCAGACGGACTGACAGCCGCCCCTAATCCCGCTTGGCCAGGTTGCGGCCCGCGTCTATGCGGAGAAAGATGAACAGAAGGATGGTGAAGCCCCATAGCGAAGACCCCCCGTAACTGAAAAACGGCAAGGGAATGCCGATGACGGGCGTAAGCCCCAACACCATCCCCACGTTGATGAACACATGGAACAGGAACACGCTCATCACACAATACCCGTAAATGCGCCCGAAAGCAAAAGGCTGCCGCTCGGCCAGATGAATCAGACGAAGGACCAACGCCAGAAACAGCACCAGCACGCCGGCCGCCCCCCAGAAACCTTCCTCCTCGCCCACCGTGCAGAAGATGAAATCCGTATCCTGCTCCGGCACATACTTCAACTTGGTCTGCGTCCCGTTCAGGAACCCCTTGCCCCGCAAGCCTCCCGAACCAATGGCAATCTTGGCCTGGTTGACATTATACCCCGCCCCGCGCGGGTCGTCCTCCAGCCCCAGCAGGACATTGATGCGCACCCGCTGGTGGTCCTCCAACACATGGTTCAGCACATAATCCGAAGAATAGAAGAAGGCCACCGAACCCAAAGCGAACAAGGCGACATAGAAATAGCGCCAGCCCCGCTCGCGCAACGCCACGTAGCACAGATACGCCACCATGGCCCCGCACACGCCTATCAGCACCCAAGTGATGTCGAACGGGATGACGAAAGCCGCAAAGCAAAGCGCCAAGGCAACCAGCCCGCCACCATACCACAGGATGTTGCGCTCCACCGACACTTTGTCCGTATAGACATGCACCATCCCGGCCGTGAACAACAGCACCAGCACCAGCACCAGGGTCTCCCCCACGCTGGCGGGAATGTAACCCAGCATCGTCTGCTCAAACCGCACGCCCACCACGAAATAGACGATGGCGGACACTCCGGCAAAAAGCACGCATCCCGGCATCCCCTCGCGGTACAGCACCAGGAAAAAGGCCAGATAGACCAACGCCGACCCCGTCTCGCGCTGCAAGATAATCAGCACAATCGGCACCACGATAATGGCCAGCGTCAGCATGAAATCCTTCCAACGCCCGATATTGTAACCATAGGTGGACATGAACTTGGCCAAGGCCAAGGCCGTGGCACACTTGGCGAACTCGGCGGACTGAAAGCTGAAAGGCCCTATCTTAATCCACGAATGCGACCCTTTGATGTCATGCGCCAGAAACGGCGTGACAAACAACAAGACCAACAACAAAAGGTAAAAGACATAGGCGAAAGTGTCATACAGCTTGTCGTCCAGCATCAGCAGCACAAGCCCCAAAGCCAGCGAAGTGCAAATCCACACAATCTGCATCCCCGAGCGGGAATCGAAAGAAAAGATGTCGCCCCCCATCTCGAAATCATAGCTGGCACCGCAGATGCTGATCCATCCGAAAGCCAACAAGGCCATGTAAATCAGGATGGTCCACCAATCCAGCGAACGCCATACCCCCTTTTTCTTCTCACCTGACATCCGTCCCATAATTGATATGCCTTTTCTGATACTCCTCCGCCTTCTTCTCGCTTTCGGGCGAAAGCTTGCCGTTCAAATACTGCTCCATCATCAACGCGCCGAGAGGGACACCGTAATCCGCCCCCCAACCGCCGTTCTCCACATACACGGCGATGGCGATCTTCGGGTCGGTCATCGGCGCGAATCCCATGAAGACGGAATGGTCGTGGCCGCGGTTCTGTGCCGTGCCGGTCTTTCCGCAAACTTCTATCCCGGGGATATTGGCCTTGCGGCAAGTGCCGGACAACACCGCGCGGCGCATCCCCTGCACCACCGTCTCGTAATGCCGCGGCTCCACCATGGTATACCTCCGGCGGGTGTATAACGTGTCCAAAGGCTCCCCCTGAATCTGCCGCACCACATGGGGCGTGACAAAGTATCCGCGGTTGGCGATGGTCGCCCCCAGGTTGGCAATCTGCAGGGGGGTGGCGTTCACCTCGCCCTGCCCGATGGAGATACTGATGACCGTCAGTCCGTTCCACGAGCCTCGGTATGCCTTGTCGTAGAAAGGGGCATTCGGAATAAGCCCCCGCCGTTCCCCCGGCAAATCAATGCCGAGCTTATAGCCGAACCCCATCGAGACCATATAATCCTTCCACACCGTCATGGCCTCCTGCACATCCTCATATTTGGTGCGGTTGCCGAACATATAATACAATCCCCAGCAGAAATAAGCATTGCACGACGTGCCGATGGCCGGCACCAGCTTGGCCGGCGAGGCATGTCCGTGGCATCCCACCTTCAAGCCGCGGTAGATAAAACCATGATAGCAGGGGAAAGCCGTTTCCGGCGTGATGATGCCCTCCTGAAGGAATGTCAGCGCCTGTGTGGTCTTGAAGGTGGAACCGGGAGGATACTGCCCCATGACAGCCCGGTTCAGCAACGGCTTCATCGGGTCGGCGGCCATCCTGACATGGTTCTTCCCCCGGTTTCGCCCCGTCATGATGCGCGGGTCATAGGTGGGAGCGGACACCATGCACAGCACCTCCCCGGTGGAAGGTTCTATCGCCACGATGCTTCCCAACTTCCCCTCCATCAGCCTTTCCCCCAAAAGCTGCAAGTCGCGGTCAATCCCCAGCGTCAGGTTCTTTCCCGGCACCGGCTTGGTATCCAGTTTGCCGTCCATATACCGTCCCTTGATGCGCCCACGGGCGTCGCGCAACAGGATTTGTGTCCCCTTCTCGCCCCTCAGCTGCTTCTCATAGGCCCGTTCTATCCCCTGTTTCCCGATGAAGTCACCGTTCTGGTAATAGTCGTCCTCCTCTATCTCGGCCGGCGAGACCTCGCCGATGTCTCCCAACACCAATGCGGCACAGGGCTTGTCATACTGCCGGATGGAACGCCGCTGCACATAAAAGCCGGGAAAACGGAAAAGCTTCTCCTGAAACACGCAGAATTCCTCGGAAGAAAGCTGGCTCATGAAAAGCTGTTGGGTGTAGCGGGAATAGCCAGGATTGTGGCGGCGGTCCTTGATCTCCTCCATACGTTTGACATAGTAATCCTTGGTGATGCCCAGACTGGCACACAAGTCAAGCGTGTCCACCCCCTGCTGCTCGGACATGACGACCATGATGTCGTAAGAAGGCTGGTTGTAGACCAACAGTTTCCCGTTGCGGTCGGTAATCACCCCGCGCGAAGGATACTGGATTTTCTTCAGGAAAGCGTTCGAGTCGGCATTCTTCTTGTAATCGTCACTCATGACCTGCAGCGTGAAAAGCCGGACAATATAAATCAGGACGATGCCCGTGGCGACCGCCGCAATCACATATTTCCGTTTTTCCCAATCATAACGAGCCATGCAACCTTATCCCCCCTTGAAAACCATGAACTACCTGCCTCCACGCATCTTTTCCAACACCAGAAGCAGGACCGCCGTCAGCGCACTGCTGCACAAATAAGTGTAAAGCAATTCCAACCCGTTGAAAAACGAGAAGAACTCAAGGACCACAGCCGCAGCCTGCTGCAACAGCACCAGCCATGACACATACTGCACATACTTCCATCCTCCCAGTGTAAGATACCCCGGCACCATGTCCTCCAAACAATCCTTAGGTGCAAAAAGCGCCAGTATACGTGGGGCGCACATAGCCGCCAGCGTCATGGAGACCGCTCCCACCCCCGGCACACCCGAGAAGAAATCGGAAGCCAGTCCCGCAAAGAACCCCCAAAGCAACCATCCGCAGCGCGAAGTGTCCAGAGGCTGAAGGCAAAGGATATAAACCACCACATAAGGAGTGGCATAACCAAACCAATGGATATGGTTGAAAACCAAGGCCTGCAAAAGCACCAACGCCGCCATCCACACCAACCTGCTGAAAAAGCTACGTGCCATACGTCTCCCGAACTAAATCCCTTGTTCTATCTTTTGCTGCAAGCTGTCTATCTCCACCCTATTGGGCGAAGCCAGCACGCACACATCCCTCAATCTCGCGAAATCCGTCCCCAGATTTACCCGCAGCTCGTAAGAAAGCCCGTCTTCCGAATTGGCCACCTCGGCCACCCGGCCCACGAACAACCCCGCGGGGAACACAGCGGAAAACCCGCTCGTCTCCACCGTCATCCCCTCCTTGATCCGGGCATGGCGGGGAATATCTCCCAACGAAGCATACAAAGGCGACCCGCCTTCCCAACGGAGATAGCCGAAATAATCCGTCCCGCGCATACGGCAGCTGATGTTGGATTTCCGGTTCAGCAGAGGCAGCACCAAGGCATAATGAGAAGAAACCTGATAGACAATCCCCACGACTCCCGTGCCGCACACCACTCCCATTTCCGGGCGCACGCCGTCAGCCGCGCCCTTGTCGATGGTCAGGAAATTGTCGTGGCGCGACACGGTGGCCGACACCACCTCTGCCGGAATCAGTTCGAACTCAGCGAGCAGTTCCCGCTGGCGGAGCTCGGTGGCCGTGGAATCATGCCCCGCCCGCCGCAACAGCTCCGTAAGCGCCTTTACGCGCTGCTCCAGCACCACGTTTTTCCGTGTCAGTTCCCGGTTGTGCACGCCCAGGTCCATATACGACAACGCTTCCGCCTCCCACTCCAGAATCTTTCCGGAAACGGTGTTGGCAGAAGTGAACCACACGCTCCCTTGATAAAGGTTGAAGCGCAACAACAGCACCATTCCGGCTCCCGTCAGAAAGACAAAGAGCATCCAATGGCTGTATTTTCTCAGAAAGTCCCACAACCCCTGCACGGCAAGCCTCCGACAAACAAAAAAAGAACAGACTTCCCTTCCCTGCTTACATCAGGAAAGAGAAGTTGTTGACATTCTTCAACGCAATGCCCGTACCCTTGGCCACACTGTGCAACGGATCTTCCGCAATATGGAACGGGATGTTGATCTTGTCCGTCAGCCGCCGGTCCAACCCGCGCAGCAACGCGCCGCCGCCCGTCAGGTAAATACCGTTATGCACAATGTCGGCATACAGCTCTGGCGGGGTATGCTCCAACGCGCTCAGCACGGCCGTCTCGATACGGGCAATGGACTTCTCCATGCAATGCGCCACCTCCTGATAGCACACCGGCACTTCCATCGGCAAAGCCGTAATACGGTTCGGCCCATGCACGATATAGTCCTCGGGCGCGTCCTCGCCCAGCTCCGTCAACGCCGCCCCCACGTGGATCTTGATGCGCTCGGCCATACGCTCACTCACTTTCACGTTGTGCTGGCGGCTCATGTACTCTTGGATGTCAGCCGTCAGGTCATCCCCGGCCACACGGATGGAATCGTTCGACACGATACCTCCCAACGAGATGACCGCGATCTCGGTGGACCCTCCGCCGATGTCCACAATCATGTTCCCCTGGGGCGCCTCCACGTCAATACCGATACCGATGGCCGCCGCCATAGGCTCGTAAATCAGATACACGTCACGCCCTCCCGCATGTTCGGCGGAATCGCGGACCGCCCGGAGTTCCACCTCCGTAGAACCGGACGGAACACCGATGACCATACGGAGCGACGGCGAGAACAGCCGGCTTCCCGTATGCACCATCTTGATCAGGCCGCGCATCAGCTGCTCGCAAGCATAGAAGTCCGCGATGACCCCCTGACGAAGAGGGCGCACCGTGCGGATGTTGTCGTGCGTCTTCTCGTACATCATCTTGGCCTTCTCGCCCACAGCTATCATCTTGTCCGTGCGGCGGTCCAGGGCCACGACCGACGGTTCGTCCACCACAATCTTCCCGTCACTGGTGATAATGGTGTTGGCCGTACCCAAATCCATTGCAATCTCTTGTGTGAAAGAAAAAAATCCCATCAGACAATCCCTCCTTTTCTTAAAACACCTGATTCCCTAAAAAACATCAGCCTCCACACGCCGTCACTTGCTCCGCTCGAACCAGGCATGAATGGCCGTGTCATAATGGCTGCTCACCCCGAAAGCACGGGTGGCGAACACCCTGCGTTCCTCCAGTTCCGTCTGAGCCCCATTCTTCTCCAGCAAGTCCAGCAGCAATCCGTACTCAGCCTTGCTTGGCACAATCACCACATCCTTGAAATTCTTCGCGCCGGCACGGATGAGCGAGATGCCGCCTATGTCTATCTTCTCGATGATGTCCGCCTCCGAAGCCCCGCCGGCCACCGTGTCCTCAAAAGGATAAAGGTCCACAATCACCAGGTCGATGGCGGGAATCTCATACCGGGCCATCTGGGCTTCGTCCTCGGCCAACCCCCGGCGTCCCAGGATGCCGCCGAAAATTTTCGGATGAAGCGTCTTCACACGTCCGCCCAAGATGGACGGATAAGTCGTCACTTCCTCCACCGCCTGGCAAGGATAGCCCAGGCCTTCAATAAACTTCTGCGTCCCACCGGTAGAAAGGAACTTCACCCCTTCCTCGTGCAGCTTCTTCAACAAGGCATCCAGCCCGTCCTTGTGGTATACAGACACCAATGCGGTCTTAATCTTTTTCGTCTCAGCCATAAATCAATCTGTTTAATACGTTTTAGGGTGCAAAGATACGAATTTTATAACTATGAAAGGCAGCAAACTACAAAAAAAAGACACTCAAGAGTGGAAGCCTCCCAAATGCCTTATGCCATCGTCCTTAAACTTGTAGCGGGACCCGGGATTGAACCGGGGACCTCATGATTATGAATCATGCGCTCTAACCAGCTGAGCTATCCCGCCATCCTTTCGTTTGCGGTTGCAAAGGTAGGCATTTTTTTGATACCCTCCAAAAAGAGCGGCATGTTTTTTTTGAACTTTTCCCCAAAAACGCCGAAAATCCACTCCCGGGCCGGATTGTCGCGCCCCCGTTCCATAAAAACATCTAAAATATAATGCAGGCCCGTTTTTTTATACTAACTTTGTCCTTTAATTCGGACGAACAACAATGAAATGAAATTCATTAAGAAAATAGACATATTCGTATTCAAAGCCTATTCCTTACTCTTTGTCGGTACGTTCTTCATCTGCCTGTTCATTTTCTTGATGCAGTTCATGTGGCGTTATGTGGACGAACTCATCGGCAAGGGACTGACGCTGGACGTCCTCGCCCACTTCTTCTACTACGCCGCGCTGACGTTGATTCCCATGTCCCTCCCGCTGGCCATCCTGCTGGCCTCGCTCATCACCTTCGGAAACCTGGGAGAACGGTTCGAGCTGCTGTCCATGAAAGCCGCCGGAATCCCGCTGGTCCGCATCCTGCGCCCCCTCGTCATTTTCAATTTCCTGCTTTGCATCGGCTCATTCTACTTCCAGAACGTGACCGGCCCGGAAGCACAGCGCAAATTCTACGCCCTCATCTACTCCATGAAGCAGAAATCGCCCGAATTGGAAATCCCCCAAGGCATCTTCTACAGCGAAATACCAGGCTACAACATCTTTGTGGAAGAAAAAGGCAAGGACAACGGCATGCTCTACGGCGTGATGATCTACAGCACGACGGACGGATACGAAGATGCCCAGATCGTGCTGGCAGACTCGGCCGAGCTCCAGTCCACGGCCGACGAGAAGCACCTCATGCTGACCCTTTTTGCCGGCGAACGGTTCCGCAACATGCAGGCACAAGGCAACATGATGGCACGAAGCAACGTGCCCTACATGCGGGAGACGTTCATCAAGGAAACCGACCTGATCCCTTTCGACAACAACATGGACATGATGGACGCCAGCGTATTCAGCGGAAGGGCACAGACCAAGAACCTTCGCGAAATCACCCATGGCATCGACTCGCTGGCACACAAAAGCGACAGCATCGGACGCTCGCTCTATGCCTACATGAACCGTTCCACCTTCCGCAGGAAAGAACGCATCGCCCCACAAGATTCCGTCAGAATCGCACAACAGGCCTTGACGTTCGACACCTTATACTACCGGATGTCCCCCGACCAGCAACAGAACGTCCTGAGAAGAGCCATGCAGAAAAGCACCGTGGCATCCAATGAATATGAATTCAGGAGCCTGGTCTCCACCGACGTGGACAAATCCACGTGGGTCCACCAGGTGGAATGGCACAAGAAATTCACCCTTTCGCTGGCCTGCCTGTTCTTCTTCTTCATCGGCGCCCCCCTCGGAGCCATCATCCGGAAAGGCGGCCTTGGCGTCCCCGTCGTCATCTCCGTGGCCATCTTCATCTTCTACTACATCATCAATGTATCGGGAGAGAAAATGGCCAAAAGCGGCGAATGGATACCATGGTTCGGCGAGTGGCTCAGCTCCATGGTGCTTTGCCCCATCGGCATCTTCCTGACCTATAAGGCCAACAAAGACTCCGCCGTGTTCAACATCGAGGCATACATCAACATCATACGGAAAATATTGGGCCTGAGACTCTCGCGGCACATCGCCCGGAAAGAAGTCATCATCCACGACCCCGACTATCCCGCGGTACAAGCATCCTTGGCCACGATGGCCGAAGAATGGCAGGATTACGCCCAAAAGGCCCGCTTGCGGTTCCCGCCACACTATGCGCATATTTTCTTCCGCGACATTGACGACCAAACCGTCGTGCAACTGAACCAGGAAATGGAAGACCTCATTTCCATCTTGTCCAACAGCCGGGACGCCGCGATCCTGGACGCCCTGAACAAAATCCCCATCCTGTCCACGCACGCGCACACGCGCCCGTTCCATAATTATAAGTGGAATATGGCACTGGGAATCTTCTTCCCCGCCGGCGTGTTCTTCTACTTCAGAATCTGGGGATACAGGCTGCGGCTCTACAAGGATATCCAACAAATCAGGAAATATAGCGCTTTTATCATCGAACGCATAGGAAAAATATCAAAAACAGAATAAACGCATAAGGTCATGGATACATTCAAACTGAATTCAATAGAAGAGGCCATTGCCGATTTCAAGGAAGGCAAGTTCGTCATCGTGGTAGACGACGAGGACCGTGAGAACGAAGGCGACTTCATCACAGCGGCGGAAATGATCACGCCGGAGAAAGTGAACTTCATGCTCAAGGAAGGGCGCGGGGTGCTCTGTGCGCCTATCACCATTTCACGGAGCGAAGAACTCGACCTGCCCCACCAGGTATATAACAACACCTCCATACTGGGCACCCCCTTTACCATTACCGTAGACAAGCTGGAAGGATGCACCACCGGCGTATCCGCCCACGACCGCGCGGCCACCATCCGCGCACTGGCCGATCCCGCCTCACGTCCGGAAACGTTCGGACGACCGGGGCACATCAACCCCCTCTACGCCCAGGACAAAGGCGTGCTGCGCCGCGCCGGACATACGGAAGCCGCCATCGACCTGGCCCGGCTGGCCAACCTGCAGCCGGCCGCCGCACTGATTGAAATCCTGAATCCGGACGGAACCATGGCCCGTATGCCCGAACTGCAGAAAGTGTCCGAACGCTTCGGCATCAAGATCATTGCCATCCGCGACCTGATCGCCTACCGGCTGAAGCAGGAGTCCCTGGTGGAGCGCGGGCCGGAAGTGGACATGCCCACCGAGTACGGACATTTCCGCGACATCACCTTCCGCCAAATCAGCAACGGGCTGGAACACGTGGCCCTCATCAAAGGACAATGGGAACCGGACGAGCCTATCCTGGTACGCGTCCATTCGTCCTGCGTCACGGGAGACATCTTCGGCAGCCAACGCTGCGACTGCGGGGCCCAGCTGCACAAGTCCATGCGCATGATCGAGGAGGCCGGAAAAGGCGTGGTCCTCTACATGAACCAGGAAGGACGCGGCATCGGCCTCTTCAACAAGATGAAAGCCTACAAACTGCAAGAGGAAGGGCTGGACACCGTTGACGCCAACATCCACCTCGGCTTCCTGCCGGACGAACGCGAATACGGAGTCGGTGCGCAAATCCTGCATGAACTGGGCGTACACAAGATGCGGCTGCTCACCAACAATCCGGTGAAACGGGTGGGATTGGAAGCTTACGGACTGGAAATCGTGGAGAACGTACCCATTGAGGTGCCCGTCACCCCGTATGACGAGAAATACATGCGCACCAAGAAAGAACGCATGGGACACACGCTGCATTTCAACAAGTAAGCCTTTCGGCCTCAAAAAGACACCTTTTGTTGAAAATAAGAATAAAACAATAGCAAAATTCCGCAAAAACAGTTACCTTTGCAACACGAAACAAAGGCATAGGACTATTAAAGACATATCACATGAACCAATTATCAGACCGTTTGAACAGACTGGCACCTTCCGCAACGCTGGCCATGTCGCAGAAAAGCAGTGAACTGAAAGCACAAGGCGTGGATGTCATCAACCTCAGCGTAGGTGAACCCGACTTCAACACGCCCGACCATATCAAGGCCGCAGCCATCAAGGCCGTGGAAGAAAACTACTCCCGCTACTCCCCCGTGCCGGGTTATCCCGCTCTGAGGGAAGCCATCGCGGCCAAACTGAAAAAAGAGAACGGGCTGGACTATGCCCCCTCTCAGATATTGTGTTCCAACGGCGCCAAGCAATCGGTATGCAACGCCATCATGGCCTTGGTCAACGCCGGAGACGAGGTCATCATCCCGGCCCCCTATTGGGTCAGCTATCCCCAGATGGTGAAACTGGCCGAAGGCGAACCCGTCATCGTGGAAGCCGGCATCGAACAGGATTTCAAGATCACGCCGGAACAACTGGAGGCCGCCATCACGCCCAAGACCCGGGCCCTCATCCTCTGCTCCCCGAGCAACCCCACCGGCTCTGTCTACTCCAGAGAGGAACTGAAAGGACTGGCCGGGGTCATCGCCCGCCACGAGCGCGTCATCGTCATCGCGGACGAGATCTACGAACATATCAACTACATCGGCAAGCACGAGAGCATCGCACAGTTCACGGAAATAAGAGACCGCGTGGTCATCGTCAACGGTGTGTCCAAGGCATATGCCATGACGGGGTGGCGTATCGGCTTCATCGCCGCACCGGAATGGATCGTGAAAGGATGCAACAAGCTGCAAGGACAATATACCAGCGGCCCCTGCTCCGTATCGCAGAAAGCGGCCGAAGCCGCCTACACCGGGTCGCAGCAATGCGTGGAAGACATGCGCCAGGCCTTTGAACGCCGCAAGGACCTCATCGTGAAACTGGCCAAAGAGATTCCGGGGCTGGAAGTGAACAACCCCGAAGGCGCGTTCTACCTCTTCCCCAAATGCAGTTCCTATTTTGGCAAGAAAGACGGCGACCGCGTCATCAACAACTCCACGGACTTTGCGATGTACCTGCTCGAAGTGGGCCATGTAGCCACCGTAGGCGGCGACGCCTTCGGTTCGCCCGAATGCTTCCGCATGAGCTACGCCACGAGCGACGAGAATATCGTGGAAGCCATGAAACGCATCAAAGAGACTTTGGCAAGGCTGAAATAAGCTCGACCCACCAAGAACTCAAAGCCAGAGGGGGATGCGCGAAACGCATCCCCCTCTGGCTTTGATGCCACACAAAAAAAGCCTCCATCCTCACGGATGGAGACCCTCCTCCAATTCTTAAAACCTAATAAAAAAACACCACTTCCTCTTAGCCCAGAGAAATGGCACCAGAAGGACAAACATCAGCGCAAGTGCCGCACTCCGTGCAAGCGTCTGCGTTGATTACATACTTTTCGCCTTCAGAAATAGCACCTACCGGACACTCGTCGATGCAAGTGCCGCAAGCTACACAATCATCACTAATTACGTAAGCCATATCAATTAAATTTTAAATTATTAATGCCTTGTTTGTTTAACAATACCGCAAAGGTAGTATTAAAAAGCCATCCCCCCAAATATTTTCATCACTATTTTTAGTGATTTTCGTCTGAAAAGCCACGCCCCAATGCAATAAGCGGCGTATCTTTGCGTTGTTTTCTAATAAATATCCATGATTCATGAGAAAGATTCTGGCCGCCATCGTCAGCCTGTTGTGCGCCTACAGCCTGCAGGCACAAGAGCAAAAGCTCCAGAACCGCCCCTACATCGACCAACGGAGATTCCACTATGGCTTCCTCTTCGGCGTACACATGCAGGACCTGGAGCTACAGAACAACGGTTTCACCGATCCTGAGACCGGCCAGCAATGGTATGCCGATGTGGACAACTACGGACCAGGGTTCAGTGTGGGCGTATTGGGCGAAATGCGCCTGAACAACTATCTGGCCCTCCGGCTCGTCCCCACCCTGCACTTCGGCCAGAAGCACGTGTCCTTCCATGAACAGTCCACGGGGCAAGACACCACCCAGAATATCAAGTCTACCTATATTTCCGTCCCGCTGGACCTGAAGTTTTCCGCCCCGCGCTACAACAACTTCCGCCCTTACTTCATCGCCGGAGTGAACCCGATGGTAGACCTGACGACCAAGAAGCAGAAAGCCCTGCTCCTGAAACCGTTCGACTGCTACATCGAAGTGGGCATGGGCTGTGACATCTACCTGCCCTTTTTCAAGCTCATCCCCGAACTGAAGTTCTGTTTCGGGCTGATGGACATCTTACAAAGAAACCGCAACGATTTGATTGACAATTCGCTGCGGAAGTTCACCCAGTCTCTGGACGGAGCCTCGTCCAAGATGATTGTGCTGACGTTCTATTTCGAGTAAGGCTTCAGTCGCCCACCGGCTCCATGTCGAGCAGCAACATGCCGACATAACGGCCGTGCTTGCCCATCTGGTTGCAATACACGTCCTTGCCATCAGCATCCTTCATCACCTCAGGCCGCTCGAAATAGGAATGGGAATGCCCGCCCAATATGACATCTATGCCATGCGAAGCCGGGATCAGTTCCGTATCGTCCACCCCTTCTATGTCCCAACCCAGATGGGAGAGGCAGACCACCAGGTCGCAATGTTCCTTCCCCCTCAATTCTGCGGCCACACGGTTGGCCGCCGCGATGGGGTCCTCATACGTCACGCCTTTATAATTCTCAGAGGCCACCATGCCCTCCAGTTGCGTCCCCAGTCCGAACACGCCAATCCTCAGGCCTTTCCGCTCCAACACCACATAGGGCTTGACCATCCCTTCCACCACCGTACCCTCGAAATGATAGTTGGCACAGACCACCGGGAACTCGGCCATGCGGAAAATGCGGGCCATGTTGTCCAGCCCGAAATCGAACTCATGGTTCCCGATGGCCACGGCATCGTAGCGCATCTCGTTCATCAGCCGCACTTCCACCTCACCCTTATATAAATTATAGTAAGCGGAACCTTGAGAGAAATCCCCGCTGTCGAACAACAGCAGTTCCGGATCTTCTTTCCGCAAGCCGCGCACCAATGCCGCCCGGCGCACCATGCCTCCCTTGCCGGCCAAAGCCGTGTCGGAAGAATGGACGCTCACCGGCATCACACAGCTGTGCGTGTCGTTGGTGTGCAACACCCGAAGTTCCACCCCGCCATCCCGGACGGACCAAGCCGTACCCGCCAGACAACATACAGCCACAAGGGCCAAAAGCCTCATCTTTCCCATACTTGTTCCTTTCATTGCACCACAATCCTCCCTTCCATCCTTGCCGTGACTTTCCGCCCTTGCGCCTTGGCCCGGCGTATGGCCTCCATTATCAGGTCGCGCACCATGAGCGGCGTCTCGTTCTTCGAAAGGCCATCCTTGAGCGCATACATCCGGTCATTCCCTTCAGCCAGATAATCCAATGTAGCAACCACATAGATGCTGTCCGCCTTTATCGGCATTCCTCCGACTTCAGCATTCAACAAACGCCCGTCTGCCGTAATGACCAGATGCGCCCCGCTGATGCCCTCGCCCCCAACGGCCGCAACCTGCTGCATCAGCTCCATCAACTTACCCCCCGTCAGGGCCACCATACAAAGACGGTTCTCAAAAGGCGCGATTTCCAGCACATCGCCATACGTCACCTGGCCTTGGGGCATCGTACTGCGCAAGCCGCCGATGTTGCACAAACCGATATCAGCCTTCTTGCCTACCCGCACGGAAGCCTCGCGCAACACGTCGGCCACGAAGTTGGACAACAGGCTTTCCGGCCGGTCGGCCTGCATGGCCACCTCGCTCTCTCCCAGCACCGGCGACATGATGCTGTCCACCGCATGGCGGTAGGGAGCCACCACCCGCAAGGCCGCGCTGTCCGGCACCGCGTCCAGCCGCTTCGTCACCTCGTAACGTCCCGCCTTCACTCCCCGCAGCTCATAACGCTGGGCAAAGCCGGCAACCGCCGTTCCCCAACAGACGGACAAAGACAATATTCTGAACATTTTCATCATACCAAACTTTTTGACGAACCAAAATTACGAAAAAAACGCCACATCCTGCCAGGATCAGTCCGAAAAGTTGGTTGTATTCATTCTCCCATATCATTCAAAGCAACGGCGTCATATATAAAGGCAGGAACACGATGCCATTTTCCGTTTTCACATCCCCTCATCGAATATGACCAAGGAACGGGCTTCCTCGTCTTTTGCCTGACGTGGGGTAAGTTTTCGTCTGAAATAAAGCTCCAGGTTCATGAAAAGCATGTCAAGGTCATCCAGATAAAGGTTGAAAAACTCCATCACTTGCGGGTTTACCTTGCTGAAGTCCACCAAAATGTAAGACGCATATTCCTTACGTGCGAATTCTTCCACGATATAACTCTTTCCTATACGCCTTCTATCAAAAGAGCCGTATCACCTTTATGGTTCTTCTTCCATTCCAGCAGTTTATCGTATATCTTTCTTCTCATCATTCACGTATTCCCCCTTATTGCATTATTGATATTTCACATATTCAAGATTATTGCATTTACAAAAGTACACTTTTTCTTGGATTAAGAAGAACCTTAGGATGTTTTTATTTCAATCTGTCGTTTAACATTGGTATATCGCGGAGCAGTTGTTCCCCAACGATTCTACAATGCCGCCCTTCTCCCTTTAGGGGGGGGAATCGCTTCCCATGACGTATTAAAAAACTATCATTCAAATAAGTGTAAGTTTATGCAGAAAAAGCCCCTGAGTATTGGCCATTTCAAAAAAATGCCGTACCTTTGCACCGCTTTCCGTACAATCGCTGGCAGGATGCAGAGTTCCCTGTTATGTTGTACCGGGACGACAAACAATTTAATGATTAAAAACAAATGGCAGATTTAATTAAGATTGCAGAAGAAGCATTTGCCACAGGCAAGGAACACCCGAAATTCAAGGCAGGCGACACCGTCACTGTGGCATACAAAATCGTCGAAGGCAACAAGGAGCGTATCCAGCTGTACCGTGGTGTGGTCATCAAGATTTCAGGCCACCAGAACAAGAAGCGTTTCACGGTACGCAAGATGTCCGGCAACGTAGGTGTTGAGCGTATCTTCCCCATCGAAAGTCCGAACATCGACCGCATCGAAGTGAACAAGATTGGTAAGGTACGCCGTGCCAAATTGTATTACTTGCGCAAACTCACTGGAAAGAAGGCACGTATCCGCGAAAAACGTGTCATTTCAGGCGAATAAGAGGAAACGGATATTTCCATCCATACGACACAGCATCGGATTTTCCATTATGGAAACCCGATGCTGTGTCTGTTTTTCCGGGAAAGCTCCCCCAAGGCCGGCATCACAAAAGTTTCAGCCCCTGGTCGGAAATTTCAATCATCCGCCTCTTATACAAATCGCCGACGGCCTTTTTGAACACCTTCTTGCTGACCCCGAACACGGCATAAATCTCTTCCGCCGGGCTTTTGTCGCACAAAGCCGTACGGCCACCATTGCGGTGCAAGTGTTCCAAAAGTGCCTCGGAAAAGTCCTCCACCGCCTCACGGCCTTGTTTTTGCAAGGTGATATCCAGTTTGCCATCCGGACGCACCTGCTTGACATAGGCCGTCATACGGTCGCCCACATGCAGTTCGCGAAACAGCTCATTCCCATAGACCAGCCCGCCGAAACGGTTGTCCACAATGACCTTGAACCCCAAGTCCGTCCGCTGCCACACCAGAATCCTCACCTCATCCCCCTCGCTGTACGGCGGCATCTTGTCCGACAGGCAATGTTCCACCTTGGCCGTAGCTGCCAGGCGGGATGTCTCCCGGTCCACATACAGATAGACCACATAACTTTTTCCCTTTTCCATCCTCACCTTCTGCTCCCGGAAAGGCACGAACAAGTCCTTCATCAGTCCCCAGTCCAAGAAAGCCCCGTACTGGTTCACCCATGCCACTTTCAGACAAGCGAAATCCCCTACTTGCGCCAAAGGCCTCTGGGTAGTAGCCACCAGACGTTCCTCACTGTCCAGATAAAGGAATACCTCCAGTTCGTCACCCACTTCGCATCCTTCTGGAACATAACGCGCAGGCAGAAGAATCTCTCCTGCTTCCCTGCCATCCAGATAGACGCCGAAATCCACTTTCTTGACCACAATCAGACGGTTCATCCGTCCCAACCTTATCCTCTCGTCCATTATATATACCACTTTTATTCGTCCATAATCAATCCGTCCCTCATGTGGATGGTCCGGTCCGTCAGACCGGCCAAGCCGTCATCATGCGTCACAATCACAAAAGTCTGCCCCAGTTTGTCGCGCAAGTCGAAAAACAACTGGTGCAGCTCCGCCTTGTTCCTGGAATCCAGACTGCCGGAGGGCTCGTCGGCCAGCACCACGGACGGACGGTTCACCAACGCCCGGGCCACCGCCACCCGCTGCTTCTCCCCGCCCGACAATTCGTTAGGCTTATGAGCCACCCTGTCCGACAACCCCATGAACTCCAGCAGCTCCCGCGCCCTTGCCTGGGCTTCACGCATGGAGGCATGAGCGATGAAGGCAGGTATCATCACATTCTCCAAGGCGGTGAACTCGGGCAGCAGCTGATGGAACTGGAACACGAACCCGACACGGCGGTTACGGAACTCCGACAGCTCCTTACGCCCCAGCCTCTCCACAGGAACCCCGTCAAAGACCACACTTCCGGAATCCGGTTTGTCCAACGTTCCCATAATCTGCAACAAAGTGGTCTTTCCGGCCCCGCTCGGCCCCACGATGCTCACCACCTCCCCCCTCCGGATGTCGAGGTCTATCCCCTTAAGGACTTCCAGCGAGCCAAAGCTCTTCCTTATATTCCTGACTTCTATCATAAACTTACAATCTCTCTATCACATATTGGGCCAGATAACAACCGAAAACCGCCGGCATGTAGCTGACCGTCCCTGTCGTGGTCTTCTTGTTCCGCTCGCCATCCACCCGGACGACCGCCGAGAGTTCCGCCTGTTGGGTGCAGAACACCACAGGCAACGGACGGCGCATACCTTCCCGTTTCAGCCGCGAACGCACGGCCTTGCTCAACCCGCAATGGTAAGTCTCCCACAAGTCCGCGAAACGCACCTGGGTGATGTCCGTCTTGGCCCCCGCCCCCATGCTGCTCACAATCCGGAGGCGACGGCGCATCGCCCCCATGATCAAGGCGCATTTCGGCGCAATGGTGTCGATGGCATCCACTATGAAATCGTAGTGTTCCCCGTCCAGCAGAGCCTCCACGTCCTGTTCCTCCAAATATTCGGGCCGCACGACCAACCGCAGATCCGGATTGATATCCTTGAAACGGCGCTCCAATACCCGCACTTTCTCCTCCCCCACCGTGGAATGCAAGGCACACAGCTGGCGGTTGATATTGCTGGGCTGCACCCGGTCGGCATCCAGCAAAGTCATCCGCCCCACGCCGGCCCGTACCAGCATTTCCGCCGCATAGGCACCCACGCCTCCCGTGCCGACCACCAGCACATGGGACTGGCGGAGACGCTCCATCCGCTCCGCGCCCAACAAAAGGGCAGTCCGCGACATCCATTCAGGACTTGTCATCCGCCTTCTCCTCCTTTCCGTTTCCACGCGGCAACCAGTTCTTATACCATTCTTTCGAAGCCTCGTAACGCGAAGCCGTGGTCAAAGGCTCGTTCACACTCACATCCTTGGCAGCCGCCTCGGCATACACATCGGGGAATATCAACATCAGCCCCGTATTCATATAATACTTTTTAATCTGACGGGGGATATGGTCGAATGAAGGACGGAACGAAATGGAACCTTTGCGTGCCAATACCACCACCAGCATGTGGTCCGGCCTCACGTCACGCGAGATGCGCTTCAGCTCGTTCCCGCCATCCGTAGGCACGTATTCGGCACGGATGGATGCATGATAAGTCTCCAGATAACGCCGAAGAATACGGATGGTATCGGGATGTGCATGATAAATGATACGGCACCCCAGCCCCACGGCCAGACGGGCCACCCGCTCCACCCAGTGATAGAACCCCGCCTCGAACTGCGCTTTGGCCGGCACGGCCACATGGATGCGGCGGATAGTATTGACCGGCACGGTGCAGCGCACCATGGTAATCTGCCGGTTCAACCCGTTCAGGAGGCTGACCAGCACAGGACCGAAAAAAGACTCCGACGGGGAATTCTGCATGTGCAGCCCCACCACGAGTTCCGAGTAATCGTTCTCTTTCATGCAATGGATGATGCCGTTGGCCAGGTTGGTCGCCAGCCGCACCCGTGTCTGCATCCTCACATTCGCTGCCGAAGCGATGCCCGAAGCCGTCTCAAGAAGCTTCATCCCCTTCTCCCGGGCCTTCTCGTCGTTGTCCAGCACCACGTTGATGGCACTCATCGGAGCTTCCGACTTGTCTTTCCGCATCATCAACGCCATATTGACCAAGTTGTCCACCGTGTCCGGATACGCCAGCGCAATCAAGGTGGACTCCTCGTCCACCGGACGGCTCTCATTGATATTCCCGTCCTGCAAGGCCAGCCGTCGCGCCGCCGCGTCCGTGATCAAGGAACTGACGATGCACGTGACCAGAATCAGCAATATCGTGCCGTTCAGGACATCCTCGTTCAGCAAACGCTCCCCGGAAGGCAAAATGATGTTATACCCCACCAGGACTGCCGCCAGCGTGGCCGCCGCCTGCGCGTTGCTCAGCCCGTACATGAGTTCCCTCTCCAAGGCCGACATCTTGAAGCATTTCTGCGTGACCCACGCCGCGATCCACTTGCCGGAAAGGGCCATCACGATCATCACCACCGCCACCTTCAAGGCTTCGCCGGAACCGAACAGCACGCGCAAATCAATAATCATCCCCACCCCGATAAGGAAATACGGGATGAACAAAGCGTTGCCCACGAACTCCAGATGATGCATCAGAGGAGCAGTCCTGGGAATCAGACGGTTCAACACGATACCGGCCAGAAACGCGCCCAGAATGCCTTCCATGCCGATAAGCTCCATCAGTCCCGCGCTCAGGAACACCATGCCCAGCACAAAGATGAACTGGATGACCGAGTCATTGTAACGGCGGAAAAACCAACGGGCCACACGGGGAAAAGAATAGCCGATGAACAAAGCCAACAAAACAAATTTCAACAACAAGATTGCCCCGAACCACCCGCCATGAGCCTCATCCCGGAACATGCCCGAAATGAACGCCAGCACCAGCAAAGTCAGCGTGTCGGTCACTATGGTTCCCCCGACGGCGATGCTCACGCTACGGTTCCGCGCCACGCCATAACGGATGACGATGGGATAAGCTATCAGCGTGTGGGAGGCATACATGCTGGCCAACAGCACGGAAGTGACCAGGCTGTACTTCAGCAAAAACAAGTTGGTGACCGTACCCATGGCCAACGGTATCACAAAAGCCGCCAACCCCAAAGTCAAAGCCTGCCAACGGATGCGTCTCATGTGCTGCATGTCCATCTCCAGACTGGCCAGAAACATGATATAGTACAGGCCCACATTCCCGAAAAGCTCGAAACTGCTGTCGCGGTCCAGCACATGCAGGCCGTAGGGGCCAATCAGCACACCTGCCAGAATCATACCCACGATGTGAGGTATCTTCAGCTTTCCCATCACCAGCGGGGCAAAAAGGATGATGCTCAACACCAGAAAGAATATCCACGTAGGGTCTGTTACGGGAAAATATGTAGACAAGTCGGGCATCTGCATGGGAAAGTATATTAATTTAGTATGCAAAGTAACGAAAAAGTTTCCGTTTTGTGTCCAAAATCGTAATAAAATATCTATTTTTGCAGCCAGAATCATCACAACTTCTTAAAAACAGCACAAAATGAAAGTAGCAATCGTAGGTGCGAGCGGCGCGGTAGGCCAGGAATTCCTCCGCGTACTCGACGAAAGGAACTTCCCGTTGGACGAGCTGGTCTTGTTCGGTTCAACCCGCAGCGCAGGGACCCGGTACAAATTCCGTGACAAGGAAATCGAAGTGAAGCTTCTCCAGCACAACGATGACTTCAAGGACATCGACATAGCTTTCACATCGGCCGGTGCCGGCACCTCCAAGGAGTTTGCCGAAGACATCACACGGTATGGCGCCGTCATGATAGACAACTCCAGTGCCTTCCGCATGGACCAGGACGTGCCTCTGGTGGTACCCGAATGCAATGCGGCCGACGCCCTGGACCGCCCGCGCGGCATCATCGCCAACCCGAACTGCACCACCATCATGATGGTGACCGCCCTGCAACCCATAGAGAACCTGAGCCACATCAAACGCATCCATGTGGCCAGCTACCAGGCCGCCAGCGGGGCCGGGGCCGCCGCCATGGCCGAACTGGAACAGCAATACCGTGAAATCATCGAGGGCAAGCCCGTCACCGTGAAAAAGTTCGCATACCAGCTGGCTTACAATGTCATCCCACAGATTGACGTGTTCCAAGACAACGGATATACCAAGGAAGAGATGAAGATGTTCAACGAGACACGGAAAATCATGCACAGCGACGTGCAATGTTCCGCCATGTGTGTCCGTGTCCCCGCCTTGCGTTCCCACTCCGAAGCCATCTGGATCGAGACCGAACGCCCGCTGACCGTGGAGGAAGTGCGGGATGCCATCGCACACGGCGAAGGCGTGCAGCTCATGGACGAGCCTGCCACCCAGACCTACCCCATGCCCCTCTTCCTGGCAGGAAAGGACGACGTATATGTGGGCCGCATCCGCAAGGACCTGGCCAACGAGAACGGCATCACGCTGTGGCTGGTAGGCGACCAAATCAAGAAGGGTGCCGCGCTGAACGCCGTGCAGATTGCCGAATACCTGATAAAAACGGGCAACGTCAAGTAACCCGTCCCAAAGACAAAATTACAGGAAAAAGACAGGCCGGTGTCCGCTTCGATGGACACCGGCCTGTCTTTTTCCTGCATTCCGCCTATCTATTCCCACTCCGGCACCATTTGCCCGATGTCATAGAAATCCACCAGATTGACATAAAAAGTCAGGGTGGAATAAGAACGGATCATCCCTGAAGCCTGACTCCCATAAGCCAGTTCCGAAGGGATATACACCCACCAGACATCCCCCTCATGCATGTACTGCAAAGCCGTGGCGAAACCCGCCACGGTGGTAGAGACCCCCATCTTGGCCGGCACGGCAATCTGGCTGTCCAGCTCGCCGATGAAAGACTGGGAGAAAACGGTCCGTTCTTCACGCCACTCGCCGTTCACGAGGTTCTGCGTCGGCATCAGGTATCCGCGATAATTCACCCGTACGGTGTCCGACCATGCCGGGCTTTCCGTACCGCCCCCCCGTTGCTCGATATACACGCAAATGGAATCGGTCAACGCACCGCCCACGTTCTGTGCCTTGGTGGTCGACTTGAACATCCGCCAATTGCAATGCGCCTCCCATTGGCCGCCATGCTCCTGCTTGGCTTTCGCGATGGAATCACGGGCTTCCGCCGCTATTTGCGCGAAATATTCCGCATTGCGGGCCGGCCAGTTCGCATACGCGTCATAGGTGTCGTCTTCTTCCTTGCAGGACACAAACACCCCCAAAGCCCACACGGCGATGGCCAAAAAGAAAAAGGGCTTTCTCATATAAGTTTCTTCAGCAAGGACGTGATGCTCACGCGCTCTTCGATGATGCCTTGCAGGTCGGCGATGTTCACCCGCCTCTGCTCCATCGTGTCACGGTTACGCAACGTCACGGTATTGTCCTTCAACGTATCATAATCCACCGTCACGCAATAAGGCGTACCGACGGCATCCTGGCGGCGGTAACGCTTCCCGATGGAATCCTTCTCGTCATACTTGCAGTTGAAATGGAAACGCAGGCTGTTGATAATCTCATGGGCCTTTTCCGGCAGACCGTCTTTCTTCACCAACGGCATGACCGCCAACTTCACCGGTGCCAACGCCTCGGGCAGCTTCAATACCACACGCGTCTCCCCGTTCTCCAACGTCTCCTCCTGATAGCTGTGGCACATGATGGACAAGAACATACGGTCCACTCCGATGGAAGTCTCGATGACATACGGCGTATAGCTCTCGTTGGTCTCCGGGTCGAAATACTCAATCTTCTTGCCGGAATACTTCGCATGTTGGGACAGGTCGAAGTTCGTCCGGCTGTGGATGCCTTCCACTTCCTTGAACCCGAAAGGCATGTGGAACTCGATGTCGCTCGCCGCATTCGCGTAATGCGCCAGCTTCTCATGATCGTGGAAGCGGTAGTTCTCCGCACCGAACCCCAAGGCCTGATGCCAGGCCATGCGGGTCTTCTTCCACGTGTCAAACCATTGGAGTTCCGTTCCCGGCTTTACAAAGAACTGCATCTCCATCTGCTCGAACTCGCGCATCCGGAAGATGAACTGCCGGGCCACGATCTCGTTCCGGAACGCCTTCCCGATCTGTGCGATACCGAAAGGCAGCTTCATGCGGCCGGTTTTCTGCACATTCAGATAATTCACGAAAATACCTTGGGCGGTCTCCGGACGCAGATAGATTGTGGAAGTGCCATCGGCAGTGGAACCGACTTCCGTCTTGAACATCAGATTGAACTGGCGCACATCCGTCCAGTTGTGCGTCCCGCTGATGGGACATACAATGCCTTCGTCCAGGATAATCTGCTTCAGCTCCGCCAAGTCGTTGGCGTTCATCGCATCGCTGTAACGCTGATGCAGGGCGTCGCGCTTCTGCTGGTGTTCCATCACCCGCGGATTGGTCTCACGGAACTTCGCTTCGTCAAAACTGTCCCCGAACTTCTTGGCGGCCTTGGCCACTTCCTTGTTTATCTTTTCATCATATTTGGCAATCTGGTCCTCAATCAACACGTCCGCGCGGTAACGCTTCTTGCTGTCACGGTTGTCAATCAAAGGGTCATTGAACGCATCCACATGTCCGCTGGCCTTCCATGTGGTGGGATGCATGAAGATGGCCGCGTCAATCCCCACGATATTCTCATGGAGCAGCACCATGCTCTGCCACCAATATTGCTTGATGTTGTTTTTCAACTCCACGCCGTTCTGCCCGTAATCGTATACGGCGCCCAAACCATCATAGATTTCACTTGAGGGGAAGACAAAACCGTATTCCTTACAATGTGAAACTATTTTCTTGAATACATCTTCTTGAGCCATACTCTATTCGCAAAATATTGATAAAACTTTCGCAAAAGTACGCCTTTTTTTTCATTAAAATGCTATTTTTGCGTTAAAATAGATATAATATGAGCGAAGACAAAGACGACTTGGCCGGACAAGCCCCGGCGGAGATGACGGGAGAGGAAAACGTTTCCCATTCCGACTATCGGCCGGACACGGAAACGGGAGACAGCATCACACACCATTTGGGCGGAATGTACCAGACGTGGTTCCTGGATTATGCCTCCTACGTGATACTCGAACGGGCCGTCCCCCATATCAACGATGGCCTAAAACCGGTGCAACGCCGCATCCTGCATTCCATGAAACGCATGGACGACGGACGCTACAACAAGGTGGCCAACATCGTGGGGCACACCATGCAGTTCCATCCTCATGGAGACGCCTCCATCGGCGACGCCCTGGTGCAACTGGGCCAGAAGGAACTGCTCATCGACTGCCAAGGCAACTGGGGCAACATCCTCACCGGCGATTCGGCCGCCGCCCCCCGGTATATCGAAGCCCGTCTTTCCAAATTCGCCCTCGACGTGGTGTTCAACCCGAAGACCACGGAATGGAAACTGTCCTACGACGGCCGCAACAAAGAACCGGTCACGCTCCCGGTCAAATATCCGCTTTTGCTGGCACAAGGCGTGGAAGGCATTGCGGTAGGGCTATCTTCCAAAATCCTCCCGCACAATTTCGGCGAACTGTGCGACGCCGCCGTCAGCTACCTGCACGACGAGCCGTTCCAGCTCTACCCTGACTTCCTTACGGGCGGCAGCATCGATGTCAGCCGCTACAACGACGGGCAAAGGGGCGGCGTGGTCAAGGTCCGGGCCAAAATCACCAAAGTGGACAACAAGACGCTGGCCATCCGCGAGATTCCTTACGGCAAGACCACGACCACACTGATTGACTCCATCCTGAAAGCGGTGGAGAAAGGCAAAATCAAGGTCCGCAAAGTGGAAGACAACACTGCAGCCGAAGTGGAGATCCTGATCCATCTGGCCCCCGGCGTAAGCTCGGACAAGACCCTCGACGCCTTATATGCCTTTACCGACTGCGAGGTAAGCATCTCGCCCAATTGTTGCGTCATTGACAACCGGAAGCCTTGCTTCCTCACGGTCAGCGAGGTGCTGAAACGCTCGGTGGACAACACCCTCGGACTGCTCCGCCAGGAACTGCTCATCCGGAAAGGCGAGCTGCAGGAAAGCCTGCACTTCGCCTCGCTCGAGAAAATCTTCATCGAAGAACGCATCTACAAAGACCGACAGTTTGAACAAGCATCCGACATGGAAGCCGCTTGTGCGCACATCGACGAACGGCTCACCCCCTACTATCCGAAAATGATACGCGAGGTGACCCGCGATGACATCCTGAAGCTGATGGACATCAAGATGGCCCGCATCCTGAAGTTCAACAAAGACAAGGCGGACGAAGCCATCGCACGGATGAAGGATGAAATCGCACGCATCGACCACGACCTGGGACACATGGTGGACGTGACCAGCAACTGGTTCCGGATGCTCAAGGCCAAATATGGCGACGAGCATCCGCGCCGCACCGAACTGCGCAACTTCGACACCATTGTAGCCACCAAAGTGGTGGAAGCCAACGAAAAGCTGTACATCAACCGCGAGGAAGGCTTCATCGGCACCTCCCTCAAGAAAGACGAGTTCGTGGCCAACTGCTCGGACATCGATGATGCCATACTGTTCTACCGCGACGGGACATATAAAGTGATACGCATCAGCGAAAAGACGTTCGTCGGCGAAACGGAAAAGAGCAAGGCCGAAAAGAAAAAGGCCGAACTCATCCACGTGGCCGTCTTCAAGCGCAACGACAAGCGGACGATTTACAATGTGGTGTACCGGGACGGGAAAAACGGCTTCTACCATATCAAACGTTTCAACGTGACATCCATCACCCGCGACCGGGAATACGACCTCACCCAAGGGAAACCGCAGTCCAAAGTGGTCTACTTCACCGCCAATCCGAACGGCGAGGCGGAAGTCATCAAAATCACCTTCAAGCCTGCGCTGAAACTCAAAAAGATATTCGCGGAAAAGGATTTCAGCACCGTATCCATCAAAGGCCGGCAAAGCATGGGCAACATCCTGAGCAAAAACGAAATCCTGCGCATCGGCCTGAAATCCCACGGAGGCTCCACGCTCGGAGGCCGGAAAGTATGGTTCGACCATGACGTCAACCGCCTCAACTATGACGAGCGAGGGGAATATCTGGGAGAGTTCCAAAGCGAAGACCTCATCCTGGTAATCTTGAAAAGCGGAGAGTTCTACACGACGAGCTTCGATGTGAACAACCACTATGAGCAAGACATACTCCGCGTGGAGAAGTTCTCGCCGGACAAGGTATGGTGCGCGGTGCTTTATGACGCGGACCAGCAGGATTACCC
This sequence comes from uncultured Paraprevotella sp., assembly GCA_944320765.1. GTDB lineage: Bacteria > Bacteroidota > Bacteroidia > Bacteroidales > Bacteroidaceae > Paraprevotella. The sequence continues at coordinate 52,571 of CALUIS010000021.1, forward strand.
GTACGTCAAGCGCTTCACCTTCGAGACTTGCGCCAAGCCCCAAAGTTTTATCGGCGAAAACAAAGACAGCCGCTTCGTCCTCCTGACCGACGAAGCGTACCCCCGCCTGCAAGTCCGGTTCGGAGGACACGACAGCTTCCGCGAACCGCTGGAGATTGACGCGGAAAGCTTCATCGGTGTGAAAAGTTTCAAGGCGAAAGGGAAACGGCTCACCACCTATGCCACGGAAAGCATTACGGAACTGGAGCCTTTGCGCTATCCCGAACCGGAAGCAGCCGGTCCCGCCGCCGAAGAGACCGACACGCCCGATACGGGAAAAGACACTACGCCCTATCCCGCCCACACGACGGACGAGGAGACCGGACAGATGAGACTGTTTGAAGACGAATAGCATGAGGACGAAAGACAGGCGGAAACCCGATAGCCCAACGTCCTTTTGGAAAGGACTTCTCACGGCAGTGATGTTGTGCCTCATCCCCCCGCACGCCCAGGCCCGGCAGGACATGCCCCTCCCCGAAAGCCGCCATACCACCCATGCCACCCTTTTCGGCATCGGGCGCAGCAGCATATACGAAACCTACCTGTCCCCGTCCACCTACACCGGGCCGCACCTGAGTTTCCTGCACGAGACCCTGCGCAAGACCCATTGGAAAGGCGGACGTGTCACGACGCAAGGGGTATTCGACGGTTTCTTCAGCTACGCGTCCAACCGTGCCGGGAATTCCAACGAAATGGCCGGGATGCTCAACTACACGCACGGATGGCATTACAATTGGACAGTGGCCGGCAAGCTACGGCTCATGGCCGGCGCCGAGGCACATGCCGCCTTAGGAGCTATCTACCACAACCGGAACTCCAACAACCCGGTACAAGCCAAAGCCGGAATAGACATCGGGGCCACCTTCATGGCCATCTATCCGTTCCACATCAAGAAAGTCCCGTTCACCGCCCGCTATCAAGCCAGCCTGCCGCTCCTTGGCGGCATGTTCTCGCCCCAATACGGGCAATCCTATTACGAAATGTCATTGGGGAACTACGACCACAACATTTGTTTCACCCACCCGGGAAACGCCCCGTCCATGCGCCACTTCCTGACTTTGGACTTCCCCGTCGCCGGCCTCACCTTCCGTGCCGGATACCTGTGCGACATCCGTCAAAGCCGTGTCAACGGCCTGCAAAGCCATATCTGGAACCATAGCTTCATGATCGGCTATGTCAAGCATTTCAGTTTCGTGAAGCGCAAGGAACCGCAACACCGCCCCTTTATTCTCTGACCTTCACTCAACCCCATTGGTATGAAAAATTTCCTGCTCCACAGCTGCATCCTCCTATCCCTCCTCGCCTGGACCGGCTGCATCCGCGAAGAAGTGCCGGACGACACCCCCGTGAACAATTTTGAGACGTTATGGCGCATCATTGACACCCGATATTGCTTCCACGATTACAAGGAACAGGAAGGTTGCCTGCCCTGGAATGACGCCTACGCCAAGTACCGCCCGCGAGTCCATGACGGCATGACTCCGGCGCAGCTTTTTGAAGTGCTTTGCGACATGCTTTCCGAATTGCGCGACGGGCATGTCAACCTGTATTCCGCTTCCGACGTAGGACGGTACTGGAGCTGGCACGAAGATTATCCCGCCAACTTCAGCGACAGCCTCCAACGCGCATATCTCGGTACGGACTACCGCATTGCCGGCGGCCTTTACTATAAGATTCTGGATGACAACATCGGCTATGTCTATTATGGCAGCTTCAGTTCCGGCATCGGCGAAGGAAACCTGGATGAAGTGATGCATTACCTGCGCCTGTGCGACGGACTGATCATGGACGTTCGCGACAACTCCGGCGGGACATTGACATACGCCGAACGGCTGGCCGCCCGGTTCACCAACGAAAAAAGGCTGGTTGGCTACATCGCCCACAAGACCGGCACCGGACACAACGATTTCTCCACCCCGGAAGCCGAATACCTGGAACCCTCGAACGGCATACGCTGGCAAAAGAAAACCGTCGTACTGACCAACCGCTCGTGCTACAGCGCCACCAACACTTTCGTGCGCGACATGCGCGAATGCCCGCTGGTCACCGTCATGGGCGACCGCACGGGAGGCGGTTCCGGACTGCCCTTCTCTTCCGAACTGCCCAACGGCTGGTCTGTCCGCTTCTCCGCCTGCCCGATGTATGACGCCAATATGCAACAAATCGAATTCGGCATAGAGCCTGACATCCACGTATCCCTCACCTCAGAAGACACGTCCCGCGGCAAGGACACGATGATAGAAACCGCACGGGATTTTCTGAAACGATAATTTGGACAAGCCGGAAAAACTTCCTACCTTTGCACCCGTCTGTCGCGCTTGTGGTGAAATTGGTAGACACGCCAGACTTAGGATCTGGTGCCTCGCGGCGTGTAGGTTCGAGTCCTATCAGGCGCACGAAAAAGTGCAAGGGGTTTGCTTTCAAGCATTCCCCTTGCACTTTTTCGCATCCACAAGATGCCCCTTTACGGACGAAGCACTTTCTTGCCGCCTACAATATAGATTCCCTTCTTCATCTGCCGCACGGGACGACCGGACAAATCATAAACCATACCGTTGGACGGACGTTCCTCCACGCATTTCACGCCCTCAACGGACGAACCGTTTTCCAGGTCGGCGAAGTCTGTCACGCGGTTGGCCATCGTGTTCAACGCCCGCACGTCGCCGGAACTCAAATCACGGGAATAGAAAATCAGGTCATCCAACCTCACGTCCACAGACCCCCAAAACGAACCGTATCCCAGGTAGAAGTCCGGACACGACTGGATGAAGTCCATCACCATGTCGTAGTCGAAATCCTTCGCCGACGTGACCTCCGCCCCATGGCACGTCCCGGCACAAGTCCAGTCCCGCACCCTCCCATTATTAATGTACAACGCCAGTCCGTCCTCACGCGAAAGGGTAAGTGTCACCAGACACCATTCCCCGACGGGAATATTGTCCGAAACGACGGCATTGGGATGGTTCAGGTCCATCCAGTCCCCCGCCCCATTGTTGAAACCGACATAGGAATTACCCGTCAGATACAGGCGGATGTCTGAGGCCGGGTCATAAAAAGACCAGATGGCGTCCCAAGGCACCTCGTCCGTGCGCTTCACCCACAAAGACACGGTCATGCCTTCCAAGTCCATGTCACGCAGCGGGTTCGGAATCCGCACATAACTGCAATTCCCGCTTGCCCCGAAATATTGGTGAAGGATATGGCCCGTACGCAGGCTGTCCAGCTCCAACGAAGGTTTCCGCGCCCCGCCCTGCGACAGCAGCACGGCTTCTTCCGCCTCATCGTAAGGATTGACGAAAGGTTCCCGGTCGAAACCGTAATAGGCCTGGATGCCCGTCTGCCAGTCGCCGGAGGGGACAGTTCCTTCCCGTGCCGTCACATGATACACATTCGTCCAGTAATAGTTTCCGGCCGACAGTTCCGCCGTCAGGCTTACCTCCGCATCCCCCTCAAGCCCGGCCGGGTTATACCGCCCCGTATGGGAGATGATGTCCGGAGCATCGGACGACCACCGCACCTGCACCGGATTCTCCACCTTCATGCCATACAAGTCCAGATGGCGGGTCACGTTCTGCCCCTCCGTCACCGGCCGGGCATAAGTATTCAAGGTATAGGCCAGCGCATAGGGGTCTTCCATTCTGTACCCCCACACATTGACCCCGTCCTTCGCGCAAGCGGTGAAGCAGACGGCCTTGGCAGTCGTGGGGTCCACCTGTTGTTCCACCACCACTCCTTCGTAAACCACGCCGCCCAGTTCCAGCGTGATATAGGAATTACCGTCATATACCTCCCAACGCCCGGTGTATGCGCCGTCCACCGTGCCGTCGGCATGGAGCGTGATTTCCACCGGGGTCACCTCCTCCTTGTGGGCATGGTCCAGATTATAGCGATGCACGAGAATCTTGTACGGACCGGCGATTTCTTCCGCGCTGAACATTTGTGTGGAAGCCAGCTCTGCGTCCCCGACCGTCTCCCCATGGTACTCGAACGGAGCCGCCACCGGCCACCCCGAAGCGTTCAGGAACAACTGGTGTACCCGCACCTGATGCCCCTCCGTCCCGTCGTTGAACCGGGTGTGATACACCAGATACGTGTTGCCGTCCTCAGCCGCCAGCACGGAATTATGCCCCTGCGCACATTCGCCCACGTCCATCAGCCCCCACCGGTAGGCCCCGAGTAGTTTCTCGCCCCGGTTGTCCGCGTTCGGCCCGAAGTTCAGCAGGTAACGGTCAAATACGGCGTCCGTCCCGTCCGGCCCCTTGTACGGCCCGTCGGGACGCTCCGAGCGGAACACCCGCATCTCATATCCCCCGTCGGAATTCAATCCGCCGTAGCTCATGAACAGGTAATAATAATCCCCGATCCGCTCGATATAGCTGCCCTCGCCCGACACGTACCATCCGCCCGCTATCTTCTTGCCGAAATAAGGGTCGGAGGTGACATTCTGCTTCTTCGCGTCAAAATCCCCGGGATAGGCCACATCATAATCCCTCAAGCCCGTAGCCTCGTCCAGCTGTAGCATGTAGATGCCGCCCGACCATGAGCCGTAGGACATCCACAGCGTGCCTTCCTCGTCATAGAACACGCAAGGGTCTATGGCATGAGGCCAGAAGCTGCCCCAGGACTCCCCTTGGTTATAACGTGCGGGGAGGGCTTGCTGCTCGCCGATGACCAGCTCCAGATCCGTTTTGTGGAAAGAGATGCGCTCGTCCGTATCATTACGGAATCCGGTGTACACCACCGGACCCTGATAGACATACGGCCCTTCGATGCGGTCAGCCGTAAGCAGGACGATGCAGGAATTCCATGTCGGCCCGTTCAGGCTCAGGTATTCGCACCATTTTTTCATCACAGGGTTGTAGAAAATATCCGGTGCCCACATGTTGCCGTCCACCGTCCACGCCTGCCCCTCCCCGCCTGGAAGCGCGCAGCTCCATCCCGCCGCGTCGAAGTTGCCGAAAGCCACCTTCTCGCCCCGGATGGTGATTTCCCGGGTCTGGTTGGTGCGGAAAGCCTCGGACGAAGGCACGCCGGACGTGACCGTCCCGTCCTCCCCCACCGTCCCCCACGGCAGGTTCACCCATGTCCAGTTCTGCAGGTCGCGCGTCTTGGCCGTCGCAATATGGGAGCCGAAGATATAATAGTAGCCGCTTGCCTCGTCATAGACAATCGAAGGGTCATGCACGCTGGCACGCTGCATGGAGATGTCATCATACATCGCCTGCGCCTCTTCCGTGGTCACCAGGATGCGTTCGGGCGCGGCATCTTGTCCGTAAGCAGGCCACAAGCCCAAGGCGGCAAATGCCACCGCACAGCTTCTCAATAAGGAATTCACGTTCTTTTTCATGTTCTCGTTCCGGTTAATGATTCAATATGATACGTCAAAAACAAAAAAACGCAACCAACTTCGGTAAAAGTCAATTGCGTTTGTCTTGTGTTGCGGAGGCCCGACTCGAACGAACGACCTCCAGGTTATGAGCCTGGCGAGCTACCAACTGCTCCACTCCGCGATGTCTTTCTGAATTCGAGTGCAAAGGTAGTGCTTTTCGCGCAAACCTCCAAACAAAAGGGGCGACAAAACACTTAAAAAAGATAAATTCGGCTCATTTGTGACTGTCTTTGCTCTACAACCCGTCCACTATCCCCAGATACTTGACGGGATGATAGAACGTGTCCGGTTGGCGGTCGTGCAGGTACTTCCGTTCGTACAGCTCCGCAGGCCCCCACGACACTTCGAAGCGATAGCTGACGACTACGACAGAGACCTCTGCAAAATTGCGGTAAAAGGCATTGGTAATTCACTGCTGTCCGGAGAAATTTTACCATAAAGTAAGTTGTACGACAGAACCCGTCTCCGGAACACTAACGGGGACT
>CALUIS010000022.1 GCA_944320765.1 uncultured Paraprevotella sp.
AAGAAAGTGTTTCATTCGCCCAAAAGTACAATGCAAAAGACTTGGATAAAAGATGTTTCATACAACAAGGGGATGTCTGTTCCTTGCCTTATAAAGAGGGAGTGTTTGATGCTGTCACAGCTTTTGAAACGCTCTATTTCTGGTCGCCTGTAAACAAGGCGTTGTCTGAGGTGGCGCGTGTGCTCCGAAAAGGAGGCTGTTTTCTTATCAGTCTGGAAGCGAGCGACCCCGAACTTGGGAAAATGTGGACGGAACGGATAGACGGAATGGTGGTATATACTCCAGAAGATTTGGAGAAACGGTTGTCTGAAGCAGGATTCTCATCTATCAGAACAATTCGTAAAAAGGAAGAAATACATATTATAGCACATAAATGAAAGAATTTAGAATATGAATGCAATCAAAAACATTACAATAGGACATACCGAACGGCTTTACAAGCCTGTGGGTTACACCATGCTTGCCAATTTGGTCAATATTGTGCCGTTTTGCCTTTCCATAGAGGCGATACGCATCATTTTCAATGCGTTTGACGGGAGCGGACAGCCGCTCGACACGACCCGTCTTTGGTGGATATTCGGCGTTATGGCCATTTATATGCTGGTCATGGTTTTGGCGGAACGGGCATCTTACCGTGCCAATTTCCGTGGAGCCTACGAAATGAGTGCTTCGGGACGTTTGTCACTGGCGGAACACCTGCGGAAACTTTCATTGGGGTTCTTGTCAAGGCGTGACCCCGGCGACTTGTCCTCCATGCTGATTACGGATTTCATGATGGCGGAAACGGGAATCTCACATCATCTGCCCCAATTGATGGGCGCAGTGGTAATGCCCGTGTTGGCTTTTGCCTCATTGATATGGATAGACTGGAGGATGGCGGTCAGTATGTTTGCCGCCTTGCCGCTTGCCTTGCTCGTCCTATGGGCAAGTACAAAGGCGCAGCGGAAGCTGAGCGGCAGACAAATCCAAGCGAAGATAAATGCAGGAAACCGATTGGAAGAATACTTGCAGGGCATTCGGGTGATGAAAGCCTACAATCTGTTGGGCGACCGTTTCGTCCGGCTGCGCGATGCCTTTGCCGAACTTCGCCGTGCCTGCATCCGTCAGGAAGCCCTGTTAGGGCCGTTCGTCCTGTTGAGCATCACGTTGGTACGTGCAGGGCTGACCCTGATGGTGTTGTGTGGCACTTATCTTCTGCTGGGAGGAGAGCTTTCCATCCTTGTGTTCGTGCTGTTTCTTGTAGTCGGTTCCCGTGTGTTCGACCCATTGACTTCCGCCCTGACCAATTTCACCGAGTTCCGATACTTTTCCATTGCAGGAGGGCGCATTCTTTCCTTGATGAACGAGCCGGAAATGAAAGGAGAACGGCAATCCCCGGCGGCAGGCGACATCCGATTTGAGCACGTATCGTTTGCCTATCAGGACAAGGAAGTGCTGCACGACATAACCGTCACGCTCCCCAAAAATTCCCTGACGGCTCTTGTAGGCCCTTCGGGTAGTGGGAAAAGCACCGTGATGAAACTTTGCGCCCGTTTCTACGACCCGCAGCAAGGACGCATCTTCTTTAACGACGTCCCGATGGAAGAAATCGCTCCCGAAAGCCTGATGAGCCACATCTCTATGGTGTTCCAAGATGTCTATCTGTTTCAAGACACCATACGCAACAATATCCGTTTCGGCAAGACGGACGCGACGGACGAGGAAATCATTGCCGCCGCCAAGAAAGCCTGTTGCCACGACTTCATCATGCGCTTGCCGCAAGGCTACGACACGATGGTGGGTGAAGGAGGTTGTACTTTGTCCGGAGGCGAGAAGCAGCGCATCTCCATCGCCCGTGCCATGCTGAAAGACGCGCCGGTCATCCTGCTGGACGAAGCGACCGCTTCGCTCGACCCTGAAAATGAAGTGGAGGTGCAAAAAGCCATCGACTCGTTGATTAAGGGACGCACCGTCATCGCCATTGCCCACCGCCTCAAGACCATCAAGGGTGCCGACCGGATAATCGTTTTGGATAATGGACGGATAAAGGAAGAAGGCACGCACGACGAGCTTGTCAATAAGGACGGACTTTATGCCCATTTGTGGAATATACAGGAAAGTATTTCGGGGTGGAAGTTGTAGATACTCAATCCATATGTATCCGCCAAATTTCAAAGGATGAGTTTGTACTTTATCTCATAAAATATTTGAGTAGAAGTACAAACTCATTGACACTGCATAATGCCGAGTTACTACTTTATCGATGATTTTTCATGAGATAAAGTAACGGTTCTGCATGTGATAACGTTTTCCTATAATTCAAAAACGAAAGGCACAAGCTGCCGTTTTTTCTTCTTTACTGACATTTTGTCAGTTCGCGCAGGTTGGCAAGTTCTTTGATGCCTCTTGAATGTCGGCCTTAAAGCCGCACAAACTATTCGGACTATAAACCATAATAAATAAAGGAGAACTACCATGACATTTGACAAATTCACCATCAAGGCACAGGAGGCCGTCCAGGAGGCGGTCAACCTCGTGCAGGCCCGGGGCCAGCAGGCCATCGAGCCGGAACATTTGTTGGCGGGTGTCCTCAAGGTCGGAGAGAATGTCACGAACTTCCTCTTCCAGAAACTGGGAGTCAACAGCCGTCAGATCGAACAGGTGCTGCAAAGCCAGATTGCCTCGTTGCCCCGTGTGCAGGGCGGAGAGCCTTACTTGAGCCGGGAGAGCAACGAAGTGCTGACCCGCGCACAGGACTATGCCACGAAGGCAGGCGATGAGTTCGTCTCGCTTGAGCCCATCATCCAGGCCCTGCTGACCGTGAACAGTACGGCCAGCAAGATACTGAAAGACGCGGGAGTGACCGAAAAGGAACTGGCCGCCGCCATCAACGAACTGCGGAAAGGACAGAAAGTGACCTCACAGAACAGCGAAGAGACGTATCAGGCCTTGGAGAAATATGCCACCAACCTCATCGAGGCTGCCCGGAGCGGAAAGCTCGACCCGGTCATCGGGCGCGACGAGGAAATCCGCCGCGTGCTGCAAATCCTGAGCCGGCGTACGAAGAACAATCCCATATTGATAGGTGAACCGGGTACGGGTAAGACGGCCATCGTCGAAGGGCTGGCCCACCGCATCCTGCGGGGCGACGTGCCGGAGAACCTGAAGGACAAGCAACTCTACTCGCTGGACATGGGTGCCCTCATCGCCGGTGCCAAATACAAAGGTGAGTTCGAGGAACGGTTGAAATCCGTCATCAACGAGGTGACGAAGAGCAACGGGCAGATTATCCTCTTCATCGACGAGATCCACACCTTGGTGGGTGCCGGAAAGGGAGAGGGCGCCATGGACGCCGCCAATATTCTGAAACCGGCCCTGGCCCGTGGCGAACTGCGGAGCATCGGCGCCACCACGCTGGACGAATACCAGAAGTACTTCGAAAAGGACAAAGCTCTCGAACGCCGGTTCCAGACCGTCATGGTCAACGAGCCGGACACGCTGAGCAGCATCTCCATCCTGCGCGGACTGAAGGAACGCTACGAGAACCACCACAAGGTGCGCATCCAGGACGATGCCATCATCGCCGCCGTGGAACTGTCCAACCGCTACATCACCGACCGTTTCCTGCCGGACAAGGCCATCGACCTGATGGACGAGGCCGCCGCCAAGCTGCGGATGGAGCGTGACTCCGTACCCGAGGAATTGGACGAAATCGAACGCCGGCTGAAGCAGCTGGAAATCGAGCGCGAGGCCATCAAGCGCGAGAACGACCAGCCCAAGCTGGAACAGCTGGGCAAGGAGATTGCCGAACTGAAGGAGCAGGAAAGCAGCTACAAGGCCAAGTGGGAAGCCGAACGCGCCTTGGTCAACAAAATCCAGCAGAACAAGCAGCAGATGGAGCAGCTGAAGTTCGAGGCCGAACGCGCCGAGCGCGAAGGCGACTACGGCCGGGTGGCCGAGATCCGCTACGGCAAGCTCAAGGCGCTGGAGGACGACATCGCCAAAATCCAGAAGCAGCTGCGCGACACGCAGGGCGGGGAGGCCATGATCAAAGAGGAAGTCACGGCCGAGGACATCGCCGACGTGGTGAGCCGCTGGACGGGCATCCCCGTGAGCAAGATGCTCCAGAGCGAGCGCGAGAAACTCCTCCACCTGGAAGAGGAACTGCACAAGCGGGTCATCGGGCAGGACGAGGCCATACAAGCCGTGAGCGACGCCGTGCGCCGGAGCCGCGCCGGACTGCAAGACCCCAAGCGGCCCATCGGTTCGTTCATCTTCCTCGGCACCACGGGTGTAGGAAAGACGGAGCTGGCCAAGGCTCTGGCGGAATACCTGTTCGACGACGACACGATGATGACGCGTATCGACATGTCGGAGTATCAGGAGAAGTTCAGCGTGAGCCGGCTCATCGGAGCGCCTCCGGGCTACGTGGGCTACGACGAGGGCGGACAGCTGACGGAAGCCGTGCGCCGGAAACCTTACTCGGTCGTGCTGTTCGATGAAATCGAGAAAGCCCATCCGGACGTGTTCAACATCCTGCTGCAGGTGCTGGACGACGGGCGGCTGACCGACAACAAGGGACGCACCGTGAACTTCAAGAACACCATCATCATCATGACCAGCAACCTGGGAAGCCAGTACATCCAGAGCCAGTTCGAGAAACTGACACCGGCCACCAGCCCATCAGCCCGCGAGGCCCTCATCGAAGATACCAAAAAGGGCGTGCTGGAGATGCTGAAGAAGACCATCCGTCCGGAGTTCCTCAACCGAATCGACGAGACCATCATGTTCCTGCCGCTGACGCAAGACCAGATACGCCAAGTCGTCCGCCTGCAAATCAGCGGCATCACGAAGATGCTCCAGGGCAACGGCATCACCCTGAAGCTGACCGATGCCGCCGTCGACTTCCTGGCCCAAGCCGGCTACGACCCCGAGTTCGGCGCACGTCCCGTCAAGCGGGCCATCCAGCGCTACCTGCTCAACGATTTGTCGAAGACCATCCTGGCGCAGGACATCGACCGCACGAAACCCATCGTGGTGGATGCCGCCGGCGAAAGCCTGGCCTTCCGCAACTGACAGAAAGACTATCTTTTAAAAAGCCGTCCGGCCACACGGGGACACAATCCCGCAGGCCGGACGGCTTTTTTCGTGTCCCCGCAGGGCTTTCAAGGGCGGCAATACCAAAAAACGGGTATCCCCGACCGCCGCAAATTACCCACATATCGCGATTGCATGGAAGTCCGTCGAACCCGTATCTTTGCAACCGCAAAACAAAACCGTCACATCCATGCAAAAAACTTTGGAAAAGATTGTCAGGTTGTCGGCCATCCTCGGGATGCTCCTCGCGGTCTTTCCCGCCGCCGGGGAAGAAAGGAACACGGCCACCGTGTCGGGGAAAGTCCTTTCCACGGACCACGAAACCATGGACTTCGCCACCGTGCAAATCAAAGGCACGGCGCACGGCACACGCCCGGACGAAAAGGGCATCTATCATCTGCACGTGGAAGCCGGCATCCACACCCTGGTGTTTAAGGCCATGGGATATGAGACCGTAGAACACACGGTCACCCTCACGGCTGGCGAACGCAAGAAAATCAATGTCAAGATGCGCCCCCGCGACATCGAGCTGGCCGAAGTGAAAGTGGAGGCCAGCCACGTGGCCCGCGTCAACCGCTCGGCCTTCAACGCCGTGGCACTGGACCTCAAAGGCATGGCCGGACTGAACAAGAACCTGGCGGAAGCCCTGACCGCCGTGCCGGGGGTCAAGCTCCGCGAGACGGGAGGCGTGGGTTCGGACATGCAGCTCATGCTTGACGGCTTCTCGGGCCGCCACGTGAAAGTGTTCATCGACGGCGTGCCGCAGGAAGGCGCGGGCACGGCCCTCGACCTGAACAACCTGCCGGTAAACTTCGCCGAGCGCATCGAGGTGTACCGCGGCGTGGTGCCCGTGGGCTTCGGCACGGACGCGCTGGGCGGCGTGGTCAACATCGTCACCAACCAGCAAAGGCAACGGTGGTTTGCCGACGCGTCCTACTCCTACGGCTCGTTCAACACCCACAAGTCGTCCCTCCGCTTCGGGCAGTCGCTGCGCCGGGGATGGTTCTACGAAGCCAACGCCTTCCAGAACTTCTCCGACAACGACTACCACATCGACAACTACGTGACGGAGTTCGGCGGGGACGGCATCACGGAAAGCACCGACAAGAACCGCATCCATCGCGTGCGCCGCTTCAACGACCGCTTCCACAACGAGGCCGTGACCGGCAAAATCGGCGTGGCCGGCAAGCCGTGGGCCGACCGACTGGCACTGGGCTTCACTTACACCCACTTCTACAAGGAGATACAGACGGGCGTACGGCAGGAAATCGTGTTCGGGCAGAAGCACCGCCACGGACATTCCTTCGTCCCCTCGCTGGAGTATCGCAAACGCGACCTCTTCGCCCGGGGGCTGGACGTGACGGCCACCGTGAACTACAACCACAACATCACCCATAACATCGACACGGCCTCTTACAAGTACAACTGGTTCGGGCAGCGGAAATACACCGGCAGCCCCGGCGAGCAGTCGAACCAGAACAACGAACAGAAGAACACCAACTGGAACGGGACCTTCACGGCCCACTACCGCATAGGGGCGGCCCACGCCTTCACGCTCAACCACGTGCTGAGCACCTTCCGCCGCACCACCCGCTCCTACGCGGGCGGCAGCTCGCGGCTCTCGGACTTCAGCATCCCCAAGCGGACGCGCAAGAACGTCACGGGCCTGTCCTACCGCCTCATGCCTTCCGAACACTGGAACGCCACGGTGTTCGGCAAATACTACAACCAGTACAACGAAGGCCCCGTGTCGCAAAGCGACGACGGCATCGGCGACTACAAGCTCTTCTCGCGCCGCACCCACACGTTCGGCTACGGCGCGGCCGGCACTTACTTCATCCGCCAGGAGCTGCAGGCCAAAGCCTCCTATGAGAAGGCGTACCGCCTGCCCACCACCGACGAGCTGTTCGGCGACGAGGACCTGGAAGCCGGACAGGCGGAACTCCGTCCCGAAAAGAGCGACAACGTGAACCTCAGCCTCAGCTACAACCCGCAATTCGGCAAGCACGGCCTCTACGTGGAAGGCGGATTCATCTACCGCTACACGAAGGACTACATCCGCCGCGGGCTGGACCGCGTGGGCGACCTGAACTTCGGCATCTACGAGAACCACGGGCGCGTGAAGACCAAGGGCTACAACGTGTCGCTCCGTTACAACTACTCGCGCTGGCTCAGCTTGGGCGGCACATGGAACAGTATGGACGCCCGCGATGACGAGAAAAACCGGGCCGAAGGCACACAACAAGCCGCCCTCACCTACGGACAACGCATTCCCAACCAGCCTTACCGCTACGCCAACCTCGACGCCTCGCTCTTTTGGCACGACCTCTTCGGAAAGGGCAATGTGTTCTCGCTGGCCTACGACAGCTATTACCAGCACGAGTTCCCGCTCTATTGGGAGGCATTCGGCCATCCGGAGACCAAGCGACGCGTCCCCACACAATTTGCCCACAACCTGACACTGAGCTACAACATCAAGGGCGGACGCTACAGTTTCGCCCTCGAATGCCGTAACTTCACGAATGAGAAGCTCTACGACAACTACAGCCTGCAAAAAGCCGGACGCGCCTTCTATGGCAAGGTGCGCGTCTATCTCGGAAAATAACCACACTAAAATAACAACCTTATGGAAAAAAGAATCTTCACTTGGGCGATGGCTGCCGCCCTCTGTGCCGCCGGCACACTGACCTCGTGCAGCGAGGAAGAAAGCAGCAACACCACCGAAAGCGGAACATCCGGCATCAGCCGCTACGTCATCGCCGCGCAAGGCGATGACGCAGCCTACCTCGTCACCAGCGAGACGCTGGACGAAGGCAGCGTGACTATCCTGAACAACGGGACGGAGACCGAAGGCGGCTCCTACTGGGTGTTCTACGGCGAACGCTACCTCTTCAGCCTGCAATACAACGACGGCGCGGCCGGCACCGGCTCCTCGTTCGTGCTGAACGGCCTGACCGGGCAGGTGGCCGAACAGAACGCCTACACCTTCAACCGCGTCACCACCGTAGGCACCTGGGGCAACCATGTCATCACCGCCTCCACCAACGACGGCTCGCAGGAACAGGATGCCGAAGGGAACTATGCAAAGTACCTGCAGTTCAACTACCTGAACGTAAACGACGGCACCACGACCACCGGCCGACGTATTGCCGAAAACTTCCTCGGCAACGGCGAGATTGTCAGTTTCGCCGGATTCGTGGAGACAGGCGGGCGGCTTTACACCTCGGTGGTGCCCATGGGCATGAGCCATTACGGCGTGAACACCTTCCCCGACAAGGTGACCGACCCCGACCTCGTGGCAAAGAGCGACGGCGGACAAGGCTCAGGCTCCTATACCGCCGGGCAGATTCCCTCCACCCAATACCCCGACAGCGCGTTCGTCGCCATCTACAGCGGCGACTCTTTCAACGAGACACCCGTCATCGCCCGTACCGGCAAAATCGGCTTCGCCAGCGGACGCAACCGCTCGCAATACTACCAGACCATCTGGGCGGCGGACAACGGCGACCTCTACGTGTTCTCACCGGGCTTCGGCCGCACGGCCACCTCATCAGCCGACTTGAAGAAAGTGACCGGCACGCTGCCCTCCGGCGTGGTGCGCATCAAGGCCGGACAGACGCAGTTCGACCCGGACTATTACTATAACCTGGAAGCCCAAGGCACCGGCCATCCGATGTTCCGTTGCTGGCACATCACGGCGGATTACTTCCTCCTCCAAATGTATAGCGAAGGCACGATGAGCGGCAAGAACGCACCGGTGGCGGAACTGGCCGTTTTCAAAGGCGAGAGCGGCGTGCTGACACCCGTCACCAACGGATTGCCCGCCAAGGAAGACATCGCCTCGCTCGGCACGCCTTACAGCGAGAACGGCGTGGCCTATATCCCCGTAGTGACCACCGACGGCAGTTCGCCCGCCCTCTACAAGATAGACCCCGTGACAGCTTCGGCCACCAAGGGCCTGACCATCGTGACGAACGACAACGTGCAGGCCGTGGGCAAGCTCACTTCATTCTAATCCAGCCTGCATCATGAGAAAGTTCTTTAAACGGCTTCATCTCTGGCTCTCCGTCCCGTTGGGACTCCTCATCAGCGTCGTCTGCCTCTCGGGGGCGGCGCTGGTGTTCGAGAAAGAAATCACCCAAGCCCTGCGACCTGCCGCCCAACAGGCGGAAATGGCGGAGAAGGGCGGAAAGCCTCGCCCGCTCCCGTTTTTCCGGACGATGCGCCAACTGCACCGCTGGCTGATGGATGTCCCGCCGCGCAAAGGCGAGTCCTCCACGGGCAGGACCGTGGTGGGCATCACCACCCTCGCCATGGCAGGCATCCTCGTGAGCGGCCTCGTCCTCTGGGTTCCCCGCAACCGGCGGATGCTGGGCAACCGCTTCCGCGTGTCGTGCGACAAAGGCTGGCGGCGGTTCTGCTACGACAGCCATGTGGTGTTGGGCTTCTATGCCGCCCTCTTCCTGCTCGTCATGGCCCTGACGGGACTGACCTGGTCGTTCGGTTGGTACCGCACGGCAGCCTACGCCCTCTTCGACGGCGTGGCGGTCCACCCTTCAGGGTCGCTGAAGGGTTGGTTCTATGCCCTCCACACCGGCTCGTGGGGCGGGATGTGGACCAAAGCACTCTACTTCTTGGCGGCCCTCATCGGCGGCATCCTCCCGCTGAGCGGCTACTACCTGTGGTACAAACGGACCCGGTCCGCACGAAAGAAACGGAAACCGGAATTACCTTGAGCGCATCACATACCTGCCCCACAAGGCCTTGGCTTTGGAGACGAAGAACGTCCGTTCCCTCTTTTCCAGCCCCAGGCAATAAATGCAGAGCAGCGACCAGGCCAGACTGACAACGCAAACCAGCAGCAACCGGAAAAACGAGGGGCGCAACCCAAGGACACACAAGGAAGGAACCAAAAAAGCGGAAACGGCACACAGTCCGACACGCCCGAAGACGGCACGCAGGAAACGCCTGACAGGAAAATCCGTCAGACGCTTCAAGAACAAAAGCCGGACAAAATTCAACGAGAAATAAACCAGGATATAAATGACATAAGTGGCATAGGCCGGACAACCCCATCTGTAAGCCAACCATGTGAGGGGGAACACCAGGCAAGCGAAGGAAGTGGCGGCCATTTGGTATCCCCGTATCCGGCCCGTGGCCAGAATGGCCGTGAGCATCGCGTTCCCCAACAGCGTCATCAGCGTGGAGAACAGGACCAACCGCGTGAAGACAACGGCATCCGCCGGCACTTCCTTCAACCAGATGCCCAGCACCGTGTCCGCCTCCAGCACGAGGGGGACGATGAACAGGTACATGATAAAGAAGGAATATTTCGTCCCCCTGAACACCAGCTTAAACAATGATGCCCGGTCGCCGGAAGCGTACGACTTGGTAATCTGCGGATTGAGGGCCAACATGAAGTTATCGACGAACCGTGTCACGGCCGTGTCCACCTGCACCGCGATGGCCCTCGCCGCGTTGGCCGTCACGCCGAAAAAGACGTTCATCAGCATGTTGACACCTTGCGTACCTAACATATAAGCCATATTCCCGAACATATTCCAGCCCGCGAAGCCGGCCATCTCCTTCAGCAGCGGCTTGTCCAAGACGAAACGGTAGCGGGCCGCCTCGAAATGCCGGCTGCAATACAAGCCGTAGACCACACGCAACAGGACGGAAACGCCCAAGATAAGGGCGGCATAAACGAACAGTTTGTCATAAGCAGAACTATAAATCAGCCAAGCCACCGACAGTTTCAACAAAGCTTCCAATATGCCGATATAAGCGAACACCCTCATGCGCTCGTGAGCGATAATCATGGCACTGTAAGGCACGCTGACCAGATTGACCATGAACGTGGCGATGGAACACTGCAGCACGAAGTTGGCGGCATCCATCCGCCCCTCCGGGATGTTCATCTTCTCGTTCAGGAACCACACGCCGGCAATCTCGCACAACACGAATATCGTCAGGGCCATAAGAAGCTGTACGTTGACCGACGTGCTGAAAATCCGCCCCAGACGAGTCCTGTCACCCGTCCCCAGCGCATACGTGATGAACCGGGATATGGCGGAAGACAACGAGCCGGACAAGACGGAAAACATGGCGACCACTCCGCCCACCACGCTGTAGATACCGTAGTCCGACTCGCCCAAAGCGTCCAGCACCACCCGGCTGGTGTAAAGGGTCACCAGCATGATGACAATCATCCGGATATACAGCAGCAAGGTGTTCTTTGCTATCCGTTTGTTGTTGGCTGAGGTTTTGTCCATATCTTTTGTCGCCCGGTTCTCGGAAACACGTGCAAAGCTAAGAAAACCTTTGCAGAATCACAAGAACCGGGCGACAAAAGAACGCCTGTGCAAGAGGCGTACGGCTACTCCAACGTCCCGGTGGCTTTCAGATATTCCGTCTGATATATCTTATATTGGGCCTGGGCCTCTATCAGGTTGCTCTGCGCCTGCTGCCACTGGGACTGCGCGTCCAGCAGGTCGGTCAGGCTGCACATGGCGTTCCGGTAACGGTCGCGCATCACGCGCAGGCTCTCGTCCGCCTGGCGGCAGGCCAGTTGCGCCGTCTCCACCAGACGGTAACCGTCCGTCACGTTCTGTATCGCCTGGCGCACCTCGATGTCCATCAGGTTGGCGTTCTTCTGCAGGTCCAGCCGGGCATTCTCCACGTCCAGCCGGGCTTTCTTCACTTTCCTGAAGTTCTCGCCCCAATGGAAAATCGGAATGCTGAGGGAAGCCATCACCTGGGCAAAGCCTTCATCCAGACTTTGGGTGAAAACACCGTTTTCTGTCGGAGTTTTCATCTTGACATTCCCATAATAGAGATAACCGCCCGAGAGAGCCAACTTGGGCAGCATGTCCGCCCGCGTCATTCTCACCTGCTGTTCCTTGGCCTCCACCTGCTTCTGCAACAGCTGCAGTTCCGGACGCAAGGCCGTGCTTTCCACCATCTGCGCGGGCGGCTCCACGGCAGGCAAGGTGTCGGTCGGCTCGATTTCGGTCTCCAGCGCACATCCCAGCACGTTGCACAAGGCCAAGCGGCAAAGGTTGGCCCCGTTGCGGGCCTTCTGCCACTGGTAGTCAATCTCGCTCCGTTTCGCGCTGACGCGCATCAGGTCGTTTTCCGTCACCATCTCCGCCGCCAGACTGGCTTCCATCTGCACCTGTAGCGTGTCCATCTGCCGCTTGTAAGCATCCAGCATCCTCACCTTCCGGCTGACGGAAATATAGTTCCAATAAGCGCGGTCGGCATCGGCAATCACCTCCATGCGGGTCTTCCTGCGGTTCTCCCCGGCACATTCCCGTCCAATGTCGGCCAACTTGTTCCCCGCCATGATCTGTCCGCCGACATAGAGGGGCTGGGTCAGGCTGATGCCCGCCATATACAGGCCGCGCATCTGCAGCTCCATGCCCATCATGTCCATGTCCGACACGTATCCGCCCACGGCCGTGGCATCTACCTTCGGCAAATATCCCGCAAAGGCCACCGCCTTGTCCAGCTCGGCCTGACGAAGGGCATTGTCGGCCTTCTGCAAGTCTTCATTGTGGGCCAGGGCCATCTCACGGCACTCCGCAGCGGAAAGCATCAGACGTTCTTGCGCCCCCGCTCCCGCTGCCGCGCCACATACCGTGGCCAGCAAGGCCACACGCCTCACCATTCTTTTCATTTCTATCTTCTTCATGCCTGTACCTCCTCTTTGGGTTTACGAATGTGGAACAAAGCCGTGTAGAACAACGGCAACAGGATCAAAGTGATGATGGTCCCCACGGTGAGACCGCCCATGATGGTGATGGCCATCGAACCGTACATCGGGTCGCCCACCAACGGAATCATCCCCACGATGGTGGTGAGCGAGGCCATCAGCACCGGACGCACGCGGGACACGGTGGCCTCTACCACGGCATAGTAGGGATGCCGGCGCTCCTCCGTCTGCAGGCGGTTAATCTCGTCCACCAGCACGATGGCGTTCTTCACCATCATGCCCAGCAACCCCATCATGCCGATAATCGCCATGAACGTGAAGGGCTGCCGGAAGGCCAGCAAGGCCGGCGTGATGCCGCAAAGCACGAAGGGGAAGCACATCAGGATGAGGATGACTTTCTTC
This sequence comes from uncultured Paraprevotella sp., assembly GCA_944320765.1. GTDB lineage: Bacteria > Bacteroidota > Bacteroidia > Bacteroidales > Bacteroidaceae > Paraprevotella. Next base: position 13,193 of record CALUIS010000022.1, read on the forward strand.
CAACTGTTGAACAGAAGCAGCAGGATGAACAATACCAGAAACAACGTGATGGGTACGTATTTCATCAATCCCCCGATGGCCTCGCCCTGCAGTTCCTGCTCGCCCACCCACTGCAGGGAGTAACCTTCGGGAAGGGGGATGGCCTCGATGTCATCCTTGATATAAGAAAGCACCTTGGCCGGCGTGGCATCGTACAGGTCCGTGTTCGGGTCGCACTCGGCCTCTATCGCCCGCTGGCCGTTCACGCGCATCACCATGTTCTCGTCCCACGACAGGCGCAGGTTGTCGGCCACCGAACTGAGCGGAACGCTCTTGAACATGTCCCGCTGCATCTCGTCCGCCGACACGCCGCCGGAAAGCAAGGCCTGCACGCCTGCATCGGGCGTACGCACATTCAGGGTGCCCCACACCGGGATGTCGTTCAGGTCGCGGATTTCCGTTCCGTCCGCCTGGCGCACCATCAGGTTGACCACCACCATGCGGTCATCGTCGTTCAACGCGCCCACCGGCATCCCGTCCGTGGCGGCCAGCAAGGCGTTGCCCACATCGCCCCGGCCGATACCGGCACGCTTGGCGTCCGCCTCGCGGAAACCGGCCACCAAGGTCTGCGCCCTCGGTTTCCAGTTGTTCCCCACCGAATAGGGGTCCACGTAGGGACAGGCCCGCATGATGTCCTCCGCCTGCCGGCTCAGGTCGCGCAGCACTGCCGGATCCGGGCCGAGGAAACGGGCCTCCACCGTATGGGACGTGGAGATGGAGAAGTTGTATTTACGGATACGGATATAAGCATCGGGATACTTCTCACGCAATTGGTCACGGATTGCCGGAGCCTGCTCCAACACGGTGGCATAATCCTTGCAGTCCACCATCAGCTCGCCATAGCAGTCGCCGCCGGAAGTTATCGGGCGCACCAGACAGTAGAGGGCAGGCGCACTGCCCATGCTGGCCGCCACACGCTCCACGGCGGGATTCTTCTTCAACAGCCGGCTCATGTCCAGCAACTCCGCCTTCACGCTGTCGGGGTTGGTCTGCGACGGCATGTAGCACTCCACCACGAATTGCTTGTAATCGAAATCCGGGAAGAACAGGTTCTTCACTTTCGTCAGCCCCCACACGCAAACCAGCAGCACCGCCACGGCCACGGAAACCGTCGTCCGCTTATGCCCGATGAGGAAGCCGATGGCGCGGCGCACGAAGCAATGCACGGGGGAATTCAGCACTTGGTTCCCTCCTGTCCCCGCAAGCCGCTCCCGCTTGGGCAACCACGACTTGGCGCACACCGGCACCTGGACCAGCGCGAAGACCCAGCTGGCCAGCAGGCTGACGCACAACACCAGAAAAAGGTCGCTCGCATATTCCCCCACCGAACCGGGAGAAAGGTAGATGCACACGAACGTGGCCGCCGCGATGACCGTGGCCCCCAGCAACGGCCAAGCCGTGTTCCGACCGATGCGGTACAAATAAGTCTTGGGACCCAGCCCGCGCTTCTTGTCTATCAGGATGCCGTCCATGATGACGATGGCGTTGTCCACCAGCATTCCCATCGCCACGATAAACGCCCCGAGGGAGATGCGCTGCAGCGTCGTGCCGCACACCAATAATACAGGAAAGGAAAGGGCGATGGTCAGTATCAGCCCGAAGCCGATGATGACCCCGCTCCGGAACCCCATGGTGAAGACCAGCACCAGAATCACAATCAGCACCGACTCCACCAGGTTGACCATGAAGGAACTGACGGCCTCGTCCACCTTGTCCGGCTGGAAGAAAATCTTTTCCGTCGCCATGCCGGCCGGCATCCGTTGCATCACCTCGGCCAGCCGCCGGTCCACCAGTTTACCCACATCGGGCACGATGGCGTCCGCTTCCATGGCCACGCAAATGGCCAACGCGGGCTTGCCTTCCACGAAGAAACCGTTCCGCTGGGGCGTGGAATAAGCACGTTCCACCGTGGCTATATCCCCCAACCGCACGGTCTTCCCGTCCACGGTCGTGACCCACAAGTCGCGGATACCTTCTTCGTCCACTATCTTTCCGGTCACTTCCAACCTGAGGCGGTCGCCCGCACTGCGGGTAACACCGGCATTCACGGTCTTCCCCGCATCCTGCAGGGCCATCATGATTTGCGTGGGCAGCAGTCCGTTGCCGGCCACTTTCTCCCGCGACAGGATGATGTTCACCACCTCGTCCCGGTTGCCCACGATGTTGACGCGCTTCACGCCTTTCACCGCCAGCAGCTCACGCCGTATCAGCTTGGCGTATTCATAGAGTTCCGGATAAGTGTATCCGTCGCCCGTAAGCGCATAGAAAATGCCGTACACGTCCATCATGTCGTCCACCACTACGGGGGCGTAGCACCCCTGGGGCAATTGGGCCTGCATGTCGTTCACCTTCCGGCGCAACAAGTCGAAGTGCTGCTCCAGCTCCGACATGGGGACGGTCATCAGGAACTCCACCGTCAGCATGGCCGACCCGTCATGGCATTCCGTCGTCACCTTCTTCACGTCCGGCAGCGCGCGGAGCGCGTCCTCCATCGGCACGGCCACCTCCAGTTCCACTTCGTGTGCATCGGCCCCAGGCCACGGCACCACGACCATCGCCTGCTTGACGGCCACCACAGGGTCCTCCAGCTTCGGCATCTGGACGTAGGACAGCACGCCGGCTATCAGGACCGCCACCATCAGCGACCAGAACAGCGTGGGCCGCTTCACAAAAAATTCCGTTATCTTCATTATAACAATCCTCCCACATTAGTGGCCGAAGGCTCGGCCAGAATCCGCACCTTCTCACCTTCGCGCAAGGCATTCACCCCGGCCCGCACGATGCGTTCGTTTCCCTTGAAACCGGCTTCCACCACAGCTTGTTCTTTTCCGTCCAGCCGCATCACGTCCACCGGCATCCGGCGTACCACCGAATCCTTGTCCACGGTCCATACGAAAGTCCGGCCCTTATCCTGAAACAGCGTATGCAGGGGCAGCACATAACGTCCCTGTCCCGTGCTGTCCGCCAACCGCACGTCGACCTCCACGTTCATGCCCGACGTCAGACGGCTGTCGGCCTCTCCCTCGAAAGCCAGACGCACCTTATACAACTGGCTACCGTCCGCCTTGGGTACTACCCATGCCAGACGCACCGGCATCGGCTCGCTCCGGGCTAAGGCCGTCCGGCACGTGGCCTCCTTCAATTGTTTGAGGCGCATATAGATGTCCTGCGGCATGTCGGCCTCCACCTCAAGCCGTCCCGCCTCCATCAGCACCACCACCGGCGTTCCGGCATCCACCATTTCCGAAGGCTCGAAATTCACCGCCTGCACCACTCCGCCTGTCGGCGCGTACAGCCGGGTGTAGTCCAGCTTGTTGCGGTTCGACTGCAACTGTACCCTCACTTGCTCCAGCCCCGCCACGGCCTTGTCGTAATCATTGCCGGACAGGCTTTTGCTCTCATGCAGCCGCTTCAGCCGTTCCACCTCACGGCTCAACTGGTCAAACTGGACTTGCGCGGCCTCCACGCCCAGCTTGTAGTCCGCGTCGTCCAATCGGGCCACCAACTGCCCTTTCCGGACATAATCGCCCTCCTTGACGTAAATGCCGCTGACTTGTCCCGGGGTCTTGAACCCCAGGTTCACCTCGCCCGCCTCACGCACCACACCATACAGCGTCTTCACCGTCTGCCCGCCTTCCGGCACGGGAGCCGTCACCACCACGGTATGAAGCGGAACGGAAGCCTTCTCCGCTTCCCCTCCGCATCCGCACAGCATTCCTGCCGCCACAGGCCATGCCATCATCCATTTTCTCATTCTTTTCATATCTTTATAACCTTTTGGTTTCACCAGGACAAAGTTCGCTCTTTTTCACCGGGAACACATGCCCTGTCCGGATAGCAAAATGTCCTGATGGATGGATTTTTCAGAAGAAAAGGATGGTGGAAGCCGCTTTTTTTGCTAATATTGCATGCCATTAAAGGAAAGACAAGAGAAAATGAAAGACAACCCAACACACGCTTTCGAGAACCTGGACTTCGCCAGCCTGCCCGTCACCGGAGACACAATCGTATTCGGCCATGAAATCATGCTGGCTGACAATTTCGACGCCCCGTTGGACGAACGCGATGTCTCGCGGTTCATGCTCAGCCCCTATCCGTTCAAGCTGAACTTCAACGTAGCCATGATTTGCACGCGTGGCCTGATACACGTCCGGCTGAACCTGATAGAATACAAACTGCAAAAGAATGACGTGCTGATCGCACTCCCCGGTTCCATCGGGGAATGCCTTGCCTTTTCAGATGACTACCAGATGGCCATCATGGTATATCCGGAAGACCTGCAGTTCGATGGAGGAGACACAGCCCTCGCCCTCACGTTCCGGAAATTCATCAACCGCCAACCCGTTCTCCATCTCACCGGAAAAGAACTGGAAGAAGCACTTACCCTCTATCGGTTAATGCGGAACAAATTCTGCCAGCCTGTCAACCGTTTCACCCATGAAGCCTTGGACTGCTATCTGAGATTGCTTTGCCTGAACGGCTACCAATGGCTCATGAACCATAACGAAGAATTAGAAAAGCAAGAGACGAACGACCGGAAGCACTTCATCTTCAGCCGCTTCATTTCCCTGGTGCAGAAATACTATGCCACAGAACGGAAAATCGGCTTCTATGCCGACAAGATGTGCCTCACGCCCAAATACCTTTCCATCGCCATCCATGAGGCCAGCGGGCGGTATGCGGGGGAATGGATCAAGGATTATGTGATACTGGAAGCCAAGGTCCTGCTCCGGAGCCGGAGATACACGGCACAACAGGTGGGCGACATGCTGAACTTCCCCAACGCCTCCTTCTTCGGCAAGTATTTCAAGGCCGCCACGGGTTGTACGCCGAAAGCTTACATGAAGCTATGAATGCGTGGCCTATTACAGCCGCACCTTCTTCTTCACCTTCTTGGACTCGTTCTGCAGGCGGTCGAGTGCCGTCACCACATAGGTGTACTTGCGGCTTCCGTCCTCGTAGGGCAACTTATAGAAAGTATTCGGCGTGATGGCCACGATGTTCTCCGCATATTCCAAGTCCACGGGTTCACCGTTTTCAAAACGATAGACCACATACTGGCGGGCACGGTCCATCTCGCCCTTCCCCTTCGGCTCGCGCCAGAACAGCATGTAGCCGTCCTCCGTCCACAGCGTGGTCAGCTTGCGCACCTTCTTGGGCCGTTTCTTGTCTATCCACGGCATCTCGGGCTGCAAGGCCGGATAGCGGTGGTAGTAATGGCGCAGCATCGTGCCGTAGTTCCCCTTGTTGTCCACCACGGCCTTGGCATACCACTGGCAACTGCCTTCTATGTTGGGCAGCGTGCGCTGCAGGGCCATCTTGCGTTCCATCTGGTGACGGCTCGGATCCACGGGGTCGGCCTTGGCCACGGTGCGGTCCACGTCCTGCCCGACAATCAGGGGACGGTGTCCGGCGTGTTCGCTCCACCAACGGATAAGCGTATCATAATCGGCCGCTGAATGGCCGATTTCCCAGTAGATTTGCGGGATGTTGTAGTCCACCCAGCCTTCGTCCACCCACTTCAGCACGTCGGCATAGAGGTCGTCGTAGTTCTGCAGGCCGCGCGTGTTGCTGCCCCTTCGGGGGTCGCTCTTCAGATTACGGTAGATACCGAAAGGGGACACGCCGAACTTCACCCAGGGCTTGACGGAATGGATGCACTCGTACATCTGGCGGATGAACCGGTTCACGTTCTCGCGCCGCCAGTCGCCGCGGTCCATGCCCCTGCCGTAGCGGGCGTAGGTCCGGTCGTCCGGGATGCGCAGGCCGGCCTCGGGATAGGGATAGAAATAGTCGTCGATATGGATGCCGTCCACGTCGTAGCGCAGCAGGATGTCGGTCACCACGTTGCAGATATAGTCCCGGTTCTCGGGGATTCCGGGATCCATGATCAGCTGTCCGCCATACTCGAAATAACGGTCGGGATGCTGAAAGTAAGGATGGGTCTTGGCCAGTTCCTTCGTCCCTTTCGTCTTGGCGCGGTAAGGGTTGATCCAGGCGTGCAGCTCCATGCCCCGGGCGTGGCACTGGCCGACCATCCACTCCAACGGGTCCCAATAAGGCGACGGCGGCGTACCCTGCCGCCCCGTCAGATAGCGGCTCCACGGCTCGAAGCTGCTGGCATAGAGGGCGTCGAACTCCGGACGCACCTGGAAAAGGATGGCGTTGATACCGCATTTCCGCAGCTCGTCCAACTGATAAGCCAGCGTACGCTGCATCTCCGCCGTACCCATCCCCATGAACTGGTAATTCACACACTGTATCCACGCGCCCCGGAACTCGCGTTTGGGCGACAGCTGGGCCGGCAGCGCGAGGCTGCACAGCCACATCATCAAAAGCAATAAAGTTTTCCGATTCATCGTTCTCGTTATTTCCCTGCAAAAATACAACAAAAGAGACAAGCGGCATACACCCCGCCCCACTTTTTTCTCATCAACCTCTTCGACGGGCAGGTGGTGAACGAAATCCAGGAATGACAATATGGCAAATTAGCAGAACGTCAGAAACGGCATCGCGAGAATCGCGCATTCCGCCGCCACGGCAGGCACGTCCGGAAATACGCGATTCTCGCGAAGGGCGGGAAAGGCAGAATGTCACGCATCCGGCCTTTCCGCCGACATTCTGCCGCCGCACGCCCCACGCTTGGCGCACAAGGCGGGACGACGCGTCAGCCCGAAGCCCGGAATCCCGCCGCCGCGCCAGTCCCGTCCTGAACGCCCGCCCGCTCCAACCAGACGAAAAAAAGCCCTCAGAAGCCCGCATATTCCTGCCCTTCCGCCCTGCGGGGAATTTCTTTGCGGCAAGAAATTTCCGTCTTTGCGGCAAGCGACGAATTTCTTTCAGCAAAGAAATTTCATTTTGTGCGCACAAAAACGCCGGATCCGGCACAGAAATGCTTCCTACAGACATTTCTGCGGCTTACATTTTAACAATTGCCCGTTTTCCCGGCACAGCTCCGTCCGGCCCCGCATCAAGAAAACCCGCGAAAAACTTTCTTTTTGCCAGAAATACCCGCAAAACGCCGATATTATGCAAAACGGGGCAAGCCGCCCCGCCCGCCTGTCCGCACCGGAAGCCAGGGCATCTTCCCCACAGTGCAGAAATTCCGAAAATAAATCCGGATATTATTTGCCCGCTTATCCGAAATTCCATATATTTGCATAGCCCTAAGAGAAGGGCCATGGCAAGCGTTTTGGCATTATCCAGATTCAGGAAATCCCCAATTTCTCACAACAACAATGGATATACGGCAACGCTCTGCGAACTACGAGGTATATACAAAAACGCATTCTTCCCCATGCGGGGAATGAATGCGATATATCAAATAGACGTGGGGCTTTATGTATTATTTGTTGTTGAGTATGGGGATACTTCTGAACGATAATACTAAAGTTCCCCACGTTTAACCATACAAAAAGAAACAGACACGACCCCAGGGGAGCAGGTCGGACCGAAAACATAGAAGCAATGAAAGCTAACACATGGCAGGATACATACAAATTGTATGCCAATCCGTTGTTTTACTCCACGAACTCTTTCCCCCAATGAAAGAAGGACGCTCTCCCCACGAGAAAAAGGGAGACTTGTGGCTCAGGCTCCTCTTGCTGCGCCAAGATGCCAAAGACCCGGAAGACCCGCCCGGCACGGATGCCCCCCATAAAATGCTGGACAAGATAGAGCAGATCGAGAACGAAATAGACTTGTTACTTGCCTTGTTGGACGAAGACCCCGGGATTCCCCCGTTGGCAGACCAGCCACACAAAGCCCGAATGAACCTTAACTCATAAATATATATTCTCATGGACAAGCAAATCGAAAACGCCATGAACAGGCTGATCAACACGGAAATCTGGTCGTCCAACCTATACCTTGCCATGCAAGTGTTCTTCGAACGGAAAGGCTTCCCCATCCTCAGCTCATGGCTGCGCCTCCAATCACGCGGCAACATGGAACGTGTGTACGCCATCATGCACATCCTCTATCACCAAGGGGGGAAAACCAGCATCGACGCCCAAGAAGGATACACGCCGGAATGGCGGAACTCCACGGAAGCCCTCAACCGGCTCGTGGAACAGGAACAAAGCGTGCAACGGGATGTCAAAAGCTTCCTCTTCGCCGTACGCTGCCTTGACCCAAACCTCTACGCCAGCATCCGGCACCTCTATGACGACCGCCCCTATATCGGCAACATCCTGCTCGAACTGACGCATATCCTGGCTGAAGAGAGCCAGCGGAGACTTCCCGAATAACCCTGCAAACCACCAAAACTAAAGGACATCATGACTGAAAATTATATCGGAATACTGACTTCCGGAGGAGACGCTTCCGGAATGAACGCGGCCATCCGGGCCGTAACGCGCAGCGCCATCTTCAACGGCCTGAAGGTGAAAGGCATCTACAGAGGATACGAAGGGCTGATTGCCGACGAGGTAAAAGAGCTGAACACGGAGGATGTCAGCAACATCATCCAGCGCGGCGGCACAATCCTGAAGACAGCCCGGAGCAAGGATTTCATGACCCCGCAAGGACGCGCAAAAGCTTACGAGACCCTACGGAAGGAACACATCACGGCCCTTGTCATCATCGGCGGCGACGGATCGCTGACCGGCGCGCGCATCTTTGCAGACGAGCACGAGGACATCGTCTGCATCGGGCTGCCCGGCACCATCGACAACGACCTCTATGGCACGGACACCACCATCGGCTACGACACGGCGCTGAACACCATCGTGGAATGCGTGGACAAAATCCGCGACACCGCCACCTCGCACGACCGCCTCTTCTTCGTTGAGGTGATGGGACGCGACGCCGGATTCCTCGCGCAATACGGTGCCGTGGCGGCCGGAGCGGAAGCGGCAATCATCCCGGAAGACCATACCGATGCCGACCAACTGGAAACGTTCATCAACCGGGGATTCCGGAAAACCAAGAACAGCAGTATCGTCATCGTCTCGGAAAGCAACAAAGACAAAGGGGCCTTGCACTACGCCAAACGCGTGGAAAAGGAATACCCGCAATATGACGTCAGGGTCTCCATCCTGGGGCATCTCCAGCGGGGCGGATCCCCCAGCGCCTACGACCGCATCCTGGCCAGCCGGCTGGGCGACGGGGCCATACAAGCCTTGTTGGAAGGGCAACGCAACGTCATGATCGGCATCCACAACGACCAAATCGCCTACATCCCCTTCGCCGAAGCCATAAAAACAGACAAGCCCATCGACAAAAGCCTCATCCGCATCCTGAACGAACTCTCCATCTGAAAGGAAAAGCCGGGACAGGTTTGCCCCACCTGCCGGTGCTTAGCACGCCCCGTACGGTTTCGTATTCTTACGGGACGTGCTTTTTTCATGACGACTCCACACGCACGTCAAGACGGACCCGCAGGGAAACCAAGTGATGGCGAAATTCATTAAAAGGAATCACAAGGTTTTTCCGCCGAAAATACGTACCTTTGTATCTGTCCTAAACGAACGTGCATGAACGACTGTATACAAATCAAAGGCGCACGGGTGAACAACCTGAAGAACATCGACCTGGACATCCCGCGCAACAAACTGATTGTCATCACCGGCCTCTCCGGGTCCGGCAAGTCGTCGCTGGCCTTCGACACCCTCTACGCCGAAGGGCAGCGGCGCTACGTGGAAAGCCTCTCGGCCTACGCCCGCCAGTTCCTGGGGCGCATGAGCAAGCCGGAGTGCGACTACATCAAGGGCATACCGCCCGCCATCGCCATCGAACAGAAGGTGAGCAGCCGCAACCCGCGTTCCACCGTCGGCACGTCAACTGAAATCTACGAATACCTGCGCCTGCTCTACGCCCGCATCGGGCGGACTTTCTCCCCCGTCAGCGGACAGGAAGTGAAGAAGCACACCACGGAGGACGTGGTGCAATGCATGCTCTCCTACTCCAAAGGCACGCGCTTCACCGTCCTCGCCCCCCTCGTGGTGCGGGAAGGACGGAGCCTGGCCGAACAGCTGGACAGCGACTTCAAACAGGGATTCTCGCGCATCGAGGTGGACGGGGAAACCGTCCGCATGGAAGACTTCATGGTGGAACTCTCGAAGAACCCTGAAGCGGGAAAGGGCAAGACACTCTACCTGCTCGTGGACCGCATGGCCTGCGACGACGCGAAAGACACCATCTCGCGCCTGACCGACTCGGCGGAAACAGCCTTCTACGAAGGCAACGGGGAGTGTATGCTCCGCTTCTATCCCTCCGGGCTGCTGCACTTCTTCTCCACCCGCTTCGAGGCCGACGGCATGACGTTCGAGGAGCCTACGGACAACCTCTTCTCTTTCAACTCCCCCATCGGGGCCTGCCCCGAATGCGAAGGCTTCGGCCGCGTCATCGGCATCGACGAGCATCTGGTCGTCCCCAACTCCGCCCTCAGCGTGTACGACGGCGCGGTGGTCTGCTGGCGCGGGGAAAAGATGGGAGAATGGAAGAACGAGTTCTGCCGCCGGGCCACGAAGCACAACTTCCCCATCTTCGAGCCTTATTACCAGCTGACACAGGCCCAGAAAGATTTCCTGTGGCACGGTGAGCCGCAAAAGGATTCGGACATCAACGAAGTGTGCATCGACAGCTTCTTCAAAATGCTGGAAGAGAACCAGTACAAGATACAATACCGCGTCATGCTGGCCCGCTACCGCGGAAAGACGGTCTGCCCCAAATGCCACGGCACCCGCCTGAGGCCGGAAGCCGGATACGTGAAAATCGGCGGACGCTCCATCTCGGACTTGGTGGACCTGCCCGTCACCGAACTGAAGCGGTTCTTCGACCAGCTGGAACTGACCGGACACGAAAGGCAAATCGGACAGCGGCTGCTCACCGAAATCGACAACCGCCTGCAGTTCCTGCTGGACGTGGGACTGGGCTACCTCACGCTGAACCGCCTGAGCAACACGCTCTCGGGCGGGGAAAGCCAGCGCATCAACCTGGCCACCTCATTAGGCAGCAGCCTCGTGGGCTCGCTCTACATCCTGGACGAGCCGAGCATCGGGCTGCACAGCCGCGACACGGACCGGCTGATACACGTGCTGCGGCAGCTCCAACAGCTGGGCAACACGGTCATCGTCGTGGAGCATGACGAGGAAATCATCCGGGCGGCCGACTACATCATCGACATCGGCCCCAAGGCCGGCCGGCTGGGAGGCGAAGTCGTATTCCAAGGCGACCTGCGGAAGATGCTGGCCGAAAAGCCGCAAGACACCCGGAGCTACACCGTGAGATACCTGACCGGGCAGGAGACCATCCCCCTGCCGGAGAACCCGCGCCCGTGGAGCAACTACATCGAGGTGAAAGGAGCGCGGGCCAACAACCTGCGGGGCATCGACGTGCGCTTCCCGCTCAACGTCATGACCGTGGTCACCGGCGTGAGCGGCTCGGGAAAGTCCACCCTCGTGCGCGACATCTTCTACCGCGCCATGAAGCGCCAGTTCGACGAGGTGGCCGACCGCCCAGGAGAGTTCCTCGGGCTGGAAGGCGACCTGAAGATGGTGAAGAACATCGAGTTTGTGGACCAGAACCCCATCGGGAAATCCTCCCGGAGCAACCCCGTCACCTACGTCAAGGCCTACGACGAGATACGCAAGCTCTTCGCCGACCAGGCGCTGGCCCGGCAGATGGGCTTCACGGCAGGCTACTTCTCGTTCAACACCGAAGGGGGACGGTGTGAGGAATGCAAGGGCGAAGGCACCGTCACCGTGGAGATGCAGTTCATGGCCGACCTGGTGCTGGAATGCGAGTCGTGCCACGGCAAACGCTTCAAGAGCGACATCCTCGAGGTGAAGTTCGAGGGGCAGAACATCTACGACGTGCTGAACATGACCGTCAACCAGGCCATCGAGTTCTTCGACGCGCACGGACAATCCAAAATCTCCAAAAAGCTCAAGCCCCTGCAGGACGTGGGCTTGGGCTACATCAAGCTGGGACAGTCGTCCAACACGCTGTCCGGAGGAGAGAACCAACGCGTGAAGCTGGCTTACTATTTGGGGATGGAAAAAACGGAACCCACCATCTTCATCTTCGACGAACCGACCACCGGCCTGCACTTCCACGACATCAAGCGGCTGCTGGCCGCCTTCGACGCCCTCATCCTGCGGGGGCATACGATTGTCATCATCGAACACAACATGGATGTCATCAAATGCGCCGACCACATCATCGACCTGGGACCGGAAGGCGGCCAGGGCGGCGGCGGCGTGGTAGTCTGCGGGACACCGCAGGAAGTGGCCGCCTGCGCGGCAAGCCACACGGGACGATTCCTGAAGGAAAAGCTGAGGGAATGACACTCCTCCCGCCACAGGGCAGGGATATACGCTGAAAGCCGGAACGCTCGCGGAGACGCGCGTTCCGGCTTTCACCTTTTAATATGCCAAAGCCCTTACTCGCCTTGTGCCGGCTGCGAGGCGGCCGGTGCGGACGCGCCCTGTGCCGGGGCGGCCTGCTGGGGCTGGGACGCGCCGAAGCCCGGCAAGTTATTGGAGTTTACGGCCCTCTGCTCCGTGGCGGCCTTCATCATGGTAGACTCTTCCGCAGTCATCTTGGGAATGAAGAATACGGAAACCACACTCAATACGACCATGGCGGCAGCCAGGCCCCATGTCATCTTCTCAATCACATCCGTCGTCTTGCGGACTCCCATGATCTGGTTGGATGCAGAGAAGCTGGAAGCCAGTCCTCCACCCTTGGACTCCTGAATGAGCACGATCAGACACATCAGAACCGCCAGAATGACGATGAGAACAACCAATACTGTGTACATGTTTTACGACTTTTTATTCTTGTTGTTTATAATCAATTTCTCCAGAAAACGGATTTGGTCTGCAAAGTAACGGTTTTTTTTTGGATATTTCAAGCTTAACCGCCTTATAATTTCCATTGCCTTAGTATATCGCCCTTGTTTGATATAGATTTTGGCCAAAGTTTCCGTAAAATAGTCTTCGTCCTCTCCCGTTTCGTCCTCCGCCGCAAGGACCGGCACCTGCAGCTCCTCGTCCGGTGCCTGGCTCAGCACGATACGCTTGTCGCCCTGTCCGATGAAATCGTCAATCAGCTCCTGATGCTGCATCCGAGGCACGGCGGTGATGGTGTCCGGCGCCTCCTCGCTCTGCATCAGATAAGCCATGTAATCCGTGGAAGCGTCGACCGGCTTGGGCCGTTGGGGCTTCTCTTCCGGCAGGTTGGCCAGGAAACTGTCTATCAGCGAATAGGTACGGTCCTCCTTCACGTCCTCCGACTTCGGCTGACGCTTCTTCACTGGCTCAAGCCGGTAGTTCACGCCTTCTATCAGCTGGAAAAGCGCCCTGCGGTCCGGCAAGTAATAGGCGGCCCGCCTCAACTCGCGGTCGAACGCGGCATCGTGCAACTGGTAGAGATTGCGGAGATACAACAGTCTCGCCGGCTGGAAATAAGGATAAGCGTCCACCAACCTGCACAGGTGAGGGAGCGTCTCCTTATCCAGCCTTTCCGGATGCTTGATATAGTCCGACAGATTCAAATCCATAGTTTACCAATTCGCTACGGTTGCATTAAATATCTGGTCCACGATGTCTTCCACCATCTGGGTCACCAACTCTTCCTGCACGGCGGTCAGCTGTTGCGAGGAGTCGTACTGCGTGGTGGCAGAAAAGCGTTGCTCAAAGTCCTCGTCATGGTTGGCATTGTTCACGAAACGCACGTTGACCGTCATCTTCAACTGCGTCTGGGCCGAATAGCCGTCGGCCGACACCGCCTTGTTGAACTGGCTGTACTCCACAATCTCGCCCGACAGCTGCAGGTCTCCGTTACGGTTCACCTGCTGCAGTTTGGTCTGCCGCGCGTAAATGTCCGTCAGCTGGTTGTTGAAGATGGCCTGCATGGGCGCCCAAACGTACGCCGAACGAATCGGGAACTGCGAGATCTGTATGGTCTTCGTCTTAGTATAGTCAATGGAAGCCCCGTTGAATTTATAGGATATAGAGCAGGCGGTTCCCAAAAACACCGTCAACAACAGGCAGACAGCCTTGACCTTGTCCTTAAACATTATCCTTGTCCAAGCCATATTCCTTTATTTTACGATAAAGCGTCCTCTCCGATATGTTCAGTTCCTGCGCCGCCTTGCGCCTCTTGCCCTTGTTCCGTTCCAGTGCCTTGATAATCATCTGTTTCTCCACGTCATTCAACGAGACGGTCTCTTCCACATACTCCTCGGGCATCTGGAACTCCTCGTCCGCCTTGGACACTCGCGAGACGGGGAAGGCCACGTCCGGGTGATAATAAGCCACCGGACGCCCGCCATCCACCGGCGACACTGGAACTGCCGCCGCGTCATGGCCGGCAGCCTGCCGGCTATGGACCAGCTTCTTCAGTTCCGTCACGTCATTGCGCAAGTCGAACAGTATCTTGTAAAGAAGCTCGCGCTCGTTCTCGAAACTGTGCGTCTCGTTCCGCTTGTTGTTCAAAGGCACGATGTCGTGCGAGACCGGGTCGTCCGGGATATATTCAGCCAGAATCCCGGGCGTGATCACCCGTTCCGGCGAAAGGATGGAAATCTGCTCCGTCACGTTCTTAAGCTGCCGCACATTCCCCGGCCAGGAATACCGTTTCAGCTTTTCCTGAGCCTCCGGCGTCAGCTCCACCGGGTCGGGCATGTTGTACTTCTCCGCCGTGTCCATCGCAAACTTCTTGAACAGCAGCACCACGTCGTCGCCCCGCTCGCGCAGCGAAGGCATCTTGATGGGTATCGTGTTCAGGCGATAATACAGGTCCTCCCGGAAACGGCCGTCACGGATGGCTTGCGCCATGTTGACGTTCGTGGCCGCCACAATGCGCACGTCCGTCTTGCGCACATCGCTCGAGCCGACACGTATGTACTCTCCGGTCTCCAGCACACGGAGCAGCCGCGCCTGGGTGGCCAAAGGCAGCTCCCCCACCTCGTCCAGGAACAAGGTCCCTCCATTGGCCGCGCCGAAGTAGCCCTCACGCTCTCCAATGGCACCGGTAAACGCACCCTTTTCGTGCCCGAACAGTTCGGAGTCAATCGTACCCTCAGGGATGGAGCCGCAGTTGACGGCGAAATACTTCTTCGTCTTCCGCAGGCTGTTGTCGTGGATGATGCGCGGAATGATTTCCTTTCCCACCCCGCTCTCACCCGTAATCAGCACAGACAAGTCCGTCTTGGCCACCTGCAAGGCGATATCCACGGCATGGTTCAGCCCTTCACAGTTGCCCACTATGCCATACCTTCTCTTCTGCGTCTGAACGTCGGATGTGTTCATTTCTTCCTCCTAAAAATGCGATTACGGACAAAATTACATAAAAAATCCGTGGCGCACACGGATTCCTCAATATTTTTAAGAAAATAAACAAGCGACGCCTCCCGGGGGAAAGCCTCAACGGACATCCCCCGGAGACTTGTTCCCCACCTTGATGAGCAGCAGGCCTATGGCCGTCCATATCAGCTCGCGCAAACGGACGATCAGGCTGGTGTACACCCCGTAGGCGCCGGCCAGGGAAAGGCCGCCCACCGCCAAGGCAAAACCGCCCTCGCGGGCCCCGACCCCCATCGGAATGAAGAAGAACAGATTGGCGAACAAGGACGTGAAAGCCTGAATCAGCACGCAATTCCAGAAAGAGACGTGGTCGGTCAGGATTAGCAGGATGAACTGAATCTCAAGACATCCCGCCACACGCACGCCGAACTCTATGAGCAAAGACAGATAAAAGGTGGATTTCCGCCGGGAATGCAGCGCGGCTATCTGCCGGTCCACCTTGCGGATGGACTCCTCCTTCGTGTCGATCAAACGCCGCAAGCGGGATTTCAGGCCGGGAACATGGGAAAAGAAACGCAGGACCTTCATGGCCAGCCCGTTCTCATACCCTTTCATGAAGAAATAAATGCCGATACCGCAAAACACCGCGCAAACGGCCAGGAACACGGCCATGCCGGCCGACATGCCAGCACCATAAAGCACCAAGTACAAAAGAATGGAGAACGCCCAGAAACAGAAATGGGAAAAGATATGCATCATGGCGTACAGGATCACGCTCGAAGCGGCCTTGGCCGCCCCCACATAAGGGGTCAGCTCCATGATGCGGTAAGGCTCTCCTCCCAGCAGCCCCACCGGCGTGACGTAATTCAGCGCATAACCGCTGACCGTATACTTATAAATTCTCCAGAAAGAGACCTTCGGGGCCTCTCCGTCATTCAGGATGACCGACCAGGACCAGGCGTTGGCCAGATAAAGGAACACCCATAACAGGATGACAGCCGGAAACCAATATCCCGCACGCCGGACATTGTCCCACATCTCGGCATAGGAAATGTCCGACGTGCAGAGCATGACGATGACAGCCACCACCCCGACGGCCAGAAAAAGGTTGCGATAGAGGGGCTTCATCCTTATTCTTCCGGGGCGTTCAGTTTGAGTTTGTCACTGTCGTCCCGACGCTCATGATACTGCTTCCGCAAGGGACGGGCATAAGCCTCATCATAACGTTGCCGGTTGCGGAACACATCTATGGCAGTATAGACAGCCTGGCGGAGCGAAGCCTCGTCGGCCTTGCCCTGCCCAGCGATGTCATACGCCGTCCCGTGGTCGGGCGAAGTGCGGACAATGGGAAGCCCGGCGGTATAGTTCACCCCGTCGGACATGGCCAGGGCCTTGAACGGTGCCAGCCCTTGGTCGTGATACATGGCCAGCACGCCGTCGAAATACTCGTACGTGCGGTTGCCGAAAAAGCCGTCCGCCGCGTAGGGGCCGAAACAGAACACCCCCTCTTTCTCCAGCTCCTGAATGGCCGGGGCGATGACCTCCTTCTCCTCCGTGCCCAACAGGCCGCCGTCGCCCGCATGAGGGTTCAGGGCCAACACCGCGATACGGGGATTCGCCACGTTGAAGTCCTTCCGCAACGCCTCGTAAAAAATACGGGCCTTGCGCATGACAGCCTCTTTCGTAATGGCCTGCGCCACCTCGCGGATCGGCAGATGGGTGGTGACCAAAGCCACACGTAGCGTCTCGTTCATCAGTATCATCAATGCCTCCCGGCCTCCGCCGACACGCTCCTGGATATACTCCGTATGCCCGGGGAAGTGGAACCCTTCCCCCTGGATGGCGGCTTTGTTGATGGGAGCCGTCACCAGCACGTCGAACAGGCCTTCCTTGTAATCGGACATGGCCCGCTCCAAAGCCGCCAACGCGGCCTTTCCGCTCTCGGCCGACGCTTGGCCGAAATCAATCTTCACCTCTTCCGGAAGGCAGTCCACCAGATTCAGCTTACCGTCCACCGCCTCGTCCGCCTTCTGGACGGTGACGAAATTCGTCCCCAAGTCCATGGCTTTTCGGTGATAAGTCGCCACCTTGGGCGAACCATATATAATAGGTATACACAGTTCCAGCATTGCCGGTTCGCCGAAAAGCTTCAGGATAACCTCATATCCTACTCCGTTGACATCCCCGTGGGTTATACCCACCAATATCTTACCGTTCTTCATGTCTTTATGTTCTTGCTTTATTTCTGTTCTTTCCCGGCCACCACGCTCACTTCCGGAATGTTGGCCTTCAGTTCCCTTGCCTGCTCGCCGGGCAGGCACAATGTATACAACGCCCCTTCCAGGCGGCGCATCAGGTCACGTTTGGACTTCTGGGGGGCATACACGAAGCCTTCCACCACGACCACACGGTTGTTCAACGTGTCCACACGGGAATGGCTGACGAACGGACCGCCCATCGCGTCATTCTCCATCATCCACAAGCCGCGGATTTCCATGGCGTACTGCCCCTTCACCACGATAGGCCTCACCGATGTCCACGCGGTGTCGGTCGCCATATACATGTAGGGCTGTGCCCCCGGGATGTTCACCTTCATGACTGAATCCCGCTTGGCCAGCACATACTGTTTGTTGAACGTCTGCGGCCCTTCGTAAGGATAGGAGTACATGCACATGTTCAGCAGCCCCGTCGCCCCGCTGGAAGCCGCCCAGAAGAAATCCTTCCCTTTCTTGGAACTTTGAATCTCGTCGGGCGCCCACAACTGGCAGCCAAAGATTTCCCCCGCCAGCTGTTCCACCAGCTTCGAATGCTTTTCCTCCAAATCATTGATCAAACGGTTCATCTCCACTTTGGTGAAGAAATCGATGATGGTCTGCGAGTTCTTGCTGACGAACGCCTCGAAGTCTTCCTCATTGGGGCTTTGGATGGTCAGAATCACCTGCGGGCGTGCAAACACGTCGCGCGAATATTTCAGTCTGGTCTGGGTGTACTCATTCGGGTTGATTTTCACCTGGATGATATTCCGGCAGAACTTCATCGACCGGTTGAACTGGGCCGGATTGACCTGCGACATCCGGAAAGAACGCTCCGGCTGCGGAAGTCCCGGGACATCCGTATCCAGCACGTTGAACAAAGCTCTCCCGGCAGGACGCTCCCACAAGGAGTCGTCCACGACCACCAACGTCTCATACGGCCGTCCGCTGGAAGCCGGCGTGCCGATATTCTCGCACGACGCAAAAATGGCCAGCGCCACCAGAAGCATTCCACACTTCACCCCCCATTTGTTCCTTTTCATAGTCCTATGTTTTTAAGTTCCACACCTTGTTGTTTCGCCGTACTCAGCAAGCCGCAAGCCGCAAAAATGTCCTGCCCGCGGGAAGCCCGTATCGTGGAGAAAAGCCCGTGACGGGTCAGATAATCCCTGAAACGTACCATGTCCTCATCCGATGTCCCCTTCAAGTCCACACCGGGGACGGGATGGAAACGTATCAGGTTCATCCGACATTCCAGCCCGCCCAGCAACCTCAACAGTTCCCTGGCATGAGCCATCGTGTCGTTCACGCCCGCAAACATCGTGTACTCAAAAGACAGACGGCGCTGATGAGTGAAGTCATACGTCCTCAGCAACGACACGATGTCCCGGACGCTGTAGCTCCGTTCCGCCGGCATCAGCTGCGCCCGCTGCTCCGGGAAAGGATTGTGCAGGCTGACCGCCAGATGGCATTCGCTCTCGTCCAGGAAGCGTTTCAACCCTTTGCGCAGCCCCACGGTAGACACCGTGATCCGCTTGGGGCTCCAGGCATAACCGTAATCCGCCGTAAGAAGCTCCGTGGCACGGAGCACCGCATCCAGATTGTCCAACGGCTCGCCCTGCCCCATGAACACCACATTGGTCAACGCCTCCCGCTCAGGCAAGGAATACAACTGGTTCAGGATGTCCGCCGCCGTCAGCTGTCCGGAGAAGCCTTGCTTCCCCGTCATGCAGAAACGGCAGTTCATCCGGCACCCCACCTGCGAAGACACGCAGAGCGTGGCACGCTCCCCGTCGGGAATGTACACCGTCTCCACATAGCCGCCAGCGGCTGTCCGGTACAGATACTTCACCGTCCCGTCCGCCGACCGCTGTTCCTCCACCGGCTTCGAGCATCCCACGGCATACCGTTCCGACAACAAGGCACGATTCCTCGCCGAGATGTCGGTCATCCCGTCTATCGAAGACACCTTCTTTCCATACAGCCATCCGGCCATCTGCCTGGCAGCAAAAGAAGGCATCCCCACCTCTCCGGCCACTTCCTTCAACTCGGCCAGCGTCATGCCCAGCAATGGTATTTTATCCCCTTCAGCCATCCTTTCTTCTCCATTTTACGGGCAAAGTTAAGGAAAAAAGGGAAAACTATCCACTATATTTAGACTTCTATTCGTATATTTGCAAAGAATAATACAGAAACAACCAGATGGAATCCTCATCCCACACTCCACGGACAGACTGTTTCCTCCCTTTCGGAACGGAAGAACAAATATATGAACTAAGCCGGGCATTCCGCGCAAGCGGGTGCGTGGGCCGAATCCACGTCCTGTACCCGGAAGATGCCTCGCCGGAAAGGCTGCCGGAAGGCTGCCGGCCAGTACGGACAAGGAACCTGTGCGACAGCCACACCCTGAAAACCATTGCAGGGCTTTGCGAGGCCGAATATTGCCTGGTCTACCACAAGGCATTGCCGTTGGAGATGGGTTACCACGCGATGGAAAGGCTTCTGCGCGTGGCGGACGACACACAGGCGGACCTCGTTTACGCCGACCACCATGCCATCCAACCGGACGGCACAAGGACGGCCAAGCCCGTCATCGACTACCAGAAAGGCAGCCTGCGCGACGACTTCGATTTCGGCCCGCTTGTACTATTGCGCACCAAGGCCCTCAAAGCCTACGTGCGGCAGCCCTCGCTTCCGGACTACCGGTTCGCGGGATGGTACGACCTGCGCCTTTTCCTCAGCCGGCACGGGGAACTGTTCCATCTGAACGAATACCTCTATACGGAAATCGAGACGGACAACCGGAAGAGCGGGGAAAAGAACTTCGATTATGTAGACCCCAGGAACCGGGACGCACAAATCGAAATGGAGCAAGCCTGCACGGAACACCTGAAACAAATCGGTGCATACCTCGCCCCGGACGAATTCGACGACCTGGATTTCCACTGCGAGGAATTCCCTTGCGAGGCCACGGTGGTCATCCCCGTCCGCAACCGCGTGCGCACCATCGAAGACGCCATCCGGAGCGTATTGGCACAAGAAACGACGTTCGGCTTCAACCTCATCGTGGTGGACAACCACTCCACTGACGGCACGACAGAGGCCATCCGCCGCTACAGCAACGACCCGCGTGTCATCCATCTGGCACCCGGACGCGAGGACTTGGGAATCGGCGGCTGCTGGAACATGGCCGTACACCATCCCCGTTGCGGACGGTTCGCCGTACAACTGGACTCGGACGACCTGTACAGCTCGCCCCGGACCCTGCAACGCATCATCGACACGTTCTACAGCGAGAAAGCCGCCATGGTCATCGGTTCTTACCGCATGACGGACTTCTCCCTCCGGACCTTGCCTCCGGGCCTCATCGACCACAAAGAGTGGACACCCGGGAACGGCAGGAACAACGCCTTGCGCATCAACGGCCTGGGGGCGCCACGCGCCTTCTTCACCCCCATCCTGCGGAAACTGCAGATTCCCAACACCAGCTACGGGGAAGACTACGCCCTCGGGTTATGCTTCTCCCGCCACTACCGCATCGGACGCATTTATGACGAGCTATATCTGTGCCGCCGCTGGGAAGGCAATTCGGACGCGGCACTCAGCATAGAGAAAGCCAACGCCAACAACCTGTACAAAGACCGGCTGCGCACCATTGAAATCAACGCCCGCCGCCGGCTGAACGACAGTTGGGCGCATTCTCTGACGCAAGAAGAGATGCACGCATTCTTCCAAGAACAGCTCAACACATGGAAAGAAGCCGGGCAACGGTATAAAGACTTGGAAAACGTACGATACAAAGAGCTGGCCATCGGCGACCACAGCCTGACCGCACAGTTCAACCCCGCCCGCATCACGTCCACGCGGGCCGACATCAGCCGCACCGCCGTGGCCAAACGCCCGTGCTTCCTTTGCGACCTGAACCGTCCGTCCGCCCAACAGGCCCTGCCCATAGAAGGACGATACCAGCTGCTGGCCAACCCCTTCCCCATCCTGCCGGAACACTTCACCATCCCTACCAGACGGCATGTCCCCCAAAGCATCCTGCCCCACATCAGCACCCTGCGCCAAATGGCATGGAACATTCCGGACACGCTGTTCTTCTACAACGGGCCTGTCTGCGGGGCATCCGCTCCCGACCACATGCACTTCCAGGCCGGAACAAGAGGCATCCTGCCTATCGAAAAAGACTGGAAAAGCTACGAGACCGGACTGGAAAAGCTATACCCCCTGCAGCCCGACGAGGAAGAAAGCATCGAGGACCTCATGAAGCAAAACGCACACTGCGGCCTCTATATCCTCAAGCACTACGTCTGTCCCGTATTTGTCATCCGGACCCGCCCGTCGGACAAGCCCTGCCTGCTCTTTGAAAAGCTCTACCACGCCCTGCCGCTCCGCGATGGAGAAAACGAGCCGCGCATGAACATTGTCTGCTGGCGGCAATCCTACAACACAGGACGAGAGGACGAAATCATCATCCTGGTCTTCCCGAGGAAAAAGCACAGGCCGGACTGCTACACGCAAACCGGCGAACGGCAAATGCTCGTCAGCCCCGGCGCACTGGACATGGGCGGGCTGATCATCACTCCGCGCGAAGAGGATTTCAGCCGCATCACGCCGGAACGCGCCGCCGGCATCCTGCAAGAGGTCACACTGGACGAAAAAGAACTGGAAACCGTCATCGGGCAATTCACCCCCCGGCAGAAGAAAGGCACAAACGCCACAAACGGCAACCCGCAAACAGGCACGGACTTGCCGTACGACGGCAAGGAACCGGAAGTCAGCGTCGGCATCCTGAGCCGGCAACACATCCGTTTCTCCCTCAATGCCACCTATCAGGCCAAAGGAAACCTGGTGAAAGGCGAACAGACGGTGGAATACAGCGAAGGCGGCATCCTATGGAACGGCAACCTATACCGCGAACTGACCTTCGTCCCGCAAGACCCGCACGCTTCCTTCTCGCTATACGACGTGACCATCGGCATCAAGTTCCATTGGGAACGCCAGGAGACACAAATCTTCAGCGGCACATTAAGGCTGGTGGTGGAAGAAGAAAAAATCACAGCCATCAACATCCTGCCCGTGGAGGAATACCTTGTCAGCGTCATCTCCAGCGAAATGAACGCCTCTGCCTCGCCGGAATTCCTGAAGGCTTCGGCCGTCATCAGCCGGAGCTGGCTCTATGCGCAGATTGAAAAGCGCAAGAAAATGAAAGGCTACGACCGCGGATTCTTCTCTTTCAACAAAAGCGACGGGGAACTGGTCCGCTGGTACGACCGCGAGGACCACACCATCTTCGATGTCTGCGCCGACGACCATTGCCAACGCTACCAAGGCATCACCAGGGCCTGCAACGAGAATGTGGTGGAAGCCGTCAAGGCCACACGCGGCCAAATTCTCATGTACGGAGAGGAAATTTGCGATGCCCGCTTCTCAAAATGCTGCGGCGGGGCCACGGAAGAATTCGAATATTGCTGGGAAGACAAGCATCTGCCTTACCTGGCCAGCATACGGGACATCGTGCCGGAAAGACAAACCGGCACACGCCCGGAGCTTCCGGACCTGACACAAGAAGAAGAAGCCGAGCGATGGATACGGAGCGCCCCTCCCTCATTCTGCCATACGGACGATCCGGAAATCCTGCGCCAGGTGCTGAACGACTACGACCGGGAGACCCGGGACTTCTACCGTTGGAAAGTGGAATACACCCAAGAAGAACTGGCCTCCCTCGTGGCGGACAACCTGAAAATGGACTTCGGGGCCATCATCGACCTCGTCCCGGTGGAACGCGGGCCGGGCGGACATCTCAGCAAGCTGAAAATCATCGGGACCAAAGAGACCCTCGTCGTCGGAAAGGAGCTGGAGATACGCCGCGTGCTGAGCCGGAGCCACCTCTTCAGTTCGGCCTTTGTGGTGGACAAGAAGGATGCCGGAGGCGGCATACCCGCAAGGTTCATCCTCACCGGTGCCGGCTGGGGACACGGTGTGGGCATGTGCCAGATAGGGGCCGCCGTGATGGGGGCCAAAGGCTACCCTTACGATGAGATACTCAAGCACTACTACGATGGCACAGCCATCCGGACCGTTTACCCATAAAGCCGCGACATGAAAACGACAACATACGCCCCCCTTGACCGGCAAGAACCGGAAAGCCACAACAGGAACCCGTGGAAATGGATTCCCACCCTCTACTTCGCCGAAGCATTGCCTTACGTGGCAGTCATGACCATCTCCACCGTAATGTACGAACGCCTGGGCCTCTCCAACGCCGAAATCGCGTTCTACACCAGTATGCTCTACCTGCCTTGGGCCATCAAGCCCTTGTGGAGCCCGTTCGTCGACCTGGCCCGAAGCAAACGATGGTGGATCCTGGCCATGGAGCTGCTCATCGCCGTCGCCATCGCCGGAGTGGCCTTCACGCTGCCTTCGGCCCACTTCCTGGTCCTCACTCTGACGTTCTTCTGGATCATGGCATTCAGCAGCGCCACCCACGACATCGCGGCGGACGGATTCTACATGCTGGCACTCAGCCCTCATGAACAAACCCTTTACGTAGGAATCCGCAGCACCTTCTACCGCATCGCCACCATTGCCGGAGGCGGGCTGCTCATCATGCTGGCCGGCGCCCTGGAGACCTTCACCCGGCGCATCGCCTATTCATGGAGCATCACGTTCTATGCCCTCGCCGCCTTCTTCATCATAGTGACGGCCTACCACTTTTTCCACCTTCCCCGTCCGGTTTGCGACCACACGCGGCACGCCACGTCGGCACGGAACCTCCTGAAAGACTTTTTTCTCACTTTCTGGTCCTTCTTCCGGAAGCCACAGGCTCTTCCCGCCATCCTCTTCATGCTGTTCTACCGGCTGCCGGAAGCCCTGCTCATCAAGATTTCCAACCTCTTCATGATAAAGCCTTTGAGCGAGGGGGGATTAGGTCTCTCTACCCAGGAGATTGGCTTCGTGCAGGGCACGGTGGGAGTGTTCGGGCTGACGCTGGGCGGCATCATCGGAGGCATCGTGGCCTCGCGGGACGGACTGAAGAAATGGCTGTGGCCGATGGTGTGGAGCATCACGCTCCCCGACCTGGTCTATGTCTACATGAGCTATTTCCAGACCCAGGATTTCCTGCTCGTCAACGCCCTGGTATTCATCGAGCAGTTCGGCTACGGATTCGGGTTCACCGCCTACATGCTGTTCCTCATCTACTATTCCCGCGGGGAGCAACAGACTTCCCACTATGCCCTTTGCACGGCGTTCATGGCCTTGTCCATGATGTTGCCGGGCATGGTCGCCGGAGAGATACAAGAAGCCGTGGGCTATTTTAACTTCTTCCTCATCGTCATGGCCTGCTGCCTCGTGACGGTCGGAGTGGCCGCACTCCTGAAGATAGACCCTGAGTTCGGAAAGAAAGAGACGCATGGCAGACATTAAGAACCCAAACGGGAATCTCGTGCTGGTGGCCGACGGCGGCTCCACCAAGACCGACTGGCTACTGGCAGGCGTGGAAAAGACACCCTTGCGTTTCCGCACGCGAGGACTCAATCCGGCCCTGGCCGACGAGGCATGCCTCAAAGGCATCCTGCAAAAGGAACTAAGCCCGCAATTGGCCCGCTACTCTTCAGAAGGCGGACTGGCACTCTATTATTATGGAGCCGGCTGCCTGCCCGACACTTGCCCAAAAATGGAACGCGCACTTTCCGAGGTCCTTCCCGCCGCACACATCGAAGTCCGTTCGGACTTGCTGGGCGCGGCCAGGGCCTTATGCGGGCATCGGCCCGGCATCGCATGCATCTTGGGGACGGGGTCCAACTCTTGCCGCTACGACGGGCGGGACATCGTGCGGCGCGTCCCCTCGCTGGGCTATATCTTGGGCGATGAAGGCAGCGGGACGGCATTAGGGAAGCGCCTGATAGGCGACTGGCTCAAAGGATTGCTGGACGAAGGGTTGGACCGCGGGCTTTCCGCCTTCTGCGGACTGGACGAAGCCGGCATCATCCAGAAAGTATACCGCGAACCGGAAGCCAACCGTTTCCTCGCCTCGTTCACCCCGTTCCTGGAAGCACACCGCAATCATCCGCTCGTCCATCGGATAATCACAGACTGTTTCCATACCTTCTTTGAAAGAAATGTAGTAGCTTACCGCCCCGGATCACTCCCCATACATTTCGTGGGAAGCATCGCACTCATCTTTAAGGAAGAATTGGAAGAGACGGCAAACCGCCTCGGCCTTCATCTCGGGAAAACACTCAAAGAACCCGTCACGGACATGCTGGAATACCACCTACAGCCCCCTCATCCGCCATCAACTTAAAGGAATTTTAAAGAAAATGACGAGTTTTTTGCAAAACATGTTGTACAGCATCTTTTTTTGCTTGCACACCCTTCAAAATGGGGCTATCTTTGCATCGTTATCCTGAAAACAATCTTTTTACCTTAAACAAAACTAATACCTAAAAAACTAAAGAATGCGGGCCGCTGTGAAGCGGCCCGCATTTCTTTTACCCTTCCTGCAACCCATTCCTGCCGCATCTTATTAAAAAAAATTAATCCGGAGCTTTTTCTCCGCCCCTCTCTTGCATACGCAAAACAAAAGCACTACCTTTGCACTGTGTTTTTCATAGTATTAGATTTAAGGTTAACAAAGGTTGGGTCAGAGCGCTGACCCTTTTTTTATACCCCCTCCCGCACGCACGGATGCGGTTTATTGGTAAACCCGTACATAATCAATCTCATAACGCATAGGCCAGGCCTCTTCCGACACCGGTCCGCCGTTGATTCCGCCCACCGCCAGATTCAACAGGATATAATGGGAAGACGCAAACGGATTCTTACCCTCACCCCACGTGCCGTTATAAGTGTCCGCCAGAAAAATCTCGTTCAGCAACTCATCGTCCAGATAAAGGCGGACAGCCTCCTCCGTCCAGTCCATCCGCCACACATGGAACTCGCTGGCCCAGTCCGGATTTTGCTCCAAGAAGTGGGACAATGGGGTGGCCTGGCTGTCCCAGCGGGCCTCCCAGCGCTTGTCCGTGCCCCAAGCGGCATTGGCCATAATGACGGGACGGCCTTGGATGCGGTAAAACTCCATCACGTCAATCTCCCCGCACGAGGGCCACTCCATCCTGCTTCCCAAAGTCCAGATGGCGGGCCATGCCCCCTTGGCCACCGGAATGCGGGCACGCACCTCCAGCCGTCCATAAGTGAACTCAAACTTTCCGGCCGTAGTCAAGGAGGAAGACGTGCATTCCACATAAGGCCGCGAAGTACGCCAATCCTGCCCGTCTCTCCGGTAAAGCGGATTAGGCCGATGTTCCTTGCGGGCTTCTATCACCAGAAGCCCGTCCCGGCAATAAGCATTGTCCTGCTGATACCACTGCAGCTCCTCGTTACGGGCATACCCCTCTTCAAAATTCCAATACTTCTCGTCCGGCCGGCCGTCGCGGTCGAACTCGTCGCTCCACACCAACTTGTAATCCTGCGCCGCGGCCGAAGCCAGCATGGCCCATCCGGCCAACCACATGCAAAAGAACTTTCTCCTTGCCATCTTTTCTGTTTTTAAACCGGAAGTAAAGATAGCCCATTTGCCAGACAAGGCAAAGAGCCAAGCCTACAAAAATAAGGTGGAGGAAGCCCGTCGGACCCCCACGGACATTCTCCACCTTATTATATATATACCTTATCTTATGGATGCGCCTTAAATGGACAAGATGCCCAGCACGTCGATCAGCTCCTTCTTGATGGGCTTGTCGCTCTTGATGGCATTGCAGAACGGCACGTAGACCACCTCGTCGTTACGGATGCCGATCATCACGTTGCGCTGTCCTTCCTGCAAGGCACGGATGGCCCCCACGCCCAGGCGGGAAGCCAGGATACGGTCGGACGCGCTGGGCGAGCCGCCACGCTGCAGGTGTCCCAGGATAGACACGCGCACGTCAAACTCCGGATACTCGTTCTTCACACGGTCCGCATAGTACATGGCACCACATTTCGGACTCTCCGAGACAATCACCATGCTGGAACTCTTGCTCTTGCGTATGCCACGGCTGATGAACTGCTCCAACTGGTCGGCGTTCGTGCTGTCCTCCGGGATGATGGCCGCCTCCGCCCCGCTGGCGATGGCGCCGTTCTGTGCCAGGAAGCCCGCATCGCGCCCCATCACTTCGATGAAGAAGATGCGCTCGTGCGAGGTGGCCGTGTCGCGGATCTTGTCCACGCACTCCACGATGGTGTTCAGCGTAGTGTCGTAGCCGATGGTCGTATCCGTGCCGTTGAGGTCGTTGTCAATCGTACCCGGCAAACCGATGCATGGCACGTCGAACTCCTCGGCAAATATGCGCGCGCCGGCCAGCGAACCGTTCCCGCCGATGACGATGAGGGCATCGATGCCCTGCTCCACCATGTTGTCGTAGGCCTTCTTCCGTCCTTCCGGTGTCATGAAGTCCTTGCTGCGGGCCGTCTTCAGGATTGTCCCGCCCCGCTGGATGATATTGCTCACATTCTCCGTGGTGAAGTCTTTGATTTCATTATTGATCAAGCCTTCATATCCTCTGTAAATCCCTTTTACCTTCAGCCCGGCCGCAATGCCCGCACGCGTGACGGCGCGGATGGCCGCATTCATGCCCGGCGCATCGCCGCCGGATGTCAGGATACCTATGCAATTAATTTTTCCCATGTTAAATTAGAAATTTGACGTTGCAAAGATAATATAAAAAAGTGAGATACAGGGCGGATTAAGAAAAATTACCCAAAGGGGACAATACTTGCGGCATATTCTCCAGCCGGGCGCGGCATGAAGTTGCAAACGTGTGTCAACACCGCCGCCCGGCAAGGCGTACGCCCCTCCCGGACGGTACGCCGCAGGCCTCTTCGCCCACGGGCCGGCCAAACGAAAAACAGAAATCCGCTCATTTTCTTACCGTTTTAATTGCGGCGTAACACATTTTGTCGTATCTTTGCAGCCGATTATGACAACATAATGTCTAACGTTATTAGTTTTACTATTATCAATTTAACTCAATGGCAGATTTAAAGAACGTAGAACCGTTGGCAGACTTCGACTGGAGCGCCTACGAGAACGGAGAGTCCCAGACTCAGGAGAGCCACGAGGCTCAGGAAAAGGCCTACGAAGGCTCTTTGAACAAAGTGAACGACCACGAGGTGGTGGACGGCACGGTCATCGCGATGAACAAGCGCGAGGTGGTGGTCAACATCGGCTTCAAGTCCGACGGCATCATCCCGATGAGCGAGTTCCGCTACAACCCCGACCTGAAAGTCGGCGACACGGTGGAAGTTTACATCGAAAACCAGGAAGACAAGAAAGGACAGCTCATCCTCTCCCACAAGAAAGCCCGCGCCACCCGCTCTTGGGACCGCGTGAACCAGGCGCTCGAGAACGATGAGATCATCAAGGGATATATCAAGTGCCGCACGAAAGGCGGTATGATTGTGGACGTGTTCGGCATCGAGGCCTTCTTGCCGGGTTCGCAAATCGACGTGAAGCCCATCCGCGACTACGACGTGTTCGTAGGCAAGACGATGGAATTCAAGGTCGTGAAAATCAACCAGGAGTTCAAGAACGTCGTGGTTTCGCACAAGGCACTCATCGAGGCCGAGCTGGAGCAGCAGAAGAAGGAAATCATCAGCAAGCTCGAGAAAGGGCAGGTGTTGGAAGGTACGGTCAAGAACATCACTTCCTACGGCGTGTTCGTCGACTTGGGCGGCGTAGACGGTCTGATCCATATCACCGACTTGTCCTGGGGCCGCGTCAGCGATCCGAAGGAAGTCGTGCAGCTCGACCAGAAAATCAATGTGGTCATCCTCGACTTCGACGATGAGAAGAAGCGCATCGCCCTGGGCCTGAAGCAGCTCACCCCGCATCCTTGGGATGCCTTGGACCCCAACCTGAAGGTAGGCGACAAGGTGAAGGGCAAGGTTGTGGTGATGGCCGACTACGGCGCATTCATCGAGATTGCACCGGGCGTGGAAGGCTTGATTCACGTTTCGGAAATGTCCTGGAGCCAGCACCTGCGCTCCGCACAGGACTTCATGAAGGTGGGCGACGAAGTGGAGGCAGTCATCCTGACCCTCGACCGCGAAGAGCGCAAGATGTCCTTGGGCATCAAGCAGCTGAAGCCGGATCCATGGGAGGACATCGAAGTGAAGTACCCCGTAGGTTCACGCCACATGGCCAAGGTCCGCAACTTCACGAACTTCGGCGTATTCGTGGAAATCGAAGAAGGCGTGGACGGCCTGATCCACATTTCCGACCTGTCTTGGACGAAGAAAATCAAGCACCCCTCCGAGTTCACGCAGATTGGTGCGGAAATCGAGGTCCAGGTGCTGGAAATCGACAAGGAGAACCGTCGCCTGAGCCTGGGCCACAAACAGCTCGAGGAGAATCCCTGGGATGTGTTCGAGACGGTCTTCACCGTAGGTTCCGTGCATGAGGGAACGATTGTGGAGATGCTGGACAAGGGTGCCGTCATCCAATTGGAATACGGCGTGGAAGGCTTTGCCACTCCGAAGCACTTGGTGAAGGAAGACGGCAGCCAGGCCCAGCTGAACGAGAAGCTGCAGTTCAAGGTCATCGAGTTCAACAAGGAAAGCAAGCGCATCATCTTGTCCCACAGCCGCATCTACGAAGACGCACAGCGTGCCGAGGCCAAGGAAGCCAAAAAGGCAAGCAACGCCGCCAAGAAGAGCTCCAAGAAGGAAGACATCCCTGCCATCCAGAACCAGGCTGCTTCCACCACGCTGGGAGACATTGACGCCCTGGCTGCCTTGAAGGCCCAGATGGAAAAGGACGAGAACAAATAATTGTTTCCATAAATCCAAAAAAAGAGCGGTGAGAAAACATCATCGCTCTTTTTTTTGTACTTTTGCAACATCGGTTATAGATTCTCATGCCATGGAAAAGTTTGAACTGACCATTCTGGGATGCGGCTCCGCGCTCCCCACCACGAGGCATTTCGCCTCCTCGCAAGTCCTCAACATACGCGAGAAGCTGTATATGATAGACTGCGGGGAAGGCGCACAGCTGCAGATGCGGCGTTCCCGGCTCAAATTCACCCACCTCAACCATGTGTTCATCTCCCACCTCCATGGCGACCACTGTTTCGGCCTCATCGGCCTGATTTCCACTTTCGGGCTGCTGGGACGCACGGCCCCCCTCTTCGTCCACGCCCCGTCGGCTTTCGGCCCCATGCTCCGGTCCATGCTGGACTTCTTCTGCAAGGGGCTGGACTTCACGGTGGAGTTCTGCCCCGTGGACACCACCCGCTACGGCCTGATACACGAGGACCGCTCCGTCTCGGTCTACTCCCTCCCCCTGTGCCACCGCACGGAATGTAGCGGCTTCCTCTTCAAGGAAAAGCCCACCCTGCCCCACATCCGGCGGGACATGATCGACTTCTACCATATCCCCGTCTGCGAAATCAACAACATCAAGAACGGGAAAGACTGGGTGACGGAAGACGGGAAGACCGTCCCCCACGGTTGGCTGACCACCCCGGCCGACCCTCCGCGAAGCTACGCCTACTGTTCCGACACCTGCTACCTGCCCGGCCTCGGCCCATACCTCCAAGGCGCGGACCTCCTCTTCCACGAGGCCACCTTCCTGCACGAAGACCTGGCCCGCGCACGGGAAACGTTCCACACCACCGCCCTGCAAGCCGCCACCCTGGCGCGGGACAGCCAAGTGAAACGCCTCTGCATCGGCCACTTCTCCGCCCGGTACGAGAACGAGAGCCTCCTGCTGAAAGAGGCGCAAAGCGTGTTCGGACACACCATGCTGGCGCGGGAAAACCTCCTCATCAAAATTTAACCCGGGAAAAAGACTTTTTTCACACAATAAAATTTGTTTTTTCCGTTAGGAATACCTACATTTGCCATGAACTAACGGAAATGGGACAATGATGAAAAAGACACTTCTTCTGATTCTGGCGGCTTTCGCCCTGACCTCGTCGGGGACGTGCCGGGTACAGGAAGAAAATGAAGGCCCGGCCACGGAACTCGCGGCCGCGTCCATAGTAGTCAATGGCTCCACCCTCTCCGTCCGCAACGCCAACGGAAGCACGCTGGAAGTTTTCTCACTGACCGGTGCCAAAGTGGCCGCCATCCGCATCGACAGCAATGAGAAAACGGTCAACCTCTCCCTGAAGAAAGGTTGCTACATCCTGAAAATCGGCAAGGTCGTACGCAAGATTTCCATCCGCTGAACCTCCCCATGAAATTTCTCCGGCTTTTCTTCCCCCTCCTTTTTTGCGGGGCAAGCCTGGTCGCATGCCACGAGAAGAAAACGAACGACAACGTCCATATCCGGATGGAAGACCTGGCAGGCTGGAACCGCAAAGAATACAGCCTTTCCAGCCGGAAAATACGGGAAGCCATCGAACAGTCGCGTACACGCCGCCCGCGGATGTACGCCGACTCCTATGTGCGCGATTACTACGCCTCCCACGCCCCTTTCCTATGGATCACCCGCTCGGGAATCGACGAAAGGGCAGACACGCTGTTGGGCCGCCTCAGGCAGGAGGTCCAGGCCGGAATCCCGGAATCCGCGTTCCACATCGCTGAAATCCAGGAAAACCTGGCGCGCATACGGACGCTGGACTTCGACAAAAGGCACGACATCAACACCGTCTACGGGGAAACGGAATACCTGCTCACGCAAGCCCTCGCGAGATACGCCTGCGGGCAACGCTTCGGGTACGTCAGGCCGGAAACGGCGCTCAACCGCCTGGAAAAGACCGACACCACGGAAAACGCACCTTTCCGGCAACTGTACGCCATCCGGACAGAACACGCCGACAAGGCCTTCTTCCACCAAGTCCTCGCCGCACAAAAAGACGGCGACATGGGACGCTTCCTGCAATCCCTGCATCCCGACAACGCGCTCTACCACAGTTTCGTCCGCGCCTACCGCCAGGCCCAAAGCCCGGAACGCCGCCGCAAGGCCGCGGCCAACATCGAACGGTGCCGCTGGCGGACGCCACGCCCGGAGGGCAAATACGTCTGGGTCAACCTGGCCGGCGCCTGCCTGCGGGCCGTGGACGAAAAAGAAGGGCTGGCACTGGACATGAAAATCTGCATCGGAAGCCCGGGGCAAAAGACACCGATGCTGCACAGCCAGATCGAACGGGTGGACATGAACCCCTACTGGAACATTCCCTACAGCATCGTGAAGCGGGAAATCGCGCCACGCCATGCCGGGGACGAAGCCTACTTCTCCCGGAACCGCTACCGCATCCTCGACAAAGAGACGGGAGAAGAGCTGCCTCCCGCCAAAGTCACGGCAGCCATGCTGACCAGCGGCAACTACCGGGTGCGGCAGGACAACGGGGACGGGAACTCGCTGGGACGGCTGATCTTCCGGTTTCCCAACGACTTCTCCATCTTCCTGCACGACACGAACAACAAACGGGCCTTCCAACGCCGTGACAGGGCCATCAGCCACGGCTGCATCCGCGTGGAGAAACCGCTGGAACTGGCCGTTTTCCTGCTGGACGACCCGGACGACCGCACCGTCGACCGGATCAGGGAAGCCATCGGCCTGCCCCGCCTGGACGGCACCCGCCCGGAAACGCCGGACGGCGGGCCGCAGCCCGTCAAGACCGGCGTGCAGCGCTTCAAGCCTCCGGTTCCCCTCTTCATCGAATATTACACCCTCTACCCCCTGTCCGGGGACTCTTGGGAAGAATACCCCGACCCCTACGGCTACGACGAGGTCCTGCTCAAAAACCTGGAAGGGCTTTAAACCTTTCCGCCCCGCAGATGTCCCATATCCAGAACCATCACACAATATGAACCCCACAGAGGAACTGTCACTCGTCAGCCGGCTCGGCCGGCCGGAACACCAACGCCAGGCGTTCGAGGAACTGGTGCGCCGGTACGGCCCCCGGCTGTACCGCCAGATACGGCGCATGGTGTACGACCACGACGACACGAACGACATCCTGCAGAACACGTTCGTCAAGGCATGGAGCGGACTGGACTCCTTCCGGGGCGACTCCCGCGTCGGCACGTGGCTCTACCGCATCGCGGCCAACGAGGCCCTCAATTTCCTGCAACGGCGGAAAGCCACGACCGGCATCGACGAAGCCCCGCAAGCCGTGACGGCCCGCCTCGCCGCCGACCCCTATTTCGACGGGGACGAGACGGAGCTTCTCCTGCAAGAGGCCGTCGCCAGCCTGCCGGACAAGCAGCGCATGGTCTTCCAGCTCAAGTACTACGAGGAGATGAAGTACGAGGAGATGAGCGCCGTGCTGGACACCAGCGTGGGCGCCCTGAAGGCGTCCTACCACCACGCGGTCAAAAAGATATGCGACTTTTTCGACGCGCACGATTAAACCTTCTGGAAGAACAACCATCCTATATATAAAAGGAAAGGAGACACCATGATGAAAGAAGAAGATATCATCCGGAAAAAATGCGGTGCCGGCAATCCCTTCAGGGTGCCGGAAGGCTACTTCGAGCATTTCACCTCCGACCTGATGGCCAGGCTGCCGGAAAAGGCCGAGGGGCCGGCCTCCGCCACCCCCCTCCGCCGCCCGCGGCGGACGCTTGCCGCATGGTATGCCGCTGCCGCCGTGCTGTGCGGGGCCATGTTCCTCGGCGGCTACCACCTCCGGCACAACCGCGCGCCGCAGGCCGCCCCCATGGCACAAAGCCTCTCCGCCACGGAAGCCGAAGACGCCTACATGGACGACGTGCTCGACTATGCCATGGTCAGCAACCACGAAATCGCCCTCTACCTGACAGACGCGTACTAACCCCAAAAAGACCATAAGCCCATGAACAAAAGAATAGTTTTACTGCTGGGCCTCACCGCCCTGCTGGCCTTCCCGCTCCGCGCCCAACAGCCCCAGAAGCAATTCTCCCCCCAGGACTTCATCAAGCGGCTGGAGAGCTTCATCGTGCGCGAGGCCTGCCTGACCCCCACGGAGGCCACCGCCTTCTTCCCCATCTTCCACGAGCTGCACGACAAGCAGCGCGGCATCAACTGGCAGATAAGGAACCTGAAGCGGCAGGCCCTGCCCGCCGGCTCCACGGACAAGGACTACTACAACCTCATCAAGGAAATCAACAAGCTGAAGGTGGAGTCCGCCGAGACGGAGGAGGAATACTACAAGAAGATGTGCAAGGCCGTCCCGGCCCGGAAAGTACACGCGGCCATGCAGGCCGAGGACAAGTTCCACCGCCGCATCCTGCGCAAGTTCAGCAACCGCCCCGCACAGCCCAAACGGAAATAAAACTGTCCTTTCCCTCCCGCCTTTTCTAAAGAATGCCTAAAAAGCGGCGGGAACGCGGCGGCTTCCGGAAGAAAAGCCGTATCTTTGTCCCGACAAAAAAACGACAAATTCTAACCCCATCCCGCCATGCTGACCACCATCTGCATCCTTGTGCTGGCCGCCATCTTCTTCGTCAGCGGAAGAATCCGCTCCGACATCGTGGCCTTGTGCGCCCTCGTCGCCCTGCTCGTCTTCCACATCCTCACGCCGGAGGAAGCCCTCTCGGGCTTCTCCAACTCCGTGGTCATCATGATGATAGGCCTGTTCGTCGTGGGCGGGGCCATCTTCCAGACGGGACTGGCCAAGATGATCAGCTCGCGCATCCTGAAGCTGGCCGGCGACAGCGAGCTGCGCCTTTTCCTGCTCATCATGGTCGTGACCTCCGCCATCGGGGCATTCGTGAGCAACACGGGCACCGTGGCCCTGATGCTCCCCATCGTGGTCAGCATGGCGGCCTCCAACCCACGCATGAACGCCAGCCGCCTGCTCATGCCCCTGGCCTTCGCCAGCAGCATGGGCGGCATGATGACCCTCATCGGAACGCCCCCCAACCTCGTCATACAGAACACGCTGACCGAAGCGGGCCACCCCGCCCTCTCGTTCTTCTCGTTCCTGCCCGTGGGCCTCGTCTGCGTGGCCGTAGGCACGCTCGTGCTGCTGCCGCTCAGCAAGATGTTCCTCTCCAAGCGCGGCAAGGGGGAGGCCGCCGGGCAACAGCACGGAAAGTCGCTCAAGGAGCTGGTCCAGGAATACGGCCTCTCCGACAACCTTTTCCGCCTGAAAATCCCCGCCGGGTCCGCCCTGAAGGGACAGACCGTCATCGAGGCGGACCTCCGCCGCAAGTATGGGCTGAACGTGCTGGAAGTGAGACGGGGAGAGACATCGCAGCACCGCTTCCTGAAAACCATCACCCAGAAGCTGGCCGAACCGAACACGGTGCTGCAGGCGGAAGACATCCTGTATGTCAAGGGGGACTTCGGCCAAATCGACGCCCTGGCACGGGACTACCGGCTGGAACTGATGGACAGCCACGCCTCCGAGGAGACCCACGGCGCCGGGACGCTCGACTTCTACGACATCGGCATCGCGGAAATCCTGATCATGCCGGCCTCCCGCATCGTGAACCGCACGGTCAAGGAAACCGGATTCCGCGACAAGTTCAACGTCAACGTGCTGGGCATCCGCCGCAAGAAGGAATACCTGCTGCAGGACCTGGGCAATGTGCAGATCCACGCCGGCGACGTACTCCTCATACAAGGCACGTGGAACGACATCTCGCGGGTGAGCCGCGAGGACGAGGACTGGGTCGTGCTGGGCGAGCCGCTCAGCGAGGCGGCCAAGGTGACGCTGGACTACAAGGCCCCGCTGGCCGCCGCCATCATGGTGCTCATGGTGGCCATGATGGTGTTCGACTTCATCCCCGTGGCCCCCGTCACGGCCGTCATGATTGCCGGCCTGCTGATGGTGCTGACCGGGTGCTTCCGCAACGTGGAGGCGGCCTACAAGACCATCAACTGGGAGAGCGTGGTGCTCATCGCCGCCATGCTGCCCATGTCGCTCGCCCTGGAAAAGACGGGCGGGGCGGAGTTCATCTCCAACAGCCTCGTCTCCGGACTGGGCGCCTACGGCCCGCTGGCCCTCATGGCCGGCATCTACTTCACCACCTCGCTGATGACCATGTTCATCAGCAACACCGCCACCGCCGTGCTGCTGGCCCCCATCGCCCTGCACAGCGCGCAGCAGATCGGCGTCAGCCCCGTGCCTTTCCTCTTCGCCGTCACCGTAGGGGCCAGCATGTGCTTCGCCTCGCCCTTCTCCACGCCGCCCAACGCGCTGGTCATGTCCGCCGGCCACTACACGTTCATGGACTACGTGAAGGTGGGCCTCCCCCTGCAAATCATCATGGGCGTGGTCATGGTTTTCGTGCTGCCGCTGCTCTTCCCGTTCTGAGGACGCACACGCTGCCGGAATGTCACTGAATCGTGCGGAATCCTTGCAAAAAGAAAGCAAGTCCCGGATTCCCGCTCTTCCATAAAGGCGGAAAAGGGACGCAAAAAACCGTGAATTGTTAAAAAGAAGGCCCGGGAAATGCTCCTATCGCGCATTTCCCGGGCCGGAAGACGACTTTTGTGCGGCAAAAATGCAAATTCTTTGCTGAAAGAAACTTTCTTCTTGCCGCAAAGACGGAAATTTCTTGCCGCAAAGAAATTTTCAGGAGGCTGGAAAACGCTTGAAACCGGGGCTTCGGCCCGCATTTTCCGTCTAATTGGAGCCTTCGCCCGTACAAAATCCGGCTGACCTTTTGTCCCCCATTCCCCTTTCCGGCTGACGCGCCCCCGCAGGTCGTCCGCACAAGCCCCCTCACGCCGCGGCAGGACGGAAGCAAAAAGCGGAAATCCGTGCCATCCTGCATTCCCGCCACGCTGCGAGAATCGCCCGTTTCCGTCCGTCCCCGCCCCTGTGTCCGTCCGCGCGATTCCTGCGCCCCCGCTTTTGACAGATTGACAAAATGACAGCGGCAATTACGCCCATCAAAAAAAATGCGATACTTAAAATTTGTCTCCTCTCTTGGGGAGAGAGCGACGAGTTAGGACATGAATGATAGGTTAATCGCTGCAAATATATGGATTTACAACGAATAATGCAACAAATTCAGACAAAAAAATCTCACAGTCTTTTTCTTTTTGTTTATTTGTTTGTCAATCAAGTTTTGTTTTTCAAACAGAAATTCCGAATTTTCGCGCAATAAATCAACATGTTAGCTCACATCGTCGCTCTCTCCCCAAGAGACCAACCGTGAAGTCATGCAAAACACAGGGCAATCAACCTATTGAAAAAACTGACACAGCTTTTATAATTTACTAAAATTCTAAATCAAATGAAAAAACGTGTACTGAAAATCGCGGCCTTGTTGATGGCCGCCGTGGGCTTCGCGCCTCAGGCGCAGGCCGACACCGACCTCCTGACAGCGGAGAAGGGCTACACCAAAATCACGCAGATGCCCGCAGACGAGAACTTGGACGATTATTACTTTGTCATCGTGGACAAGAACAACGACCTGATGATTTCCTTGGAAAACGATGGAAACAAAAAATGGTACTATCGGAAATCCGTGGAACCGGCATTAGACTTGAATGCAGACAAACTCTGGACCATCGAAAAGGGCACAAAAGAAAACAGCTATTCTTTCCGCAGCGTGAAAGAATCTGAATACCTGATAGAGACAGAACAACGCGCGGGATGGAACTTCTTCCTGAAAACATCCACCACTCCTAACGACAACACAAGTTTCACTTTCGCCTACGCGGAAGACAGCTGGACTTTTGAAAGCGTGGTTAATTCTGGCGAATACATCGGACCGTGGAATGAGAAAGATTTCACCGACGGAGCAAACACAGCCGCAAACAAATCAACGGACGATAGAGGCTACTTCGTTCTCTATAGCATTCCGAAAAAAGCCCTGCAAACCCAATATACCGAAGTCACCCAGATGCCGGTAGACAACGATTTGGCCAACTATTACTTCATCATCAAGGACAATCGTCGTGACCTGATGGTGGCGCTGGAAAACAACACCTGGTATTACAGAACGTCCGCCGACCCAGCAACAAACCGCAATATGGTTTGGACCATAGAGAAAGGCACGAAAGAAAACAGCTATTCTTTCCGTTGCGCGGCAGAACCGACCTATCTGATGGAAACAGAACAGAGTGCGGGATGGAACTTCTTCCTGAAAACATCCACCACTCCTAACGACAACACCAGTTTCACTTTCGCCTACGCGGACAACAGCTGGACTTTTGAAAGCGTAGTCAATGCAGGCCAATACATCGGACCGTGGGATGCAAACAAATTCTCAGACGGACAAAAAACCGCCGCAAACAAACCAACGGGCGAGAGAGGCTACTTCACACTCTACAGTATCCCCAAAGCAAACTTAGACAATATAGAGCTGACCCAGACAAAGGACAAAGCCTTGGCGGAAATCCCCGCTTATGAAGCCATCCTGAACAACTCCACGGCTGATTCCGAAGTCAGCACCATATATTCCACGGCCATCAGCACGGCCCAATCGACCGTAAACGGCGCGACAGACACGGAGACCATCGATGCCGCCATGGCCGCGTTGGAGGCCGCACGCCAGACTTACGTCCTCGCCGCCACGCCCAACAGCGGCTATT
>CALUIS010000023.1 GCA_944320765.1 uncultured Paraprevotella sp.
TCCTTTTCCATAAGGCAAAGGTCGGAATTATTAGGGATTTTGGAAAATAAATCCCCACTGAATTTCTACTGCCCCATTTTTGTATGAAGAAGATATTTAGTGGCCGATTCCTGCACAGAATGGATTGTTTTGTGTATATTTGTGCGTTTAATTAGCGAAACGGATTATGGAACCATCACGATGGGGCATCATTTATTGCCCGAAAGAAGGTGTGCGTCACATACATAAGGAGTGGGAAGCGATACGTTCTTACTTGGGAGAGAAAGGGGTGCTGTATGATTTTGTCCAAAGCGAAGGGCCGAAGTCGGTGGAGCGTCTGGCCGCCATGCTCGCCTCCAACGGTTATACTACCATCATCATCGTGGGAGGAGACGCCGCGTTGAACCGGGCCCTGAACGGTATATTGTCACAGGGCGACGAGGTGCGCCGCAGGGTGTCGCTGGGGGTGATACCCAACGGATGGGGCAATGATTTCGCACATTTTTGGGGATTTGAGGAAGATGACTACAAGCAGACGATTGACTGGCTGGTGAAAGGGCGGGTCCGCAAGGTGGATGTGGGATATTGCGTCTCGGAGAAGCTGGGCGAGGACCGTCCGCGCTTTTTCCTGAACTGTGTGAATGTGGGGCTGGTGGCGAATATCATGAACATCAAGCACAAGACCCGCCGGTTCTGGGGGATGCTCACTTTGTCCCATTTGGCTTCGATGTTCCTGCTGTTGTTCCAACGGATGGAATTCAAGATGCACCTGAAGGTCAATTTGGATGAGATAGACAAGCGGGTCATGACGGTGTGCGTGGGCAGCGCCCGCGGTTACGGGCAGACCCCGAGCGGGGTGCCTTATAACGGATTGTTGGATGTGTCCGTGGTGTCCCATCCGGAGATGCGGCAGATGGTGGAGGCCTTGTGGATGCTTTTCCGCGGGCGCTTCCTGAACCATAAGGCAGTGAAGTCGTACCGCACCCGGCGGGTGGATTTCCTGGACGACGGCAAGGCGATGGTCAGCCTTGACGGGGCGGTGTGGGAAGAGGGGGAGGCCCCCATGCGCGTCGGCATCCATCAGGAATGGATGAACTTCATCATTCCAAGTTGATGGGCTTACGCTTATCCTATTCTGGAGATTTTTTCCAGCTTTTCCTCTGAGATGATTTTGATTTTCCGCCCGTCGATGGCGATGATTTTCTCGGCCGCGAAGTTGGTCAGCGTGCGGATGGCGTTGGACGTGGTCATGTTGGACAGGTTGGCCAGGTCTTCCCTGGAGAGGTAGATGCTCAGGGTGCATCCGTCCTCTTCCAGCCCGTAGCTTTCTTTCAGGAAGAGCAGTGACTCGGCCAGCCGCCCGCGGATGTGTTTCTGGGTCAGGTTGACAGTGCGTTCGTCCGCGATGCCCAAGTCAATGGAAAGTTGTTTGATGAAAAAGCAGGCCAATGCATTGTTCTCGGTGATTAAGTGGGTGATGGTCGTGATGGGAATCTGGGCGATGGTCGAGGTCTCGAAGGCCGCTGCCGCAGTCAGGTATTCCTGATGTGCGAAATAGGCACGGTAGGCGAAATATTCCACCGGCTTGATGACGCGGATGATTTGGTTGCGTCCGCTCACGCCGTTCTTGAATATTTTCACTTTGCCCGACAGGAGGCACATGAACTGGGTGGGAAACTCCCCCTCGCTGTAAATGGCCTCGTTTTTCCTGTAAGTATATACCGTGAGGTTTTCCGTGAGGAAGTCGCGCTGTTCCTGGGTGAGCGGGTTGCATAAATCGGAAATCTTCTCGAGGACTTCCTCTTTGCCCATTTCTTTCCTGACCATAAATCAATTCAAAGCTATAATTAAATTCAATGCAATTGGTATTTCGTGTACAAAATTAATAAAACTTGATAGATTCGTAAAACGTGCGGAACACAAAATATGTTATACAGCATGTTTTTATGAAATCTTAAAAATATGCGCGTGCAAAATTTCGCAGATAGCCGGAAAAATAGTATTTTTGGGTTCATAAAACGGAGACAAAATATACGATGACATGAAAAACCTTATTATATAAATTCTAGGCTATGAGTTACATTCATTTTGATAAGACTTTAATGACCAACCTGGAAGAATCATTACCTAAGGAGATTCTGAGATCGAACCGGTCGGGTGCTTACTCATGTTCCACGATTGTGGACTGCAACACGAGGAAATACCACGGTTTGCTGGTAGTGCCGATTCCGGAGCTGGGGGATGAGAATTATGTGTTGTTGTCGTCTCTGGATGAAACGGTGGTGCAACACGGGGCCGAGTTTAACTTGGGGCTTCATAAATACCAAGGCAACAACTTCAGTCCTAACGGACACAAGTACATCCGCGAGTTCAACTGCGACCAGGTTCCCACCACCATATATAGGGTCGGGGGCGTGGTGCTGAAGAAGGAAAAGGTGTTCCAGCATTACGAGAACCGTATCATCATCCGCTACACGCTTCTCGATGCCCATTCGGAGACCACGTTGAAGCTCCGTCCCTTCCTGGCGTTCCGGAGTGTGAGGGAGTACACGCATGAGAATTCCCGGGTGAACAAGAGTTACCGGGAAGTCTCCAACGGCATCAAGACGTGCATGTACGACGGCTTCCCCGAATTGTACATGCAGCTGAACAAGAAGAATGATTTTGTCTTCCAACCGGACTGGTATCGGGGCGTGGAGTATCCGAAAGAACTGGAGAGGGGATATGCGTTTACGGAGGACTTGTATGTCCCCGGATATTTTGAGATGAAAATCAAAATGGGGGAGAGCATCGTGTTCTCCGCCGGCCTTTCCGAGATTAAGACCAGCCAGCTGAAACAAATCGCAGACTTTGAGGTGAACATCCGTACGCCACGCGACAATTTCTACCATTGCCTGGTGAACTCGGCGCATCAGTTCTATTACCATGTGGACGGCGAGAATTATATCCTGGCCGGCTATCCTTGGTTCAAGTGCCGGGCGCGCGACATGCTCATCTCCCTGCCGGGGCTGACGCTGGTGAACGACGAGGTGGAGCAATACGAGATGTGCATGAAGACCGTGGAAAAGGGCTTGCGCGAGTTTATGGCGGGCGAGCCGCTGACGGTCAAGATTTATGAGATTGAGCATCCGGACATCCTCTTGTGGGCCATGTGGTGCATCCAGCAGTATGCCAAGATTGTCTCTTGGGAGAAATGCGTGGAGAAGTACGGCCCCTTGGCCAAAGCCATTATGGAGTTTATCAGTTCAAGTTCCCATCCAAACCTGAAGGTCCGCGAGAATGGATTGCTTTACGCCAAGGGCAAGGACAAGGCCGTTACTTGGATGAACTCTACCGCCAACGGGCGTCCGATTGTGCCGAGAAGCGGCTATATCGTGGAATTCAATGCGTTGTGGTATAATGCGCTGAAGTTCAGCGAGGAAATATGCGGGCAGGCCGGACTGGAGGAAGAGCGGGCGAAGTATGCCGGCATGGCGGAACAGGTGGGCGTGTCATTCAAGGACGTCTTCCTGAACCCATACGGCTATCTGTTCGATTACGTGGACGAGAACGACGACCATCCGGACTGGAGCGTCCGGCCGAACATGATATTCGCCGTGGCGTTGGATTTCTCCCCGCTGACTCTTCCGGAGAGGAAGGCGATATTCGACCTTTGCACGAAAGAGCTGCTGACCCCGAAGGGGCTTCGTACGCTGAGTCCGAAGAGCGGCGGATACAATCCGATGTACGTGGGTCCGCAGGTGCAGCGGGATTATGCCTACCATCAAGGTACGGCGTGGCCGTGGCTGTCGGGCTTCTACATGGAAGCGTGCCTGAAACTGTACAAGAACAGCCGCGTAAGTTTCGTGGAGCGTGTGCTGGTCGGTTTCGAGGAAGAGATGTTCTACCATTGCCTGGGGACTCTGCCGGAACTCTTCGACGGCAATCCTCCGTTCCACGGGCGTGGGGCGATATCCTTTGCCATGAACGTGGCGGAAATTCTTCGGGTCGTGAAATTGGTTGAAAAGTATATAAGTTAAGATAGGAGGAGCGGAATATGAAAGTGTTAATGTTTGGCTGGGAGTTTCCTCCTCATATCAGCGGAGGACTTGGTACCGCCAGTTACGGTATGACGAACGGGCTTTCCATGCAGTCCGATATGGAAATCACCTTCTGTGTCCCGAAGCTTTGGGGCGATGAGGATACCAGCTTTTTGAACTTGATCAGCATGAACAGTGTGCCCATCGTGTGGCGCGACGTGAATTGGGATTATGTGAAAGGCCGGGTAGGCCATTATATGGACCCGCAGTTGTATTATGACCTCCGCGACCATATCTATGCCGACTTTTCCTATATGTATGTGAACGACTTGGGATGTATGGAGTTCGCGGGCGGCTATCCGTCCAACCTGCATGAGGAAATCAACAATTATTCCATCGTGGCAGGCGTGGTGGCCCGCCAGCAGCAGTTCGACATCATCCATGCCCACGACTGGCTCACTTATCCGGCCGGCATCCATGCCAAGCAGGTGAGCGGGAAGCCTCTGGTGATTCATGTGCATGCCACGGATTTCGACCGCAGCCGCGGCAATGTGAACCCCACGGTGTACGGCATAGAGAAGAATGGAATGGACCATGCGGACTGCATCATGTGTGTGAGCGAGCTGACCCGCCAGACGGTCATCAACCACTATCACCAGGATCCGGCCAAGTGCTTTGCCATGCACAACGCGGTCTATCCCTTGGCTCCCGAGCTGCAGGAAATTGTGGACCAGCGGAAGCCGAGTGCCGAGCGCAAGGAAAAAGTCGTGACTTTCTTGGGGCGCATCACGATGCAGAAAGGTCCGGAATATTTCATCGAGGCAGCCAAGAGGGTGCTGGACCGCACGCGCAACGTGCGTTTCTGCTTTGCCGGAAGCGGCGACATGATGAACTCCATGATTGAGATGGCGGCGGCTTACGGCATTGCGGACCGTTGCCACTTCCCGGGATTCATGAAGGGCAAGCAAGTGTTTGAGTGTTTCCGCGACAGCGATGTCTATGTGATGCCTTCCGTGTCCGAGCCGTTCGGCATCTCTCCGTTGGAGGCCATGCAGAGCGGGGTGCCTTCCATTATCAGCAAGCAGTCCGGGTGTGCCGAGATCCTGACGCATTGCATCAAGGTGGACTATTGGGACATTGATGCCATGGCGGATGCCATGTATGCCTTGTGCATGTATCCTTCGCTGCACGACTACCTTCAGGTGGAAGGCAAGAAGGAAGTGGACGGCATCACGTGGGAGAAGGTGGGACACCGCATCCGCAAGCTTTATGATGAGACCATTCAAAAATGTAAATAATCTAAAATCCTAAGACATGAAAACGATTTGCCTTTATTTTGAGATTCATCAAAATATACATTTGAAACGTTACCGCTTCTTTGACATCGGTACGGACCATTACTACTACGACGACTACGAGAACGAGCAGAGCATCACCGCGACGGCGGAGCAGTCCTACATTCCGGCCTTGCAGACCTTGCTCCAGATGGCCAAGGACAACCCCGGATTCTTCAAGGTGGCGTTCTCCATTTCCGGATGCGCGATTGAGTTGTTGGAGAACTACGCCCCTACGGTCATCGAGCTTCTGCAGGAATTGAATGAGACCGGGTGTGTGGAGTTCCTGGCCGAGCCTTATTCCCATGGCCTTTCCTCTTTGGCCAACGAGGACAGCTTCAGGGAGGAGACGATGCGGATGGCGCGGAAGGTCAAGGAGCTGTTCGGCCAGCAGCCCAAGGTGTTCCGCAACTCCTCGTTGATTTATTCGGATGACATCGGGAATATCGTGGCTTCCATGGGATTCAACGGTGTGCTGACCGAGGGG
Organism: uncultured Paraprevotella sp.; assembly: GCA_944320765.1. Taxonomy (GTDB): domain Bacteria; phylum Bacteroidota; class Bacteroidia; order Bacteroidales; family Bacteroidaceae; genus Paraprevotella. Next base: position 5,820 of record CALUIS010000023.1, read on the forward strand.
GCCAAGCACGTCTTGGGATGGAAGAGCCCGCATTTCGTATACCACTGTGCGCAGAACCCCAACCTGAAGTTGCTGTTGCGCGACTATAAGCTGTCGGATGACATCTCCTTGCGTTTTGGCAATTCCACGTGGAGCGAGTACCCCTTGTTCGCCGACACCTATATGGATTGGATCGCTTCTGTGCCGGAGGAGGAGCAGGTCATCAATATCTTTATGGAACTGTGCGCATTGGGCATGTTCCAGCCGCTTTCCACCAATATCCTGGAGTTTGTCAAGGCTCTGCCGGCTTGCGCCAAGCAGCGCGGCATCACGTTCTCCACGCCTTCTGAGGTCATCGCGCAGCATCCGTCGGTGGACGCGCTCGAGGTGGCTTACCCCATGTCGTGGGTGGACGAGGAGCGCGACATCAGCTGCTGGCTGGGCAACGGGATGCAGCGTGAGGCTTTCAACAAGCTGTACAGCGTGGCCGACCGTGTGCGCATCTGCACCGACAGGCGGCTCAGGCAAGACTGGGACTACCTGCAGGCCAGCAACAATTTCCGCTTCATGACCACAAAGGCCAGCAGCTGGAACATGTACCGCGGCATCTACGATTCGCCTTATGATGCGTTCACCAACTATATGAACATTCTGGGCGATTTCATCAACCGTGTGAACAGCATGTATCCGAGCGATATAGACAATGAGGAGTTGAACTCGCTGCTGACCCTGATCAAGAACCAAGGCGAGGAGCTGGAGGTGAAGGACAAGGAAATCGCACGGTTGAACGCGCGGCTGAAAAAGCTTTCCCCGGACGAAGGGGCTGCTCCGAAGAAGACGCGGAAGACCGCGGCAAAGAAACAGTGAGCATAGGGGCAAATGAAGACGAAAGGCCGGCATCCTGCAGCGGATGCCGGCCTTTCGTCTTCATTATGGCCGTCTTTCACTCGAAAGTGCTGTAGATAATCTGCATCTGGATGGCCTGGCCTTCTCCGCCTGCCAGCCGTGCGTTGCCCAATCCCATGTCGTGCGTGACGCTCACGATGTTGTTGCTGTTGTCTTCGTTGGTCTCTACCGGGATGAGGACGATTTTGTTCCAGTCTGGGTTCAGCCGTGCCCATTCATCGGGTGACATGCCGTTCTTGGCGGCTTCCTGGTTCTTCTCGCGGCGGCAGTATGCCACCAGGTTGCAGATGTTGGAGAAAGTGTAGGTGTTGTAGCTGCTGTTGAACGACGTGATATAGGAGGTCTTCTCGTCCGGCACGTTCCCTTCCTCGAAGAACGAGTACATGTCCTGCTTGCGCACCAGCAGCAGGGTTTGCGGAGTCTCGAATCCGCTCTCGGGATGGGTGGCGTTGTATCGGTACAGGGTGAACTGCGCCTGGTTGATGCTGTCGTTCTGGTGTCCTTCGTAGATGTCGTCCACGGGGAGTGTCATTTCCGTGAAGATGCCCGCCGGGGTCTTCAGGTAGGTGCATTGGGGGTTGCGGTCCACGAACTCCTGCAGGTTCCCGTTCTCGATATGGGTGTTCTGCAACACCTCGGGCGTGGCGGCGAACCGGCTCATTCCGACATAGACCGTGTCTTTTTCCGGGTCCTTGTAGCGGAAGAAGAGGTTCATGGCGCCGACCCTCATCTTGAGCATGGTGCCGTCCCCGTCAGCCGTCCTGAAATAGAATCCCGGACACACGTGGCGTATGAAGTTGTATGAGTTCTTGAAGAAGTCCTTGTTCTCGTAGTATTTCCGGATGATGAACGTTCCGTATTCCTTGGGGAGCACGATGCGTATGTTCGGCGTATAGGAGTCGCTTTCCAGCTCGTCGTCCGACAGCGTGAAATCCTTTGCCGTGATAATCTTCCGCACCAGCGGTCCTGCGGCCTGGGGGTTGATGTATTGCGCGAGGTCGGCATTGCTGTAGTAGGTGGTGTCCTCGCGGATGACGTGGGTCGTGTCCAGCTCGTAGACTTCCATTTTCATCGGATTGTTGTCGTCGCCGTAATACTTTTCGTAATACAGCCGTATCTCGATGGAGTCGGCCTCGATTTCCCCCTGCCCGTTTTTCACCATCAGGTCATAGTCGGGGAACTCATAGTCTTCCAGCGTGCTGAACTGCGCCAGGAATTCCGCGTTGATTTGCTGGTGGGTTTCGGGGTCGGTCATGCGTCCCAGGTAGGAGCTGTTGCTGTTGCTGAGGACGGAGTCCGCCACGATTGAGCGCGTGCTGGCTTCATAGACGGACGTGGAGGCGTTGATGTTGTCAGAGTCCGTAAAGATGCCTATCGTGTCGGTCGTGTCATCGCAGGCCACGCCGCACAGCCCGAGTGCCGCGATGAATGAGTTTCTTATTTTCATTTGTCGTGTGGTAATAGGATGTTTATTCTTCTTCTTTGCCTTGGCTCCAGATTTGGTCGTAAAGTCCGGCAAAGGCATCCGCATCTTTGGCGCTGACATCCCCCAAGACGGGGACTTGTTTGTCTTGGGCGTATTCCACGAATTCCCGGAACCGTTCCGTGCTGGGCACGGTCAGTCCGTCGGAATAGTTGATGGCCAGCTTGTTCAGCTCGCCGAATGTGACTTCCGGGCTGAAGTCCTTGAGGACGGAGGCGTCCACGTCCTTGAACGTGATGCAGTTCCCGAAATTGGTCCCCATCGGGAGCCGCAGCTGTTCGTCCGACATGGAATATACGATTTTGCTGTCCCTGAAGGAAGGCTCTTCCTTGTAAGCCGTCTTGACGTACAGCGGCACCATGGCGGCCATCCATCCCTGGCAGTGGATGATGTCGGGGGTCCACCGCAGCTTCTTGACGGTCTCCAGCACGCCGCGCGCGTAGAAGATGGCGCGCTCGCCGTTGTCCTCGTATTCCTTGCCGTCCTCGTCGCAGGCCATCATGCGTTTGAAGAAATAGTCGTCGTTGTCGATGAAGTAGACCTGCATCCTGGCGGCCTGGATGGAGGCGACCTTGATGATGAGCGGGTGGTCCGTGTCGTCGATAATCAGATTCATACCGGAAAGACGGATGACCTCGTGGAGCTGGTTGCGCCGTTCGTTGATATTGCCCCATTTCGGCATGAAAGTCCTGATTTCCCGTCCTTTTTCCTGTATTTCCTGCGGAAGCTCCCTTCCCAAGGCTGCCAGTTCGGAGGCGGGGACATAAGGCGTCATTTCCTGGGTGATGAATAATATTTTTTTAGCTTTCATATTGTCATGTTCACTTTTCCTTGGTACAAAGGTACAAAAAAAGTTTGGCATTCTGTTTTTTTCGGGGCCGAAAGAGGCCAATCTTTCATTTATTTCACGTATTTATTTGCTGAATGTTTTTGCGATTTGGCATTTTATATGTTATTTTGCAGCGTTTTTAGGAAATATGGTTTAAAATCAACGCGAATGAAGTTAGTTCATACGATTGAAGAATTGCGGCGCGACTTGGCGGAAGCCCGCGCCGGAGGTAAGAAGATTGGCTTGGTGCCCACGATGGGGGCGTTGCATGAGGGACATGCTTCCTTGGTGAGGCGCAGCGTGGAGGATAACGGGGTTACGGTGGTCAGCGTGTTCCTGAATCCCACGCAATTTAACGACAAGAAGGATTTGGAACGCTATCCGCGTACGCTGGAGGCCGATTGCCGGTTGCTGAAAGCCGTGGGGGCGGATTTCGTGTTCGCCCCGTCGGTGGAGGAGGTCTATCCGGAACCGGATACCCGCACGTTCAGCTATCCGCCCGTGGACACGGTGATGGAGGGCGCTTTCCGCCCGGGACATTTCAACGGGGTCTGCCAGGTCGTGAGCAAGCTTTTCGCCATCGTGGAGCCTGACCGGGCTTATTTCGGCGAGAAGGACTTCCAGCAGATTGCCGTGGTGCGGGCGATGGCGGAGGATTTGGGATTCAACGTGGAGATTGTGCCTTGCCCGGTGGTCCGCGAGAAGAGCGGGCTGGCCATGAGCAGCCGCAACACGCTGCTGACGGAAGAGGAGAAGGCCATGGCGGCGAATATCTATGCCGTATTGGCCAAGAGCAAGAGCTTTGCCACGAACCACACGTTGGCGGAAACCCGTCGGTATGTGGTCGATTCGCTCAACGCCATCGTGGGGCTGGAGGTGCAGTATTTCTCCATCGTGGACGGCGGTTCGCTGCAGGATGTGGACCGTTGGTCGGACTCGGACGACATCGTGGGTTGCATCACGGTGTATTGCGGCCATCTGCCGGTCCGTCTGATTGACCATATAAGGTATAAAGGATAAAAGACAAAGGAAAAGAGCGGAATATTATGATGATTCAAGTGTTGAAGTCAAAGTTGCATTGCGTAAGGGTGACGGAAGCCAACCTGAATTATATGGGCAGCATCACCATCGATGAGGACCTGATGGACGCGGCCAACCTCATCGCGGGCGAGAAGGTCCAGATTGTGAACAACAACAACGGCGAGCGTTTCGAGACCTATGTCATCAAGGGCGAGCGCGGGTCGGGGTGCGTCTGCCTCAACGGGGCGGCGGCCCGCAAGGTGCAGGTCGGCGACATTTGCATCATCATCTCATACGCCATGATGGACTTCGAGGAGGCCAAGGCCTTCAAGCCCACCGTGGTGTTCCCCGACCCTGAGACCAACCGCACGGTAGGCTGAAAGGGCGGAGGGGGAGGTCCTGCCTTTCAGGTTGTCATTCTGACAGATTGCCACGCGGAGGCTGTGGGAATCGCGTATTCCGGCCCGGACGGAAGGGATGCCGGAAAAACGGGCGTATTTCGCTGGTGCGGAAAGCGCGGGATGAAAGGTTTTCCATGATAAGACTTACATTTTGACGGGAAGCGGAGGCCGTTCGGCGCATAGGCTCCGGAACGCGGCATGTCCTGAAGGAGAAAAGGTGACAAAGTGACGCTGTGATTTTGTCGTGCGGGGCGTGTCTTCTGGAGCGGGAAGTGCGTCCTGAGCCTGCGTTTTTTCTGTTTTCAGGACAAAAATGCCCGGTTGGGCAGAGATGTTCCCGCCGTTTTGCGGCAAGAAAAAGATTTCTTTCAGCAAAGACGGAAATTTCTTTCAGCAAAGAAACCGGGATTTGGGCGGCGAAATGTCCGTATGATGCAGTTCCCGCGTCCGTTTTTTAACAATTGGGCTTGTGGTTCGGTCCGGAAAAATTCCGGTGCTGTTACGGAAATCCGCGGATTCCTTTCACGGTGGAAGGGAATCCGCGGATTTTGTTTCTTTCTGTCACGGCCCTTATCGGACGGCTACTTTCTGTCGTGCCACGATGTAGATGCCGCGGGGCAGTCCGCCGACGCGTGTGTCGCCGTTCACGGTAATCTGGCGGACCAGTCTGCCGTCTATGCCATGGACGGGGAGGCTTACAGCCTGGTTGTCGGGAGCCACGATGCGGATATGTCCTTCTCCGCCGTAGGCCTTCACCGCCAGGCCCGCCTGTTGCCGGACGGAGGAGACGGGGGTGGTGGTGCCGTCGCCCAGATAGTATAGCCTGAAGTTGTCGGCCTTGTACCATCCGTCGTTGCCTTTCACGCCGAGGGTCAGCTGCCCGTCGGCCACTTCCAGGCTGTCGATGACCGTCCGCCGCATATACCTGCGTCCGAATCCGTCGTCGGTCATGGTGGCGGTGGAGTCGTTGGCGAAGAGGGTGACGCTCTGCCCGTCGTCCGTGGCCAGCCAGGCCTCGATGCGGTAGAATCCGGCTTTCAGCCCGGTGGCCTGCTGGCTCAGGGTGACGCTTCCGGCATCGGAGCCGGAGTAGGAATAGAACACGTAATTGCCGTCCGCTCCCACCATGAACTCGTCCAGGCCGGACACGTCCGCCACCTTGGAGCTTTGTCCCGTCTGTCGTTCGATGTCCCATCCCGTGGTGCGGCGGTTCTCGAATGAGGCGTTGGTGAGGTACACGTCGGTGAGGTCCAGCGGCTCGTCGCGGACAATCAGGTTCAGGCGGCTTTCCTTCAGGTATTCCTCCAGGCTTTCTGCCGTCTGTTCGATTTCCCCGGCGGACGGGTGGAGGGTGTAGCAGGAAGCGGCTTCCCGCACTTGGGCCAGGAGCGCCTCGCGGTCGTCCGCCGCCATCTGCCCTTCGCTTTCATCGCACAGCCGGTAGGCTTGTGCCAGCACTTCTCCGAGCGTCTCGCTGGCCTCGTCCTTTTCCTTGTAGGCGTAAATCTCGATGTTGATGTCCTTGTCGTAGGACAGGTAGCCGCTGAAGGCCGGAATTTCCGCGCCTTTCTTGTACTCGAAAGAGGAAGAGCCGGCGGCAAGCGTGCGTTGTCCTTCTTCCGCCGTCAGGCCGAGGAAGGTGCCGCACAGCGTGTCCGATGCCTCCGCGCGGAGTTGCCCGCTGACGGTGACGTCCGTGGCCGTCAGGCGGTCCTTGCCCGGTTGCGTGGTGCGGTACAGGTAGGGGATGCCTCCTTCCAGTTCGGTATTCACCTCGTCGGATTCCGAGATCAGGACGTTGTTGATGGCCTTTATCCGGCGTGCCCGGCTTCCGTCCGGCACGTCGCATCCGAACGGCAGCACGATGAAGCGCCACGAGGCGGAGGCGGTGTTCGGGTTGAACGTGGCTTTCCGGGCCGTGAAGTCTTCCGGGGCGTAGAAGTCGTACCCGTAGGTCAGGTCCAGCTCCTCGCACACGCCGTCCTTGATGATGTTGGCCCCTTCCGCGGTGGCCGAGGCGTCAAGGTAGAACAGGGCGTTGGGGTTGTCGGTTTCCGGGCGTGAGCTGATGCCTGTCACGCCTGTCAGATCGAAGTGCAGGGCATCGCTTCCGGCGGCCAGTTCCTTGAAGCGGTCCTCGTTCCAGTGGCCGGAAAGCCGTGCCCCGTGGTCGCCGGCCTTTTCCAGCGTGAGGTCGCTGCCCATGAGGCGGAAGTAGACTATGGTGTCCTGTGCGGACGTGTCGAACAGCAGGTCCTCGCTTCCCGCCGCATAGCTCCGGTGGAGCTGCACGGCATAGAGGATGTCTTTTTCCACCTCTCCGAAGTTGAAGACGAAATCCAGGGTCTCTCCGCCGGAGATGGCCATGTTCCGTTCTGTCAGGTTGTCCGCCGCGACGAAAGCGGACTGTGCGCCGTCGTACCGGTACAGGTCGCATTTCACTACGGGGGTCGACGCGGTGGCGTCGGCGGCGTTGGAGAGGGTGGCCACGGCGCGGGCGATGTCGTTGTATACCTTATTATAAAGGAGGGTGACGGAGCGGCCGTCGACGGTGACCGTTTCCTCCGCTGTCTCGGAAGCCGCGTCCAGGGTGAGGCTTCTCAGCGAGAGTTCCGGTGCCTGGGCGTATGCCTCCACCCGGGTCTCGGCCAGGATGCGCGCGTTGCTGTCCATGAGGTACAGGGAGTAGGTGCCGGCCGATGTGGGGCGGAACTCCACGGTGCCTTGGGCGGTTTCCCCGGCGGGGACGGTGAAGGACAGGTCATTGAGCTGTGCGTCGTCCAGCCCTTCCGGTCGGTTGTCGTTCCGCATGGCCGCGACATAGGCCCCTTGGTAGTCCACAGTCCCTTGGTTGGTGATTTCAAACTCCACGGTGTTCTTCATGCGGGTGTACAGTGTCCGGCCCTGGATGCGGCCTTCCAGCAGGTAGGTGCGGGGATGTATGGCGTGTGTCATGCCCTGCTGCCCGTTGAACCCGTTCATGCCCGTCTGGTCGTCCACGGTGTAGTAGCCGTCGCCCTGTCCGCCCCATCCGAAGTTGAAGTGGAACAGGTTGTCGGCGGCGCGGTAACCGTCCACGACGACGGCATGTCCGCCTGCCGAGGGCGACACGCCGCTGTAGACGATGGGCCATCCCTTGGAGAGGTCGCTGTATACCATGTCCTCCCAGTCAGCCTGGCTGATGCCGGACTTGTAGGTGCAACGGCTGTCCATGAGCAGCTGCCCGGAGAACGTGTTGACCAGGTCGCTGATTTGTCCTGCGGTCGAAGCGCCGTAGGTGAGCCACGTGGAAGTGCCGATGACGCTCATCAGGGTGGCCACGGCCGTGTTCATGTCCTCGGGCGTGGAGCCTCCGTAGCTGTCCTGCATCAGTTCCCATTGCAGCGGGGTGCCTCCGGGGATGGACTCGGTGACCGGTGCGTCGCCGTAGCCGTAGGTCGGCGTGTCATACTGCGAGCGGTCGGGCAGCTCTTTCCGCCAGTAGTAGGCCACTTGGGCTGCCGCCGTGGCCACGCATCCGGTCAGCGCCCGTCCTCCGCCGTCGTTCCGGAAAGGGCAGAGGTTGTTGTAGGGCGCCCCTTGCGACCAGTGGGCGGTGACCAGTGGCGCGACATCTTCCTTGCCTGCTTTGGCGGCCTTCGTTTGCACCCTCGGCCCTGCGCCTTGTGCCTGCGCCTGCCCGATTAGCTGGCTGTAGCCGCTGATCCAGTCGAGCAACGCCGGCGGCAGCGCCTGCGGGTCGAAGTCTCCCTGTTCCGCCACTCCCAGCACGGCGGGCAGGCAATCGTCTCCGGAGATGATGACGAAGCCTTGCCCGTTTCCCCGGTTGAAGATGTAGAGCGGGGCTTGGCCTGAAGCGTCGCGCTTGGCCATTGGGGTTTGCACAAGTTCCGGCGTCCGGCCTTCGCGCATGTAGGCGGAAGCCAATGCCTTGGCCTGCTCCGCGTCGATGGGGTCCGCCCCCACGTATGCGGAAGAGGCCAAAAGGGCCGCGATAAAGAATAATGGTTTCTTCATATTGCTTCTGTTTGGTCTTGATATTAGATTAATGCCCCCAAAGGTAGCTTTTTTTGAGGACATTCCAGCCCTTTTCCCAAAATACTTGCGGCGTAACGATTTATTTTCGTATTTTTGTCCCGAATTTATAAGGGAGACAAATATGCAGAAGAAGAACTACTATTTAGAGTCTGTTTTCGATTTGAATGCAAGTAACGTATGGGGCGTCAGCGCCCAGGAGCTTCTGGACCTGTGGCAGAAGGACATGAAGGACGAAAGTTTCGCTTCGTCGGAGGATAAGATACTGAACGTCATCCGTCTGGCTTTCGAGGTCTATCATTTCGACCCGAAGGACGACCGTGAGGTCATGCGTTACAACAACGGGGATTATGTGGTTCTGCCCGGGCTGGACAAGCGGAAGGAGTCCGTGGCCATCCGCAAGAAGGCCATCCGGCAGATTACGGACCTTTCATACGAGAACATCAAGCATATTACGGCTGTGGAACTGCTGAAGCTCATAGAGGGCAACTTCGGCGGGGGATGGGACTCCATCTCGTTGGCCATCAAGGACATCATAGAATCCGCGTTCGACATCAGCACGACCACGCTGCCGGCTTCCCGCATACATGCCCCCGGCGGCACGCTGGAGCGCAAGGTGGCCGACGGATACGAGGTGCTGGAGATTCAGAAAGGCACGTGGGTGGAAGCCATCTTTGCCAAGAAACGCGAGCCGATGGAGAAGCTCCGTTTCGTGCCGGAGCCTGAATATGACGAGGACGGGAACCGCCGTATCGTGGACGAGGACGAGGATATGGACACCGACGAGGACCGGGACGAGGACGGCACGGACAACGACGACACGTTCTATGGCAGCTATTCCCCCGAGGCGGACATCAAGGATATGGACGAGGAACTGGCGGACGAATAGGAGAGACGGAAGAGGACTGACATCATGATGATAGAGAAGGAAGAGCGGGAGCGCATCATCCGGTTGGTGAAGCGCGAGGTCGTGCCCGCCATCGGATGCACCGAGCCCGTCTGCGTGTCGCTTTGCGTGGCACGGGCCACGGAGGCGTTGGGCGGGTTGCCGTCCGCCATACGAGTTTATCTGAGTGCGAACATCCTGAAGAACGCCATGGGGGTGGGCATTCCCGGGACCGGAATGGTGGGGTTGCCCATCGCGGTGGCCTTGGGGGCCTTGGCCGGGAAGTCTGCCTACGGGCTTGAGGTGCTGAAGGACGTGACCCCGGGCGACGTGGAGCGGGGCAGGCAGTATATTGCGGAGCGGCGCATCAGAATCGCCCTGAAGGACGGGATAGAGGAAAAGCTTTATGTGGAAGTGGAAGTGGAGGACGCCGCCGGACACCGCGCCAAGGCGGTCATCGGCGGGCACCATACCCATTTCGTCTGGGTGGAGGCCGACGGGAAAGTGCTGGAGGACCACCGCCTGCCTTCGGTCAGCACGGAGGAGGGAGAGGATTGCGAGTTGAACCTGCGGAAGGTCTATGATTTTTCCATGGAGGCCCCGCTGGAGGAGATTGACTTCATCCTTGAGTCGCGCCGGCTGAACGAGGCGGCTTCCCAACAGGCATTGAAGGGATGTTACGGGCATGAGCTGGGCAAGACGTTGAGCCGCCCGTTGGGACGGGGCATCATGGGCGACACCATCTTCTCCCACATCTTGTCGAGTACGTCTTGTGCGTGCGATGCCCGCATGGCGGGGGCCATGATTCCGGTGATGAGCAATTCGGGCAGCGGCAACCAGGGCATCTGTGCCACCATGCCGGTGGTGGTCTTTGCCGAGGAGAACCACAACACGGAGGAGGAGCTGGTCCGTGCGCTGATGCTCAGCCACCTGACGGCCATCTACATCAAGCAAAGCCTCGGGGTGCTGTCCGCCTTGTGCGGCTGCGTGGTGGCTTCTACCGGCTCAAGTTGCGGCATCACTTATCTGATGGGCGGCAAATACGAGCAGGTCTCCTACGCGGTGAAGAACATGATTGCCAACCTGACGGGCATGATTTGCGATGGGGCAAAGCCGAGCTGTGCCTTGAAGCTGACCAGCGGGGTGTCCACCGCCGTGCTGTCGGCCATGCTGGCCATGCAGCAGAAGTGCGTGAGCAGCGTGGAGGGCATCATCGACGACGATGTGGACAAGAGCATCCACAACCTGACCAGCATCGGGGCGGAGGCCATGAACGAGACAGACCGCAAGGTGCTCGACATCATGACGCACAAGAGCTGCTGTTAAAATAGGTTATATTCCATGGCCGGAGGCATCCGGGATTAAACTTCCGGACACGGGACGGGTCTTACCTTTGTAGAAACAATGAAATTGTTGAACTAAAAAAGGAAAGACTATGAGAAAATTAATGGTGGCCGTATGTTTCGCCTTGTTGGCCGGAGGCACGACTTTTGCACAGGAAAGAGGGAAAGCGCCGCACGGGAACTGGAATCCCGAGAAGGCGGCCCAGCGGATGGCCGGCAAGCTGATGCTGGACGACGAGGCAACGGCCAAGTTCGTTCCGCTCTATCAGGAGTATATGCAGAAGCTGGCGGAGTGCAGGATGGGGCAGAAAGACGCGAAGGCCGGTGCGGCACAGACGGACCAGGAGATTGACGAGCAGCTACAGGCCCGTTTCGCAGCCCAGGAAAAGCGGCTGGAGGTACAGAAGGCTTATTATGACAAGTTTAAAAAGGTGCTGACCATGAAGCAAGTGCAGCAACTTTACGACCGTCCGGACGTGGCCCGCAAATTCCCGCCACGGGGACAGGGAAGGCCGCAAATGCCCCGGAGGTGAGGCCGGCCTGATATAAAAAGAGTGCCACGCATGGGGATGCCTTTTCGTCCCGGTGCGTGGCACTTTCTTTTTCGTATGGTTTCCTGAGGCGTCAGGCCATGGTTCCGCCCACGATGTCCAGCAGTTCGTTGGTGATGGCCTGCTGCCGCCCTTTGTTGTAGGCCACGGTGAGGTCCTGTATCAGGTTGTTGGCATTGTCGGTGGCCACCTGCATGGCCACGCTTCGTGCCGCATGTTCCGATGCGTTGGAATCCAGCAGTGCCGTATAGATTTTCAGTTTCAGCACTTCCGGTATCAGCTTTTCCATCACGACACCCTCGGACGGCTCTATCAGGTAGTCGGGCAGGATACCCTCCCTGTCCTCCCCGTCAGATGACAGTTCGGACAAGTCGACGGGAAGATAGGCCGCATGGGTCAGTTTCTGCACGCCGGCCGACTGGAAATGATGGTAAATCAGCTCCACACGGTCAATCTCGCCCGAGATGAAACGCCTTCCCAACTCTGTGGCCAAGGCCTCGGCTTCCGCGTAGTTCGGTTTGCCGGCCATGTGGGTGAGGTCGCCCCCTTCCACTCGTACTCCGCTCTTTTTCACGGCATCCGCCACTTTGCGCCCCACGGGGTATACGATGATGTCTTCCTTCGGTATCCCCGCGTGCTCGCCGAGCCAACGGTGGTAGAGACGGATGACGTTGGAGTTGAATCCTCCGCAGAGGCTGCTGTTGGACGAGAACACCACCAGGGCTATTTTCTTCGTCTCCCGCTCCTTGGCGTATGGCGACTGCACCGTGACTCCCGACTGCAGGAAATGGTTCATGATGGCCGACAGGCGTTGCTCGTAGGGCAGCATCCCTTCGATGACCTCCTGCGCCTTGTGCAGTTTGGCCGAAGCCACCATCTTCATGGCCGAGGTAATCTTCAGCGTGTTGTTGGCCGACAGGATACGTCCCTTTATTTCTTTGAGTGATGCCATGTCTCAATCAGTTTTTGAACAACAAGAGGGCGGACTGGGCCACTTCTTCGATGATGCGTGCGACCTCGTCGTTGATGACACCGCTGCCCAGCACGTCCAGCACATCCTTCCGGTGGGCGGCGCGCAGCTTCTCCAGGAACTCGTGCTGGAACTCCCGTACCTGGTCGATGCGGATGTCGTGCATCAGCCCGTGGGTGCCGCAGTAGAGGATGGCCACCTGTTCGCCCACGGGCATCGGGGAGTATTGGGGCTGGACCAGCAGCTCGTTGTTCTTCCGCCCGCGGTCGATGGTCATGACCGTCACGGGGTCCATGTCGCTGCTGAACTTGGAGAAAGCCTCCAGTTCCCGGTATTGCGCCTGGTCGATCTTCAGCGTGCCGGCCACTTTCTTCATGCTCTTGATTTGTGCGCTTCCGCCCACGCGGGACACGGAAATGCCCACGTTGATGGCCGGACGGAAACCTTGGTTGAACAAGTCCGTCTCCAGGAATATCTGTCCGTCGGTGATGGAGATGACGTTGGTCGGGATATAGGCCGACACGTCGCCCGCCTGGGTCTCGATGATGGGAAGTGCCGTGAGCGACCCGCCGCATTTCACTTTGCCTTTCAGGCTTTCCGGCAGGTCGTTCATCTGTTCCGCCACTTCCTGCTGGTTGATGATTTTGGCGGCACGCTCCAGCAGGCGGGAATGCAGGTAGAAAATGTCGCCCGGATAGGCCTCGCGTCCCGAGGGACGGCGCAGGATCAGCGACACCTCGCGGTAGGCCACGGCCTGCTTCGACAGGTCGTCGTACACCACCAGGGCGTGCCGGCCCGTGTCGCGGAAATACTCCCCGATGGCGGCACCGGCAAACGGGGCGAAATATTGCAGGGCGGCGGGGTCGGCGGCAGTGGCGGCCACCACGATGGTGTAGTCCATCGCGCCTTTCTCGCGCAGGGTGTTGACGATGTTGGCCACGGTGGAGCCTTTCTGCCCGATGGCCACATAGATGCAGTACACCGGACGGCCCGCCTCGTATTCCGAACGCTGGTTGATGATGGTGTCGATGGCGATGGCCGTCTTGCCGGTCTGCCGGTCGCCGATAATCAGCTCGCGCTGGCCGCGTCCGATGGGAATCATGGCGTCGATGGCCTTGATGCCCGTCTGCAGCGGTTCCGACACGGGCTGGCGGAAGATGACCCCCGGGGCCTTGCGTTCCAGCGGCATCTCGCACAAGTCCCCGCCGATGTTGCCGCGTCCGTCAAGCGGAACGCCTAATGGGTCGATGACGCGGCCCAGCATCTCTTCGCTCACGCGGATGGATGCGATGCGTCCCGTACGCTTCACGCTCATGCCTTCCTTGATGAGGTCGGTGGAACCCAATAGGACGGCTCCCACGTTGTCCTCCTCCAGATTCATCACCACGCCCATCACGCCGTTCTCGAATTCCAACAGCTCGTTGGCCTCGGCGTGCAGCAAGCCATAGATGCGGGCCACGCCGTCGCTTACCTGCAACACGTTGCCCACTTCCTCGAACTGGACGCTGGCATTGATGCCCTTGAGCTGCTGGAGCAGCACCTCAGAGACTTCGCTGGGTTTGATCTTATCTGACATATGCTTGTTTCCTTTTCATTATACGATTCTTCTGTTTTTTTCGATAAATTGTCTCTTCACTCTCCGGAGCTGGCCGGCCACGCTGGCGTCCACTCTCCAGTATCCCATTTCGAGGATGCCGCCTCCGATAAGCTCCGGATCTATTTTCGTCTCGAACTCCACGGTCCGTCCGCGATAGATGTGGAGAATGAGCTTCTTCAGCTGCTCCTGTGTCTCTTCCGGGAGCGGGGCGGCCGTGACAAGCAGTCCTTGGCGAATCCGTTTGGCTTTCCGGTAGAGGAACAGGTAGGAATGGAAGATGAAGGGGATGAACTTCTCCCGCTTGTTTTCAAGCAACAGCCCGAAGAAACGGGTCAACTCCTCACATGTCTCTTTTCCGGCCGTAGCGTTCTGCAATAGCTTGATCTTTTCCGTCCGGCTTACCATGGGGTTCTCCACGGTGTGCCGGATGTCTTCGATCTGGATATAGCGTGCCAGGAACGATTCTGTCTGTTCATAGACCTTCGTTTCGTTCGCACGCTCGCTGGCGAAGGCCAGTAATGCGCGCGCATAACGTCTGGAGATGATTCCGATGTCCATTATCCGATTCTGTTGTTAGAGGATTCCACTTCCGCAATCATGCGGTTGACGAAATCCAGTTGTTCTTTATCCGTCGACAGTTCCTTCCGCAGGATTTTTTCCGCCACTTCGACCGAAAGGACGGCCACTTGGCGGCGGATGTCGTTGATGGCGCTTTCCTTTTCCGCCGCAATCTGATGCCGTGTCTCGTCCAAGGCTTTCCGCGCCTCCTCGCGGGCGCGGTTCCGGGCATCTGCAATAATCTGGTCGCGTGTGGCGGCGGCCTCTTTCAGGATGGCGGTCTGCTGCCTGCGTGCTTCTGCCAGCAGGCTTTCCACCTCCGTTTTGGCTTGTTGCAGTTGCTCGTTGGCTTGCCGGGCGGCTTCCAGCGAACTGTCTATGTATTTCTTTCGCTTGTCCACTGCGTTGATGATGACCGGAAAGGCGTACTTCGCCAGGATGAAGAAGACCACGCCAAAGCAGACCACCATCCAGAACAGCAGACCCGAATCTGGTGTCAGCAGTCCCATAGTCAGTACAGCGGATTAAACGAACAGGGCCAGGATGCAGACGACAATGGCAATCAGGGCCACACCTTCAATCAAAGCCGCTGCCAGAATCATGTTCGTACGGATGTCGTTGGTGGAAGACGGCTGGCGGGCGATGGCGTCCATGGCCGAACCGCCGATTTTGCCGATGCCGATTCCCGCGCCGATGGCGGCGATTCCCGCGCCGATAGCTACGCCCAACTTGATAAGACCACTTCCTGCAAGAGCTTGCAATAACACTGTGAGTAACATAATTTTTCTGTTTTTAAGGGTTAATACTTTATTTGTTTTCTATTGTTTCCGTTTGTGGGTGCGCTATGCCGATGAATATCGCCGACAAAAGCGTGAACACGTAGGCCTGGATGAACGCCACCAGCACTTCCAGCGCGTTCAGGAAGATGCCGAAGATGACGGCGATGAGGCTCATCGAACTGCAGATTCCCGCACCCAGCTGTGCGGTGATGAAGATGATGCAGATGATGCTCAGGATGCCCGCGTGGCCGGCCATGAGGTTGGCGAACAGTCGCATGGCCAGCGTGAAAGGTTTGGTGAACACGCCGATGAATTCAATCAGTGGCATGAGCGGCACGGGGGCCTTGAGCCACGTGGGGACGTTGGGCCAGAAGATGTCCTTCCAGTACTCCTTCGACCCGGTGACGTTGGTCAGCACGAAGGTGAACAGGGCCAGCACGACCGTGATGGCGATGTTGCCCGTGATGTTGGCCCCTCCGGGGAAGAAGGGTATCAGTCCCATTAGGTTGTTCAGCAGGATGAAGAAGAACGCCGTGAGCAGATAGGGGGCATAACGCCGGTATTGCGCCCCGACACAACTTTTCACCACGTCCTCATAGATGTACAGTACGGTGGCCTCCATCATGCCCACTCCTCCCTTGGGGGCTTCTTTTTCCACTTCATGCCGCTTGTACCAACGGGCGCAGCCCAGCATGATGGCCACCAATAACGCGCTGTTGATGAAGAGGGCCAACACGTTTTTCGTGATGGAGATGTCCAGCGGACGCACTTCTTCGCCCGCCGCGTTCCGTTCCACAATCTTTTTGGCGTAGGGGCCTTCTTGGGCGATGTGCAGCCCTTCGTATTCCGCCCCGTCCTCCAGGCGGGCGGAGGAGAACACGTGCCAGCCCGTGGTGCTCTTCACGATGACAGGAAGCGGAATGCGTACCGGCTTTCCGCCGATGTCCGTGATGTGCCATCCGTAAGCGTCCTCGATGTGTCCGAAGACGATGCCGGCCACATCCACTTTCCCCTCTTCCGCACGGGCGGGTTGCGGGGCAAGCGTTAGCAGGCAGAGGCTGGTGATAAACAGATATTTGACGAATTTCATTCTTTCAATGCTTTTTATTCCCATTTCTTCGTTCCGGGCTTTACGGTTTCTTTTCCCGGCTTTTCGCCACGGTCGCGCAGACCGACACCTCGTTGTGGAGTACTTCCACAAATCCGCCCTCAATGGTAAGATGCTCCTTGTCCGTTCCGTGGCGGAAAGTGATCTCGCCTTTTTCAAGGGAGGAAATCAGCGGGGCATGGTTGTAGAACACGGCGAACAGGCCTCCGCTTCCGGGGAGTTTCACGTACTTTACCATCCCGTCGAACAGTGTCTTTTCGGGAGAGACGATGACCAGATGGATATTGTTGTCGGTTTCCATATTCTTTTATTTTTGGGCCGCGCTGAGCAGTTTCTTACCTTTCTCGATGGCATCCTCGATGGTACCCACGTTGAGGAACGCCTGTTCGGGCAGGTCGTCCACTTCGCCGTCCAGAATCATCTTGAATCCTTTGATGGTGTCCTCGATGTCCACCATCACGCCCGGCACGCCCGTGAACTGTTCGGCCACGGCGAAGGGCTGCGACAGGAAACGCTGCACGCGGCGGGCGCGGTTCACCGTCAGGCGGTCCTCGTCCGACAGCTCGTCCATGCCGAGGATGGAGATGATGTCCTGTAATTCCTTGTTGCGCTGCAGAATTTGTTTCACGCGCTGGGCCGTCTCATAATGTTCTTTGCCCACGATGAGCGGGTCGAGGATGCGCGAGGTGGACTCCAACGGGTCCACGGCGGGGTAGATGCCGAGTTCCGTAATCTTGCGGCTCAGCACGGTGGTGGCGTCCAGATGGGTGAACGTCGTGGCCGGTGCCGGGTCGGTCAGGTCGTCCGCCGGCACGTACACCGCCTGTACGGAAGTGATGGAGCCGTTCTTGGTAGAGGTGATACGCTCCTGCATCTGTCCCATTTCCGAGGCCAGGGTCGGCTGGTATCCCACGGCGGACGGCATACGGCCCAGCAAGGCCGACACCTCCGAACCCGCTTGGGTGAAACGGAAGATGTTGTCGATGAAGAAGAGAATGTCGCGCGGCCCGTCACCTTTGCGGCTGTCGCGGAAAGACTCCGCCAGCGTCAGGCCGGACAAGGCGACGGAAGAGCGTGCGCCGGGCGGCTCGTTCATCTGTCCGAACACCATGGCCACTTGTGACTTCTCCACTTCCTTCGGGTCTACCTTCGACAAGTCCCAGTGTCCTTCCTCCATGCTTTTCTGGAATTCCTCGCCATACTTGATGACACCGGATTCGATCATCTCGCGGAGCAGGTCGTTGCCCTCGCGGGTGCGTTCTCCCACGCCGGCGAACACGGAGAATCCGTTGTGCTTCTTGGCGATGTTGTTGATGAGTTCCTTGATCAGCACGGTCTTTCCCACGCCCGCTCCGCCGAACAGTCCGATTTTCCCGCCTTTCAGGTAGGGTTCCAGCAGGTCGATGACCTTGATGCCCGTGAAAAGCACTTCCTGCGTGGTGGTCAGGTCCTCAAATTTGGGCGGGTCGCGATGGATGGGGAGTGATTCTGTCTCGTCCAGTGCGGACATGCCGTCGATGGTCTCGCCCACCACGTTCATCACCCGCCCGCGGATTTGCGGCCCCACGGGCATGGTGATGGGTTTCCCGGTGGAAACCACCTTCATGCCGCGCTGCAGTCCGTCCGTGCTGTCCATGGCGATGGTACGCACGGTGTCCTCGCCGATGTGCTGCTGTACTTCAACTATCAAAGTCTTGCCGTTGGCACGCCGGATTTTCAGCGCGTCATGTATGCTCGGAAGGTTGGAGGCGTTGGCTTCCTCTCCATGTTCGAAATGAACATCCACCACCGGGCCGATAATTTGTGAGATGTGTCCTATTACCTGTGCCATAAATGCTGTTTATACCTTATTATATTATTATATGGTTTTATTCGTTCGTGTTCTGTTTTGCTGCCGGAGTGTCTTTTTTCCCGTAGCCTCTCTCATTGGCGTTCCGGACGCTCGGCTTTCGCAACATTCTTATACATTATTTAATGTCGCCCGCCCCGTATCGTCTTCCCGTTTATCATTGTTTAACCTTGGGACGGTTTCATTTTCCGTATCTCAAAGTTAGGAGTAATTTCTCTTTTTCGTAAATTTGCAGAATTAATTATTTTCATGATTTCTATTGGCAAATCTTATGGAACTGACACCTTTGAGATACTTTGTCAAGCTGGCCGAAGTGCTGTCCTTCACCGAGGCTTCCAAGGAATTGTTCATCACCCAAAGCACCTTGTCGCTCAGCATCAAGCAGCTGGAGGAGGAACTGGGCGTGACGCTTTTTGACCGGATTGGCAAGAAGATTTATCTGACGGACGCGGGACGCGACTTCCTGAATTGCGCCCGCAAGGCCCTGGAGGAAGTGGAATACGGGGTGCAGCATCTGAAGGAGATGCAGCATGTCTATACGGGGAAGCTGCGTATAGGTGTGATATACAGCTTGTTCCCCTTGCTGAACATTTGCGTGCTGAAGTTTACCCATGCTTTTCCCAAGGCGGAGTTGTCCATCGTCTATTCCCATTCCGTGCTGGATCTGGTGGAACGCATCGGTTCCAACAAACTTGATTTTGCATTGAGCTACAATCCGCAGGCCGTGTCGGCTCTGACGGAGTCGAAGGAATATGCCTGCCTGCCCTTGTGCGTCATCGCCCATGAAAACCATCCGGTGGCCGTCCGCAAGCGTTTCTCTTTGGCTGATTTGGGGGACTTTCCGGTCATCTTCCTGGACAAGGAACTGTATACAAGGAAGGTGATAGACCGGATGCTGGCCCATTACAAAGTGAAGGTGAAACCCCAGATTGAGGTCAACAGCACACCCTTGCTGCTCGAGATGCTCCGCACGGGACACTGGATTTCCATCCTGCCGCAGGACGTGACGGTGAACAGTCCCGGGCTGAAGGCCATCCCCATCAAGGAAAAGACGGAGATGATGCACATCAGCCTGCTGTCCCTCAAAGGGAAACGCCATTCTCCGCTGGCGGAGAAGTTCTTGGAAGTGTTGAAAGCCGAGACGCAGAAAATAGAGGCGAGGAGGGAGACTGAGAAAACGGAGCCGGATGTCCCAAACGGAGTGGGGACGCAGAACGGTGTCCAGCATCCGGTCTATCCGATGAATATATAAAAGAAGGGAGGGGAGGCTTTTTCCTTCAAAAGTAAAAACTAAAAACGAGAATTAATGAGGAAAAGTATGTGCGCCTGCGCGGCGGGCCTGGTCTTGCTTGCCGCCTGCAAATCTTCATCGGCCCCGCAGCTGATAGGTGGGGTAAAGGACGGGCACGGTTGCCTGAAGGCCGCGGGATACACTTGGAGCGAGCTCCGCCGCGATTGTATCCGCATTTTTGAGGAAGGTGTCCGGGCGGACGACCCCTCGGCCCGTCCGGAACTGGCTTCGTATGCCGTGTTTTCCGCCGACAGCGGCAAGGTGGAGGTGTTCCGCCCGTCGCCTTATTCCAATGAAATACTTGACCGCCGAGGGAACGTGTGGAAAGGGAAGACTTGCGAGCTTTCGCGTGACGGGCAGAAATGGGTACTCAGGGAAGTGCCGGACTTAAAGGAATGACATCTTATGAAAAGGATTATCAATCATTTTACGGACGATGACCTGTATAAGCTCACCATGTGTTGTGCGGTCATCGACAATTTTCCGCGTGCGCAGGTGAAGTATCAGTTTACAGACCGCGACCATACGGTCTATCCGCCGGGGTTCGCCGAAGAGCTGTTGGAGCAGGTGGCCATGTTGGAAGAGGTGGCCATCACCAAGGAGGAAATCGATTTTATGAGGCACCGCTGCAGCTATATTCCGGGATGGTTCTATACTTATCTGAAAGGCTATCGCTTCCGTCGCGAATGGGTGAGGGCGTGGCAGGATGAGGAAGGCCATCTGTCGGTGGAGTTCGAGGGCAGTTGGGCTGACACCATTTTGTTGGAGGTGAAGGTGCTGGCCATCATCTCCGAACTCTACTACCGGATGAAAGGCATGGACGGAGGGTTCGATTATGAGGCGTATTACCGGAAAGCGTATGAGAAAGCGTCCCGCTTGCTGGAGGCCGGTTGCGTGTTCAGCGATTTCGGTACGCGCCGGCGGGCTTCTTTTGAGGCCGAGGAGGCGGTGGTGCGGGCCATGAAAGACTGCCGGGACAGCCGGGAATGGCCCGGGAGGTTTGTCGGCACGAGCAATGTCTATCTGGCCATGACGCACGATTTGTTGCCGGTGGGCACCATGGCGCATGAATTTGTATGCGCCATTGGAGGGATGTACGGCCCGCAGATGGCCAACCAGATTGCCATGAACGCATGGCGCAACACGTTCCGCGGCGCGTTGGGGACTTATCTTTACGACAGTTTCGGATGGGACATCTTCAGCCTGAATTTCTCGGAGGACTTCGCCAACCTTTTCAAGGGATTGCGGGTGGACAGCGGGGACAACCGTGAGGAATTGCGCAAGATCGTGGAGAAATACCGTTCGCTCGGCATTGACCCTCGTACGAAACAGGTGGTGTTCAGCAACGCGCTCGATACGGATGCCGCCATTGAAATCCAGCGGTATGCGAAAGAGTGTTGTCAGCCTTCTTTCGGCATCGGTACGCATTTCACCAACGACTTCGACGGAGTGAAGCCGATGAACATCGTCATCAAGCTGGTGGCCGTGAAGATTACGGAACTGTGGACGTTCTACAACGACACCTGCAAGTTGAGCGAGGACGACGGCAAGCATACCGGCAAACCCGAAGTCATCCGCCGGTTCATGGAGGCGTTGCACATGTCCGACTGACTTATGCTATGTCCTGCAAAGCCGTTCCGTTGGCTTGTGCGTATTCCTTTTTGCCCGTGTTTTGCCAGTGTGGCCCGTTCAGTCCCGCCTGAAGATGTCGCGTGTGTAAACCTTCCCTTCCACATCGTCCAGGCAGGTGTCGTAGCGGTTGGCGATGATGGCCTGGCTTTGTGCCTTGAAGTCCTCCAGGTTGTTCACCACGCGGCTTCCGAAGAAGGTGCTGCCGTCTTCCAATGTCGGCTCGTAGATGATGACTTCCGCCCCCTTGGCCTTGATGCGCTTCATCACGCCCTGGATGCTCGACTGGCGGAAGTTGTCCGAGTTCGACTTCATCGTCAGGCGGTAGACTCCCACCACGCACTTCTTCTCGTTGCTCGGGTTGAAGTCTCCGCGGTGGTAGTAGTCATAATAACCGGCCTTGTGCAGCACGCGGTCCGCGATGAAGTCCTTGCGGGTGCGGTTGCTCTCCACGATGGCCTGGATGAGGTTCTCCGGCACGTCGGCGTAGTTGGCCAGGAGCTGCTTGGTGTCCTTGGGCAGGCAGTAGCCGCCGTAACCGAAGCTGGGATTGTTGTAGTGCGTGCCGATGCGCGGGTCGAGGCAGACGCCGCCGATGATGGCCCGCGTGTCCAGCCCTTTCATTTCGGCATAGGTGTCCAGCTCGTTGAAGTAGCTGACGCGCAAGGCCAGGTAGGTGTTGGCGAAGAGTTTTACGGCTTCAGCTTCGGTCAATCCCATGAAAAGCGTGTCGATGTCTTCCTTGATTGCCCCTTCCTGTAATAAAGCGGCAAAGGTATGGGCGGCTTCGTCCAGACGTTTGTCTCCTTCGGGCCGTCCTACGATGATGCGGCTGGGATAGAGGTTGTCATACAGGGCTTTGCTCTCGCGCAGGAATTCCGGGGAGAAAATCACGTTCTCCGTGTGCAGCTTCTTGCGCACGCTTTCCGTGTAGCCCACGGGGATGGTACTCTTGATGACCATGATGGCGTCCGGATTGACACTCATGACCAGTTCGATGACCTCCTCCACGTGGCTCGTGTCGAAATAGTTCTTCACCGGGTCGTAGTTGGTGGGTGCGGCGATGACCACGAAGTCCGCGTCGCCGTATGCCTTCGCCCCGTCCAGCGTGGCGGTCAGGTTCAGGTCTTTCTCTCTCAGATATTTCTCGATGTATTCATCTTGAATGGGCGACTTGCGTTGATTGATCAGGTTCACTTTCTCGGGAATCACGTCCACCGCCGTCACCTGATGGTGCTGGGCCAGCAGCGTGGCGATGCTGAGTCCCACGTAGCCCGTGCCGGCTACGGCTATCTTTATTTCCTTATCCATAGTTTTCACTTACTTTTCTATCATCCATTCCTTGAGGGTCCGCTTCTCGCGGTCGAAGCAGATGCCGACCTTGGCCACGGGCAACCCGCAGAGGGCGAAACGCTCCGGATAGTTTTTCAGGTCGATCTGTCGCATGGCGTCCTCCGCCGTGCCGTCCAGCTTCAGCTCCACCACGTACAGCGTGGTGGCGGTGCGCATGGCCATGTCCACCCGCCCCCTCGGGGTGCGTACCTCCACGTCCACGTACATGCCCAGCAGGCTGAAGATGATGTAGAGCATCTGCTGGTAGTGTCCCTCGTAGTCCGTGTGCGCGGTGTAGGGGACGGTGGAGAGGAAGGCCTGCATCAGGCGGAGCGCTCCGTCCATGTCGTCCTGCGCGATGGCCCGGTACATTTTGGCCACCATGGTGTTGGAGAGTCCCGCCCCCTGCACGTAGTAGGGGAGGAGGCTCCGCATCAGCCCGACGCGTATTTCCTTGTTGGGGATGTCGAGCGTGTAGAGTTCCGCCAGCTCGTCATAGTCCTTGATGGTGACGTATCCGCTCTGGTAGAGCAGGGGGGTGATGCTCTCCATGCGTTCGGTGGGCGCGTCGAAGTCGGCGGCGATGGCTTCCGTCCCGCCTATCTGGGACGGCAACACGTCGTATTTCCTCAGCATCTCGATGAGGTAGGTGGGCGTGCCGCTGCCGAACCAGTAGGAGTCGAGTTTTCCTTTGGCGAAGGCGTTCATCAGGCTGAACGGGTTGTAGATGTCGGGAGAAGGCCAGGTGAAGTGGTAGCCGTCGTAGTTCTCCTTCAGCTTGTCCAGCACCTCTCCGCGTGTCAGCTTCATCCGTTCCGCCAGGATGTCCAGATCGTCGGACATCTGGGTCTCCATCTCTTCCCGGGTGATGCCGCATACGGCGGCATACGGCTCGTCCATGCTGATATTTTCTATGTTGTTCAGTTCGCTGAAGATGCTCAGTTGCGAGAACTTGGTGATGCCGGTCAGGAAGACGAAGCGCAGGTAGGGGTCGCAGGCCTTCAGCGGACTGTAGAAGTTTCGCATCACGTCACGCAGCACCGGGAGGTTCCGTTCCTCATGCACCACGTCCAGCAGGGGAGCGTCATACTCGTCGATAAGCACCACCACCTGCCGCCCGGTGCTTTTGTAAGCCCGCCGGATCAGTCCCATCAACCGTTGGTTCGGGTTGACCTCTCCTTCGCTCTTTCCATAAATCCTCTCATACTCCAGCAGCTTCAGGTTCAGCTCGCTTTCCAACCGTTCCTTATCCACATGTTTGGCCGTGCTCATGTCGAAATGCAGCACCGGGTATTCTGTCCATTCCTTCTCGAGAGCGTCTATGCCCAGTCCCTTGAACAGCTCCTTCCGTCCCCCGAAGTAGGCGTGCAGCGTGCTGGTGAGCAGGGATTTCCCGAAGCGTCTGGGACGGCTCAGGAAAATGTATTTGGAGCCGGAATGCGTCATGCGGTAGATTTGTTCCGTCTTGTCTACATACAAGTAGTCTTTCTGCCTTAGTTCGGAGAAAGTCTGTACTCCAATCGGATATTTGTGCGGTAATGGTTGTATCATATTGCCACTTTTAGCGATTCGTCTTCACAAAGGTATAAAATCACTTACGAAGTTACAAGCTTATGCTTCTTAATTTCGGGATTTGGCGGGGAGGAAATTCCAGCCGTGCCAGTGTTGGAATGTTATCAAATCCCGCGTTTCCTTGTCAAAATGGAAGGTTTTTCTCTTTCCGCAGCATCCGTGTGTCGGGGCGGAAGGGCGGAGATAGGGACCGAAGTGTTAAAAAACGGGCAATAGAACCGTCCGTATGGAACATTTCTCCGCCTCGGAGTCCGTTTTCGTGCGGCAAAAACGGGATTTCTTTGCTGAAAGAAATTTATTACTTGCCGCAAAGACGCGAATTTCTTGCCGCAAAGAAATTCCCGAAAGTGTGGAAAGCCGGGAAAAACGGGGCTTCGGACGGCTTTTTCCTTCTGGTTGGAGGCCGTCCGCGTGCAAAATCCGTTTGTCCTTTTGCAAGCCTTTCCCCTCACGGGCTGACGCGGGGGCGGCAACCGTCCGCACGGCATCCCGTGGCGGGCGGCAAAGTGTCGCGGAAACCGCCTCCCGGCTTTCATCTTGCATTCCCGCAGGCCCGCGAGATTCGCGCCTTTCCTTCCAATCCCGTCCTTGCTCCCGTTTGCGCGATTCTCGCGGGGCCGGTTTTGACGTTTTGACAAAGTGTTATTCCGGATTTTGCTTGTTTGTGGGAAGCGGGTGGGATTGACTTGTGGGGATGAAGCCGGGTGTTAAAAGATGGTGGCCGGAAGTAATTTTATTTGTTTTTTCGCTTGCGGATGTCGAAAAAACATTAATTTTGCAGGTGGTTCTTGGGAACTTCCGTTCCGGAGGTGAGGGTAGCGTCCGTTTCACCCGTGAAGGACGGAAAAGAAAGAGAACCGCTATACATAGGAAAGCGTTTATCATGTGCGCCTGTTCTTGACGCTTCGAATCTCGCAAGTTCAAAAGTATAGTCTTGAACTACGCAACGGTAGATGCTCATGGGATGTTTTGTATTCATCTCCGGCATGGGTTTTGCACGTATTTTGTAGGGTACAAAGTGTGTGTGAAACCCATCAAGGGAGTGGTATACACATCGGCGTGGGTTCTGCGCGTTGCTCGTTCTACTATACTGGGCCATGCGAGAGCCTCGAAGCGTGGGACGGGTGACAGATACAGATCTCCACGCTTTTTTTGTTATAGTATTCCATTAAGAATATTATCATGCTGATGCTGGGAGGTCTGTTGGCAGATGGAATCAAAAAACAGATCTTATGTGGAAACGTTTACTATGGATGGCGGCATGGGGTTGGGGCTGTTTGCCCGTGGTTGCGCAAGAGACGGAACCTGTACCTTTGCGGGCTTTGGGTGTTCCTCGCCTTTCTTCATTTTATGACGCGGATGGCGACGGGGTGAAAGAGTTTTATGATTTGCGTACGATGTCCCCGGTGGGACGCTACCATTGGCAGGCTCCGGGATGTTATGGATGGGAGGCGGATGTGGAAGTCCCGGACTTGTCAACCCAATGGAACAGGGATTACGGCAAGCTGTTGCACGTGAATAACGATGGAATTCCGGATTTTTCGGGCTTTGTCTTTTACGACATCTCGCCCGTCGGGTTGGCTGTGAGCCGGGCGGACGGAAGTTTCCGCTTGATGAGGCAGGCCAACTCCGCTTATCCTTTGGATGTGAATCACGACGGACTGATAGATTTGTTCTCGTTTAATCAGACGGATTGGAACATCCTGTATCAGACTCCGGACGGGAGCTTTACCGCGACGCGCATTGACACTCTTTCACGGGTACAGGCTGATTCAGTAGTAGCTCAGAAAATGGAGGAGAACAACGGAAAGTTCGATCTGGGTGATATGTCTTCCTGGTTACGGGCCGGCATGTTCGTGGGAGGGAGCCCTACGGTGGACGAGAGCTATAAGTTCACACAAACCCTCGACGTGAACCGTGACGGCCTGATGGATTTGGTTGGACTTCGCACGGTTTTTTATAACCTGGGAGACAACCGGTTTGTAGCCTCTCCGCAGCCGGGCGAGCTGACCGTGAAAGATTTGAACGGCGACGGCATACCGGATTATATCTATAATGACACGGAGAACCAACGGGTATATACCCGGGTCTATTTGGGAAACGAGAAGTTCCGGGAGCAGACACTGGTGAAAGACCTGCAAGTGACGGATATCCATTGTTATGACTTTGACCGGGACGGGGATGTGGATCTGTTGCTCACGTTCGACTATCTCGATTCCTCCTCTTTTTCCTTCCTGCTTTTTGCCGAGAACACCGGTGGCGGGCAGTTCACCCTTCATGAGCATTCTTTCGCCGCCCACTGGGCGTTCGGGACTTGCTTGGATTTCGACAATGACGGCTATATGGAGCTTCTGGCCGGGTTGCAGGAACCGTATTATGGAAATGAAGAAAGTTCCGCGTCGGTGAAAGGCCTGTACTTGTTCCGCTTGAATGACATGGCGAAGGTGGAAGAACCGGAAGAACCGCTGGTGAACGGCTGTTTCAGTTATAGCCGGGAGAGCATCCATGGGACGGACTACAAGGAAATGGTTACCGATAAATTGAGCGAGACGGTCATAGTGGCCGATGTGGACAATGATGGTTATTTGGACGTCTTGGCGGATACTTCAAGTCTTTATAAAGACTCTTATGACCCGAAGGCCACCGTAGGCTATTGGTCGGCCCGCACCCTGCCGTTGCTGCAAGGCGCGTTGGCCAACGAGGCACCGGAACGGATGGCCGTCCCGACCATGATTCTTGACCGCAAGAACGGCAGGCTGAAGCTGGCTTGGAAGGCCGGAAAGGATAAGGAGACCTCTACGGTGGACTTGACTTATGCCCTCCGCATTGGCAGTGCGCCCGGAAAGGACGACATCTATTTCTCGGGGGCGAATGCGGATGGCAGCCGTCGTGACTTCTTGGCGGGCAACATGGGAGCGAACTTGGAGACGACTTTGGACGTAAGCCGCTGGAAGCATGGAATATATTATATCTCTATCCAAACAGTAGACCCGATGGGGAAGGGTTCCGTCTGGTCGGAAGAACTGGTTTACGAACACCGATTGATGCAGGCCGCTTTCGCGGTGTCGGATGATGAGCCGGCAGCTGCCGACACGTTGGTGCTGACGGCGGCCCCACGTGCCGACGGGTTGGACTACGCTTGGGATTTCGACGGAGGCAAAGCTATAAAGGCATCAGCGGATAGTGCGCAGGTGTGGCTGACGTTCGACGTGCCCGGCGAGAAGCATCTCCGCCTGACGGTGCGAAATCCGGAGGATGGGGCGGAAGACGTATGCGAACAATTGGTGACCGTGCAGCGTGTTTCTTTTGAATACCGGGACACTGGGACCTTCGGCCTGTCTCGTGCGATTCAATTTTGGGATATGGACGGTGACGGTGCGTTGGATGTTATGGACGAGAACGGCTTTTATGTCTATAACGGCACGGACGGTTATGAAAAATTGGGTACCATCTTCAACTCCAACCTGCAGCTGGAAGGATATCCGGAGGACTATGCTCCTATGTTAGATTTTGACATGGACGGGGATGCCGACGTCGTGGTGCGAAGCAACAAAGGCAATCTGATTCTGAATAGTGGGAACCGACAGTTTGAAGCCGTGGAAAGTCCGTCGTTGTTCTGTGGCGATGCCAATGGGAGCAGTTCGCTGTTGCCGGATTTGAACAATGATGGATTCAATGAGTTGTACTACGATAGCAACTCCTATGGCGAGTTTGTGGGTGTCTGCGTGAATACGGGCGACAACATCCATTTTGAGCGGTTCCTGTTTCCTGGTTCTGGAGAAGACTATGATTTCATCTTCGGGTATGACCGGAATCTGATGTACGACATCAACCGTGACGGTTATTTGGACTTTTATTCCGACGGGGCAGGCCAAGTGGTGGACAATGCCTGGACTTGGTGTGAGGCGTTTGCCATCAATCAGGGTGGTATGAGTTTCACTTATCATGTCCTTCCTACAGAGGAAGATAAAAGGGAACACTTGGTTGCTTATGAGGATATGGACAGCGACGGCGTGCCAGACAAGATGTTAATGCCCGGTTATGATTTAGCGGCGGACGTGGTGCCTATTTGTTTTGGGCGAAAGGATTATACGTTTGATGAACCCGTCTATTTCCAAATCCCGAATGGTCTTAACAGCAGTTCTGTGAGAGTGGTAAAGATAGCCGATTTTGACAATAATGGCTGTTTGGATGTATTTGTAGCTTGTGAGTTAGGATACGCCGTACTTTACATGGAGCGCGACCGTTCGGGGCGGATAGAAGTGTTGCGTAATCAGGATTTTGGATTTTTTGAAGGCATGGCTGATGTGGACAACGACGGAAAGCCTGATTTCTATGATTATAATTCATGCCAACTGCTCCGCACTGGCATTTCGAACACTTCTCCCGAAGCCCCCGCCCATGTGCGTGCCACGCAGGAAGGTCTGGGCGTATTGTTGGAATGGGATGATGCGTACGACAAGGAGACCCCGGCCATGCAGATGCGCTACAACATCAGCGTGAAGAAGAAGGGGGCGGAAGGCGAAGGGGCTTACATCCTCTCGCCGCTGAACGGTGGGATCGATAAGTCGGCGGTCATTCCCGGTGCGTATTATCAAAAAGCTACGCGCAAGATGATTCCCATCGAACGGTTCGAGGCCGGACAGGAATATGTGGTGCAGGTGCAGGCCATAGATTTGTGGGATGCGCATTCGCCTATGTCGGAGGTCTATACCTTTAAGATGAGCGAACAGTTTATTGCCGGTCCGACGGCTGCAGCACCGCACAAGGCAGTTGAGTTGGTCTATCATGTAGCCGATGAGGCTATGCAGAATGCCACATGGAACTGGGACGGTGGAACACTGCTTAAGCAGGAGGGCAATCGTTTCGAGGTGCTGTGGGATGAACCGGGACTGAAGACCGTGACCGTTACGGCGGCTGATGGGGAGACCGCTACCAAGCACATTATGGTACGCGCCGTGGATTTGGCCTTCGATTTCCCGACGGAAGGACTGGCCAAGACGGAAATTACTTTTATGTTGCCCGAGGCTTTTGCCGAAGCATCCCGTGAGGATATCGATATAAAACTGTCTGATGAACGCATTGAGATGCTGGTCCGCGTGGGGAGCCGGGAAGCCAAGGCGGTATTCCCCGAGGCGGGCGATTATTCCTTCCATTTGTCTTTGCACGATTCCGTATGCGGGGTGGTTAAATCGGAAGAGAAGCACATCCGCATTTTGGGCGAAGTACCGGTGCCGGTCATCCGTTTGGTGGGCATCGATGGCGCGACTGGAAAGAATAAGGTAATGTGGGACATGCCGGATATGCCGGACTATGTGACTACGGTGAATGTCTATAAGGAGAACGGACGCTACAATGCGTTCGACCGCATTGCGGAAGTTGTTCCGGCCGACGGTGAGTTTATCGACCAGACATCCAATCCGTCCGTGTCTTCCGACCGTTATTGTCTCAAGCTGGGTACAACGTTCGGTGTGGAGAGTCCGGCCAGCCGGGTGCATAGCGGGACGCACCTGATGCTGAACAAAGGCGTGGGCGGTGCCGTCAATCTGATGTGGAGTGCCTATGAAGGTGGGACGGTGGACCGTTACCGTATCCTGCGGGGTACGTCGGCCGACAACCTGGAACGTCTGGCGGAGATTTCCGGAGCGCATACAGCCTATACCGATCTGACCGCTGGGGACTGGACGTATTTCTATGCCTTGGAATATGATCAAATCTATACCGATGAATGGCAACCGTTGACGGTCCGGAGCGTGGAAGTAGCTCAGACCGGACGTTCCAATGTGGTCTGCACGGACGAGGCTTGGGCCGTGACACCGGCCGAAACGTTGAGCCTGTTGGTGTTGGAAAACAGCAAGATGCTGACCCCGGGACAGCCGGCATTGCATTTGTCGGCCGAGATTCTTCCGGTGGCGGCAGACATCAAGCAGGTGAATTGGCAAATTATTGAAGGCGGCGGGCTGGCTTCCCTGACGCAGGGTGGGGCGCTGACAGCCGTCGGAAATCAGGATGGACGGATAGTCGTTCGGGCCACAACGGTGGACGGAACGGAACTGCAGGCCGAACTGGTGATAGAGAAGGCCGGTTTTGAACTTTTCCCGCAGTCTGTCACTGTAACGGCGGTGGAAGGTGAGCCTGTTTTGACACCGGATAAGACAGCGTTGCAGTTGCAGGCCGTCGTATCTCCGGAAGGAGTGTCTCAGGCGGTAGAATGGAGCATTGTGCAAGGTACCGGACTGGCTACCGTTTCCGAAAGCGGTGTGTTGATGCCGGCCGGGACAGAAAACGGGGATATCGTGGTACGAGCCACGTCGTTGGAGAATCCGGAGGCGTATGGAGAACTGAAGATTGTGAAGAGCGGCTTCACTGGGGTGGAGAAGGTCTTCGGGACTGACGGATATTTGACGGTGTCTCGCGAAGGAAATACCCTGTGGATAACAGGTCTGCCGGTTGAGGCCGACTGTCTTTTCCGCGTGACGGATTTGGCCGGATGCGTGGTGCGGCAGGAGAGCCGTCGTGGTGGCGGGCGTTTCCGCTTGTCCGTAGACTCGTTGCCGGCCGGGGCTTATGTGCTTCAGGTGATGGCCAAGGAGGTTCAGAAGACGTTCCGTTTCATCCGGTGAGGGATGATGAACAGGGAATGAGACTCGCGCCTTGCAGTATGTCGCTGCAAGGCGCGATTTGTTAAAAAAGGCTGATACTAAACGCATTTCGGGTAAAATGCCTACCTTTGCAGCCGGAAAATCGAAGACGTAAGATGGATTTCTCAGAATTGGTACAGAAAAGGCAGAGCGACCGGAAATACGAGCCGCGTCCCGTAAGCCGTGATTTGATTGTGAAATGCCTGGAGGCCGCAAGGCTGGCTCCGTCGGCCTGCAATTCGCAGCCCTGGAAGTTCGTGGCAGTGGACGACCCCGCCTTGGTGAGGCAGATAGGGGAGGCGGCGGCCAGCCTGGGCATGAACGGGTTTGCCCGCGAGGTGCCGGTCATCGTGGCCGTGGTGTTGGAGAAGATGAACCTCACGGCACGCATCGGCAGTGTCATCAAGGACAAGGAGTATTCGTTGCTTGACGTGGGGATTGCCGTGGAGCATTTCTGCCTGCAGGCGGCCGAGCTGGGACTGGGGACTTGCATCATGGGCTGGTTCGACGAGAAGAAAGTGAAAAAACTGCTGGGCATCGGCGGCAAGCGTGTGCCGTTGCTGGTGTCGTTGGGCTACCCGGCGGGAGAGACGCGCAAGAAGACGCGCAAGGCGTTGGACGAGATGAGTGGTTGGAACCAATATAAATAAGGAGGAAGACGATGGACCAAGTGAAGCTGAAAGGTTATGCGTACGGCGTGATTGCCTCGGTGAGCTATGGGTTGAACCCCTTGTTCGCCCTTCCGCTTTATGCCTCGGGATTGCTGGTGGACTCCGTGCTGTTCTACCGTTATGCCTTTGCCGTGCTGTTTCTGGCGGTGGTGATGAAGCTGAACGGGCAGTCGTTCGCGTTGAAGCGGCACGAGATACTTCCGTTGGCCGTCATGGGGCTGCTGTTCTCGTTCTCTTCATTGTTCCTTTTCGAGAGTTTCAACTATATGGATGCGGGCATAGCCTCGACCATCCTGTTCATGTATCCCGTGCTGGTGGCCGTCATCATGGCCGTGTTCTTCAAGGAACGGCTGAGCCTGGTGAAGGTGGCCTCCATCGCCACGGCTTTTGTGGGAATCACTTTCCTTTATGAAGGGGAAGGGGGGGCCACGTTGAATCTGACGGGCGTGTGCTTCGTGCTGCTGTCTTCTTTGACGTATGCGCTGTATATCGTGGGTGTGAACCGTTCCTCGCTGAAAGACATGCCGGGGCTGAAGCTGACGTTCTATGCCATCCTGTTCGGCTCTTTGGTTTATATTGTCCGGTTGCGCGGCGGTGCGGACTTGCAGCTGTTGTCGGGGGCGGACCAGTGGGTGAATGCCTTGGGACTGGCTCTGTTCCCTTCGGTCATTTCCATGGTGACCATCGCGAAGTCCATCCATTTTATCGGCCCTACGCCGGCGGCCATCCTGGGGGCTTTGGAACCGCTGACGGCCTTGTTTGTCGGGGTGATGGTATTCCATGAAAGGCTGACGGGCGGCAACATGATAGGCATCGTGCTGGTGTTGGCGGCTGTGACATTGATTGCGGCCGGCCCGGCCGGATGGGCGCGCCTCAAGGCGGCACGCAACAGGCGCGTCGCCTGACTTTGCCATAAGAAAACATGAAGAGAGGGGATGCTCCGGGTGGCGCATCCCCTCTCTTCATGTTGATTCTGTCGTCACGGTAATTTTTCAGGAGACAAGGCTTTGTGTTCCTCTACGATACGGACGGATTCCGTGTCCGGTTGAGCTTCGTTGACTTTCAGGCGGGAAGCCTGCAGGGCCTCTATGTGCAGGTTGTGCTTGTCCGGCAGGTCGAAAGCCGCATGGGTGCAGGTTCCGTCGAGCCGGACACTCCCGTAGGATGCGGCCGCCATCCGGATTTCCTTGCAATTGATGCCGGAGGCCAGCAGGTTTCCTCCTCCTTTGATGTGGATAATCAGGCTGTCACAGGAAAGGCCGCCTTCCAGGCGGATGTCGCCGTTCCCCCACATGTCGATGTGCAGGGTGCCGCAACGGATGTGCTGGTTCACTGCCAGCCGTTTGTTGCCGGACGAGGTGACGTAGAGGTCCTGGCAACTGACGGGACCGCACAGGATGTCGCCGTCTACTGCGATGTGGAGTGTCGTGTCGCTCTCGATGCCGTCTTTCAGGATGAGCAGCCCGCTGCCGGCGTTCCGGATGGAGGTGACGGGCGGGGATTTCAGCTCCACGCTTTGCGGCGAGGGGGAGACGATATGGGGATAGCGTTTCATGTTGAGCAGGAAAGTACCCTGGCGGTCCACGAAGGTCTCCATGTAAGGCAGCAGGTTGTTGGCGGCTGTGAGTTCCACGTCCGGCTCTCCGGGGGTGGGGGTGTAGATGACGTCTACCGTGGTGATGGTGACGATACGGCTGAAATCGGAAGCCGCGATCTTCCGGCTGTCATGGTTGATGTCCGGCGACACTTCCACGGTCTGCACCTTGCCGATACCGGTCACCTCGTAGACGCCGGCATACTGTGCGGCGAAGCCTTCGCCGGAAGGACCCATATCCTTGATTTGCAGTTCCGCGTAGGCGGGGTAGCCGTTCCGTGTGCCTTGCGTGGCCTGGTCGTATTCCTGCAAGAGCTTGCCGCTGGGGTCCACGACCCAATAGAGCGTGGTGTCGTTGCAGGCTACGAATGTGCGTGTCTCATGCCCGATGACCAGTTCTCCTTTCACGTGCCGTACCGGCACGTCGGTGAGCACGATGCTTGCCGGGTCGAAGAGCGGGGCTTCCTGCCCGATTTCCACGAAGACGGCCCGGTCGGGGTGGCTGTCGTAAATCTCAAAATAGCGGGTGCCGCTGTTGCCCACGCCCCATCCGTTGCAGGTGGAGGGGATGGCCTTGCTTTTGCTTTCGGCTTCTATCCGGTCGGCGTAATCCCCTTTGGGGACCAGCACGTAGCGGGTGACCCCCTTGCGTCCGCTTTCCTCTTCCTTGAACTTGCAGGTCTGTTCCTTGTCCCATCCTGGCGTTTCTTCCAGTTGGTCCAGCACTTCGTCGATGTCGCCGTCTTCCAACGGGAACACCCGGATGACCTGACGGCGGGTGTGGCGCAGGCTATCGCGGTGTTCCACGACGGCTCCGTGGAGCAGGGCGTCGGTGACGACGCGGTTCTGGCTGTCCCGTTGCGCCCAGAATTTCAGTCCCGCGCCGGATACGGTTTCCCATTGGTATCCTTTCATGGGAGCGGTTGAGGGCTTTTCCGGGAATTCCGGGAAACGGCCGTCCGGCTGTCCGAAGCAACCGGCGAGCAGGAAAAGGCATAAGCCGAACAGCGTGGCGGTGATGAGTCTTTTCATGATGGTTCGATGTGTTAATGGGTGAAGTAGAGACGCGATTCATCGCGTCTCTACAGGATGTTTATCGGATGAACAGGAGTTCACGGTACTTGGGCAGCGGCCATATCTCGTCGTCCACGATGAGTTCCAGCTTGTCCACGTGGTAGCGGATGCTTTCCAGCATGGGGGCCACGGTGTCGTGGTAGGCGATGGCCTTCTCGCGGATGTTCTCGATGCGGTTGGCCACCTTGCGGTTGTCCACCATCACGTTGATGTTCTCCGCGATGAAGCTGGTATGGGCCGAGATTTTCTCTATCAGTTCCAGGTTCTTGGCGTTCAGCTGGGCCGCCTTTTCGGCGGGGAACACTTCCTGCACCTTATGCACGTTGTCGATGAGCGCACTCTGGTAACGGGTGGCCACGGGAATGATATGGTTCATGCACATGTCGCCGAAGATGCGGGCCTCGATTTGCACCTTCTTGGTGTAGGTTTCCCATTTGATTTCGTTTCGGGCCTCGATTTCGTTTCGGGTGAACACGTGGGTGGCCTCGAACATCTTCACGCTGTTTTCGTCCAGGTAGCGGTCGAATACGAGCGGACAGCTGCGTTCCGTGTCCAGCCCGCGGCGCCGGGCCTCTTCCTGCCATGCTTCGGAATAGCCGTTGCCGTCGAAGTGTACGGGCTTGCAGGTCTTGATGTCCTCGCGCACCACCTGCAGGATGGCCTTGGTCTTGTCCACGCCCTTTCCGATCAAGGCGTCCACCCGTTTCTTGAAGTCGATGAGGGCTTCCGCCATGGCGGCGTTGAGGACAATCATGGCTGCGGCGCAGTTGGCCTGCGAGCCGACGGCACGGAACTCGAAGCGGTTGCCCGTGAAGGCGAAAGGCGATGTTCGGTTGCGGTCGGTGTTGTCGAACATCAGCTCCGGTATCTGCGGGATGTCGAGCTTCATGCCGTGCTTGCTGGCCACGTCTATCAGCTCGTCGTCCGTGGAATGTTCCAGATGCTCCAGTATGTCGCTCAGCTGCTGCCCGAGGAAGGACGAGATGATGGCCGGAGGCGCCTCGTTGCCGCCCAGACGGTGGGCGTTGGTGGCGCTCATGATGGAAGCCTTGAGCAACCCGTTGTGCCGGTAGACGGCCATGAGGGTCTCCACGATGAACGTGACGAAGCGGAGGTTCTCCATCGGAGTCTTGCCCGGTCCGTGGAGCAGGATGCCGGTGTCGGTGGCCAGCGACCAGTTGTTGTGCTTGCCCGACCCGTTGATGCCGGCGAACGGCTTTTCGTGCAGCAGGCAGCGGAAGCCGTGCTTGCGGGCAATCTTCTTCATGAGCGACATGAGCAGCATGTTGTGGTCCACGGCCAGGTTGGTCTCCTCAAAGATGGGTGCCAGCTCGAACTGGTTGGGCGCGACTTCGTTGTGGCGCGTCTTGCAGGGGATGCCCAGCTCGAGAGCCTGGATTTCCAAGTCTTTCATGAATTCGGCCACGCGCTCGGGGATGGAGCCGAAGTAGTGGTCGTCCATCTGCTGGTTTTTGGCCGACTCGTGTCCCATCAGGGTACGGCCTGTCATCAACAGGTCCGGACGGGCGGCGTACAAGCCTTCGTCCACAAGGAAATACTCTTGCTCCCACCCCAGGTTGGAGATGACCCTCTTCACGTCCGGATAAAAATAGCGGCACACGTCCGTGGCGGCCTTGTCCACGGCGTGGATGGCCTTCTTCAGCGGGGCCTTGTAGTCGAGGGCCTCGCCGGTGTAGGAGATGAAGATGGTGGGAATCATCAGCGTGTCGCCCAGCACGAACACCGGGGAGGCCGTGTCCCAGGCGGAGTAGCCGCGGGCCTCAAAGGTGGAACGGATGCCGCCGTTGGGGAAGGAAGAAGCGTCGGATTCCTGCTGGATGAGCTGCTTGCCCGAGAATTCCTCCACCATGCCCCCCTTGCCGTCGTGTTCCACGAAGGCGTCGTGTTTTTCCGCCGTGCCTTCGGTCAGGGGTTGGAACCAGTGGGTGCAATGGGTGACACCCAGCTCCATGGCCCATTTCTTCATGCCGGCGGCCACGGCGTCGGCGGTCTGCAGGTCGAGCGACGCGCCGTTGTCGATGACGTCGCACATCTTTTTATAAGCATCAGCCGGGAGATACTTGAACATCTTCTGGCGGTTGAACACATATTTGCCGAAGAACTCGGACGGCCTTTCCGCAGGGGCGGGTACTCCCACCGCCTTCTTCTTGAAAGCCTCGCCTACGACTTCGAATCTTAATGAGGATGACATATACCTTATTATATTAATGGGATTAATGAATCGGGTTAATCAATGAAACGCCGGCAGAGCGGGCCGAACTCCTCGATGCGGCGGTCGCGCAGGAAGGGCCACCAGCGGCGCACGTTTTCCGAGCGCTCCATGTCGATGTCCACCACCAGGTTCTCTTCTTCCTGCCCGGCCCGGGCGAGCAGCTCGCCTTGCGGCCCGGCCACGAAGCTGCCGCCCCAGAACTGTATGCCGCGGGTTTGTCCCGAAGGGTCGGGTTCGTGTCCGCAGCGGTTCACGGCGATGACCGGCAGCCCGTTGGCCACAGCATGTCCGCGCTGCACGGTGGTCCAGGCCTCGCGTTGTCGCTCTTGTTCCTCGGGCGTGTCGCTGCTTTCGTACCCGATGGCCGTGGGGTAGATGAGGAGTTCCGCCCCTTGCAGGGCCATCAGCCGTGCGCCTTCGGGATACCACTGGTCCCAGCACACCTGTACGCCCAGCTTGCCGAGCGAGGTCTGTATGGGGTGGAAGCCCAGGTCGCCCGGGGTGAAGTAGAACTTCTCATAATAGGCCGGGTCGTCGGGGATGTGCATCTTGCGGTAGGTGCCGGCTGTCGAGCCGTCGGTGTCGAACACCACGGCCGTGTTGTGGTACAGTCCGGCGGCGCGCTTCTCGAACAGGGACGTGACCAGCACGATGCCGAACTGCCGTGCCAGTTCGCCGAAGAAACCGGTGGACGGGCCGGGGATGGGTTCCGCCAGGTCGAACATCCGCGTGTCCTCGGTTTGGCAAAAGTACAAGGAGTTGTGCAATTCTTGCAGGATGACCAGTTGCGCCCCCCGGCGGCACACGTCCTCGATGTTCCGTGCCAGCTTGAGAAGGTTGGCCTTGGTGTCTGCGGTGTTGGACTGTTGCACCAGTCCTGCTTTTATCGTTTTCATGTCGTTATCGTTTTATTGAAGGACGGAAGCGGGAAACTGCATCGTGCAGCAGTGCAGCGAACCGTGCTGGCGGATGAGCGACCGGCAGTCGATGCCGACAATCTCATGTTGCGGGAAGGCTTTCAGCAAGGCCCTGCGCGCCAGCTCGTCGTTGGCCGGCTGGCCGTAGGTGGGCATCAGCACCGCACCGTTGAC
The DNA here is from genome assembly GCA_944320765.1 of uncultured Paraprevotella sp. Lineage (GTDB taxonomy): Bacteria > Bacteroidota > Bacteroidia > Bacteroidales > Bacteroidaceae > Paraprevotella. The sequence continues at coordinate 43,242 of CALUIS010000023.1, forward strand.
TATCAGGAAGTTGGCGTAGGTGGCCGGCAAGCGTTGCCCGTCCTCGTCGTAAACGGCCTGCGGCATGGGCAGCGGGACGAGGCGGTAGGGTTCGTCCTGCAGGGTGCGGAACGTGCGGAGCTGCTCTTCCATGCGGGCCAGCTCCTCGTAGTGCTCGTCCGTCCGGTCTTCACACTTCACGTAGGCGATGGCCTGTTCGGGGCAGAAGCGCGCCAGCGTGTCGATGTGCCCGTCCGTGTCGTCCCCGGCCAGGTAGCCGTGGTCGAGCCACAGCACCCGTTCGGCATGGAAGAACGCCTTGAGCCGTTCCTCGATGCCGGCCCGGTCCAAACCCTCGTTGCGATGGGGGGCCAGGAGGCAGCCGGACGTGGTGAGCACCGTGCCGTGCCCGTCGCTTTCGATGGCGCCGCCTTCGAGCACGAAGTCCAGATGGTCGGCATACGTCCCTTTCAGCACGCCTTGCTCCATCAGGCAGCGGTTGATGCGGTTGTCCTTCTCTGCGGGGAACTTTTCGCCCCATCCGTTGAAGCGGAAGTCCAGCAGTTCCGGCCCGTCTTCCCGCACCAGCGTGATGAACCCGTGGTCGCGGGCCCACGTGTCGTCGGTGGGGCATTCCGCCCACCGGATTTGTCCCAGCACATGGGAGGGGAACTTTTCTTTCAGCAAAGCCTCCACCTGCGCCCGTTCGGGCGTCACTATTAATAAAGGTTCGCGCGAGGCGATTTCGTAGGCCATGCGCAGGTAGCAGGCCGTTACTTCCGGCAACATGTCGCGCCAGTCGGTGCCGGCGTGCGGCCACGTCAGTTGCACGCCGCTTTGCGGATACCATTCGGAAGGGAGGAACGTTTTCCGGACTTCGGTCCGTTCCGGCCCGTTCACTTCCTCAAAACGAATCTGGACCCACCGTTCGTCCATCGTGGCCGTGCGAGCTTTGTAAAGCAAACCCATACTTCAATCAGATGTTTCGCGTAGTTTAATGGGACAAAGATACGAATCTTCTGCCAATTATGGCTTTATTTTTATTAACTTTGTGCGTAGAATGGCAGAGATGTTGAAAATAGAGCGTGCCGCGCTGCGGTTGGGCGGGAGGTTGCTGTTCCGCGATTTGGACGTGGAGGTGGCTTCCGGCGAATGGGTCTGCGTGACCGGGGGGTCCGGTTGCGGTAAGACATCGCTGCTGCGGGCCGTGCTGGGTTTCCTGCCGTTGGAGGCAGGACGTGTCAGGGTGTGCGGCGAGGAGCTGACGTTGCACACGGTGGAGCGCATACGCCGCCGCACGGCATACGTGCCTCAGGAACTGTTCCTCCCGGCGGAGACGGTGGAGGAGATGCTGCGCATCCCCTTCGACCTGAAGGCCAACCGGCGCATCCCGTTCTCCACGGAGGGGCTGTTCCGGATTTGGGACACTTTGGGGCTGGAACACGGCTTGCTCCGCCGCAAGGTGGGGCAACTGTCCGGCGGGCAGCGCCAGCGCATCGTCCTTTCCATGGCGGCCTTGCTGGGGAAGCGGCTGTTGCTGGCCGACGAGCCGACGTCGGCACTCGACGAGGAGAGCGTGGGGAAGGTGGCGGGGCTGCTTCGCGGCATGGCCGCGGGGGGGGCGGCCGTGGTGAGCGTGTCGCACAACCGCACGCTGCTGGAGGCTTGCGACCGGGTGGTAAGACTTTAAAAACGGAATGACGATGGGGACAGTGGATTTGACATACGGCGGTCTGGCGGTGGGCATGTTGCTGATGCTCGTGCCGTTCTATTTCCTGTGGCGGTTCCGCACGGGGCTGCTGGGTTCGGCCGTGCTGGGGACGGTGAGGATGACGGTGCAGCTCCTGCTCATCGGCGTGTACCTCCGCTTCCTGTTCCAGTGGGACGAGGCTTGGGTCAACGTGCTGTGGATGGTGGCCATGGCGGTCATCGCGTCCCATACGGCGGTGAGCCGCACCGACTTGCGGCGCGGCGTGCTGCTCCTGCCGGTCTTCGTGGGGTTCCTGTCCACCGTGTTGTTGGTTTCGCTGTATTTCCTGGGCTTTGTGGTGCGGGCCGACGACGTGTTCGCCGCCCGCTTCTTCATCCCCGTGGCCGGCGTGTTGTTCGGCAACATGCTGACGGTGAACATCATGGCCGTGAACGTGTATTACAGCGAGCTGCGGCGCGAGCAGGACATGTACTACTACATGCTGGGCAACGGGGCCACCCGTTTCGAGGCCACGCTGCCTTTCCTGCGTTCGGCGGTCATCAAGTCCTTCTCGCCCTGTATCGCCAATATGGCCGTGCTGGGCATCGTCTCCTTTCCCGGCACGATGATCGGGCAAATCCTGGGCGGCTCCATGCCCGGGGTGGCCATCAAGTACCAGCTGATGATCAGTGTCATCACGGTGGTGGCCTCCATGCTCTCGCTGGTCGTCACCATCTCGCTCTCCGCCCGGCGCACCTTCGACGAGTTCGGGCGGCTGAAGCCCGTGTTCCGCGACGGGCGGAATGGTAATAAATGATAAAAACGCGGCTTTTCTCTTGGAAGAGGGCGCGTTTATTCGTAACTTTGCACAAATTTTCTATGACGTGAAAATTAAGGAAGTAGTTTTTGCCCTTGAAAGATTCGCGCCTTTGCCCTTGCAGGAAAGCTATGACAACGCGGGCCTGCAGGTTGGATTGACGGAGGCGGAAGCATCAGGGGCTTTATTGTGTCTGGACGTGACGGAAGAAGTGATAGACGAGGCGGTGTCGCTGGGATGCAACCTCGTGGTGTCGCACCATCCGTTGCTGTTCCGCGGGCTGAAGGCCGTTTCGGACCGCAACCTTGCGGAGCGTTGCGTGCGCAAGGCCATCCTGAACGACATCGTCATCTATTCGGCCCACACGAACCTGGACAACGCCGAGGACGGGGTGAACTTCAAAATCGCCGAGAAGCTGGACCTGGAACAGGTGAGGCTGCTGCAGCCCCATGCGGTGAAGGTGAAGGACGACGGGCGCGAATATGCCGTCATGGCAGGAAGCGGAGTGGTGGGCACGCTTCCGGAACCGGAGGACTCGCTGAAGTTCCTGCAGCGGATAAAGTCCGTGTTCCATGTGGAGTGCCTGATGCACAATGATTTGCTGCAACGCCCGGTGCGCAAGGTCGTCATCTGCGGAGGGGCGGGCGACTTCCTGCTCGACGAGGCCGTCGCCCAAGGCGCGGACGCTTTCGTGACGGGAGAGATGCACTACCACCAGTACTTCGGCCGCGAGCAGGAAATCCAGATTGCCGTGCTGGGGCATTACCAGAGCGAGCAATACACGAAAGAGATTTTTTATTCCATCATAGGGGATGTCTGTCCCGAACTGCCGCTTTACATGACGTCGGTGGACACGAATCCCATAAAATATTTGTAGACTATGGCAAAAGAGACGAAAAAGGACGCGACGGACTTGTCCATCGAGGAGAAGCTGAAGAACCTGTACCAGCTGCAGACCATGCTCTCGGAAATAGACAAGATCAAGACGCTGCGCGGGGAGCTGCCGCTGGAGGTGCAGGACCTGGAGGACGAGATCGAGGGACTCTCCACCCGCATCGAGAAGATTCACGGCGAGATTGACGAGCTGAACGCCGGGGTGGTGGGCCGCAAGGCCAATATCGAGGCCAGCAAGCAGACCATCGAGAAGTACAAGCAGCAGCTGGACAACGTGCGCAACAACCGCGAATATGACTCGTTGAGCAAGGAAATCGAATACCAGACCCTGGATGTGGAGCTGAACGAGAAGCGCATCCGCGAGGCGTATGAATCCATCGAGCAGAAGAATGGGGAAATCGCCCGCTGCACCGAGCTGATGGAGGACCGCCGCGCGGACCTGGACGTGAAGAAGTCCGAGCTGGACGAGATCATCTCCGAGACCCGCTCGGAGGAGGAGAAGCTGCGCGAAAGTGCCAAGGAGCTGGAGGCGACCATCGAGCCGCGCCTGCTGCTGGCTTTCAAGCGTATCCGCAAGAACAGCCGCAACGGGCTGGGCATCGTCTACGTGCAACGCGACGCCTGCGGCGGATGCTTCAACAAGATCCCGCCCCAGCGCCAGCTGGACATCCGTATGCGCAAGAAAATCATCGTGTGCGAGTATTGCGGTCGCATCATGATAGACCCGGAACTGGCCGGCGTGAAGCAGGAGGCTAAAGCCGTGGAGGAGAAGCCGAAACGCCGCCGCCGCGCATCGGCCGCCGCTGCGGAGGAGTTGGGCAAGGACGATTAGCCTTGTCCGGCGGGGAGGCTTTTGTCAGAAAGGCATCCATCCGGCAGGATTCAGTAGCAAAAAGCACGGTATTTCCGCCTTTTGCTTTCCTGTCCAAACTGCGGGGGCCTCGTTTGAGCGTGCCGAATGTTAAAAAGGAGTCCCGGGAAATGCTCGTATAGCGCATTTCCCGGGACTCCTTCCCGTTTTTGTCCGCACAAAATGGAATTTCTTTGCTGAAAGAAATTTTCTTCTTTCAGCAAAGACGGAATTTTCTTGCCGCATAGCGGGGGGACGGCTGTCTGAAATGCGGCGGAAAACGGGGGCCGGCGGCCGTTTTTCTTCTATTTTGCACTTCTCCGCCGACAAAAAGGAGAAGTCAGGATGTCGGCGAATCCCGTGTTCCGCTTTCCGTCGTTTCCATCCTTGCAGCTTGGACGCATCCTCCGTCTTTCATTTTGTCGCGCAAACGGCTGTTTCCCTGTCAGGATGGATTCCTTCAAGTGCGCGAGAATCGCGCGTTTCCGTCCGCTTGGCCGGTCGGTCGCAAATACGCGATTCTCGCGCATCCGGATTGACATTCTGACACTTTGCCGATGGGACGGCCTGTTGTTGGGAGAAAGGGGCTGTCCGCCTGCCTGGTTCCCGAATGGCGGCTATGGGTCCGGTTTTTTATGGACGGGTGTGGCTCCTTTGCGCATTTTTTCGTATATTTGTTGTAATCAGGTAGGTTTTATTTGACTATCAACAGATTGGATAAAACTCGCACGAGAACGGG
>CALUIS010000024.1 GCA_944320765.1 uncultured Paraprevotella sp.
CCGGCGGTTCTCCCACAAGCGAAAGAAGACCGTCATTGAGCGGAATGACCACACCGCTACTGGCGGAATGACCTTTGTTCAAACTTCAACTTCTTGTTGGAATAGTCGATGTTCCGGTAAGTAAGGTCTTTCACATCACAGAAGCGCAAGCCACAATACAGGCAAAAGATAAACGCACGCCTTACGTTGGGGTTCTCGTTCTCATAATGGCACGCTATCAACCGTTGGATTTCTTCCGGCGAAAGTACGTCTTTGCGCAATATCTGGCTGTCCACCTTGCAGGTAACGCCCTTGCACGGGTCTTTCAACATCACGTCATGGTCAATCGCATAGTGGATAACCTTCTTGAAACGCTGGAAGATGCTTTTGGCTCCTTCGCCCACACTTCGCGATTGCAAATAAGCCACAAACTGCTCCATCATGTCCTTTGTGATAAGTTCGGGCTTGATGCTGAACTCATACATCGGATAATGCTCATGCAAAAAATCCTTGAATCGGCTGAGCGCGATTTGCACCATCCGAATGTCCTTCTTGGTGTAGTCATTGATATAGGCTTGAAAATAATCCAAGAAATTCACGTTCCGGTCTTTTTTCAGGCGATACCCCAACATGCTTTCCTTGAACTCCTGTTCACGCTCCGCACGTATCCTTACGGCAAGCTCTAATGTCTCCTTGTTCTGCTGGCGTTCCGCAGGAGTACGTGGCTTGTCTATCAGATACAGGCTGAGGTTCTCTTTTCGCCTGTGATGTTTGACTGCGAATTTTGGCTTTCCTTGCATCTTTCCGCTTTCGTAATATACCTGATTGCCGTTTTCGTCCAGTACAGGCTTTTCCTCCCTGCCCAAATAATACTCCAGATAGAGGCTGATTCTGCCATCCGAAAGTTTATTTTGCTCCAATTTGGGGTTTTCTTTCGTTTTATTTTCTAACTTTGCCATTGCTTAGAGGTTTTATCCCGATTCAGATACCATAACCGGGAGATTACACTAAATAACTGATTTCCTTTTGTTTTCCGATGTTGCAAAGGTACAAAAGAAATCGGAATTTCAAAGTGTACTGAATAACAGGAAATGGGCAAAATATGGCAAAAACGGAGAAAATAAGAAACGCGCAAGTTGTTGATAATAAGGAAGATAAATTCTTTTGTTTTCCTATGGTTTCTATGGGCTGTACCGGGTCTGGGTACCAAGCAAAATGGAGAAAGGCATGAATCTTTCTCCATTTTATTTTTCTTCGTGCAGACCATGAACATGCAAGGAACAGACTTCATCGCCATCGACTTTGAGACAGCCACCGGCAAGCGGGCCTCCATCTGCGAGGCCGGCATCTGCGTGGTACGCGACGGAAAGATTGCGGAAACCCGCTCATGGCTCGTGCGCCCGCAAGACAACCTGTATAGCTACTGGAACATAAGGATCCACGGCATCCGACCGGAAGACACCGCGGACTCACCCGAATTTCCCGAAGTGTGGGCCGAAATCGGCACATACCTCAAAGCCTGCCCCGTACTCGTGGCACACAACGCCGCTTTCGACATCGGCTGCATCCGCCATTCGCTCGAACTGTATGGACTTGACAAACCGGACGTCACCTATTATTGCTCCCTGCGCGCCGCCCGCCGCCTCTACGACTTCGGATGCAACAGCCTCGACTACCTTTGCGGCCAGTTCGAGATACCTTACGCCCGGCATCACCGTGCCGGAGACGATGCCGAAATGTGCGCCCGCCTGTTCCTGCGCGAGATACGGGATGCCGCCCGATACGGATTGGAAAGCATGGACTATTGCAGCGGGATATTATAAGAGAAGCGTCCGATGGAGGAACTCCCCCGCGTCCTTCCTTCCGCCTTCCAGCAACGAATTCACCCTCTCCCAGTCTATCTCACCCCCTTCCCCGTATGAGGAAAAGTCCGTCAGCATCCTATCTTTCAGTCCGAACCGGCCCAGCAATGAGGAGAAACGGGCCAGGCCTCTCCCGCTGTTCCCGATAGCGACGAAAGGCTTGTTGAAGAGAATGGAGAACACACAACCGTGGAAAGAATCCGTCACGACAAATTCCGCGTCATGGAACCCGCGCAGCCATTGCTCCACTGGCGGGTGTATGCGCTCTTCCACCGGAGCCTCATCGACATCCACCTTTGAATTGACATGGAACGGCGTCCCTCCCTTCTCTTTGGCTACCTTGTCTATGAATGCCATCTTCTCCGGTGTCTCGTCCAGGATGTAGCAAAAGAGCGTGCCAGGACTTTTGGGCGTGCCGGCCGCCTTGAATAGCCGGACATAATCCTCCGCCGGAAGCAGCATCGTAGGGTCAAGCACCTGCCGGGCCTCAACCCCGAAATGCGTGCGGCACAAACCGACCGCGGAATCCTCGCGCACGGACACGGCCTCAAACAACCTCAGCAAATCCCCGCAGGCCTTTGTTTGCTCCGCCGTATAGGACCATTCGTCCGTACCGAACGAAGCGGCATACGCCACACGCCGGACGTCCCACCCGCAGGCGAAGTCCAGGTAGGCCTCCTCTATCTTCCGGCCAAGGTATCCCGGACGCCACACTTGGTCGCTGCCCACCACAATGGCATCGAAGTCACCTTCTTTTAGTTCGGAGAAATCCCCCACCATGCGGCGTCGGACATACCGGCGGACGAACTGCTCCGTATGCTGCCTGACAACCGGTGTCTCGCGGTTGATTTTCCGCTCGATGAATATAGGGTAAGGCGTTCCCATGACATTCTTCAGCACCCGTTTGCCGTAGGTCAGCGGGGTCTTCCACAAAGGGACCCGCGCCGGCCTCCTCCGTTTCTCTATCAGGCACACCTCGCCCCCCATCCGTTCCAGTACGGTCTGCAAGGCATACGCCTGGAGTATTCCGCCGTAGTTGGTATGAAGCGGCAAGGTAAGTATTCCGATTCTCATCCCTCTCCCTGTATATCATTATCCATACGCCACAAACGCTTGTCCCATCTGGATTTCCCGACGATGTACGCCGCGATGCTCCTGGCCTTCCATTCTATCCGCCGGCATAACGACACGGACAGGCATTCGCCCACCGCGGCCTCCACGCTTTCTCCGGCCCCGGCCATCCGGAAGAACCGACCGCGCTCAGGATACGGCCGCACCTCTTCCTTGAACCCGCCGTTGAAGCGCGCGGCAGCCTCCAACGCCGCCGGTCGGACCTCCATGTCCAGCCCGCCCCATGCCGCCTTGCCCTTTCCGGTGTTCACCAGCACCAGCCCCACGCCCTTGTCATCATCAAAATCCGGCATCAGGGTCTGGACACCCCAATAATCGCCCAGCGTCAGGTCGCTGCGGCTCGCTCCATTCTTGCATCGGCAAGCGTAGCAGCTGGGACGGAGGCAGATGTCCGACAAAAAACCACGCAGGAACGGGTTCTCATAATGCCTGTCGGACAACAAGACCCTGTCCCCGCCCGTTTCCGTATCGTACTTTCCACGCACCACGAGAGAGAAGTCCTTCCATCCGCACATGCTCTTATTCCTGAAATCTATCCCAGTGATTACTGCTCCGGAAGAGCGGAAGGCCTCATCCAAGTACCTCCTCCACACCTTCGGACTGGCCACGCCATGGCAGAGGACATCCACCGAAAGGAGATTGGGGTAATCGCGGCGGAGGAACTTATGCAGGCCGGCAATCTGGCAAGGGCAACCGGAGAACAGCACTTCGCGCCCTTCCTCCAAAAAGCGTTCGGCTTCGCGGTAACAGTTTCCCATGCGGCTCTGCACGTATTTGCTTCCCATCATCGGCCTGACATCCCCAAGCGTCTCCGCATGGGTGTGCCGCACTTCCCACTTCCCGTCAAAGGCAGCCCCGAAAACCACACCCTTCCGGGCCAGCACCTTCCGGGCCAAGGCGACAAACACACCGCCCGAAGAGCTGGACATCCGCTCGCCCGCATCACGGTTCTTCACGGCCAGTGCCTCTTTCGGCAGCTCCTTTTCCGCCGGCCCGGCCAACGGGCACACCGCCTCACACAACCCGCAACCGACACATTCCTCCGGATTGACGCAAGGGTAAAGAAACCCCTCACGGTCTTCCCGCAAGGCAATACATTGCCGGGGACAACGCTGCACACACGCGCCACAGCCACAACAATCACGTTTATCCGATATATGAATCATCTATAACACTTTCTGCCACATGCCCTCCCGCATAACCGCTACTTGGTGCAAAGCTAAGAAAACCCGGGCAGAAATACAAGAAAAACGAGCCGTTTGCAACCCGAATGCACAAATTTGTGAGTATCTTTGCAGGCGCAAACACTACATTTATGAGATTATCAGACTTACGGACAGGCGAAAGCGGCATCATCGTCAAGATAAACGGCCACGGCAGTTTCCAAAGGAGGATAACGGAAATGGGATTCGTCTTCGGCAACAAAATCAAGGTCGTGCTGAATGCCCCCTTGCAGGACCCGATAGAATACGAAATCATCGGCTACAAAATCTCCCTCCGCCGGGAAGAGGCCGACAACATCGAAGTGGTGGGCGAGGAGGAGGCCAAGGATCTGGCACACCGGCAGCACCGGGAGCTGTCCATCGACGCGTCCCATTGCGATGACGTGGAATTCATCGAGAAAGAGATGGAACGCGCGGCCAGCGAACGGCAGCATATCATACGGGTAGCCTTGATCGGGAATCCGAACTGCGGGAAGACCTCGCTGTTCAACATCGCCTCGGGAGCGCACGAACACGTGGGCAACTACAGCGGAGTGACCGTGGACGCCAAGGAAGGCACGTTCGAATACAAGGGGTACACGTTCACGCTGGTGGACCTGCCCGGCACATACTCCATATCGGCCTACAGCCCGGAGGAACTCTACGTGCGGAAAAGCCTGGTGGAGGAAATGCCCGACATCGTGCTGAACGTGGTGGACAGCTCCAACCTGGCCCGGAACCTTTACCTGACCACCCAGGTCATCGACATGGACCTGCGGGTCGTCATGGCCCTGAACATGTACGACGAGTTCCGCAAGCGGGGCGACAAGCTCGACACAGAACAGCTGGGGCGGCTGCTGGGCATCCCCATCGTACCCACAGTCAGCAAGACCGGCGAAGGCGTGGACCGGCTGTTCGACACCCTGATCCACGTGTACGAAAGGAAACAGCCCACGCTGTGCCGGCACATCCACATCAACCACGGAGAGGAACTGGAACGGAGCATCCGGCGCATCCAGCTGATTATCAGGCGGGACGAGGCCATCCGCCACAAATACTCCACCCGCTTCCTGGCCATCAAATACCTGGAGCGGGACAAGGACATCGAGGGCATCGTGGAAGCCCTCCCCTGCCGCGAGGAGGTCATCGCCACCCGCTTCGAGGAGCAGAAACGCATCGGAAGCCTGCTGGACACCACGCCGGAATCCGCCATCGTGGATGCCAAATACGCGTTCATACAAGGCGCGCTGAAAGAGACCTACGAACCGGCCGTCACGGACGAAGGCACCCAGCCCCGCACGGGCACCGACAAGATCGACGCCGTCGTCACCAACCGCTGGCTGGCCTTCCCCCTGTTCTTCCTGCTGCTTTTCCTCATTTTCGAAGGCACGTTCGTCCTGGGCGAATACCCCATGGAATGGATAGAATGGCTCGTCGGGCAGTTCGGACACGCCGTTTCCCTGTATATGCCCGACGGCATACTGAAGGACCTGGTGGTGGACGGTGTCATCGCCGGCGTGGGCAGCGTCCTGGTGTTCCTGCCCAACATCGTAATCCTCTACCTGTTCATCTCCCTGCTCGAAGACTCGGGCTACATGGCGCGCGCCGCCTTCATCATGGACAAGATCATGCACCGCATCGGCCTGCACGGCAAGTCGTTCATCCCGATGGTCATGGGATTCGGGTGCAACGTGCCGGCGGTCATGGCCACCCGCACCATCGAAAGCTGGCGGAGCCGCCTCATCACCATGCTCATCATCCCGTTCATGTCGTGTACGGGCCGGTTGCCCCTGTACATCCTTTTCGCCGGAGCCTTCTTCCCCCGCTACGCCAGCCTCGTGTTGCTCGGCGTCTATGCGGCGGGCATCGTGGTCGCCATCATTTCCGCCCATCTCATCGGGCGTTTCGTCAAGGAAGAGGACCTGCCTTTCGTCATGGAACTCCCTCCCTACCGGGTGCCGACCGCCAAGTCCGTGCTGCAACACACCTGGGAGAAGGGCAAGCAATACCTGCACAAGATGAGCGGCATCATCCTGGTATGCTCCGTCATCGTCTGGTTCCTGGGCTATTTCCCCCGCCACGACCGCTACGCGACCGCTGCCGAACAGCAGGAACACTCCTACATTGCCCATGTGGGAAAGTCCCTGGAACCGTTATTCAAGCCGCTGGGTTTCGACTGGAAGATGAGTACCGGCATACTGTCCGGCATCGGGGCGAAAGAACTGGTGGTAAGCACCCTCGGCGTGATGTACAGCTCCGAAGGCGGCACGCCGGAAAACACCGGGGGGGACTCCCCGCTGCAGGCCGCCCTGAAGAAGCACGTGTCGCCGGCGGCGGGCCTCGCCTACATGGTGTTCGTCCTGCTCTATTTCCCCTGCATCGCCACGTTCGCGGCCATCAGGCAGGAAAGCAAAAGCTGGAGGTGGGCCTGCTTCTCGGCCGTGTACACCGTCTGCGTGGCGTGGGCCGTCGCCTACGGCATATACCATGCCGCCCTTTGGTTCTGCTGAGGGCGGGAAATCCCATGCCGCTCACGGGAGGAAACCCTTGAAGCCCAGCTCCAGCTGCCGCCAAAGGGCTTTCCTCTCTTCTTCCTCCCTATGATGGGACACCGCGAGGCCGATGAGCCGGATGGGATGCCGCTCGTAGTCCACCTCCTTCAACAGGGCCTTGGCCTGCGGGTACAGCCGCTCGAAAGTGGTGAAGTCCTCTTCCTGCGTCACGCTGCGGGTGATTTGCACAAAGTCGTGGAACTTGATTTTCAGCGTCAGGGTGTTCCCCTTGAAACCCGTCCGTTTGAGCCGCCCTTCCAGCTCCTTCGCCACGTGGTGCAGCTCGATGATGACCGACGAGCGGAGCGACACGTCCTTCTCCAGCGTCCGCTCGCATCCCACGGACTTGCGCACCCTGGCCGGCTCCACCGGACGCGGGTCCACCCCATGCGCGAAATCGTAATACAAACGCCCTGCCTTGCCGAACCACCGCACCAGCGTCTCCACGCTGCACTGCTGCAGCTGCCTCCCGGTATGCACTCCCATCTCGTGCATCTTCCTGGCCGTGACGGGACCCACGCCCCAGAACTGCTCCACCTTGAGCCGGGCGATGAAATCCAGCGCCTGCGAGGGGTGGATGGTGCAAAGCCCGTCCGGCTTGCGGTAGTCCGAAGCCACCTTGGCCAGGAACTTGTTGTAGGAAACCCCGGCGGAAGCCACCAGGTGCAGTTCCTCACGGATGCGCCGCTTGATTTCGCGGGCGATGTCCACCGCCAACGGTATTCCCGGCTTGTTCTCCGTCACGTCCAGGAAAGCCTCGTCCAACGAAATCGGCTCCACCAGGTCGGTATACAAATGGAAAATCTCATGAATCTGACGCGACACGGCCTTGTAGACTTCCATCCTCCCCGGCACGAAAACCAGGCCGGGACACAGCCGCAAGGCCCGTTGCGACGGCATGGCCGAACGCACCCCGAAGCGGCGGGCCTCGTAGCTGGCCGTGGCCACCACGCTCCGCTCCTCCGGACGGCCCACGGCAATGGGCTTGCCCCGGAGTTCCGGATGGTCGCGCTGCTCCACCGCCGCATAAAACGCGTCCATGTCGATGTGTATGATTTTCCGCTCCGCGTCCATGTCAGCCCCGTTCCGGCTGCACAAGATAGAAACAACTGGTGCTGAAGAAGTTCCGCACATAAGGCACGGAGGACAACGCCCCGCTGAGACGGCGCGGCGTGAGGCCGAACTTGGTCTCGTAGTGGGGGTTGATGAAATAAAGCCGCCGGTCCAGCACCCGGTAGCCGGTGGCGTAGAGCACGCGTTGGAAGGTCTCGATGGGACAGCGTGTCTGCTTGATGTTCAACAGTTCGCGCACCGTGACCTCATTCTCCCCGCACGCCTCCAACACCCCCTTGTAAAGGGGCGCGGGCAGGAGATGGAGGAACGGGAAATGGGACACGACCTTGCTGCGGGCAATCTGCTGATGGCCGCCGAAAGGCATCTGCCAGGCCGGAAAAGCGATGAACACCACGCCGCCGGGTGCCAGGAAACGCTTCAACCCTTCCAGGAAACCGGCCTTGTCGCCGATATGCTCTATCACGTCATGCACCAGGATCAAAGAGAACTTGCATTCCAGCTCCTTCAACTTGAAGATATCGGACGCGATGAACGCACCTTCCGCCCCGCGCTCGGAGAAGAAGCGGCGTGCCTCGTCGATGCGCCCGGCCGTGATGTCCACCCCCGTCACCGCGCAACCCGCCTTGGCGAACGGCAGCAGGTTGCCGCCCTCGCCGCACCCCACCTCCAACACTTCGTGGGGAAGCCGCTTCAGGTACTGGCGGATATAAGGGATATAGTATTTTTCTGTAGTGCGGGCTTGCTCGTCAAAATAGCGCTCGCGGTCGGAATGACGTTCTTGCATGGTCTGTTTCGCTTTTTATCGGTCTTTCTATACTCATCAGTGTTCACGGACAAAAGACGGCCTGAGGGCCAAGGCCTTGTTCTCGGCCGCCTCCATGACCTCGCGCTCGCCGGGTCCCTTGTCGTTGATACCGCAGAGGTGGAGGATGCCGTGGATGATGACGCGGTCCAGCTCCTGCTCGTAAGACGCGCCTACCTGTTCGGCGTTCGTCCGCACCGTGTCGAGGCTGATGAAGAGGTCGCCGGAGATCACGTCGCCTTCGGTGTAGTCGAAAGTGATGATGTCCGTGTAATAATCGTGTTGCAGGTACTGGCGGTTCACTTCGAGGATTTTCTCATCGTCCACGAAGATATAGGCCACCTCGCCCACCTTCTTCCCGTAACTCGCCGCCACGGCCTTCACCCACGCCGTGTTCTCGCGCTTCCTGATTTTCGGCATCTTCACGCCTTCCGTGTTATAGGTAATCATATATCTCTTTTTTAATCGTCAAACAAACGCCCCTGCAGGTCCGCCGCATAGCGGCTGCGCCCCAGATGCTTGTAGGCCAGGTCCGTCACCTCGCGCCCCCGGGGGGTGCGCTTGATGAAGCCTTCCTTGATGAGGAACGGCTCGTAGACCTCCTCCACCGTGCCGGCATCCTCGCCGATGGCCGTGGCGATGGTCGTGATGCCCACGGGCCCGCCCTTGAACTTGTCGATGATGGTCAGCAGGATCTTGTTGTCTATCTCGTCCAGCCCGTAGCGGTCGATGTTCAACGCCTCCAGGGCGTAGCGGGCGATGGACATGTCCACCCGTCCCGAACCGCGCACCTGCGCGAAGTCGCGCACCCGCCGCAGCAGCGCGTTGGCGATGCGCGGCGTGCCCCGGCTGCGCCCGGCGATTTCCATGGCGGCGTCGTGCGCGATGGGTACGGACAGGATGCGGGCCGAACGCTCCACGATGCGCGAAAGCACCTCGGCGTCGTAGTACTCCAGATGGAGGTTGATGCCGAAGCGGGCGCGGAGCGGGGCGGTGAGCAGGCCGCTGCGCGTGGTGGCCCCCACCAGCGTGAAGGGGTTCAGGTCCAGCTGGATGCTGCGGGCCGACGGCCCCTTGTCGATCATGATGTCGATGCGGTAGTCCTCCATGGCCGAATAGAGGTATTCCTCCACCACGGGGCTGAGCCGGTGGATCTCGTCGATGAAGAGCACGTCGTTCGGCTCCAGCGAGGTCAGTATGCCCGCCAGGTCGCCGGGCTTGTCCAGCACGGGGCCGGACGTGACCTTGAAGCCCACGCCCAGCTCGTTGGCGATGATGTTGCTCAGGGTGGTCTTCCCCAGCCCCGGCGGGCCGTGCAGCAGCGTGTGGTCGAGCGGCTCGCCCCGGTACTTGGCCGCCTCCACGAACACTTTCAGGTTCTCCACCACCTTCTTCTGCCCGCTGAAGTCTCCGAACTGCAGGGGGCGCAGGGCGTTCTCGAACTCCCGTTCGGTGGGCGAGGGCTGCGGGCGGTGTATGTCAAAATCTTCTTCCATCGCGGCAAAGATACGGCAAAACGGGGGCAAGACAAAACAAATCCGCCGGTTTTTCATGCCGGGGCGTGTTTCAGCCCCCCAGGAAGTCACTTTGTCAAAACGTCAAAACCGCCCCCGCGAGAATCGCGCAAACGGGCGCGGGGACGGGGACGGCCGGAAACACGCGATTCTCGCGGGCCTGCGGGAACGCAGGATGAAAGCCGGAGGCCGTTTTGCGCTACACTTTGCCGACTGCCAAGGGACGCCGTGCGGACGGGTGCCGCCCCCGCGCCGGCCCACGAGGGGAAAGGCTGGCAAAAAGACAAATGGATTTTGCACGCGGAAAGCCCCCAACCAGAAGGGAAAAGCCGCCCGAAGCCCCGCTTTCCCCCGCTTTCCACACGCCCGGAAACGTCTTTGCGGCAAGAAATCCGCGTCTTTGCGGCAAGAAAGAAATTTCTTTCAGCAAAGAAATCCCGTTTTTGCCGCACGAAAACGCCCGCCGAGGCGGAAAAATGCTCCATACGGACAGCTCCCGCGCCCGTTTTTTAACAATTCGCGCCCTATTTCCGCCCTGCCGCCCCGCCACACGGGCGCGGCATCCGGCGGAAAGGCTTTCGTTTTGACAGTATTCCACGGGATTTGGCGACATTCCGTCATCTTCCGCCGCCTCCGGCGGCAGGCCGTAGGCCACCAGCACGGCGCGGTCGTTGGCGCGGTGGGAATGCCCGCCTTCTTTGGGGCGAGCCGCATCTTTTCCGCCCGAAACGGACATGCGTCCCGCTTTTTTCATTAACTTTGCCACTTGTTTATAATACGGAAGCTTATGGTCCTGAACTATATCTGGGTGGCCTTCTTCGGCATCGCGTTCCTCATCGCGGCGGGCAAACTGCTCTTCGCGGGCGACGCCAGCGCGTTCCCGGCCATCATGGACTCCACTTTCGACTCGGCCAAGAACGCCTTCGAGATTTCCCTGGGGCTGACGGGCGTGCTGTCGCTGTGGATGGGCATCATGAAAATCGGCGAGCGGGGCGGACTGGTCGACTGGCTGGCGCGGGGGCTCAGCCCGCTGTTCTGCAAGCTCTTCCCCGACATCCCCAAGAACCACCCCGTCATCGGCAACATCTTCATGAACATCTCGGCCAACATGCTGGGGCTGGACAACGCCGCCACGCCGCTCGGCCTGAAGGCCATGGAGGGCCTGCAGGAGCTGAACCCGAGGAAAGACACGGCCACCAACCCGATGATCATGTTCCTCGTGCTCAACACGTCCGGCCTGACCATCATCCCGGTGAGCATCCTGGTCTACCGCGCACAGATGGGCGCGGCGCAGCCCACGGACGTGTTCATCCCCATCCTGCTGGCCACGTTCGTGTCCACGCTGGTGGGCATCATCGTCACCAGCCTCTACCAGCGCATCAACCTGCTCAACCGCACCGTCCTGCTGGCGCTCGGCGGGGCCTGCGTGGCCGTGGCGGCCATCGTGTGGGGCTTCAGCCGGCTGGACAAGGACGAGATGAACGCGTGGAGCACGACCATCGCCAACGTGCTGCTCTTCTCCATCATCATCGCCTTCATCGCGGCGGGCGTGCGGAAGCGCGTGAACGTCTACGACGCCTTCATCGAGGGGGCCAAGGACGGATTCGCCACGGCCGTGCGCATCATCCCCTACCTGGTGGCCATCCTGGTGGCCATCGGCGTGTTCCGCGCCTCGGGGGCGATGGACCTGCTCATCGGCGGCATCGCCTGGACGGTGGAGGCCTGCGGCGGGAACAGCGACTTCGTGGGTGCCCTGCCCACGGCCCTGATGAAGCCCCTGAGCGGCAGCGGGGCGCGGGGCATGATGGTGGACGCGATGGCCACCTACGGGGCGGACTCCTTCGTGGGCCGGCTCAGCTGCATCTTCCAGGGCGCGACGGACACCACCTTCTATATATTGGCCGTCTATTTCGGCAGCGTGGGCGTGAAGCACACGCGCCACGCCGTGGCCTGCGGCCTGCTGGCCGACCTGGGCGGCATACTGGCCGCCATCGCCGTGGCCTACTTGTTTTTCGGAGTATGAATCTTATAAACGACTGATATGGCTGGATTGAAATCGGTGGCGAAAGACACCGCCATTTACGGACTGAGCAGCATCATCGGACGGTTCCTGAACTACCTGCTCGTGCCGCTCTACACCGCCAAGATGACGGTGGAAAGCGGAGGATACGGCATCGTGACCAACATCTACGCCTACGTGGCGTTGGCCATGGTGCTGCTCACCTTCGGCATGGAAACCACCCTGTTCCGCTTCGCCAACAAGGAAGGGGAGAACCCGCAGACGGTCTACAGCACCACGCTCGGCATGGTGGGCGGCGTGGCCCTGCTCTTCGTGGCCGCCGTGCTGGCGTTCCTCTCCCCCATCTCGTCGGCCATGGGCTATGCCGACCATCCGGAATACGTGGGCGTGATGGCCGCCTGCGTGGCCTTGGACGCCTTCCAGGCCATCCCCTTCGCCTGGCTGCGCTACCGGCACCGCCCCATCAAGTTCTTCGCGCTGAAGATGCTGTTCATCGTGCTCAACATCGCGCTCAACATCCTCTACTACGTCGTGCTGCCCCCGCTCTACGCCCGCCATCCCGACACGGTGGGCCTCATCTACGACCCGACAGTCGGGCCGGGCTATGCCTTCATCCTCAACCTGGTCAGCACGGGGTTGGTCACTTTCTTCTTCATCCCGGAACTGACAGGATTCAAGTACCGGTTCGACACCGCCCTGATGCGGCGCATGTGGCGGTACAGCTGGCCCATCCTCATCCTCGGCATCGCGGGCATCCTGAACCAGACGGCGGACAAAATCATCTTCCCGCTCGTGTACGGCGGGCCGGAAGGGAAGTCCGAACTGGCCGTCTACGGCGCCTGCGTCAAGATAGCCATGATCATGGCCATGATTACCCAGGCGTTCCGCTACGCCTACGAGCCGTTCGTGTTCGGCAAGGCCAAGGACCGAAACAGCGGCGAGACCTACGCCCAGGCCATGAAGTTCTTCATCATCTTCACGCTGCTGGCCTTCCTGTGCGTGATGGGCTATCTGGATGTCCTGAAATACATCATCGCCCCGGACTACTGGCCCGGACTGCGCGTGGTGCCCATCGTCATGGCGGCCGAGATCATGATGGGCATCTATTTCAACCTCTCCTTCTGGTACAAGCTCATCGACAAGACCATCTGGGGCGCCTGGTTCTCGGCTGCGGGCTGCCTGGTGCTCTTCGCGGTCAACATCGCGTTCATCCCGCAATACAGCTACATGGCCTGCGCCTGGGGTGGCTTTGCCGGATATGCCACGGCCATGCTCCTCTCCTACTTCGTGGGCCAGAGGAAGAACCCTATCCGTTACCCGCTGAAGAGCATCAGTGCCTACGTCCTCATCGCCGGACTGTTTTACGCCATCATGGCCTTCCTGCCGGACACATGGCCGGCATGGGCGCGCTTGGGTGTCAACACCGCACTGATCCTCCTGTTCATCGGACATATCCTGTATCACGACTTGCCGGTGCAGAGCCTGCCGGTCATCGGGAAATATTTCCGCAAACCTTGAACATGAACTGTAATCATCCTATTTAAATAATGTATATGAAAAAGAAGTTTTTGACTTTGCTGGCTCTGGCCTGCTGCTTCTGCGGCGTCCGGGCCGACGAGGGAATGTGGATGCTCAGCCACGTCTCGCCCAAGAGCATGAAAATCATGAAGGACTTGGGACTGGAAATGAGCAAGAAAGAATTGTACAACACGAAAGGCACGTCGCTGAAAGACGCCGTGGTCAGCTTCGGCGGGTTCTGCTCGGGAGTCATCGTGTCGCCGGACGGGCTGGTGTTCACGAACCACCATTGCGGGTTCGGCAACATCCAAGCTTTGGCCACACCTGAAAACGACATCCTGAAAAACGGATTCGTGGCCCGCACGCAAGCGGAAGAACTGCCGGCCGAGGGCCTCTACGTGCGCATCCTGCAACGCACCGACGACGTGACCCGGCGGGTGGAAAAGGGACTGGAAAAATACTACAAGACCCACACGGCACAGCTGGACACCCTCGGGGACAACGCCGATGAGAAGGTGCGCTATTTCGTCGTGGACTCCATCTGCCTGGAAATCGAGAACGAATATGCCGAGAAATACCCGGAGCTGATCTGCGAGGTCAGCCCTTACTACACCGGCAACGCGTTCTATGTCAATGTCTACAAGCAGTACGACGACATCCGGCTGGTCTTCGCCCCGCCCCAAAGCCTCGGCAAGTTCGGCGGCGAGACCGACAACTGGATGTGGCCGCGCCAGACGTGCGACTTCAGCGTGTTCCGCATCTACACGGATGCCGACAACCAGCCGGCCGAATACAGCCCGTCCAACCAGCCGATGAAAGCCGAACGCTACGCACGCATCTCCATCGACGGTTATGAGAAAGGGGACTACTGCATGACCATCGGCTATCCGGGACGCACCAACCGCTACCTTTCGTCGTACGGTATCGTGGAACGGATGGAGAACGGCAACGCGTCCCGCATCAACGTGCGCGGCGTGAAGCAGGACGTCTGGAAGAAATGGATGGACAGCGACCCGGCTATCCGCCTGCAATATGCCTCCAAGTATGCCAGCAGCTCCAATTACTGGAAAAACAGCATCGGCATGAACAAGGCATTGAAAGAGTTGAAGGTCGTGGAAGACAAACAGAAACAAGAGAAACAGATCAACGACTGGATCCAAAAGGACACCAAGCGCCAGGCCCACTTCGGCAACCTGCTGCCGGAACTCGAGAAAGCCTATGCCGGACGCAAGGACGGCGACCATGCGCTCTGCTACCTGAACGAATCGTTCATCGGCGGACCGGACCTGCTGCGAGTGGCCCTCTACTACACCAGCCTGCAGAACGCGAAGAGCGAAGCTTCAAAAGAAGCCTATAAGGACCGCATCCTGCAGCAATACAAAGACTGGAACCTGGACGTGGACAAAGAGACCATGACGGCCCTGATTGACAATTACGCCCGGCAAGTAGGAAAGGAATACCTGCCCGCCTTCTACCAGACCATCGGGAAGGAGTACGCCGGCAACACCCGTGCCTATGTGGACGCCATGTTCAAACAGACTGTCCTGACCGACTCCAACTGTGTCAACCAGACGCTGACAAAAGAACAAAAGGAGAAAGACATGGCCCTCTCCTGCCTGAAAGACATCATGACCTTGGGCAGCCAAGTGTCTAAAGGCATCCGGGACTACAACACGGCCATCACGAAAAACGAACGCCTGCTTTGCGAAGCCATCCTCGACATGGAAATGGACCAGCCGCACTACTCGGACGCCAACTCCACCATGCGACTCAGCTACGGTTTCGTGAACGACTACACCGGCCCCTCAGGTCACCAGGACTACTTCACCACCATGCCCAGCCTGCTGGCCA
Organism: uncultured Paraprevotella sp.; assembly: GCA_944320765.1. Classification (GTDB taxonomy): domain Bacteria; phylum Bacteroidota; class Bacteroidia; order Bacteroidales; family Bacteroidaceae; genus Paraprevotella. The sequence goes on from CALUIS010000024.1 coordinate 15,506, forward strand.
AGGTGGCGCAAAGCGACAAGATCGACGAATACAAGGTGGAACCGGAAGTCAAAGCCCTGTTCGAGAAAGGCGATTTCGGCCAGTACAAAGACGGGAAGAGCGGCGAGATGCAACTTTGCTTCCTGACCAACAACGACATCACGGGCGGCAACTCCGGCAGCCCGATGTTCAACGGCAAGGGCGAACTCATCGGCCTGGCCTTCGACGGCAACTGGGATGCCATGAGCAGCGACATCAGCTTCACGCAGGACCTGACACGCTGCATCGGCGTGGACATCCGCTACGTGCTGTACGTCATCGACCAATGGGGACACGCCGACCGCCTCATCCGGGAAGTCGGGTTATAACCACGGGCTGACACCTTCAACCATCGGAGGACACACCTGACCACAGGTGCGCTCTCCGATGGTTTTTTATCCAACTGACGGGAACGATTGCTTTTTTAACATTATTCCTTGTTCGTTCTACACGCAGAAAGCTATCTTTGCAAAATATTAACGACTTAAATTTAAACCTTTTCATTCCTAACAAACAGTAACATGAGAAACAAGCTTACTTATCTCTTGATGGCAGGAGCCATGGCATGGTGGAGTGCATGTCCGCTGCACGCCCAGACGGACGTGACGGAAACCTACCTGAAGAACCCGAGTTTCGAGAACGGATTCACTGACTGGGACTATGCCAACATGCAAAGCCAGACGAATACCGACTTCTCCAAAAAAGACGGGACCACATACGTGGAACAATGGGTGGGACAAGGCAACCGGGTGGCGGACTGCCACGTCAGCCAGGTCCTGACGGGACTGCCCAACGGCACCTATCAGCTGACAGCCGCAGCGCAAAACATCCAGCAGAACAATACAGGCGCCGAGCAAAGCGGGGTCTACATCTTCGCTGAAGACGAACAGACGGCAGTCCATGCCGCCAATGACTATTCCGTGACCTTCACCGTCATCGAAGGCCAGGCCACCGTAGGCTTCAAGGCCGAGAACGCCACGGGCAACTGGATTACCTGCGACAACTTCCGGCTCTCGTTCCTCCAAGAGGACGTGGAAGCCGTACTCGAAAAGCTGCAGGAACGTGTCAACGCAGCCCAGGAACTGGTTTCCGAGACCATGCAGAAGGACCTGAAGACGGAACTCAACGCCGCCATACAGGCCGCACAGCAGGAAGTGGACGCGGCCACGGGGGCAAACACCGCTGAAACAGCCGTCCGGCTACGCGAAGCGGTGGAAGCAGCCGAAACCTCCATCGAGGCTTATGCCAACCTGCAAGAAGCCATCACCGAGGCCAAAGAAACCTATGGGGACGGAAGCCTGGCCGGGGCAGACAAGCTGGATGCCGCCATACAGGACGCACAAGGCGTAATGGACAACCTGGAAGCCGACACGGAAGCCATCGCGGAGACCATCGCAGCATTGGAAGACGCCGCGCTGGCCTTCAACCTCGACAACGCCACCGGCACGGCCCCGACCGTGGTGACCGACACGCGCTATGCCCGCGGCTCAGTCATCGCTTTCGGGCGCAGCACGGTCAGCGGCGTGTCCGCCTCCGAACTGCTGGAACAGGGATTCTGCTGGAGTACCAGCCCCGAACCTACCATCCTGGATCACCGCACGACGGAGTATCTGGAGAACAACGGACGAATCTACGTCATGAGAGACCTGGAACCCTCCACCATATATTATATCCGCGCCTATGCCATGACGAAAGGCTACGCCGTGGGATACGGCGATGCCGTCAAGGTCATCACCATCCCGAAAGGCACCATCACTTGGCAATACAACGACGGCGGACCGGCAGATGCCAATGCCCGTATCAGGACCGCAGTAGGTTCTGCCGTGGACTATTGGAACATGCTGACCAGCATCAAAGGCCTGCACCTGAATGTCAACTACGGCGCACAGACTCCCACGGCCGATTGCAGCTACGGCGGCTGGATGCGCGTAGGGCCCAACGCCAGCTACCAGCGCACGGGCACCATCATGCATGAAATGGGACATGCCGTAGGCGTCGGCACGCACAATATATGGTGGAACGCCGCGCTGAGAGCCAACGGCGACAGAGGCGACTGGCTGGGCGAACGCGCCAACGAAGTGTTGCGCTTCTGGGACAACGACCCCACGGCGGTCATGACAGGAGACAACACCCACATGTGGCCTTACGGCATCAACGGGGAGCGCGAAGACTCGGGCAGCGAAGTCCTTTACTTTGCCAACGGCCTCATCACCCAGGCACTTGGAGAAGACGGGCTGCCGCCCACCGGCGGATTCTCCACCCCGGCATACGCCTTCGAGCAGGAAGACGACGTGAAATACTACATCAAGAACGAGTCGGAGGAAACCGGACTGTATTCCTCCTACCTGGTGGCATCCGAGAGTGCCGCGCTCAACTGCAAGGAAATGACCGCCGCCGAAGCGGCCGCGAACGACTCTGCCGCATGGTACATCACATTCAACCCCACGACCTGCTACTACCAGTTCCGCAACGTGGGGACCGGAAAGTATATCACCTACAGCAACAACCGTTTCCGCACCGCCGAGAAGAGCACTCCTTCCACCACGGAAAGCTTCCAAGTCATGCGCGGAAGAGTGGATGTCAGCATCGGCACGGGAAGTGACGCGTTCGCCACAAGAGGGCATTGGATCATCTATCCCAACAACACCGCCACCCCCAACTGCATGTCATGCAATGCTGCTGGACGGACCAGCGCGGCTGAGTTCAACATCTCCAACAGTGCCGAATCACAGCGTTGGGTGTTCCTGACGGGAGAAGACCTGCAGACGTTCGATACGGCGGTGAAAGCGGAACGCCAGTCCGAGTTTGAGGACATGCTGGCCCAAATCAAGGCTTTGGCGGAAACCCCGCACACCGAGGATGTGGCCGGCGCCGACGCCACCCTTGCGTCTGCCTTGTCCGACATCGAGACCAGAGCCGGAAAAGAAGGAACAACCGCCGAGGAGTTCGAGGCTCTGACCGAAGAGGCGCGTGCCGCCGGAATGGCCTTCCTTGCCGAAGCCACCCCCACAAGCAAGGACGAGCCTTTCGACCTCACGTTCCTGATGTCCGATGCCGGCCTCACCAATGGCGACGGATGGTCCTCCACGCCCAACAACATCAGCTTCTCTTGTGCCGAGTTCTTTGAGCGAAGCTTCGATTTCTACCAGTACATTCCCGGACTGCCTGCCGGAACCTACCAGTTCAAGGGACAGGGTTTCCAACGCCCGGGAGAATACAAGGCCGCTTACAACGCTTATGTGGAAGGACAGAACGATGTCAACGCCATGATTTATGCGGGAGACGACGAAGTGAAACTGCAGCACATCGCCGCCGAGGCACAAGACAAGAAACTGGGAGGCTCCGAAATGAGCGTGGGCACACCCACCAAATACATCCCCAACGACATGGAGGCTGCCAGCAAGTACTTTGCCAAAGGGTTGTACGACAACGGGGTCGTCACACAGATAGAAAAGGATGACACCCGCCTGAAGGTGGGCATAAGCTGTGATAAATCGGAAACGGCCTACTGGTGCATCTTCGACAATTTCCGCCTGTACTATTACGGCACCATGTCGCCCGACCTCATCACAGCCATTCATTCCGTCACCTCCGACAAGGTGCAGGAAAGCGGCCTCTTCGCCACTCCGGCTGACATCTACAGCCTCAGCGGCGTGTGCGTACGCCACCAGGCCACGTCGCTCGACGGACTGCAGAAAGGTATCTATATCGTCAAGGGAAAGAAAGTCCTGGTCCGGTAAACCCGGGACACTTACAATAAAGAGAGAATCTCCCGACCGCGTCGACGCAATCGGGAGATTCTCTCTTTATAACATATAAAAGCCACTCTTACTTCTTCGGGATGCGGCGTGCCCAGCCTTCTTCCGAGAAGTCAGGCTCTTCACCCACCAGATCCTTCCCGTTGTTGCTTCCGTTGCCTTTCGGCTCAAAGAACTGCTTCCAGTCGTCTTTCGTATACTTCTTTCCCCTTGGCTCCGTGTATCCACGTTCCTCGCGGGACGGTTTTCCAGATTTTCCTTCTTTCTTGTCCTTCTTGCCTTTCCTGCCCTTTGCTCCGAAAGCATCATCTTCGCGGGCGTACCGGTCCTCACGGAATCCGCGTCCGTCACGCCCTTTCCGCCCGAAACGGTCTCCCCGACGGCTCTTCTTTCCCTCTCCCGGCTCGTGGGCTTCCCCGGTGGCGACCTCCACGTTAATCGGGCGGCCCTTCACTTGTACATGGGACAGCCCGTCCAGCACGCGGCCGGCCTCTTCATTCGGCACTTCAAAGAAAGAGAAACTCTTCATCAAATCGATGCGTCCGATTTCCACCTTTCCGCCGCGTACATGGTCGTTCACCAGCTGCATGATTTCCTTGGCATAGAAACCGTCCACCTTGCCGATATTCAGGAACAAGCGGGTATAGCCTTCCTCCGCGCCGTGCGCGTCCCGCTTGCCTTTCTTCCTTTTCTCTCCCTTTTCTCCGCGCCCCGTCGGCTCGCTGATTTCGGGTGCGTTGGCATAGTATTCCAGAAAACGGCCGAACTCACGGCTCACCACGCGCTTGATCAAGTCTTCCTTGTCCAGCCATTCCAACTTGCGGTACACCTCGGGCAGGAACTGTGCGATTTCCTCCTCGTCCACTTCCACCCGCTCGATGTCGTCAATCACCTTATACAGCTGTTTCGCGCAAATGTCCTTTCCGCTGGGGAGCTCGCCCTTGACGAACTCCTTGCCGATAACCTTCTCCACGGCACGGATTTTGGAACGTTCCTTGGTGTGGATGATGCAGATGCTCGTACCCTTCTTTCCCGCACGGCCCGTACGACCGCTGCGGTGGGTATAGCTCTCGATGTCATCCGGCATACCATAGTTGATGACATGCGTCAGGTCGTCCACGTCCAGCCCGCGGGCCGCCACGTCGGTTGCTACCAGAAACTGTACCCGGTGCTGACGGAAACGCTGCATCGTCAGGTCGCGCTGCTGCTGCGACAGGTCGCCGTGCAGCGAGTCGGCGTTGTAACCGTCCTGAATCAGTTTGTCGGCCACCTCTTGTGTCTCGCGACGGGTGCGGCAGAAGATGATGGCGTAGATTTTCGGATAATAGTCCACCACGCGTTTCAGTGCCAGATATTTGTCCTTCGCATGTACCATATAATAGATATGGTTCACCGTCTCAGCCCCCTCGTTGCGCGAACCGACCACGATTTCCTTCGCGTCGCGCAGGTATTTCTTTGCGATACGTTCAATCTCACGGCTCATCGTGGCCGAGAAAAGCAAGGTATTGTGGTTCTCCGGCACACCGGCCAGAATCTTGTCAATGCTCTCGGAAAATCCCATGGAAAGCATCTCGTCGGCCTCGTCCAGCACCACGTTCTCCACATGTTCCAACGAGGCGGCCCTGCGCTCCATCAAGTCAATCAAGCGACCCGGAGTGGCCACGATGACCTGCACGCCGCGCTTCAACGTTCGAATCTGCGGCTCGATGCCTGCCCCGCCATATACGGGCAACACCCGCACGCCCGGCAGATACTTGGAATAGCTCTCCAGATCGTCGGCGATTTGCAGGCAAAGCTCACGGGTAGGACACAAGATCAACGCCTGCGTGTCGCTGCGGCTGGCATCAATCTTCTGCAGCACGGGCAGGCCGTATGCCGCCGTCTTGCCGGTACCGGTCTGGGCCAATGCCACCACATCGTTGTTTTCTCCCAACAGATAAGGGATAACTTCTTCCTGTACGGGCATAGGATGCTCGTACCCCAACTCCTCGATTGCCTGGCGGATTTCAGCGGACACGCCAAGCTCTTCAAATGTTTTCAATACGCTAATTATTTAATGAATAAAACAACCTAAAGGGCGGTACATGGCGCACACCACAGACAAAAACTAATCCCTTTAAGTTATAGACGCCTGAAAACCACCCGCAATTTCGGGGTGCAAAGTTAGCACAAAACTTCCGCTTCCCTCTCCCCCTCCATGCATCTTTTATGGATTATTCACAATTAAAGCACACCTACAGCCTGATTTTTATTCTTTTATGCCCGCCATCCCGCTTTTTTCCCGTAACTTTGCAGACGGAAACTTTAACCCGAAACAGGACATGCGCAAAGCCATCGCGATGGGAGAAACCATCATGGACATCATTTTCCACGGGGAACAGCCCACGGCCGCCGTCCCCGGAGGTTCTTCGTTCAACAGCGTCATCTCGCTCGGGCGGGCGGGCGTCCCCGCCGTGTTCCTCGGAGAGACGGGGCGTGACGAGGTGGGACGGCGGATTGCCGCCTTCCTACGCTCCAACCACGTGGACTCCCGTTACCTGCGGATGCGGGACGACATCCAGTCCGCCGTGTCGCTGGCTTTCCTGGACGAACAGAACGACGCACACTATATGTTCTACAAACAGCCGCCACGCACCCTGCCCGATTTCGAGCAGCCGGAAGTTTCCAAAGACGATGTGGTGCAGTTCGGCTCCTACTACGTGCTGAACCCGCACATCCGCCCGCAAGTGAAAAGTTTCCTGCAACATGCCCGCGACCGGCAGGCCATCCTGTATTATGACGTGAACTTCCGCCGCCCCCATGCGTCCGAACTGGAACGCCTCTTCCCCGCCATCCTCGAGAACTTCCGTCTGGCGGACATCGTGCGCGGATCGGCGGACGATTTTGAAGTGATGTACAACGAACGCGACCCGGAGGCCATCTACCGCCGGCACATCGCCGCCCACTGCCCGCTGTTCATCTGCACGCAAGGCGGCGAGGGCATCACGCTCTGCACCCCGCAAGGCGTGTCCCGGTTCGACGTGCCGCAAGTCCGGACTGTCAGCACCATCGGGGCGGGCGACAACTTCAACGCCGGCCTCATCTACGGCCTGCTCCGCCACGGCATCCGCCGTACCGACCTGCCATCGCTGTCGGCCGCGCAATGGGAAAGCCTGATAGACTGCGGCCGCCGCTTCTCGGCCAACGTATGCGCCAGCATCCACAATTCCATCGACGAGGAATTCGGACGGCTGATGGCGGAAGGACTCCACGAAGCCGCATCCTCCGGCAACCGTCAGAAGTAGAAACGGAGGCCGCCGGCTACAAAAAGCCGGAACATGCCCTGCCGTCCCCCTTCTTCGGATTCATAGAACGGACCGAGGACTTCATTCCCCTGTAATGTTTCCGTAAAATCCTTTTCCGGAAGGATTCCCATGATATATCCCACATCCAGCCCGATGCCTATGTGTTCGCCGGCCATATATTCCAATCCCAGTTTGAGATGGGTTCCCCATCCATTATCTTTATATTCCATATCCGGTTCGTCCTTGACTTTCTCGCGCTGCAGGAAAGCCCCGACTCCCACACCGACCCTCAACAGACCACTGTCGGAAAAGCGGTATTTGCCGACAAGCTCCGGCCCCACGTAAAACAAATTGGTATGAAGGTCATAATCGGACACTTCCGGGACACCGTCCAGTTCCAAACTGTAGGATGACGAGCGGTAAGCGGAAAAGAACAACCCTAATCCGGTTCCCCTCTGGCTTCCCCAATCCAGCCCGCCTTGAATCTCCACTCCCCGCTTGGGATTCCCGCGCAAGTCCCCCATAGCCGAACGCACTTCACTCAGAATAAACCCGGCTCCTACATTCACATAAGCCGACACCCGTCCCTCACTGAAATCTTCCTTCGGCACAATGGCTGAACCTCCGACTTCGGACACAGGCATATCGGGAAACCCCACCGTCGGCACTTCCGCCACGGCTTGGACACCACGTCCCCCAAAAGCCAAGGCTACCAACACCCAAAGAAACGCAAACCGCTTTTCCATCGCTCCATGCATTTAAAGTTATTGCCGGAGGTAAAGGTAACACAAAAAGAAAAAGGCCGAAAATAAAAGCACGGAAATATTTGCAGCCCTCAGCGAAAAACCTCCTCCAGCTCTTCCCACGAGCGGGCGACGGACAAGTAACGGTTCAGAGGCACGTTGATGAAACGGCGGCGGTCCATCTCCTCCAGCACTGCTTCCAGCCCGTCCCAGAAACCGTCCAGGGCGAAAAGCACCACGCGCTTGCGGTGATAGCCGATGCTGTGGGCGGCCATGACGGTGAACACCTCGTCCAGCGTGCCGATGCCGCCGGGCAGCGCAATCAATATGTCACTCCGCTCCAGCATGATGGCCTTGCGGTCGTTCAAATCCTCACACTTCACCAGCTCGTCCACATGACGGCTCACGCGGCGACGGCTCTCAAGGATGCGCGGCACCACGCCGACAGTCCGCCCCCCGGCGGCCTCCACGCCTTCCGCCACACACTCCATCAGCCCGGAGTCCGCCCCGCCATACACCAGCGTCAGCTTCCGCTCCCCCAGCCACCGGCCGAACGCCCGTGCCATGGTATAATAAGCGGCATCGAGCTGGTCCGATGCCGCACAAAATACTCCCACATGTTTGATTTCCATAAGTAGTGTTTCCTTTCGATATGCAAAGATAGCTATAGTTTCACATCCTCCAAATTAATCAGGCCGTTGACGATGGCATAAATGGTCAGTCCCGCCGGCGAATGGATTTGCAGCTTGCGGCTGATGTTGCGGCGGTGTGTCATCACGGTGTTCACCGAAATGTAAAGCTGCTCTGCAATCTCCTTGTTCGACAGCCCCTTCACCACGCAGGTAATCACCTCCTTCTCGCGGTCGCTCAGCGTGTCGGTCGCGGCCGTGTCGGCCTCCTGCTCTTCCTGCCGCACACTCTCGTCCCCCGTCTGTTCCCGCCGCTCGTCTTCCAGTCGCACCACGGCTTCCAGGAAGAGCGTGTCTTCCATGTGGCAATGGTTGAACAAGTCCTCTTCCGTCATGAAGAGGTCGATGAGCACGTCGTTGAGCAGTTGCGCGTTGCTGTCGTTCGGATAATACTTGATGATGATGCTCTTCAGCTCCGACAGGCTCTTCTCTATCTGCGCGTGGTTGTCATGGTGCTGGTGCGACAGCTTGTGGATGTCTACCTCCGGCGAAGTCTTCGCCCCCGCCATCAGGTCGTTCACGTAAGTATGGATATGCTTATCCTCGTAGTCCATGTGCCGCCCCACCTCGGCCGCGAACTCGTCATAAAACTTGAGGATGAGGAAGGCAATCTGGTTGCGCGCCGAGCAATCGATGGCCTCTATCAGCTTGCGCCGGATGGCCGGCAGGCGGAACTTCACGAAATAGTCGTGCGAACGGCGCAGATAGTTCATCAACGCCGGCAGCGAGATTGCATCCACCGCATCGGACAGGTTCACGGGCCGTCCGTTGGAACGGATGAAATTCACCACCGCCAGAAAAGTAGGCGCGTCCACGCCTGCGGCCAGACACGTCTCGCCCACGGTATGGTCGCCGAATCCCAGACTCAGGCCGAACCGGCTGATCACCTGCAGAATCCGGTAGTCATCGCAGATGATGTCTCCCATCCGGTCGGTTTCCTTGTATTTCTCAGACATGATACCTTAAATCATTAAACGCACTGCAAAGAACGGAAAAATATCCGACCCGCACAATCCCCACAATTGGGTATTGTCAAGGAAAAGTAGGTAAAATCAGCACTTCCCGTACAGTGCGCCCTCATCCCCCTCCTTCCGGATTTGCCCATTTTTGTGTATTGCGGTTTTTTAACAACCGGGGTAACTTTGCATCGTCAAAACAAACAAGCGCAAAAAGATTATAAAGATATAAAAAGATGAAAGGACAAAAGAAACTGCTGACCGTCGCCTTGGCTGCCCTGACAGCCTTTAGTAGTGTTTCGGCCCAGGACGGCAAGGACGACGGCAGCTCTTATAAGAAATTCCGCGTGGGCGGATACGGCGAGATGGTGGCCAACTTCAAGAACTACGGCATCAACCGCTATTACGGCGCACCGGAAGGCAACCCGAAGACCCGCCGCAACACCATCTCCATCCCGCGCTTCGTGCTGGCTTTCGACTATAAGTTCACGCCCAAATGGATACTCGGGGCGGAAATCGAATTCGAGAGCGGCGGCACCGGCGTGGCTTACGAACTGGAGAACAGCGAGAACGGGGAATACGAAACCGAGGTGGAGAAAGGCGGCGAAGTGGCCTTGGAACAGTTCCACATCACGCGCCTCATCCTGCCGGAAATCAACGTGCGCGTGGGACACATCATCGTCCCCGTGGGACTGACCAACGCCCACCACGAGCCCATCAACTTCTTCGGCACGAGCCGTCCGGAGGGCGAAACGAAAATTATCCCCTCCACCTGGCATGAGACGGGACTCGAACTCTTCGGCACGTTGGGCAAGGGCTGGGCCACCTTCGACTACCAAGCCATGGTGGTGGCCGGACTGAACGGCAACGCCTTCAACCGCACCAACTGGGCGGGAGAGGCCAAGACGAGCATCTTCGAGGAAGACAACTTCACGTCGCCGGCCTACGTGGCGCGCATCGACTACCGCGGCGTGCCGGGCCTGCGCGTCGGGGCCTCCTGGTACTTCTGCAACGACGTGGGGGCCAACACGGACAAACCGGAATACAACAAGCTCATCGGCAAGTCGCCCCTGCGCATCTACACCGTGGACGCACAGTATACCGACCGCTACGTGACGTTCCGTGGCAACTGCATCTTCGGCAACTTGGGCAATTCCGCGAAGCTGACCCGCCAGAACCAGTCGTACACGGCCACCAGCCCCTACAGCCGCACCGTGCCGGTGGCCAAGCGGGCCGTGAGCTACGGGGCGGAACTGGGACTGAACCTGCAGGGCATCTTCGGCACGCCGAAGTGTCCCGTCATTTACCCCTTCGCCCGCTATGAATACTACAACCCACAAGAGGAAGTGGTCAGTCCCAACGTGGCCTTCCCGCGCGAGAAGGTCAGCATGTGGACGGCCGGTATCAACTGGAAAGCCCTGCCCAACCTCGTGTTCAAGGCCGACTACACGACACGGCGGATAGACAACGGCAATTTCAACAACGAGAACGAATTTGCCATCGGCGTGGCCTACGTGGGCTGGTTCTGGAGCAAGTAAACCATTATCAATTCAATTAATAAACAACATCATGAGAAGAAATTACTTTCAAGCAGCCGCCCTCGTATCGGGATTGGCATGCATAGGTTTCATGGCTGCATCTTGCAGCGACGACGACAACCCGACCACGGGACCGAGCGAGTTCGAACAAGCCGCCAACTTGGACTACACGGCGGAAAACAGCACCAACTGGCGGGCTTACTCCCTGCGCGTGGCCAACCTGCTCGTGGAAGATGCTACGACCCTCTACGACGCTTGGGAAACCAGCTACAGAGGCGGTGCCCCGTTCAAGACGACTTTCGTGCAACACAACGGAGCCGAAGGCTATTCCTACGTGATGGACTGCATCACGACCATCATTGACAAGTGCCAAGAAATCACGGACGAGGTGGGCAACGAGAAAATCGGCGACCCCTACCGCAAATGGATGGCCGGGAACCAAACGGAAGCGCTCTACGCCGTAGAATCGTGGTACAGCTACCATTCGCGCGACGACTATGCGAACAACATCCGCTCCATCCGTAACTCTTATTTCAACAGCATGGACAGCACCATCAACGACAGTTCGCTCTACCGCATCATGGAACGCGTGAACCCGACACTGAACGCGCAGATCGCACAGGCCATCGAAGACACGAAGAACGCCATCCTGGCCATCCCACAACCCTTCCGCAACCACATCGGCGACGAGAAGGTGCCGCCCGCCCAGGATGCCTGCACCTCGCTGGGCAACCTGTTCAACACCAGCCTGCGCGAAGCCCTGACTGTAGCCCACAACAACGGCACCATCAGCGACGCCGACTTGCAGGCCGTGGTGGAAGCCTACGTGAATAAGGTGGTGCTCCCCACCTACAAGGACCTGAAAGAAAAGAACACGCTGCTCCGCGACGCCGTACAGGCCTTCTACAACGCACCCAGCAACGACGCCTTCGCCGATGCTTGCGATGCATGGATCGTGGCCCGCGAACCGTGGGAACAGAGCGAGGCCTTCCTCTTCGGTCCGGTAGACGCGCTCGGCCTCGACCCCAACATGGACAGCTGGCCGCTCGACCAAGTTGCCATCGTGCACATCCTGAACTCCGGCGACTTCAGCAGCTTGGAGTGGAGCGAGGGTGAATCTGAGGAACAAATCACGTCCACTCAAGAGATCAGAGGCTTCCACACGCTGGAGTTCCTGCTCTTCAAGAACGGCGCGCCGCGCACCGTTCCGGCGGAGTAAGACATGAGGAAACGCACCGCATGCGGTGCGGAGGGTGAAGGCGGCCCCGCCGGGGCTGTCTTCACTTATGTGGTATAAGAACAGAACTTGCTAAAACAAATATCACGATGAACCATACAATGAAACTTCTGGCCCTGCTCCCCGTCGCCGCCGGCCTTGCGTCATGCGACGACGAGGGACTGGACATCATGGACGTGGAAGTGCCCCAAGGCTATGCCCTCTCGGCCGGCATCTCCACCATCTTCCTCGACAGTCCGGTGGCCTACGACACGCAGGCCGACTGGATTGATGCCGACCCGGACTATGCCATGCGCTTCCGCGACGGCGACGGGTTGTACGACGACACGCGCACCATCTCCGGCGGCCTGGGACCCGTGTATGCAGGCTATTCCTGCGGAAGCTGCCACCGCAACGCGGGCCGCACCAAGCCCGAGCTGTGGAACGGCGAAGGCATCTACGGCGAAGGGGGCAGCGGCTCCTACGGCTTCTCGTCCATGCTGGTCTATGTCAGCCGCAAGAACGGGGCCTTCTTCCAGAACTACGGGCGCGTGCTCCACGACCAGGCCATCTACGGCGTGGAGCCGGAAGGCAAGCTGAACGTGAAATGGCACTATGAACAAGGAGCCTTCCCCGACGGGGAAGCTTATGAACTGTGCTATCCGGAATACTTCATCACCGAATGGTATGCCGACAGCATCGCGCCCGAAGACCTCTTCTGCACGGTGCGTATCCCCTTGCGCCACGTCGGCATGGGACCGATGATGGCCATCGACCGGCACGAGATTGAGCAGCTCGCCGCCAAAAGCAATTATCCGGAATACGGCATCAGCGGGCGGGTGAACTACATCACGGAAAAGGGTATCACACAAGTGGGCCTCAGCGGCAACAAGGCGCAGCACAACGACCTGACCGTGGAACTGGGCTTCAGCAGCGACATGGGCGTGACCAACAGCCGCTACCCCGAGGAAATCTGCGAAGGACAGCTGCAGATGCAGGAAGGCAGCATGATGGGGCTTACCTATGACCAGCTGGACATCAGCGCGGAGGACATGGAGGACGTGGACCTCTACATGCAGGGACTGGGCGTGCCGGCCCGGCGGCACGTGGACGACCCGGTCGTGCAACACGGCGAACAGATGTTCTACCAAGCCAAGTGCCACCTGTGCCACACCGTCACCCTGCACACCAAACCGCGCGGCTCCACCCTCCTGCTGGGCACGCAGCTGACGTGGCTGGGCAGCCAGACCATCCATCCGTATTCCGACTTCCTCTTGCACGACATGGGCAGCGAAATCATGGGCGTGGGACTGAACGACAACTACGTGAGCGGCATGGCCCGTGGAAACGAATGGCGCACCACGCCGCTCTGGGGCATCGGCCTGCAGGAAAAGGTCAACGGCCACACGTACTTCTTGCACGACGGACGGGCCCGCAACTTCACCGAAGCCATCCTGTGGCACGGAGGAGAAGGGGAAGCCTCGAAAAACCTGTTCAAAAACATGAAAAAGGAGGACCGCGACGCCCTCATCGAATTCCTGAAATCCCTCTGACGGGAAGACGGGAACCATCCCATCACCCAAACTATTCATAAAGAAACCAATGAAAACAATGAGAAAAATATTCGCAATGGCCATACTGGCGGCTCTCCCTCTCTCCGCCATGGCCCAATACGAAGAGGGAAGCGAGAACGGCGTAGTGTCGCTGGCGGGCCGCGAAGGCTTCTCCATCCAGACCAAGAAAGCCGACTTCGTGTTCAAACCCTACTTGCTGGTGCAGACCGCCGCCAACATCAACTGGTACGACGACGAGGGACTGGACAAGGCCTACAACCAAGACAACCTGGCCAACTCGGGCTTCTCCGTGCCCTACGCCGTGCTCGGCTTCACCGGCAAGGCATGGGGGCGGGTCTCCTTCAACCTCTCCATCAACGCGGCGGCCAGCGGCGGTGCCATCCTGCAACAAGCGTGGATCGACGTGGCCGTGCGGAAGGCCTTCGCCGTGCGCATCGGCAAGTTCAAGACGCCGTTCTCACACGGCTACCTGACCACGCTGGGCGAAACCCTGATGCCCACGCTGCCCACTTCGCTCACGGCATCCGTCATCATGCCGTATTCACTGAACGCCGTGACGCCGAACATCGGCACGGGCTTCGACCTCGGCGTGGAAGTCCACGGTTTCGCCGCCAACAAGTTCGGCTACGAAATCGGCATCTTCAACGGCACGGGGGCTTCCGTCAACACCTCGACCAAGACCATCAGCGACGACTGGCACATCCCCTCGCTGCTCTACGCCGGACGCTTCACCTTCATGCCCAAAGGCATCATGCCGGCCACGCAGGGAAATCCGGACCGCCTGCATGAAGACAAGTGGATGCTGGGCGTAAGCGCCAACTTGAACGTGGAGAGCGAAAGCGAAAGCACGAACGACACCCGCGTCGGCCTGGAGTTCGCCATGCTGAAGAACAAGCTCTACATCGGGGCCGAAGCCTACTACATGCACGTGGGCTTCACCGAACGGCAGAAAATTGACAAGACGTACGACTATCTGGGCGGTTACGTACAAGGCGGCTATTTCGTCGCCCCCCGCGTGCAGGTGGCCGCACGCTATGACTTTTTCAACCGCAACGGCATGGACACCAACGGTTTCCTGAACATGCCGGCCGTAGGCTTCAACTACTTCTTCAGACGGTGCAACCTGAAGCTGCAAGCCATGTACCAGTTCATCGGACGCACGGGACACGACACGCAGCTCGACCGCGACAACGACGACCTCGGCGTGGCCAAGCACTCCGGCACCATACAGTTGCAGTACTCGTTCTAATAGATGTTAATTCAGTCAGCAAAGAATCTATGATGAAAAAAAACAATGTTATATTTGCTTCGCTTCTGATGGCCGCCGCGCTGTGTGGATGCGACGACGGCTCCGTCCCGCGGAAAGAGTATGTCATCACGCACAGCGGACTCACGGCAAAACTGACCGGGCATATCACGGGGGCGGACAGCTGGCCGGAATACTACCAGTTGGTGCTGGCGGGATTCGGCGAGAGCGAGTACGCCGTGACGCAGGTGCTGGTCAGTCCGGATGCCGACGGCAACGTGACCCTCACCCTGACCGACATCGGGAGCGACGTGCAGACCGTCGAACTGTGCGTCACCAACCGGTTGCGCCGCCGCGTGGTGACCTACCGTAGCCTGGACGTGGCTTCCGCCGTGGGCGACACGCTCTATCTCGACATGGGGCAAGTGGACGCCGACATGTACACGGCCATACAGGACCACATCTTCAACAGCACCTGCGCGCAGTGCCACGGGCTGAGCACGTCAGCCGCCGCCGGACTTTACCTCTCGGAAGGGCACAGCTACGCCAGCCTCGTGAACCAGCCCGCCACTTCGGTGGAAGGCACACGCGTCATTCCGGGGAATGCCGACGAAAGCGTGCTGCACAAAGTCATCAACCCCGGCAACGAACTGAACCTCGGCTTCAGCCACGAAGGGATGATCACCTCGTCCACCGACCTGCGGCTGATTGACGAATGGATCAATGCCGGAGCCAAAAACTAATCTCACAAAACGACCATGGAATATAATAAGGTATATTGGGAAGACTTGGGCGTGACGGCGGAAATCGCGGTCTTCGCCCCACAAAATAGAATCGGTGAGTTCCACGCCATCCTGCACGTGGAACCGCGCGGGGAACTCTTCGAAGGGCAGCTGGCCCGCATCTACGAAGGGGAAGAGCGACTGGCCGGACTGCCGCAGGTGGCCGGTTCGTCGCCCATCCTGAAGCGGTATTTCCTGAGCGACTCCACCAACCAGCAGCCGCTGATGCGGCAGGAAACGGACTGCTCCATCTCCGTCATCCAGCAGCCGCCGCTCGACGGCAGCAAAATCGCCGTATGGATTTACCTGCAGCAAGGCAGCAAGGTGGCCAACGTCAACGGCATGGTGGTGGCGGAACACAACGGATACCGCCACTTGTGGAAGATGGGCATGCACGAGCACAAGGGCGACTCGGCTTGGCAGACGGAGTCGCTGCTCATCAGCTACGAGGAAACCCTGCAGAGCTTCAACGCCACACTGGCCGACAACTGCATCCGCACGTGGTTCTTCGTGCGCGACGTGGACACGCAATACGCCGGCATGGTGAAGGCCCGCAAGGAGAATTTCAAGGAGCAGGGGCTGACCGAACAGACCCACTTCATCAGCAGCACGGGCATCGGAGGCTCGCCGGCCGACACCCGGGCATTGGTACAGATGGGTACGTATGCCCTCACGGGCTTCGACCCCGCCCAGCAACGCTACCTGTACGCCCCCACCCACCTGAACCCGACGTATGAATACGGCGTGACGTTTGAACGCGGCACCGTGATGGAATACGGCGACCGGGCGCACGTCTTCATCAGCGGAACGGCCAGCATCAACAACAAGGGCGAGGTGGTGCATGTGGGCGACATCGTGAAACAGACGGAACGGATGTGGGAGAACGTCAACGCGCTGCTCGAAGAGGGCGGTGCCTCGTTCGACGACGTGATGCAGATTATCGTCTACCTGCGCGACATCTGCGACTATCCCGTCGTGAAGGCCATGTTCGACCGCAAGTTCCCGGATACGCCGCACGTCATCACGCTGGCCCCGGTGTGCCGCCCCACGTGGCTCATCGAGATGGAGTGCATCGCCGTCAAGGAACGCCACCATGCGGAGTTCCGCGACTTCTGACCCGGACCTGACGATGAAATCCGTCCCTTTCATACTACTTTTCATCATCGCCGTCATCCTGGGGGTCTCCACCTTTGTGGAAGACGCCCGGGGGACGGCCTTTATCCGGGAATATGCTTACGCCGCCTGGTGGTTCAAAGGATTATGGACGTTGCTCGCCGCGGGAATGGCGGTGGCTTTGGTACGCCGCAAGATGTGGCGACGCCCGGCGGCTTTCCTGCTCCACCTCGGCTTCCTCGTGGTGTTCGCCGGTGCCTTGCTGACCGCCTTCACGGGACATAAAGGGCTGCTGCACCTGCGGCAAGGCGTCCCCACGGAATCTTATGTGGACGAGGGGCACAGGATGCTCCACCTGCCGTTCGTCCTGACCCTGGACAGTTTCCGCGTGGAATACTACGCCGGGACCACCGCCCCGTCGGACTACGTGAGCCAAGTCTCCTGCAGCAATACCGACGGCACATGGCGCGCCTGTCCGCGCATTTCCATGAACCGCATCTTCTCGGCCGGAGGATACCGCTTCTACCAGTCTTCCTTCGACGAGGACCTGAAAGGCAGCTGGCTCGCGGTGAACCACGACCCGTACGGCACGGCGGTCACCTACGCCGGTTTCCTGTTGCTTTGTATAGGCGGCCTATGGCTGCTGCTCGACCCGAAAGGCGGATTCCGGCGCCTGCTGCGCCATCCCTTGCTCCGGAAAGGCGGGCTGTTTGTCCTGCTGCTCCTCGCCACCACCGGCGCACAAGCCGCCTCCCCTCTTCCGACGGTCAGACGGGCGCAAGCCGACAGCCTCGCCGTCCGCCAGGTCGTGTACAACGACCGTGTGGCACCGTTCAATACGCTTTGCCGCGACTTCGTGCAGAAGGTCTACGGCCGTCCGTCTTTCCACGGACTTTCGCCCGAACAGGTCGTCACCAGCTGGATGCTTTATCCCGAGGAATGGGGCCGCACTCCCGTCATCCGCATCAAGAACCGTGAGTTGCGGGAGCGGCTTGGCATCAAAAGGGAACATGCCGCCCTGTCCGAACTCTTCGACGGAAAGGACTACAAGCTGCAGCCCTTGTGGCAACAAGAGATGGGCCGGCGGAGCAAACTGGGCCGCGCCATACAGGAGACAGACGAGAAAGTGGGCCTCGTCCTGATGCTCACCCAAGGCACACTCGTCCGTCCGCTCCCTCCCGGCACGCCACGGCTCAGCGAACGGAAGATACAGGCGGAACTGCTTTACAACCGCATTCCTTTTAATAAGGTATTGTTCATGGCCAACCTGGCACTCGGGTTCACAGGAATCGGCCTCCTCTTGTTCCGGATGCTCCGCCACCGGAACGAAAGCCGGACGGAACGGCGGCTGTGGACGGCGGCCCTTTGGCTGGCCACCCTGTTCCATGCCTCCGGATATGCCCTGCGGGGATATGTCTCCGGGAATCTTCCGCTGAACAACGGCTATGAGACGATGCAGTTCGTGGCGTTGGCGGTCCTGCTTACGGCCTGCCTGCTCCAGCGGCGCTTCCCCTTTGTCCGTCCTTTCGGCTTCCTGCTGTCCGGCTTCACCCTGCTGGTGTCGCATCTCGGCGAGATGAACCCTCAAATCACGCCTTTGATGCCGGTCCTTGCCTCGCCGTGGCTCAGCTGGCATGTGTCCCTCATCATGATTTCCTACGCCTTGTCCGCCTTCGTCTGCCTGAACGGCCTGTTGGCAGTCGGGCTGATGGCACACTCCCGCCGGCATGACCCGCCGGTCCGGGAACGGGTGGAACAGCTCACGCTGCTCAGCCGCCTGCTGCTCTATCCGTCCACATTCCTTTTGGGCATCGGCATCCTGCTCGGCTCGGTGTGGGCCAATGTGTCGTGGGGCAGCTACTGGTCGTGGGACCCGAAAGAAGTCTGGGCGCTTGTCGCCTTCATCGTGTATGGCGCCGCCTTCCACCGCCGGGGACTGCCGTGGCTGCGCCGCCCGTTGCCCTTCCATCTTTATATGGTGACGGCTTTCCTTGTCGTCCTCATGACGTATTTCGGGGTCAACTACCTGCTCGGAGGGATGCACAGCTATGCCAACCCTTCGTAAAATCACTGTTTTTAGGTATTGCCCTTACCGGAAAAGGCCGATAATTTTGCACCTTGAAACGTCATACCAAGGAAAGAATGATGAAATTATCGGATGTCAGTGCCGGACAAGAGGCGGTGATATCGCACATAGAAGGTAGCGGGGCGTTCCGTGCCCGGCTGAGTGAAATGGGATTTGTCACGGGAAAGAGCGTCAGGAAAGTCTTCAGCTCTCCCGTGGGGAATCCCATCGTGTTTGAACTGATGGGCGGACAAATCGCCCTGCGGAGAAGTGAGGCGGAGAAGATTCTGGTGCAGCTCCCGGACGCGGAAAAGTCTTTCTCAAAGGAAGCGACCACACACAGTCGCTCCGCGGCAACAGACTGCCCCGCCTTGCAGGGGGGCTGCCCCGTAGGGGCTGAGGGGTCTCACACTTCCAAAAACATACTTTCAGCAGTTCCCCACGCCCCCGAAAACAAGCTTTCTTCGGCCACCGGCTGTCCCCATTGCGGACGGCCCCGCAACCTCACCACAGCCACTCCGAAAGAGGAAGGCACCGTCACCATCGCGCTGGTGGGCAACCCGAACTGCGGCAAGACCTCGCTCTTCAACGCGGCATCCGGCGGACACGAGCGCACGGGCAACTACAGCGGCGTGACCGTCAGCAGCGTGGTGGGCGAAATGACGTTCGAGGGACGCAAAATCCGGCTGGTGGACCTGCCGGGCACCTATTCCTTGCGTGCTTTCAGTCCCGAAGAGGCCTATGTGGCCCACGAACTGGAAAGCGGGCGCATCGACGCGGTCATCAACGTGCTCGACACCACCAACCTGGAACGCAACCTCCTGCTCACGATGCAGCTGAAGGAACGCGACGTGCCGCTCGTGGGGGCTTTGAACATGTACGACGAGTTCGAGGAAAGCCGCAGCACGCTCGACATCGAAGAACTCAGCCGCCGGCTGGACATGCCCTTGTTCCCCACCGTGGCCCGCAACCGTGTAGGCATCCCGGAATTGCTGCGCAAAGCCGTGGAAACGGCGGACCGGCACATCGCCCTGCACCGGTCCGGCATACAAGGCCACAACCATGAGGCCGCCTGTTGCCACGATCCCGGACATTGCACCCATTGCAATGAAAAACAAGCGCACGACGGGTATCCGGAAGCGGAGGCCTGCCCTTGTCCCGAACGCGAACAAGATGACGTGCAACGTTACGACCATATCAGGCAGATTCTCGAAGGAGTCTACACGAAGAAACACGGACGGAACTACAGCATCACCTCCAAGCTGGACCATCTGCTGGCCAACCGATGGATTGCCTACCCCTTGTTCGTGGCCATCATGTGGTTTATCTTCTGGATGACCTTCACCATCGGGCAGTATCCGATGGACTGGATAGACAGCGGCGTGGCCTGGCTTGTCTCTTTCTGCGAGAGCCGGCTGCCCGAGGGCACGCTGCAGGCTTTGATATGTGACGGAGTTTTGGGCGGCGTGGGCAGCGTCATTGTCTTCCTTCCCAACATCCTGATTCTTTATTTCTTCATCTCCATTCTCGAGGATTCGGGCTATCTGGCCCGGGCCGCCATGCTGGCCGACCCGCTGTTCGACAAGCTGGGGTTGCACGGCAAGTCGTTCATCCCCATGCTGATGGGCTACGGGTGCAACGTGCCGGCGGTGATGGCCACACGGACCATAGAGAACCCCAAAAGCCGGATGATCACGATGCTCGTCACGCCGATGGTATCATGCAGCGCGCGCATCCCGGTCTACGTGGTCTTCGCGGGAGCTTTCTTCCCCCAGAACGCCTCCGTCGTCATGCTGTGCCTCTATGCGTTCGGCACGTGCATGGCCTTGCTGGTGGCTTGGGTGTTCAGCAAGATTTTCATGCGGAAATACGAAAGCCATTTCGTGATGGAACTTCCGCCCTACCGCCTCCCCAGCTCGCGCGGCGTGTGCCGCCACACGTGGGAGAAGGGACGCCAGTACCTGCGCAAGATGGGAGGCATCATCCTCGTGGCCAGCATTGTCATTTGGGCTTTGGGGTATTTCCCCACCGGAAACGATGAACAACTGACAGAAGCCGAACGGCAGGAACAGTCCTACATGGGACAGATAGGACACGCCATAGAACCCGTCATACAGCCATTGGGATATGACTGGCGCATGGGCGTGGGCATCATGGCCGGCGTAGGAGCCAAGGAACTGATGGTCAGCACGCTCGGGGTGCTGTACAACTGTGAGGCGGAGGACGCTGAAGTGGAAACCACAGAGGAAGCCTCGCAGACCCGCCTGGCCCAAATCCTGACCCGGCACGCCACGCCCGAAGCCGCGCTGGGCTACATGGTGTTCGCCCTGCTCTACTTCCCCTGCCTGGCCACCATCGCGGCGGTCAAGGGGGAAAGCGGCAGCTGGAAATGGGCCGTCTTCACGGCGGCCTACACCACGGCACTGGCCTACATCATGGCCTTCGCGGTCTACCGCGCCGCCCTGCTATTCTAAGCCAATAACGATATCTTGAAACGAAACACTACACTTTATGGATTTACATTTCTCCGTGCGGGGCGCACTGCTGCGCCTCGCCCTCTGCACAGGATGCGTCCTGTGCAGCCTTGCCGCACACGCCTCCGAACCGCGTGTGACATGGAGCATCGCCGGCACCACCGAAGGCTTGTGGAACATCTCCGGCGGAAAGCTCGGATGGTGCAACCTGCTCGAAGCCTCGGTGGAAACCCGCCTGTGGAAGGGGGCGCGGCTGGAAACGGGCGCCATCTCCACCTACAACCTCAACCTGCCCGTGGCCGACGACCTGCAGGCCTTCAGCAGCCTTGACGCCGGGCCGGACAAGGCGTTCCGCCTCGTCCAGGCGGGCATCAGCCAGGAAGCCGGCCGGTGGCTGACAGCCTACGCGGGGCTGCGCAACATCGACCTGGACCACTTCACCACGCCCTTCACCGGTCTGTTCACCAACGCCTCGCACGGCAACTTCCCCATCCTCTCGTCCAACTTCCCGCTGGCCACCTATCCCCTGGCCGCCCTGTGCCTGCACCTGGAGTTCCGCCCGACGGAGAACCTGACGCTGCGCGAAAGCGTCTACAACGGCGCGGCCTCCGACCGCCTCGACCGGCAGTTCCGCTTCCGCCCCGGCAGCGACGGCGTGTTCAACATCGCCAGCCTCAACTACCATGTCGGGCCGGAAGAGGAACACCACGGCTTTTACACCCTCGGGTATGCCTGCGGCTCCAGCCCGGCGGACGGCGGGACGGGCGGAAAGACCTTCAACTACGCCCTCTGGGGACTGGTGGAACAGCCCTTCCTCCACCTCGGGGAGAACCATCTGGGCGCGTTGCTGCAAGGGGGGACCTCTCCCGCCGGACGGAGCGAATGCCGCTACTACTGGGGCGCGGGCCTCATCCTCACCTGCCTGCAGGGCAAGGGCATACGGGCGGGCATCGTGGTGAACCGCGCCATCTATGCCGCCGACCGGGAGACGGACGTGGAACTCACCGGCAGCTTCCCTGTCTGCGACTGGCTCACCTTCCAGCCCGCCCTGCACCACATCCGCACCAACGGACACGGCATCATGGCCGCGCAGCTCCGCGCCGTGGTGGAGTTCGGCAACTGAGGAAAAAGAGACCGCACCAGACGTTTTCCCGGAAAATAGCGTTAACTTTGCGGGCGAAACCAAGCATACCGACTGACATGACAACGACTTCCATACCCTCCGCGCCGTTCCACACCGAGACGCTCCCCTGCGGGATGCGCATCGTCTGCGCACCGTCGGCCACCGGCGTGGCCTACTGCGGCATCGCCGTCAACGCGGGCACGCGGGACGAGCTGGCGGACGAGAACGGGCTGGCGCACTTCTGCGAGCACCTGACCTTCAAGGGGACGCGCCGCCGACGCTCGTGGCACATCCTGAACCGCATGGAGACCGTGGGCGGCGAACTGAACGCCTACACGGGCAAGGAGGAGACCGTCTACTACACCGCCTTCCTCCGCGAACATTTCGCCCGGGCCGCGGACTTGCTGACGGACATCGCCCTCTGCAGCATCTACCCGCAGGCGGAGATGAACAAGGAGGTGGAAGTGGTCATCGACGAAATCGAGAGCTACAACGACTCCCCGGCGGAACTGATTTTCGACGACTTCGAGAACCTGGTCTTCCACGGGCATCCGCTCGGGCGCAACATCCTGGGCGAGGCCGGACGCCTCCGCCAGTTCCGGAGCGAGGACGTGCAACGCTTCGCCGCCCGGCTCTACCGGCCGGACAACATGGTGTTCTTCGTGTACGGGCGCATCGACCCCGCCACCGTGCGGCGCGAGGTGGAAAAGGGCATCCGCCGGGCCGCCGCCTCGCTGCCCGAGGGCCATCCGCTGCGCGAAGGGCTGTCCGCCACGGCTACCCCCCACGGCTGCCTCAGCGACGCGGCCATCGGTCGCACCGCCGTGCCGGAATACCGCCCGCAGGAAACCGTGCTGCACAAGGACACCCACCAGTCGCACGTCATGATCGGCACACGGGCCTACAGCGCACGCGACCCGCGCCAGCTGAGCCTCTACCTGCTCAACAACATCCTGGGCGGGCCGGGCATGAACTCGCGCCTCAACCTGAGCCTGCGCGAGCGGAACGGGCTGGTCTACACCGTGGAAAGCGGCATGACGAGCTACACCGACACGGGCATCTGGAGCATCTACTTCGGCTGCGACCCGCACGACGTGTCCCGCTGCCGCCGGCTGGTGATGAAGGAGCTGCGCCGCCTGGCCGACGCGCCCTTGGATGCCAAGGCCCTCGAGGCGGCCAAACGGCAGATCAAGGGGCAG
Organism: uncultured Paraprevotella sp.; assembly: GCA_944320765.1. Taxonomy (GTDB): domain Bacteria; phylum Bacteroidota; class Bacteroidia; order Bacteroidales; family Bacteroidaceae; genus Paraprevotella. The sequence continues at coordinate 39,284 of CALUIS010000024.1, forward strand.
ATCGGCATCTCTCACGACAGTTTCGAGAACGTGGCCCTGGCCATGGGCAAGCGGTTCCTGCACTACAACCGCACGCAGGACATCCAAGACCTGTACGGCAGAATCGACGCGCTCACCGCCGACGACCTGCACGCCGTGGCACAAGACCTCTTCCGCGAAGAGCGGCTCACCACCCTCATCTACCAATAATCCCGAAAAGCAAAAAGAAAGCAAACCCGCACATTTACTGACAAAAAGCACGGATTCGAAAGGCTTCGCTGACAGCCTATCCGTTCTGTCGGCATCAACCAGAAGATTTTCCTATACAAAACTTCACGTTTGTTTGCAGATTTTGGCCATTTCCCCGCCAAAAGGCGGATTTCTTTGCGGCAAGAAATTTCCGCCATTGCTGGAAAAACACTTTTTTTCTCCGCATTGCGGAAAAAAGTTCTCCGCACAACGCCCCGCTTTTGTCCGCATTCCGTCAAAAAGGACACCGCGAAGCGGGGCGGACAGCGGCTTTTCCCCCGCTTTTTGTTCTGGTTGCATCCTTCCGGAAGCCCTTTTCCGGAAGCCAAAAGGTCAGGAAATCCCGCCAAAGCCTGTCGCCCGACCGATTCTTTTCCGCACGTCTCCCGTCCTCCGCACACGCCGGTAAAGCAAAAGCCGCGCATCGGTATCAAAATGCCAGGACCCCGCCGCGTGAGAATCCGATATTCCGCGCCGTCCCGCCCTTTCCCCGCAAATCCGCGATTCTCACGCGCCGGGACTGACAATCTGACAAAAAGACAGAAGAGGGTGTAGCAAAACCAGTGAGACGTGACTGCTCCGCCTGAAAGGGGAGCTGGCCCGTAGGGCCTGAGGGGTCTCACGCCCACGGAGACACACATAAAGTTTGCCCTTACGGACGTAAAACCCCTCCGTCGCTTCGCGACACCTCCCCTTTCAGGCGGAGGAGTTCATTTTGCCATACCCTCTTCTTTTGGAATTCCTCCGCTCCCCCCTTACCGCACAACGACCTTGCGGACCACGGGAGCGGAACTGCCTTCCGTCTCGCATACCACCACGTACACGCCGCGGGACAGCATCGAGACGTCACAGGCGAAGGCATTGGCCGACGGACAGGCCCGAACCACCGTCGCACCGCCCGCCGACACCAGGCGCACCCGGCGCAAAGGCGCGGCGGAACGGACTTCCAGCCGTCCGGCGGACACGCTGGCCGTGACTTCCGCACCGGCCTCCACCGCCTCCACCCCGGACAGGTCGTAAAGGAGCGTGGCAGCTTCGGAATCCGAAGTCTCGCCGAAATCCCCCGTGGCCCGCACGGTATAGATGTTCTCGCCAGCCAGCGGGGCGTTGTCCGTGAACGTGCAGTCCGTGGCCGTGCCGATTCTCACGCCGTTGCGGTACACCGCATACCCTTCCACCGACGAGCCTTCCGAAGCCCCCCGGACCGTCACGTTGTCCACCTGCCACCAATAGGACAGGCCGACCTCCGTCTCATCGTAGGCATGGAAGGCCACCTGCATCCGGTCCGACTGCCAGGCGGAGAGGTCGACGGTGATTTCCGTCCACTGGTTCACGGCCTCGCAATCCTTCATCAGGTCGTAGGCCACCTCCCACGTCTGCCCGCCGTCGCGGCTCACCTCCACATAATAATACTGGTCCTTCACCGTCTTTTGCGGGGCGATGGAACGGCTGTGGAAGGTCAGCGTGCTTCCGTAGGCGAAGACGGGCGATACCAGCCACTCGTCCTGGTGCAGGTCTTCCCATGCGCTCTTCATGTACATGGAATAGTTCCCCTCGTAGGCCTCGTAGTTGCGGGCGTCTTCCTGCCAGGTCCACCCGCGTCCGCCCGGCGCGTTCTGTATGGTCCACCCGTTCGGGTTGGCGGTGTCCTCAAAGCCGTCCGACAAGAGGGGAACGCCCTCCTGCGGGGCCGTCCATCGGAGAACCACCGTCCCCTCCTCCGCCACCCGGGCCGACAAGCCGGAAGGCGGCAGGATGAGGTAGGACTGTTGGCGCACGGCCAGCACGGTCTTCACGGTGGCATCCGACGGTGAGGTGAACGCCAGTGCGGCTTCCCGTTCCTGCGCCGACCCGTTTTCCGAAAGCGTCTCCAGCGTGAGGATGGTCTGCCCCGCCTCTCCGCTTGCCGGTGTCAGCTTCAACCATTCGGGCAGTCCCGTCACCGTCCAGTCCACATCCGCCTCGAGCGTCAGCTCCAGCTTCTCCCCGGCCGCCCCGGACAGCGTCACGCTCTCCTCCGACAAGACTATCTGGTGTCCTAAGTTCATCAGGTCGAACGACAAGGTCTCCCCGCAGGCGGAAATATTTGTCAGTGCGAAACGCGCCACCGTGCCGTCGCTGTAGAACGGCTTCACGTCCGCCTCTCCGCCGAAGGCGGTACGCCCGCTTTCCGCGCTGAAAGCCGCCTTCGAGAGGTCGCCGTCGGCCTCCGCCGTCCCTCCGGGGCGGAACACGTACATCTCGTCCAGGCGGGTCGTCCCGTTATAGTTCACGTTGCCGCCCGTATAGGCCGGATTGATGCGGTAGACGATCAGCCCGGACTCGGGCAGTCCGCTGTCGAACGTCCCCTCCTTCTTCCGGTATTCCACCATGAAATACTCGTCCCGCCCCACGGGCTTGATCTTATAGGCGACATCCTCCCCCGACGCGCCCCCCACGGGATGCAGGGTATAGGTCCCTTCCTCCGAAATCTCGGGAATCCCGTCCAGCCATCCGCAATACCTCCATTTGGTGTAGGCGGACATGTGCTGCGGCGTGGTCAGGTTGTCGGACATCAGGTCCCACACGCCCACGGGATTCAGGTCGTCATTCACGTGATAGAGGTCATACGTGCCGAGGGAATGCGACATCTCGTGGCACAGCACCCCCGTGTTCAGCGGGATGGGGTCGAGGGAATCCCAGCCGTTCGCGTCGTCGAACACCATCAGGTAACCCACGAGCTTCTTACCTTTTATATAGATGGCCTTCTCGTCGGGCAAGGCCAGATCGGAACGGTGAGGCCACAGGAGATGGCTGCTCCCCAACTCGGAACGGCCGCTCAGCACGATGCACAGGTTGTCGATGATGCCGTTGCCGTCCGCGTCGAGCCGCACGCCGTCGGGCAACGCGCCGGACAGGTATTCCGCCACCTCGCGGACCAGGGCCTGCTCGCGGGCCGCACGGTCCACCGCGTCCTCATACCCGATGGTGTTGATGTCGCCCTTCTCCCGGTAATACCCCCGTTCGTTCCGTGCCTGATAGGACAAGACCCTGTCCCCTTCCGGTGCCGGGAAGAAGCTGCTGGTCCAGGACAATTGCCCGTACGAAGCCTCCCGGAAGTAATTGTACACGGAATTCGCATCCGTAGCCGCATCATTGAACAACCGCTCATACCATGCCGCCGGATGCCCGAAAGCGTCCTCGCCCGCCTCATCCTGGAAGCGCACGAAGCAGACCAGATTGTCCAGTTCCCCCACGCCTTCTTCCGCCCGTGCGGGCATCAGGCAGGCCAGAAGAGCGAAAAGGAAAAGGATTCTGCGATAAAACATGCTCGTCATAATCATTGGGTTTTAGTTCATATCCGGCAGCAAAGATATTCATTTTCCCTCATACTGTGCCACTTCTGCCCCTTTTTCTACAGCCCGCGCTTCCCCCTCCGTTGAAACAGCTTGACACTCGAAATCCGCTATATTCACTCTCCCGGAACTCCGCGCCCCTGCGGAGAAAGATGCCGCCAGAGAACCATCTCTTGGGAAGAGAGCGATTGCATATTTATTCGTCCCTACAATGCGTTCAAAGATAAGTAAAAGGAAGAATCCGGC
>CALUIS010000025.1 GCA_944320765.1 uncultured Paraprevotella sp.
TGGATGGCACTGCCGTAGGCCACCGTGACCGTCTGCCACGTCTCGCCGTCCACCACGTAGGTCAGCGTATAGCTGTTCACCGTGAAGCTGCCCGTCACCTCCACGTCGCGGGCCGGCATCGTCGACGGAATCTCGCTCCACCCGCTGAAGGTATGCCCTTCCTTCTCAGGTGCCTCTGGAGCCTGGATGGCACTGCCGTAGGCCACCGTGACCGTCTGCCACGTCTCGCCGTCCACCACGTAGGTCAGCGTATAGCTGTTAGGCTCGAACACGGCCGACAGCTCCTTGTCGCCGTCCACCGTCCAAAGGTAAGGATTGTCCGTCGTCCCGTCCGACCATTCCACGAAATGATAGCCCTCTTCGGGTGTGGCAGTGAGGGTAACCTCCTCGCCCCGGACATAAGAGCCACCGCCCGACACGCTTCCGCCTGCCGTAGCCTCAAGGACAATGTCGTAAGCTCTTTCCTGCAATACAAAAGGTTCGCTGGGATACCCCTTGAGCGTCCCTTCGGCAAAAGGAAGCACCGTGGCAATCTCCACCTCCTTCTGTGCCGTCCGGTCATAGCACTTGAAAGTCATCTCCTCGCCTTCCGCCACATTGCTGCGGACTCTCATATAATAATAGGAGACCTCTTCGCCCGGAACGGCCTCCACCGTGGCCACCCCGCGGCATTCGTCGCCGCAGAAAGCTGCCACCTCATAATCGCCGGACACCACCGTCCCGTCCGCGCCATGCAACTGGAGCGCGCCATACACCGTCATGTCATACTGCCAGGCATACATGTCGCAACTCCACCGGGCCTCCTGGGCCTGCACCAGGCCAGACATCCAGAAGATGCCGGCCAACCAACTTATTATTCTCAGTTTGTTCATAATCGTCTCGTTTAAAACATTTGGAAAAGGTCCCCGCCCCCATGAAGGAAAAGCGGGAACCTTCCGTCATTATCTGCCTGCTTTCACAATCTTCTTGTAATGGACTTCGCTGCCGACTTGGGCCGTGACGATGTACACGCCGTCTGCCAGATGGGAGACATCGATGCCCGCACCGTCTTGCACATCCCGCTGCACGAGCACCATGCTACCGTACACGTCCGTGAGCGAAACCTTGTCCACCGTTCCGCCGTCATGAGACACATACAGCTTGTCCGAAGCCACATCCAGCCATACCTTCCAGCCGCTTTCCACAGCCGAAATGCCGGTCTCCGTATCTCCCAGGTTCAAAGTGTACGGACGGTTCAGGCTACCCAGCAAGGTCTCCTCGAAGACTGCCGTCTCCCGGATGCCGTACAGTTGCTCCGAAGCCTCTTCCATCGCCTTGAACGTGATGGTCTCGCCGGCCTCGCCGTAGATGCTCATCATCAGCTTGCCGTCCACGTAGCGGCCAATGCCGCGACATTCGGTTCCACAGAACGCGCCTACGGCATACTCGTCCGCCGCCACCTTCAGTCCGCCGTCATACAAATCCGCCACGAGGCACATGATGTCCGGATACTGGTACTTGTCCACCGCCCAAGGAACTGCGTTCGGCAAGCCGCTGGCATACAAAGCCTGCGCCTTGGAGACGAGATCCGCGTTATAGGTGAACTGTTTGTCACCCTGGGAATGGTAGAGGTAACCCTTGCCCGGCACCAACGTGTTGAGCGTGCCGGTCCAGACGCCCTCCGCGAATTGCGCGAAGCCGTCCTGGCCCACGATGTAGTCCTCTTCCTCCGGTTCCGCGTCGGCAAACGCCTCAGCGAGCGTCATCGTCTGTCCCATCGGGTATCCCAGCCAGTTCCAGCCGGTCTTCAGGCTGAACGGCGTGGCCGGATTGAAGGCATAGCCGCCCAGGGTATGCTGCGTGTCCTCGGACACCTGCACCTTGTAGGCTTCCTGCGGATCCAACTCGTCCAAGTTACCGGTCAGTCCGAATGCCGGGTCTTTCACCAGCTCGGTCTCCTGGCCCACGATGCGCTCGGCATTCTCCTGCAGTTCCGTAGCCGGCACGGCAGCTTCCAGCCCATGGGAAATCCAGTTCCAGCCGCTGTGCAGGGTCAGCCCCGTCGCGGCGGTCTTGACCGTGTACGAGAATTCTGCCACCTCGCTGTCCTCCAGCTCGCCGCTCACGGCCTGTGCCTTGAGGGTCATGTCCTCCGTGATGGCGATGGGACCGGTGTACACCTGGCGCGTGCCGTTCTCGTCGCACGGGCAGGTGCCGTCCGTCGTGTAATAGATGGTGGCATTCTCCGTCTCACTGCTCAGCTCGACCGTCGAGCCACGGTAGACAGCCGTTCCGGATGCCCGCGATGCCACGGGGGCGGCGGTCTGCGCCAACGTCTCGGTCGTCACCTGAATGATGGAAGAACCTTTCACATCCGCATCCGTCAAGGCAAACGAGATGACGGAAGTACCCGGCAATTCGCCTCCCACCGTAAAGGTGGCCTGGCCGTTTTCATTCAGCTGCAACGTATCGGCCGAAACGGAAGCAATCATCTCCGAAGAGGACTTCACCACCAGTTTCTTGCCGATGCCCGCATCGTAAGGCAACGCGCTCACCGTAAGGGTCTTGCTACCCGTATAGGCCACCTTCACCAACGAATCGGCCACGAGCTGCTTCACCTCGCGCTCGATGTCGAACGCCTGAGTATAGTCGGCCTCCATCGGCACGCCGGCATAGCTCTGCACCTTGCGGCCCACCGTCAGCACCACCTCGTCCGTGGCCAGGAAGGAAACCTCCGGCACGAAGCGCACCTTGGAAGCATACGTCACAGGATTGTCCTCGTAAGCCTGCTCCTCGTCCAGCAAGGTCACGGTGCCGGCCACGTCCTCTCCGTTCTTCGTCACGAAGATGTTCTCCGTGGTCAGCTTGTCCGTCATCATGTACTTGTCGAACTCCACTTCCACGCCGTCCTCGTAAGCGTGTGCGCTGGCGACTTCCGGCTGGCGGTTCTGCGTCAGGCCGATGTTCACCTCCAGCTGCGGGGGCGGCACGGGCAACCACTCGCTGTAAGTGGTCTCATAACCTTCCTTCTCGAACTTCACCTGCCACAGTCCCTGCGGCACGTCCCAACGGTACATACCGTTCTCGTCCGTGAAGAGCGGGTTCTCCTGCGCGTATTCCGCCGCGTTCCACAGCACGACGTTCTCGTGCTTGTCGCCATACATGTCCTCCACCGTCTCCTTGTAGTAGCAGGTGGCCGTCACGCCTTCCACGCGGTTGCTCGACACGCCCTCGTAAACGTAGCCGGAGGGGTCGTGGATAGGACTAACCGGGTCAAACGGAGGTTCTGGCGTGTCATCGTCTTCCTCATCCTCTTCATCGTCTTCTTTACAATCCAAAGCGGCATATTCCATCTTACATTCAGCATACCATCGGTCAGAAGTTAACTTCGCCCGGCGGAACATAGAAGTAGCCGTATTCTTCATGAAATCAGTCACAACACCTACTACATATTTCAACACGAGACCAACTCCCTTATTAACCACCATATATCCATTGATAGCTGTTGTCAGTGTTGTGACACCAAAAGCCGGATAATAACCTTGTTTCCAGGCAATATCTGTCCAATCGTCTTCCGCTTCCATCTTCAAGAAGGCAGCCTCTTCCGGAGCACCCTCGCAAGGTTCTATCCCATCTATGAAGCTTCTCCATCGATTCCTATCTTTAATCGCCTGATCTGCATATACAAACATATTCTTTAAGCCCATGACTACATCATAGCTGTCTTTAAGCGTACCCAAAAGAGCCAATTTGCCAATTACTTTAGCTTGCAACCCCTTCGTCGTCTTTTCCAATCTATTTATACCCCTGTCACAAGCTTTAATCTCTCGCAAAAGACCATTTCTTTCTGCCATCAAACGATTACGAAGTTCTATACGGTCTGTTGTTCCAAAGTCAGCAGCAGCCACATCATTATGAGCAAGAAGCTTGATTTGTTTGTCAAGTTCATTGATCCGTATATGTTTTCCTGCACTTTGACCTACCAAAACCGCACGTTGCTGTAATGCCGCATCAAGTTCTTTATTCAATCTTGTGACCTCATCGTTCATCTTATCCACAATCGGCCCGAACCATTTAGTAAAGTTCTCTATCAACTGCCCAACTTTTTGTTTGGCAGAATTGATTGCTGCCACAAAATCCACAGAACGCCCTACAGCAGAAGGAGCAAAAAGAGCTTTAACCTCATTCACCACTTGTACGCTTTGTACACACAAAGCCTCCTGCCTAACGCTGTCAACAATCACAAGATTCTGGTCATCCGATATATATATCAGAATATCCTCTCCTTCTGTCATTTCCATAAGAACCGTATCTTTCTCGGAAATAAAAGAAGCATCTAATGAAGACAATGGAACGCGCCAGATATTGACCAAACCGTCTTCCGTTTCAACTGAAATCGTATCCTCTTCAGCCTGCGCCAAGAATGATTCTACATCAAAATTCTCGTCCGGTTCCGCCAAAAGGGCTTCCAATCGGCTGTTATACCCATCCAGTTCTATAGTATCCGCCCTGTCCAATGGAGCAGCAAGCAATGAATCACTAACGAAGACTAGTCTGTCGATGTAGCTCTCATCGATGGTTTCCGGAACAGAAATCTCAAAATCCGACTTGTCAAACGTTCCGCCGTCACGATTCAAATATTCAATCAAAAGACTATCCACGTCCGATGAACCATCTGACAGCTCTATCTGCTGTAACCAGTTAGAATAGTCTGCTTCATTCTTCGCGATGAGTGCATCCAATTCGCTTCTTTCTTGCTCCAATGCATTGATAGAGTCTAAGGTCTGTTCCATATCCTCTTCCTTCTGCTCTATCCTATTTGCATACAAATCAAACTCCTCACGGTCAACCAAGACCTCATTATTCGCCACGAAATCCACACTCACATTTATAGGCAGATTGAACGAGGAGAATTGGCTCACGGCAACCCACTTGTCCGTATTCGCGTCATAACGACATGGCAATTTACGGATTTCATCATGATCGGTATAGACATAGATGTTCACACCCGAAACGACAGTTGTGTCATTATTCGTCAAATCGGCAATAAAAGTCACGTCCGTTGTCGTATAGAACATATACGAAGACTCGCTGGTCTTGCCGGTCTGGAAATCGAACACGACAGAAACATTGTCGTTCAACCAACCGTTATAGAACGTCATGGTTACAGTCTTCGCCTCCACGGCTCCGCTGTTATACAGACATTCCATCGTTTCCGACTGCAGCTCCATGCCTTGAGGTGTAACAACCTTCGCATAAATCTCATGCGTGGAAAGGTTATACGGCTCGTTCAGCTCGCAAGTGGTACTCCACACGCCGTTGGCCAGCGAGGTAGTCTCGCCTATCAGCACGCCGTTGTCGTAAATCTGCACCGTGGAATTGCCCAAGGCCGTTCCGTTGACGGGAATGGTCGTCTTGGCCACCGTGGAAGGCACCGTGATGGACAGGTCCTTCACCGTGTAGTTGGCACTTCCTATCGGCTGCAGGATTTCCTCGCCTGCCATCGTGAAGCTGGCGAACGCGTTGGGCGCATAATCGCCACCGTCCGTGGGAATCACGCAGAACTTCACCTCATCGCTGTAGCGCGACAAGGGCACCGTCAGGCGGTTGCCGTCTATCGTGTAGCTCGAAACCTTGCTGCCCACCATGACGGAGTTCTCCACGAACGAGCAGGACGCGGGAAGGTCCACCACCAAGCTGACATCGCCCACCTGAGACGCATAGTTGTCGCGGAAGTCTATCTTACCCTTCAACGTCAGGTAGTTGCCCGCCACGATGGAAGTCTTGTTCACGGAGAACATCGTGTTGTCGCCCGTGTAATAGAGCTTGCTCTCGTCCAGCACCGGCACCAGGTCGTTCGCGATGACGGCAACCGCCCCGCTCTCCACCGTCACGGTATTCTGCACGTAGTCCGTGCCTTCCGTCAGGCCGGAGGCGGCAAACTGCGACAGGTTGAGGATGGAGTTGAAAAGGCTGCTGTTCGCCATCGTCACCAGCGTGTACTCCCCGTCGGACAAGCCCGTGATGGAAAGCGCGGCGTTGGTGTAGTTGTACTTCTTCACCAGCTGGCCGTTCCCGTCATACAGGATGCCCACCACCGAAGCGTTATCCGTGGTGGAGAAACCGGCACGGATGCCGCCCAGTTCCACAATGGGCAGGGTCACTTCGGCGCGGTTGTCCTCGCCGATTCTGGTTCCGGCCTCCACCGGACGGAACGCCCCGGTACGGCTCGAAGCCGTCAGACGCAGGCTATCGCCCACGGCCACTTCCTCCAGCAGGACGATGGTGGGGTACTGCACGCTGAACTGCGTGATTTCCCGTCCCGCCGTCTCATTATATATAATATAGGAAACGTTGGCGTAGTCGGAATACCAGTTCTCCACTTCCGCCGTCTCGCCTTCGGCCACACTGGACGTATAAGTATAGTTCGTGGTGATGGTCGCGCCGGATATGGCCTTCAGGGCCACATCGCCCAAATCCGCCGACGCGTTGAAATCCGCCCGCTCGAGCGTGGCGTTCAGGTAGTCGGAGGCGGAGACCACAATCGTGCTTTGGCTATTGTACACCTTGAGCGAGAATTCACCCTTGCTGTCCGTGTTGGCGACGAACGCCTTGGAATACAAACCGTTCAATCGTTGCGACACGGACACCGCCGCACCGGACAAAGGCATACCGGTGGAAGCGTCCGTCACCCGTCCGCTCACCGTCACCTCCGCCAAGGGCTGCAAGGCAAGGGCCAGTTCGTTCGCGCCTTCCTGCACGGTATAGACCGTATCCTGCGGCAGGAGATAGGACATGCCCAGTTCCTGCGGCAGGCTCACCTTGCAGGACAGCGATGTCCCGGCCAACAGTCCGGACACACGGCTTCCCTGCTGCAGGTATTGCCCGCCGGCATCCAGCCACGTGGCCTGTACTTGGGAAGTCACGTCGGTACCGTCCGGCAACGTCACCTTCAAGGCCACGTCCTGCGGCTGCAGGAGCGACTCGAACGCCACTCGGACATCCTCGTCCGCGATGGCGATGCCGTCTATCTGTCCCAGCACCGCACCCTTGTCGTTCCGGACATAGAGGTTGAACTCCGTGTCCTTCAGCAAGCCGTTGAACGTATATACCAGACGGTCGGAAATGAGGAACTTCTGCCGCTGGCCGCTTTTCGTATTCACCAGCTCCAGCGTCATGTTCTTGTAACGCCCGTCGGCCCCGTCGGCCGGCAGCGTCACTTCCAACGCCTGCACGTTCTCGGACAACGGGAGGATGGTGAAGTCCTTCCAACCCTCCGCCTCGGCATACAAGGAGATGGAAGAAGAAAGCACGTGCAGCACCGCGCCCTCGGCCAGGCCGTCGAACGCGTATGCCTCCACCGTCGGCGGCACCACGGAGTAGCAGGTGAGGTCCGCCAGATTCCCACATCCGTAGAAGGCATAATTCCCGATGCGTTCCACGCATGACGGCAAGATGACCGTGGTCAGCCCGCTACCGTCGAACCCGTAGCTCGGAATCTCCGTATAACCATACGAACGGCTCAAGTCCAGCAACGTGCAGTTATCGTAATAATTGGTGAAACCGAAGTCGTACGAAGACATCTCCCCGGAAACGACCACCATGGTCACTGCGGATTGATTCGAGCTTCCCCCGATGACCGTACTCACGGCAGAAGAAAGCCGCCCCGGCTCGAAGTCGTCCACAACCACCTCGCCGGTGGAAGCGTCCCAGGAGTTCGCCCCCGGATTGGACGGGTTCTCCGGATTATACTCGAACAAGCCCTTCACCACGGCATCCTTGCTGCCCATCGTATAGGTATAGGGCGAGGTTTCGGAGAGCAGGGAGTCGCCCTGCATCCACCCCTTGAACACGAAGCCCGCGTCCGGATAGGCATACAGGCTGATGCTGCCGCCTTCCGACACTTTCTCTGACACCACATTGAAGCTGCCGCCCTGCTGCGGACTGGCCTCCACCCGGAGCTGGTGCTTCAGCACCGGCACTTGCGGGTCGCCAGGGTTGGCGGGATCATAAATCCCGTTGTCCCCAAGCCGAGCCTGCCCGAAAAGGGCAAGCTGGCAGGAACACATTAAACAAAAAATGAGAGTATGTTTCATTGTCTTCTGTCTTTTAATGGATTACTCGATAACGGTCACCTTGCGGGACGCGCCGTTCACCGTCACTACATAGACTCCCGGACGTACCTCGAACGAAGCCTCGGCGGCCACAGACGTACCCACGGCCTTGCCATCCACGGAGTAAACGGAGATGGCGGAAGCCTCCGGAGCGACAACCTGTATCCGGCCTTGGGCTACAGACACGGCCACGCCTTGTGCCTCCACACCGTCCACGCCGGTAGTGGAACCGTCCGATTCGCCGTCATCCACCACCTTGACCAGGAAACGGTCGGCCACCGTGCCGGCCTCGGCCCGGAAGGTATATCCCCCCTGCCGCAGGTCGGTCTCCGTCCCCGTCTGTTTGTCCACGAGATAAACGGCGGCACCGGCGTCCGTATCCAGCGAGAGGGTGTACATGCCCTCGCTGCCGAAACGGGCGGCCAGGGCAATCAGCCCGTTACCCATCGGACGTTCGTTGATGGAGAAGTCCACGCCGTCCTCCGTCGTGTACAACTGCGGCACGGAAGCGTCCGGACTCATGAACTTGCCCGCATCGGTGGCCATGTCATAACCGGCCTTCGCATTCTCGTTCAGCACGAAACGGGTGCGGTCGGACAACGTCCCGTCGGTCAGCGTCAGGTTGAATACCTGCCGCATGGCAGGAGCCACGCCGTTCGCGTTCACTCCGGCTGCGGCCGGCATCTCACGCACCGTGCGGTCCACCTGACGGCCTTCCGTCGGGAACTCGATGGCCGCCATGTCCACCGGACGCTGCACGAAGAACGCCTCGCCCGGGCGGAGGATGAACCCGTCATCCACCGGCGAATAGGCCTCGTACGTATTGTTGCGCTCGTTCCACACCGTGACAGGTGCCGTAAAGCCCATGAAGCGAATGTCGTAGAAGCAGGGGAACGGGTTGCCCACCAGGTTCCAGCTGCGGTTATGGCTGAATTCGGCCAAATGTTCCTCCAAGGCCACGCTGCGAGTGTCGTTGGCGAAAATCTGGTTCTTGTTGGCGTTGTCCATCGCCGGAATTACGAAACCGCACTCTACGTTTCCAGAACTAATTCCTCTCTTCTGAGGTGTCTGCCCCTCCGTACTTTGCCAGATGTAACCCACGCCGGCCTGCAGCACGCTGTCCGCCGTCATGTTCTGCCAAGTCTCCGCCATATTCCCGGCAGCCCGGTCGGCACTCGAATACTTGCGGATGACCCAGCTTGAACCTTCGAACAGAGATACAATGTCCGATACCTTCACATCGAAGGGGAAGGAAAGGAAAGTCCAAGTATTCGGTCTGTTATACATCGTGACGCGAACGCTGTCGGCCCGCATCGGGGCCTCTGCCACCAGCGCGTTGTAGCTCGGATAAGCCGTACTTGTATAATGGCTGTAATATTCGTTCGGGTCGTAAATCATGGCAAACCGTCCTAAAGACAAGGTGGACGCGCCGGTGACCTTCAGGCTTCCGTACTCATCGTTATTGCCATAAGAATCCTTCGTGGCTGTCAACGTCAAATCCGGCTTATAATTCATCACGAGCGAATCCGGCTGGTTCCAATCCAGCTCATACGGTTTGTACACCTGGATGTCCTGCGGCAGATAACTGATGCCCTGAATAGTGGGGAACTCGTCCCAACCGACGGTCAGCTTGTAGTCCGTCACGGCCATATCGGGAACGTAAAGCGTACGACCGTCCATATCTGCATTTGATCCAAACGGACCATAGTCATTAGACAAATACGGAGGAAGCAAAGACAAAGAAGTCACTTCCCTCAAGTTGGAACAATTGGAGAACGGTGTCCTACATTCAGTCAGACGTTCCGGAAGTACAATTCTCGTCAAAGCAGTACAATGACCGAATGCAGAACTTTCCAAGTTTGTCAACGTGGAAGGAAGTTCCACTTCGGCAAGAGCGGAAGCCCTGTAAAACGCAGACTCATCTATCTCCTCAATACCTTCTGACAATATCAAAGTTTTCAAATTACTGCAATCATAAGCCAAATAGCTTTCGACCACTGACAATGTAGAAGGCAAACTCAATTTCTCCAAGCTGCTGCAACCATAGAACGCATTGCTCCCTATCTCCGTCACGCCTTCCGGTACCATCACCTCCTTTAACCGATTACAATTGCGGAACGCGCTGGCCCCTATGGTCTTCAACGAAGCCGGAAGAACAATACTATCCAGACTCTCACAGCCATTGAACACATCGCTACCTATCACTTCCAAGTTCTCCGGCAAAATGATTTTGGCAAGCGCCTCGCGTTCTTTAAACAAGCCATCCCCCAGACCAAGCATGTCCACACCAGCCATATCTATTTCCAACAGACTGACCAAACGGTTTTGGATATTATAAATGTCTTCCTCGTTCAGCGAACCGGTCAGCGTCAGGTAGTTCACATCCACCAAGTCCGTGGTCTGCGCCAGAACTTTCTCTCCTAACGTTCCCGGAGTGTCCACGTCTATAGTCAAATTTACGCCATCACCTTCTATAATAATATAATCCTTCCAGACTTCCGCCGCACGGTAGGCCGTACCACTTCCCTTCGGGACATGAATAGCGTAAATGTCATCCGCACCCAACGAATAAGAAACCGCAGGAGGTGTCATTGCATAGATTGTAAGCTTTTCCAATCCCGACACATACTGTCCTCCTTCATTGTACTGCGATGAAAAAATATTCGATCCAATTGAGACGAGAGAAGCAGGCAAAACAATTTCTTTCAGGTTTGTGCCGTTGAAAGCATTATCACCGATGGTTGACAGCATACTCTGTTCCGAGAAAGAGACAGAGGACAGCGACGAGCAATTATAGAAAGCCCGATAACCCAAGTTTGTCAATGTAGACGGCAAGGCAATCTCGGACAGTGCGGAACAGCCAGCGAAAGCATTGTCTTCAATCGAAGCCAATCCGGAAGGCAGAGACAAATTTCTCAGATTCCTACAGTTTTGAAAAGCATACTCGCCCAACACCAGATTGCCAGACAGCGTATCCGGGAAGTTCACCGTTGACAAAGCGGTACAGCCACTAAATGCATAGTTCCCCAACGAGACAAGCCCCGAAGGCAAGGTCACAGACTGCAACAAACCGCAATTCCGAAAAGCATAATTCCCTACTGCCATCTCTTCTATCACCTCAGTTGGGAACTCCACCTCTGCCAATGCAGAACATCCGTCAAACGCATATTCACCCAATGTCCTCAGACTGGAAGGAAGTGTTATTCGTTGCAAAAGCGTACAATTCTTGAATGCATTGTTCCCGATGCTGTCCACTATCTGGGACATCTCCACAGTTTCCAAACCAGCGAGTCCCTGAAAAGCGTTCCTACCGACAAACCTCAACGTATACGGCAGTTTGACTGATTTGATTATTCCTCCATATCCAAACACCTCATATCCGTTCCCCAAACCAACTACCGTGTATTCCGTCCCGTCAGACGAAACAAGCTTTTCCGGGATTTCCACATTCAAGACCTCATCCCAAGATCCTTCCCCGCCCCAGTAGCTCTCTATACATGCCACCTTATGCTCATTGTCCACTCTCAGAGAATAATCTCCAACAGAAGCGGACGCGCTGAAATCCCAGTCAGCAGGATTCTGATATTTGACGACATAACGCACATTGGCGGATGTCAAATCCGCAAGAGCGGAAGCATAACCTTCAACAGTCCCTCCCGTCGCGGCCTGGGCCACAGCCTTGGCCGTTTCAACGGCTGCAGAAAATTCATCGTCCGGTGTCGTCAAAAGACTGGCCTCGCATTCACCGATAAACGCCACTAACTCCTCTCCGGCCTTGGCGACATCCAAAAGCGATGCAATGCCATCCACAACAGCACGACCTTCTTCAGCAGTAATGTCTTCCCGTCCGGCCACAGAAGAATACAAAGCTTCAACCTCGCTTTGTATCCGTGTATAGATTGAAGTATTATAAGGCTCAACCTTTATGGCCACAGCCACCGTATCCAACCACTGACTTGCCTCTGCATACTGTTGCCCCACTTGTTCCAGCAAGTAAGCAGAAACTTCTTCCGCAGTGGCGTCTCCTGTACGGATAATCCGAAAATCATCAACCTGAAACCATCCCGTCTGGTCACTACCATCATTCGTAGAACGCACACCGATGCGCACTTCCTCTGCCTCATCCACTACCAAAAAGTCCACAGTAGCCAATTCTTCCCAATTTTCCACCGTGCTACCTAATGACACCTCGCTCATGACCGGGGAATCATACACATTATCACCAATCTGTGCGTACACATGCTGGTCGCTCAGATAATTCATAGGACTCCCGTTTTCCGGATCTACCACATTGTCATCAATGTTACGAAGTTTAGCCTGAATCCGGTAACGCCCCATCGGCAATCCAGCCACGACCTGATGCAAATCCATGGACTTTAATTTTCCAGCCCACACTTCGGCATAAAAAGTTCCATCAGAAGGAGACATTGTTGTCATGCGCGTGGAAAAGTTAATGTGGCTTCCGCTGTTCACTTCATAATCCAGCTTCCATTTGCCCATCTCCAACGTGCCGACACCATAAGCCGGGTATCCCCAATACTGTGTTGTGTCCGCCTCGAAGCTCGGATCAGACATCACGGAAGTATAATCCGAAGAGTCGGTCGTTTCTCCTCCGCCTTGCGGAATGCTGTCGTTACCCACCCCCGGAATATCTGTCACCGTAGAATCGGAAGGCATACCTTGCGGAATGCTGTCCGACATGGCCGCTTGCGGAATGAATGACATCGGCCGCGCCCCTGTGGCGAAAACGACCGTCCCGCCTATGCCGCCCAAAGCGGACAGCAGCGCGAGCGAAAAGAATAAGTTCTTGTTCTTCATAAATTAAGCATTTATTAATAACTATATAATGATTTATCTCCACTACAAGCTCAGCTCATCCCACACCCGAAAGCCTTCAAACGCCGCAAAACGTGATTCACATACCTTAATAAAGGGGCTTCCGTCAACACTCTTTCTGCTTACTACGCTTTGCAAATATAAAGAAAACCTAACATCCCGCAATTACCCCCCATCGATTTATAACTTAGTTTAACATAAGAAGAAATAAGAAAAATCCGCCTAATTAATTAGTAACAACAAACAAAAGCTTAGCAGGAAGACACTCCCACGCTGCCGTCCCCCCGCATTCCCACAAAGAACAACGGACGCTTTGTAAACCAAACAAGCATGAAGATAGAAAAAGTTTTCTTTTCCCATCTTACATCCTACCACCTACAGGCCGCCAGCTGCGGCACCAAACAAAAAAGGCGCGCCCTTGCGGACGCACCTCCTAAACTTTCTCCCAAAAGACAAGCCTCACCGTCAGGCGCGCTGGCCCAACTTGTCGTCGATGAACAAGAGGGCGGACTTGCCGGCCTTGCGGATTTTCTCCACGATACCTTGGGCCGTGGCCTCTTCCTCCACCTGCTCGCGCACGTAGTTCCACAAGAAATCCTGAGAGGCCATGTCCTTGTCCTCGGAAGCGACCTTGACCAGGTTCTCGATCATCTTGGACACGTTGCACTCATGCTCGTACACGTTCTCGAACACTTCCAGCACGCCGTCCCACTCCTGCGGCACCACGTCCACCTTGTCCACCTTGGCCACACCGCCGCGCTTGATGAGGTATGCGGCCATGTCGTAAGCATGGTCCAGCTCTTCCTGCGACTGCTTCTTCAGCCAGTTGGCACAGCCGTCATATCCTTCTTTCTGCAAGAAGAAGGACATGGAAAGATACAAGTTGGCCGACCACATCTCGGCTGTAATCTGAGCGTTAATCTCTTTCTGCAATTTGTCTGAAATCATATCCGTAAGAATTAAAAAGTTAAACTTCCACGGGGGAAGCTACAAGAACAATGCCAGAACCCGCCCCGGTGCCATATTGTCTGCTATTTATTCTTAAAAGCACCGCCTTACGGCGTGTCGCGGTGAATCAGGTCGAGGAACTCCTCACGCGTCTTGGCCTGGTTGAACGCGCCGGTGAAGTCGCTGGTGGTGGTCACGGAGTTCTGTTTCTCCACCCCGCGCATCTGCATACACATGTGGCGGGCTTCCACCACCACCATCACGCCCAGTGGGTTCAGGGCCTCCTGTATGCACTCCTTGATCTGCAAGGTCATGCGCTCCTGCACCTGCAGGCGGTGGGAAAAGATGTCCACCACCCGTGCAATCTTGCTCAGTCCCGTGATATAACCGTTCGGGATATAGGCGACATGGACCTTCCCGTAGAAAGGCAGCATGTGGTGCTCGCACAAGGAAAAGAAGTCAATGTCCTTCACGATGACCATGTGGCGGTAGGCTTCCTTGAACTTGGCCGAATTAAGCACCTCACCCGGGTCTTCGGCATACCCGCGGGTCAGGGTCTGCATGGCCTTGGCCACACGGTAAGGTGTCTTTTGCAGCCCTTCGCGGCTGGCATCCTCGCCCAACAGCTCCAGGATGTCCCGGTAGCGGGTTTCCAGTTCACGTTGGACGCATTCTTTATTTTCCGTTTCTTCCATCAGTAAGGTATCAGTATGACAGATTTCACAATCAGAGCTTCATCAAACTGCCGGGTGGCCCGCATCTCATGCAAGACCTGGCTGGCTTCCTCGTAAGTCCGGAAATCGCCCACCCGGCAAATCCACCGCGGACTCTGGAAATGGGTATAGGTCGGCATGTCACGGAAATAGTCCTTCACTTTCCCGGCCATACGCTGCGCCTCCTGGCGCGACGTGCGGGAATTCCCCCCGGCATAGACCTGGATCCGATATCCCGTGGCCTTCATCTTACGGACCGGACGGCCAACTGCGGACGACGACGCTTCCCCGCCATCCGGACGGCCGCTCCCCACTGTCCCTGCATTCCCTTTTCCAGCAACAGCCTCCGCACTTTTCCCATTGACCAGACGGGTTATCTCATCGTCCTGGAACACACGTACCGTGCCTTGCCCGCCCGCGTTCTTTTCCAAACGCTCCACGAATTCCTGCTGGGCGGCAACCTGCTGCATGCCCATAAGGCACAAGGAACACAACAAGAGAAGCTTCTTCATCATACCATATTTTATACAGAAAAACCAAAAGCCATCCCGGCAAGGCGCGGGCCTTGCCGGGAATGGCCCTATCTCCAATCTTTAAGCCTTCCAAGCATCGATAATGCCCTTGAAGTCGGCGCACTTCAGGGCGGCGCCGCCAATCAGGCCGCCATCCACATCCGGCTTGGCAAAGATTTCCTTCGCGTTGGTCGGCTTGCAGCTTCCGCCATACAGGATGGACACGTTCTCGGCAGCCTCGGCACCAAACTTCCCGGCGATGGTAGCGCGGATGAAAGCGTGCATCTCCTCAGCCTGCTCCGCCGTAGCCGTCTTGCCCGTACCGATGGCCCAAACCGGCTCGTATGCCAGGACAATGTTGGAGAACTGCTCTGCCGTCAGGTCGAACAAAGAACCGGCCAGCTGGGCCTTCACCACTTCATTCTGCTTGTCTGCCTCGCGCTCCTCCAGTACCTCGCCGATGCAGAAAATGACCTTCAGGCCGTTGGCCAAGGCCAGGTTCACCTTTTCCTTCAGGATTTCTGCGGTCTCCCCATAATAAGCACGACGCTCGGAATGGCCCAGAATCACATACTGTGCGCCGGTGGACTTCACCATGGCGGCAGACACCTCACCCGTGTAAGCGCCCTTCTCCTTGTCGGCACAGTTCTCGGCGCCCAGGCCGATGACACTGCCTTCCAACACTTGGGCCACAGAAGCCAAGTGGATGAACGGCGTACAGATGACCACCTCGCAATTCGGCTGGTCTGCGGCCAAAGCATTCTTCAACTCGGTAGCCAAAGCTACACCTTCCTGCAAGTTCAGGTTCATCTTCCAGTTACCTGCTACGATTTTCTTTCTCATCTTTCTTTTATTTAAAAGGTTGGTAATACTGTCCCTATGTTTCTTCCTTTTATACATTTTGCCCCCGATCCACAGCCGGTCGACCAGACTGAACACGAACAACGGCACCAGGAACCACAACACCACCCGCAGGGTGGTCATCATCCTCGAATCCGACCGCAGAGTCCCCCATTCGCTCTCTTCCAGCGGGACATTCAAGTCCTCCACCTTCGGGAAGCTGTGGCATCCCCACTTGCCATATACCGTCCCGCCCTTCAGCAGCACCAGCCCGGGATTGGAACGCACCATGGTCTTCAGCGTGATGTCATCCGTCAGGGCAAACGGATATTCCGCCCCCGCAAAATCCTGCCAACGGGAAATCATCTCGTCCCCCGAAGCCGTCAGGCAGTAAAACGAATAGCCGTACGCCTGGCAATAATCATACAGTTCATTGACGCGGTCGATGTCGCCGTCATCCGCCATTTCCAGATACGGTGACACCAGCAGAAACGTATAGCCGCTGTCCGCCAGCACCGCCTCCGTGATATCCTCCCCTTCGGGCCACGTGACGATGGAAAAGTCATGTATCGGAGGCACATAGCCTTCACTCACCGTCACCGTCCGGCTGTCCACAAAGTGCCAGGCCGTATCCTCGGGATAGTCTTCCAACGGGAACTCCTTCCGCACCCCATCCTTCTCAAGGACAAAAGTGGTCTGGTATACAGGTTCCTCCTCACCTTCCGGCACGACCATTCCCTCCGGCAGGTTCGCCCCGATATGATACGGGCGGAAATCGAACACCGGAAGGGTATAAAGGCTGTAACATGCCAGGACAAGGGCAAAGACAATGGAATAAAGCGAGATGGTCCACTGGTTTCGTTCCGACACGAAACGGCTCATCAGGCGATAGCTGCGGAAAACCACCACGGAGAGCAACAGCAAAACCACGTTCTTGCCGAACGTCTCCCAGTTGGTCAGCGTCACGGCATCCCCGAAACAACCGCAATCCGACACCGGGTCGGCCAAGGCCAAATACAGCGTCAAAGGGGTCATCACTCCAAGGAACAGCAAATACAGCCGCGTGGTCATGCGCCGGCGTATGCCGAAGAACAGGTACACGCCCAGACAGAATTCAAAGACGGCCAAAGCCACGGCCAGCCACAAGGGCAGGAAGCCGGGCATCCAGCCCGACCACCCGAAGGCCAGGAAATAATCCTCCAGCTTGTATTGTGTGCCTCGCGGGTCCACCACCTTCACCATTCCGGAGAAGACGAAAGTGGCGGCCAGCAGCAGACGGCTGGCATTCACCCCCACCCAACACAGTTTTCGCCCTACCTTAGTCACCGAACGTCAGTTTTATCAGCCCGAACACGGCATAGTTCATCATGTCCATATAGTTGGCGTCCACGCCCTCGGACACCAGCGTGTTTCCTGCCAGGTCCTCAATCTGCTTGGTCCGGTACAGTTTCATCAGGATCAGGTCGGTATAGGAACTGACGCGCATTCCCCGCCACGCCTCGTCGTAATCATGGTTTTTCTTCAGCATCAAGGCCAAGGCCCGTGCGGCCTGCCTGTCATACTGCTCCAACGCCTTTTCCGCTGTCAAATCTTCCTCGGCGGCATACCCCAGGTCCAGCTGGATCAGCCCCACGATGCTGTAGTTCACGATGCCGATGAATTCCGGACGGATGCCCTCGCCCACCAAGGAAACGCCCTTGGTCTCCAGGCTGCGGATACGGTTGGCCTTGATGAAAATCTGGTCGGTGACCGAAGAAGGCCGCATGATGCGCCACGCCGCACCGTAATCGTGCAGTTTCTTGGCGAACAGCTCACGGCATTCTTTCATTATCTGCTCAAATTGTTCCTGCGTATCCATTTCCTTAACGTTTAGCGTGCTACGCGTTTCCCTGCAAAGTTAGCACAATTCATCGGATAAGACAAAGGGAGTTTGCCGTTCCTCGGCAAACTCCCTCTTGATGCGACTTATTCTTATGAATATTTAAGAATTTGCCCCGGACGGAGAATCGTCTTGCGCGTGATTCCGTTCAGCTTGCACAGCTTCGAGACGGTAGTTCCCCGCTTGGCGGCAATCACCGACAGGCTCTCGCCCGCCTTCACGCGATGCACCTTCGTGCGCGGCCGTGCGACCGGCTTCGGACGGGTCGTAGAACTTTTGTCCGCCGAAGAAGCCTTGCTCTTGTGCGAGCGGAAGATGTAATAATCCCCCGTCACGTCCTGCGCCACGAAGTCGAACATCTCGGCCGGATTGATGGCCTGCCCCAGGAAGCGGGTCTCGAAATGCAGGTGCGAACCTGTGGAACGTCCCGTATTGCCGCCCAGACCGATAGGCTCTCCGGCGTGTACGATCTGGTTTTCCTTCACCAGATGTTTGGACAGATGCCCGTAGATGGTCTCCAGCCCGTTGGGGTGGCGGATGACGATATACTTGCCGTACCCTCTTCTCTCATAGTTCACGATACGGACCTTGCCACTGAATGCCGCACGGATGGTATCCCCGATGTACACCTTGATGTCCAAGCCTTTGTGCTGACGTCCGAAACTTGCACGGTAACCATAGTTCGATGTGATTCTCGTGCTCGGCGTCGGCATGCAGAAATGCCGCAAGTCTATCTTGTATTCTTCCGGCAACTCTACATCATAATGATGGGCATACTGGTTGTTCCAATCGGGATAAAGACCAAACGCGGGATTCTCAAGCTGCTCCTCACCCACCAGGCGCTGCAAGGCGACCGAGTCCACAGCCCTCATTTTCTTGTCCAGCGGTGCCTGGCGGGCCAACAAGTCTTGTCCGGCTACGGGCAAGCTAAAGAAAGCCAAAGCCACCACTGCTCCTGTCTTAAGTCTTTTGAAATTGGAAAACATTTAAATTAATTTATTGATAACAGTTCGTTTGCTTCTTACTTCTCGTCCACGGAATACGTGAACTTGAGCGTGGCCAGCTCATACTGGAAAATCTCTTCCGGCTTGAAAAAGCGGGACAGCTCCGCCGCCGCGTTCTCCGGCGAATCCGAAGTGTGGACGATATTCTGCTGGTTGCTCATGCAGTAGTCCCCGCGAATCGTGCCCGGATCGGCATTCCGCCCGTTCGTGGAACCGGTCATGGCCCGTACGACCTGCACGGCCTCCACACCCTCCAGACAACAGGCGATGACGGGAGTGGCCATCATGGAATCCTTCAAGGTGCGGAAGAAAGGCTTTTCACGCAGATGGGCGTAATGCTCGTCCAAAATCTCATCTGTCAATTGCATCATCTTCATGCCGGCCAACCTCAGTCCTCTCTTCTCAAAACGGTTGATGATTTCTCCCACAAGCCCCCTCTGCACTGCCGAAGGTTTCAATAAGACCAAGGTTTGTTCCATGCGACTTAGATTTTTCAGATTTGACCTATTGTGTAGTGTCTTTCAAACACTAACGGGCGCAAAGATAACCTTTTCATAACAAAAAGCCAAGGAAATTAACAAAAAAGCACGTCCCGACGGCTCTTTTTTAAGAAATGGCACTCCAATCCACCCAATCTTTCTTCAGTTTGTTGAACTGCCGCCACAAGATTTCGTTCTTTGCCGCAGCGCAGTGCGGGTCGTCATCCAGGACTTTCCCGGCCATTTCCCGGGCCAGTTGCACAAGCTGCCCGTCCCGGGCCAGATCGGCCAACCGCAAGGTGAAGGCGACTCCGCTTTGCTGGGTTCCTTCCAGATCTCCCGGCCCGCGGAGCTTCAGGTCTGCCTCGGCTATCTCGAAGCCATCGTTGGTCTCGGTCATGATCTGGATGCGTTTGCGGGTATCGGCAGACAGCTGGTATTTCGTCACCAAGATGCAATAAGACTGGTCGGCACCGCGCCCCACCCGTCCCCGCAGCTGGTGCAGCTGCGCCAGCCCGAACCGCTCGGCGTTCTCGATGACCATCACCGACGCGTTGGGCACGTTGACCCCCACTTCTATCACCGTCGTGGCCACCAGGATCTGGGTCTTTCCGGAGATGAAGTCCTGCATCTCCGCCTCTTTCTCGGCCGGCTTCATCTTCCCGTGTACCCGGCTGATCTTGTATTCCGGCAGGTCGCGGCACAACTGCTCGTACCCGTCCTCCAGGTTCTTGATGTCCATCTTCTCGCTCTCCTTGATCAAAGGATATACCACGTACGCCTGCCGCCCCTCGTCCAGCTGGGAACGGATTCCCCGGTAAAGACTTTCCCGGCGGTTGTCAAACTGGTGCAACGTCTGGATAGGCTTGCGCCCCGGCGGAAGCTCGTCGATGACGGAGACATCAAGGTCGCCGTACAACGTCATGGCCAGCGTCCGGGGAATCGGCGTGGCCGTCATGACCAGCACATGGGGCGGGTTGTCGTTCTTGCTCCACAGCCGGGCCCGCTGCGCCACGCCGAAACGGTGCTGCTCATCGATGACCACCATGCCCAACGACTTGAAACGCACCGTGTCTTCCAGCACGGCATGGGTGCCCACCAGCACCTGCACCCCGCCCGTTTCCAGCCCGTCCAGCACACACTGCCGCCGCCTGCCTTTCACCGTCCCGGTCAGCAGCTCCACCCGCACCGGGAGGCCCGCCAACAGGCTCTGGAACGTCGCGTAATGCTGTTCCGCCAGTATCTCCGTCGGGGCCATAATGCAAGCCTGATAACCATTATCCAGCGCAATCAGCATGCTCATCAGGGCCACCAGCGTCTTCCCGCTGCCCACGTCGCCCTGCAGCAAGCGATTCATCTGTCGTCCACTGCCCATGTCGTGACGGATTTCCCGGATGACCCGCTTTTGCGCCCCCGTCAGCTCGAACGGCAGCTTCTTCCCGTAAAACTCATGGAACAGCTCTCCCACGCGGGAGAACACATAGCTCCGGTATTTCTGACGGCGGTCGCGCGCATACCTTATTATATTGAGCTGGATGTAGAACAGTTCCTCGAACTTCAGCCGGAAACGCGCCTTCCGCAAGTCTTCCGCACACGTGGGATAATGGATGTGGCGGAGCGCCTCGTCCAACGACACCAGATGCAGGGAACTGACCAGATATTCCGGCAAGGTCTCCGGAAGGGGGTCGAGCCGTTCCAGCAAGGTCGCCGTGAAATGTTCCAAGGAACGGGAATTCAGCCCCGCGCGCTTCATCTTCTCCGTGGTCGTATAATAAGGCTGAAGCCCCATGGCGTTCAACCGGAGGCTGTCCGCCGGCTCCACGTCCGGATGGGCGATGTTGATGCGCCCGTTGAACGCGCTCGGCCGCCCGAACACGATATAGTCCGTGCGCGTCTTGTAAACAGACATGACATACTTGATGCCGTTGAACCACACCAAGTCGATGATGCCCTGCCCGTCGGTGAAATGAGCCACCAGGCGGCGCTTCCGTCCCTCGCCCTCCGTGTCGAAACTCAGGATCTGCCCGCGGACCTGCACGTAGGGCATGTCCGCTGTCAGCTCATGGATGTAATACAGGCGCGAGCGGTCGATATGCTTGTAAGGGAAGGTATAAAGCAAATCATGCAGTGTGCGGATTTGCAGTTCGTCCGCCAGCAGCTGGGCCCGTTTGGGTCCCACCCCCGGCAGGTATTTCACGTCTTGGTGTTCCAGGTCCATCATACGTCAAACGGATAAGACGGCCTCGGCCACCTTCAGGTCGAACGGGGTGGTGATCTTGATGTTTTCCCGGTTTCCGTCCACCAGTTCCACTTTCACGCCCATCGCCTCCACCACCGACGCGTCATCCGTAAAGGCCGGCGTATAAGCCTGCCGGTAGGCGGACTTCAGGAGGCGGGCCTTGAAGGTCTGGGGGGTCTGCACCAAACGGTAGCCGTCGCGGGGGACGGTCTGGCTGCCGCCCGGCTCCAGCCTACGCAACGTCTCCACCACCGGCACCGCCGGCACCGCGGCACCGCACCGGTCCGCCGCCTCGAAGCAAGCCGCCATGACCTCCCGGCTGACGAACGGGCGCACCCCGTCGTGGACGGCCACGAGCGCGTCCGGCTCATCGTCCGGCACCCAGGCCAGCCCATGGGCCACGGAATGGAAACGGGTCTCGCCGCCGTCAGCCAGCCGGCAAGGCACGTCGAAACGGTATTCCCGGCACAAGTCCCGCCAATAGTCCTGCTGGGACACCGGCAGCACCAAAATGAGTCCCATGGCCGCATCATAGGCATGGAACGCCTCCAGCGTCCGCATCAGCACGGGACGCCCGCCCACGGGAATGAACTGCTTCGGGATGTCCCCTCCCATGCGCAGCCCCTTCCCGCCGGCCACGACCACCACGTATTTTCTCATCGCGACACCTCGTTATACAACATGCCGTCCCTCACGGCCCCGGCCTTTTCCTTCCCCGCCAGGCGTTCCGCGATGGCATAGCCGAACTCAAAGACCGCCGCCGGCCCTTTTCCCGTGATGAACTGCCCGTCCTGCTCCACCAGGGTCCCCGTATAGGTCGCCCCCTCCAGGTTCTCCTCGAATCCCGGGTAGCATGTGGCTTTCAGGCCTTTCAACAAGCCCATCCGGCCGTACACCAACGGGGCGGCGCAGATGGCGGCCAAGGGTTTCCCGGCCTTGTATTGCCGCATGATGCCCTCGGCCAGGCCCTCGTGGGCGGCCAGGTTGTACGCGCCGGGCAGACCGCCGGGCAACACGAGCATCGCCGCGGCGGAATAGTCCACTTCCGCCTCCAGCATGTCCGCTTCCACACGGATGCCGTGCGCCCCTTTCACCATCTTGTCGCCCGTCACGGACACAATCGACACGTCCACTCCCGCACGGCGCAAGATATCCACTACCGCCAAGGCCTCCACCTCTTCGGTGCCTTCGGCAAAAAACAAATACACTTTTTCCATCTCTTCCTATTTTTGAGTTAAGAATCCACAGTTCCACTCCCCACGGCTTCCCGCACGTCCGCGCCCGAAGGCGACTGGAACACGCGCAACCCGAACTCCGGAATCACAGCCAGCACATGGTCGAACACATCGGCCTGTATGCCCTCAAACGGCACCCACTCCTTGACGGTGGAGAAGAAATACAGTTCCACCGGTATGCCCTTGTCCGTAGGCTGCAGGTGGCGCACCATGCAATGCAGGTCCGGGTTCGTGACGGGCAGGCTATGCAGGTAGGCCGTCAGGTAGGCCCTGAACACGCCTAAGTTGGTCTGCCGCCTCCCGTTGACCTTCACGCTGTCGTCTATGCCATGGGATTGGTTATATTCTTTCAAGTCGTTCTCCTTCCCGTCGATATAATCCCTCAGCAGGCTGATTTTCCGGAACCGCTCCAGCATCTCGGGCGTGCAGAACCGCACGCTGGTCATGTCGATGTTCACCGACCGCTTGATGCGCCGCCCGCCGCTCTCCCGCATGGCGTTCCAGTTCTGGAAGGAGTCGCTGACCAAGGCATACGGCGGTATCGTGGTCACCGTGTTGTCCCAGTTGCGCACCTTCACCGTGTTCAGCGTCACCTCGGTGACGATGCCGTCCGCGTCGTACTTGGGCATCTTGATCCAGTCGCCCACCTTCAGCATCTCGTTGGCCGACAGCTGGATGCCGCTGACAAAGCCCATGATGCTGTCCTTGAACACCAACATCAGCACCGCCGCAGAAGCCCCCAACCCCGCCAGGAGCGACACGGGGTCCTTGTCTATCACTTCGCTCAGTATCACGATGCCGCCCACGAACCATATCACCACCTGAAACGTCTGCAGCATACTCTTCAGCGGGCGGTTGCGGAAACTCTCCCTGTCGCTGTAAATGCTGTAAACCGCATTAAGGAAAGCATGGGCGAAAGAGAGAAACGCCAGGACGATGAACACAAAACAAATGCGCTGCACGAAGTCCACCGCCCACAACGTGGAGTCGGCAAAAACAGAAGGAATGAACACATAGATGACCACCGGCATCACCATGTGGCTGAGCCGCACCATCACCTTGTGGTCGAACACCACGTCATCCCACTTGGCTTTCGTATGCCGCACCACCTTGGCCACGGCCTTCAGGACGACATGGCGGCAGGCCAGGTCGGCCGCATAAGCCACGCCCCCCAAAACGAGCAAGGCCAACAAGTGCGACACCACCGTGGCCAAGCCCGCCCCCGCTCCCCACGACAGCAGGACGCCCGTTATCTGTTCCAGCAAATTCCAGTCCTTCATCTTCCCAGCTTACTTGCGTCCCCCGGTCAGGCCAGGCACTCCAGATAACGCCGGATGGTCTCTTCCAGCCCCAGATACAAGGCGTCGCAGATCAGCGCATGGCCTATGCTCACCTCATCCAGCCCGGCAATTTGGGCGTGCATGTATTTCAGGTTCTCCAGGCTCAGGTCATGGCCGGCGTTGACCCCCAGCCCCAAGCTCTTGGCCACCCGGGCCGCCTCCACGAAAGGCGCGACGGCCGCTTCAGGACCGGCGGCATAGGCCGAGGCGTAAGGCTCGGTGTACAGTTCCACCCGGTCGGCACCGGCCTTGGCCGCATATTCCACCATCTCCGGCTCGGCATTGACAAAGATGGAGGTGCGGATGCCCTTTTCCTTGAACTCTCCCACGATTTCCGTCAGGAAAGCCAGGTTTTTCTTCGTGTCCCAGCCGGCGTTCGAGGTAATCTGGTCCGGGGCGTCCGGCACCAGCGTCACCTGGGTCGGCCGTATCTTCAGCACCAGGTCGTTGAACTTGGCTATAGGATTGCCTTCGATGTTGAATTCCGTGCGTAGCACTGCCTTCAGGTCATACACGTCCTGGTAGCGGATATGCCGCTCGTCGGGCCGGGGATGCACCGTAATGCCCTGCGCCCCGAACTTCTCGCAGTCCAACGCCACCCGCACCACGTCCGGGTTGTTGCCTCCCCGTGCGTTGCGTACCGTGGCCACCTTATTAATGTTCACGCTTAACTTTGTCATGGCTCTTTTGATTATTATGTTGTCACTGGTAGGCAAAGTTAGAAAAAAATACTATATTTGCGAGTTCATAAAGCAGTAAAAGTATCAATTAATCCTATCCGGATGGCAGAGCAACTCAAATTCGCCTTGTTCGGCAACGTGTACCAAGCCAAAAAATCCGCCTCGGTCAGGCAGCTCATCTCCTTGCTGGCCGGACGCGGGGCAAAGCTCTACGTAGAGTCCGAATTCTACAACTACCTCACCCGCGACCTCGGCTTCAGGTTCCGCCCCGACGGGGTCGTCACCGGCCGCGACTTCTATGCGGACATCGCCGTGAGCATGGGCGGGGACGGCACGTTCCTGGCCACGGCCAGCCGGGTGGGCGACAAACGCATCCCCATCCTGGGCATCAACATGGGGCGGCTCGGGTTCCTGGCCGACGTTTCCCCGGACGAGATCGGGGAATGCATCGACGACATCTACAACCATACGTACAAGATAGAGGAACGGAGCGTCATCGAGGTGCAGTACGAAGGGCCGCGCCTGGCGGGCTATCCGTTCGCCCTCAACGAGGTGGCCGTGCTCAAGCGGGACAACTCCTCCATGATTTCCATCCGCGTGGAAATCGACGGCGAGTTCCTGGCCACCTACCAGGCCGACGGGCTCATCATCAACACGCCCACCGGCTCCACGGGCTATGCCCTGAGCGTGGGCGGCCCCGTCATCGTGCCCCAGTCCGGCACGTTCTGCATCACGCCCGTGGCCTCGCACAGCCTCAACGCCCGCCCCATCACGTTCCGCGACCAAGCCCGGCTCACGCTGTCCGTGGAGTCGCGCAACCACAATTTCCTTGTGGCCATCGACGGGCGGAGCGAGGCCTGCACCGAGGCCACCCGCCTCCATCTCCGCCGCGCACCTTATAATATAAAGGTGCTGCAGCGCAAGAGCCATTCGTTCTACTCCACCCTGCGCGAGAAACTCATGTGGGGCACAGACCCCAGGGAATGAAGATGCTGAAGTCGCTGCTCCATACCCCGTCAGGATATTCCACCCGCCGCCTGCTGCAATGGCTGTGGGGCATCCTGCGCCACCACCGGCTGCAGGCCGGCATCAACACCTTGCTGGGATGCCTGACGGTGTGCCTGGACTTCGCGTTCATCTGGGCCACCAAGCGCACCATCGACATCGCCACCCACCAAACGCCCGGCCAGCTGTCCGCGGCGGCAGCCCTGCTCGTGGGCATCCTGCTCAGCCAGCTGTGCATCGGCTTCGCGTCCCGCTGGGTGAAGGCCATCCTGGGAGTGAAGGCGCAGAACCACATGCAGCTGTCCTATTTCGACCGCCTGCTGCACAGCGAGTGGCAGGACCGCAACCGCCGCCACAGCGGCGACATCCTCAACCGGTTGGAACGCGACGTGCTGGACGTGGTGAACACCGTCACGGAAACCGTACCCTCCATGGCCGCCGTATGCCTCCGCCTGCTCGGCGCCTTCTTCTTCCTGTACGCCATGGATGCCACCCTGGCCTGCACGGCCGTGGCCATCATCCCGCTTTTCATGCTCCTGAGCAAGCTCTACATGCGGAAGATGCGGCGGCTGACCCGCGACATCCGGGACACCGACAGCCGCGTGCAAAGCCTGTTGCAGGAGACGATACAGCACCAGATGGTCGTCCAGACCATGGAACGACAGTCCACGATGGTACGGCGGCTGGACCAGATCCAGCGGCACCTTCGCGGCCAAGTGAGGACACGCACGCTTTTCTCCTCCACCTCCGCCGCCCTGCTCAGCGCCGGCTTCATGGGCTGCTACCTCTTCGCCTTCCTTTGGGGGGCCGTCCGCCTGCACGAAGGCACCATCACCTACGGCATGATGATTGCCTTCATCCAGCTGGTGGGGCAAATCCAGGGGCCGTTCCGCGACATGACCCGCTTCATCCCCGTCTTCGTGGGCGCGTTCACCGCCGGGGAGCGCCTCATGCAGCTGGAAGAGATTCCGCTGGAAAAGAAAAAGGCGCAAAAGGAGTTCCGCTCCACGCCCGGCGTCCTCTTCCGCCGGGTCACTTGCTCGTACGCCCCCGGAAGCCGCCGCATACTGGAAGACTTCAGCTACGATTTCCCGCCGGGAAGCCATACGGCGGTCGTAGGCGAGACCGGCGCGGGGAAGACCACCCTGATACGCCTCATGCTGGCCCTGCTCCGCCCCACGTCCGGCGAAATCCTGCTGTACGACGGGACGGAACAGGTCCCATGCGACGCCGGCACGCGCTCCCATTTCACATACGTCCCCCAGGGGAACACACTCTTCAGCGGCACCATCCGCGACAACCTCCTGATGGGCGCCCCCCGGGCCACGGAGGAGGAGATGCGGGCGGCACTTTCCGACGCCTGCGCCGGCTTCGTGTTCCAGCTGCCCCAAGGGCTGGACAGCCGCTGCGGCGAGCAAGGCACCGGACTGAGCGAGGGGCAGGCCCAGCGCATCGCCATCGCCCGCGCCCTGCTGCGCCCGGGCGGCATCCTCCTCTTCGATGAGGCCACCTCGGCCCTCGACACGGAGACCGAAAGGCAGCTTTGGCGGAACATCACCCGCCGCTGCGGGGGGAAGACCCTGATTTTCGTCACCCACCGCACGGAAATCATCACGCCCGGCACGCGGGTCCTTCATATCTCAAAATAAGCGGGGGAAAACTTGCCCGTCCCGCCCGAAAGCACTATCTTTGCAGGGTCAGGGGTGTCCCGTGCCGCCGACCGGCGCACGGGATGAAAAGGGAATCGGGTGGAAGTCCCGGACAGTCCCGCTGCTGTGATTTCCAAGAACGTATCAAAAGCAAGACTTACGCCACTGCCTCGCACGAAAGAGGTCGGGAAGGCTTTTTGATACGGGAATAAGTCAGAAAACCTGCCTTTGGCAACCGTGGTTTCCCGCTTCGAGGGTTAGGCGGAGATTCCCCCAAGGTGTCCCATGTTTACGCACGGCATTCCACGCGTCCGCCACCGGCGGAACGCACAATGCCGCAAGGCCATGGGAATACGCCCGTCCCCACGCCATCCGTACTTCTAACCCTTGTCCGGCAGGCCGAAGCGATTCGCCCTCGCGCCCGCGCCTTATACTATCTGCTATCAATCCATGCGGGTGCGCGGAAAAACGTACGGGAATGGCAAGGACCGGCGGAAAAGCCATATTCCAAGAACGGCACGCAAGGGCCTGCAGCCCTGCGTGCCGTTCTTTTCAGTAAAGGCCGAAGCCTTACAATCCCGGTTGCCGGTCCAGATAAGCCCGGATGTCGGGCGAGGAAGGACGCAGCATGTTGGGATTGACAATCTTCCCTTCCGGATCGAGCAAGATGAAATGCGGGATACCGTCAGCCTTGTAGGCTTTCTGGAAATGGCTGACGGAACCGAGGAAGAGCTGCACGCCCGTCATATGCTGCCCGGTCACCATCTTGAGCCAGTCGGCCTTGCGGGCATCGGTGGAAAGGCTCAGGAACGTGATGTTACGCCCCTCATAGTCCTCTTCCAGCTGCTTGAGGAAAGGCATCTCGCGCCGGCAAGGGCCGCACCAGGTGGCCCAAAGGTCGATATAAACATACTTGCCCTTGAAATCGGCCAGCGTGTACATCTTGTCCTCCGTGTCCCAGGCGCGGAAGTCGGGCGACTGCATCCCCGGCCGCGTCAGGTCCCAGGCATCGTACTTCTCCTGGAAAGCCGCCTTCAGCACAGGGTCGGTCACGTAGGTGCGGTGCAGGTTGAGCAGTTCGTCAATGCCGCCGATGCCGTGCTGCTCCACCTGCTCGATGGCCAGCACGTTGAGCAATGCCTGCTTCACCTTGTCGTTCTTCAGGCTGTCCGCTATGTAATTCATCATACACACTGTGCGGTCGTAGGGTGTCGCGCCGGATGTCTGCCCGCAACCGAAGATATGGGCGATTTCCTTCATGTATTCCCGGTACTCCTTCAGTTCCACCAGGTTCTCGTCCTCCACGGCATACTTGCGTATCTCCCGGTAATAGTCCGGGCCGGGCCGCCACGTGGTGTCCTGCGCCACGAACGGATGCCCCGCGGCATACATCATCAACGCGGAGGCATAGGCGTAGCGGATGCGCCCTCGCTCCACCGTGACGAAGCGCGTGCTGGCTTCGTCCAGCTTCCACGCGTCGAGGATGCGCTCCATGGACCGCTCCTTCCCGTCCACGAAAGCCACATATTCGGAGAACGGTAGAGCCATCTTCTCTTGCGGCACGTCCACCAGCGTCACCTGGTTCAGGTAGTCGAAGATTCTCGACTTGCCTCCTTTGGCCTCGAACTTCATCGTGTTCTTAAAGTCCGCGCCGTTGAAAGTGATGCGGATGTCGTCGCCGTCCTCCATGAAGATTTTCTTGCTCTCCATGCCATAGAAGAAGTTGGCATGGACTGCCCCGATGTTTTTGAACGTGTGTTCGCCATGCCCTTTCTCATCCAAGGGGATGTCCACGATGGTAGTCTGGTAGACCACCACCACGGCAGAGGCGGCCTTGTCCGCCACGTCCACGGTCATGCGGATGTCGGCCCTGGCCGTCCCCGCGCACAGGCAGAGCAGGCACAACAGTCCCCGCATGCCTTTTATCCAATCATTACGTCTCATATCTTTGTCCTTCATGTGTTTGAATTATTATTGTTGGTATACGATGCTCTCACGGTAAATCACGTCCACGATGTCGGCGAAACCGCCGTATTGCTCCACCGGCTCCGCCCCGGAAAAGTCGCCCTCGCAGGAGAACCCGTCGTAGACGCGCAGCACGCCCTCGCCCGTGCCGGTTTTCCGGCTGGCCACAATCAGGTCATAGGAATGGTTGTCGGGGTCGTCCTGCTCCCACAAATAGAATTTCATGAGCGTGATTTCCTCATCGGCCGGCAACTCGAATTGCAGCTCCGCCGACGGCACGGCCACGTCGAAGTTCACGCGATAGACCTTCCGGCCCACGGCGTAGTACATATAAGTCTTCAGCGAGCTGAAAGCGAACTGCGAAGCCTCAGCGATGTCCGTGCAACCGGACAGGTCCACATAATAAGCCTTCTCATAGGCGTAACCGTACTTGGACTCGGAGAAGGAAATCAGGTCTCCCAGGATGAAGCCATAAAGGAAACGGTTCCCGTCCCGGTTCTCCAGCACGGCGTAGGTCATGCCGTTGCCGTCCTGGTTGCGGTCGTAGCGGGTGTTCTGCATACAGACGAAGTCCATCCTGTCCGTACGCGAGGGCCAGGTGAAAAGTTCATCGTTCACCGTAGGGAAGCCCGTCCCGGCCAAGTCGCCCATCGCCACGTCGGCATTGTCGGGCAACCCGATGCTGCCGAACTCCTGGGCGCAGACCACGAAGCGGTAGTTGTTCCTGTCCCACATCACAAAGGCTGGCACGAAAGGCGAGCCCTTGGCGTTATAGCCCACTGCCGGCTCCACATAGAACGTATTGCTGCGGACAGAGCCGAACAGCCCGTCGCCCGTCAGCGTCTCGCAATAATACACCCGTCCGGCCTCGTCTATCAGCACCTTCCCCGGGAAGCGCGTGGCCAGGAAACGCACCACGCCGTCGAAAGTCCCCGTGCCGAACTCGTTCGCAATCAGATAGGACTCGTTCCATTGGAATTCCTCGTTGGCCAAACGGGTGGTGCCGTCGCCCGTAACCAGATAGAACGGCTCGGCCATGTTGGGATCGCACACCAGCTGGAAAGGCTCCCGCCACGTACCCGGCACCGTACCCGCCAGCAAGTCACGATACACGCTCCCCTGCTTGATGTGGGACACCATGTCGAGCCGGGCACGCCCCTCGTCGGAGCAGAGCACCAGCCAGCCCAGCGAGGTGGACGTGTCCACGCGCAGAGTCGCCGTCTTCTGGTAATAGATGCCCGTGGACTTCTCCTTGATGTCCAGCACCAGCAGGTACGTTCCTTGCGTCAAGCCGAGATTCACGTCCAAGTCCAGCTCCGTCCCCAGCAGCACCGGCTCCTCCTGGCCAGTCTGCAGGTAAGCCTTCCACTCGTACGTGTAATTGTCCGGATTGAACGTCTTGGCCTCCACCACGGGATGGATGGAGAACGGGTCGCGGGCGATGGCCGAATAGGAATCGCCGAAGGTGATGGACAGGTCGTTCAGGTCGCGGTAGTCGTAGTTGCCCTTGTCCTCCGCGCACGACTGCCACAAGAAAGGCAGCAAGGCCCACAGCAGTCCATATAAAAGATTTTTCGTCCTCATGTCTTTTCCTCCTTGGTCAGTTTTCCACCGGCGTGAAGTCCAACAATTGCCATTCATCCTCCGGCGCGTCCGGGTCCACCAACACATCGGGGTCTACCTCGCCCTGCTCGAAGCCCATCAGGATGTTCGTCTGCGTGAAAAGATAGTTGCCCACCTCACGCTGCATATAGACCCAACGATTGAACGGGATAGCCCCCGCCACATTGTAATCCTCCCGGGGCACCACGTCGTCGAACAGCTTCCACAACAGGCGCAACTTGCGCTCGGAAAACTCGCCCACGTACTCGGGCCGCCATCCGGCGGGCGGCGTGGAGTAATAGTTGGAGAAATCGATGCGGTACTTCAGCATCTCCGTGTAAGGCTGCCCGCTGTCGCCCGTGGCCTCCTGGGTGAGGAACGTGGCGAAGTACTCGTTGGCGGACAGTTCCAGATGGACTGTTTTCTGCTCCGTGAGCAACGCGTCGGTTTTCAGCAGGCGCACCACGAAGGAGAAGGATGACACCCCGGCCGGCATCACGGCCGGCACGGGCAACTCGTAGTCCACGCCCTCCACGGCGTTGTCCGACCACACCCGCAGTGCCACCGGCCGGTCGATGTCCGCCTGGCGGCCTATGGACTGCACCACGACCGGCACGTCCAGAGATTCCGTCTCGTCCGGTTCATAGACAAATGTCACCGTCGCGGAATCCAACAGCACATCGTTCGCCGTGCGGTTGTTGAAATAAATCCCGTCGGGTGCGCTGTAAAGGTCCGGCACCCGCTCGTCGCAGGCCCAAAGCCCGCACAAGGCAAGGCCTGCCATGATGTTCTGTATCTTCTTCATCGCTTCTATTGTCTGTTTTCGGTTTCCGTGTCCGGCAAGGGCACCACATAAAACCTCTCCGTCGCCTCGCGGAACTGGCTCGGCGACTCGAACACGGTGAGGATGGACGTGTAGTTGCGCTTGTAGTAATAGAAAAGCTGGCCCTCGCCATAGAGTTCGCGCACGGCCTCATAATCCAACATGCTGGCACGGTAGTCGTCCGTCTCCGGCATCAGCTCCACGCCACGGTGCGCCCGCAACTGGTTGGCCCAGCCGGCCATCACGGGACGGTCGTCACTATGCAGGTCGGCCAAGATGAGGTACATCTCGCCCAGCCGTATCATGGGCACGATGGTGTTCTCGATGCGCGACACGTCCGCCATGTCGGCATATTTGTAGAAATAGTAGTCATTGCCGCTCTTCCGCCAATTGGCGATGTAGCGGTAGTCGTCCGTGGAGCCGCCGTACTCCCGCCCCCCGCCGAAGTAAGGAGCCTCGATGAGCGCGGGGGCCATGCGGAGCACCGGCTGCGGGCTGTGGTCCGGGTCGTTGTTGTTCTGGAACATCAGATTGCGGTTCACGTTCGTCAGCCCGAAGATGACCTCCGTGGCGAAGATACGGTCCACGTTTTCCGGATTGCCCAGGATATTGGCTTTGTCCACGAAGGGGAAATGCTCCGGCGCGATGCCGATGATGCCCCGCGCATAGGTCTCGGCCTCCGCCTTATAGTCCGCCTGGCGGTCGCCCGCGTAACTGGCCATATAATAGTAAGCCCGCGCCAACAAGGCCTGCACGGCATAATAATTCAGCCGGAGCGTGCGGTACTCCCAGAAGTTGTCGCCCTCCACGGTGGCATGGTTCACCAGATGGTCGGTGGTGGTGCGGATGGGGTCGTCCTCCAACAAGCGTTCCGCCTCCTCCAAGTCCTCCACCACGCGACGCATCACCTCCGTGCCCGGCAGCAGTTCCTGCACTTGCAGCGAAGTGGTGGCCACGTACGGGATGCTCTCTTTCTCTGGGTTCAGCTTGTACACCGGCCCGAACAGGCGGAACATGTCGAAATGCAGCAGTGCGCGGAGTGCCAAAGCCTCGCCGCGGATGAGGTTGTAATCGTTCCCCGTGAAGAGGGCCTCCCGCCCCTGCATCTTCTCCAGGATGGTGTTGCAGTTGCGGATAAGGCTGTAAGCCGTATTCCACGTGTTGTCCAGCCGCGTGCGCCAGTACTCGGTGTCGAAGTTGCGGTTGTCCAAGTCAATATAATTGCCCCAGGTGAGCGCGTCCGTCCCGATTTGGTAGGAACAGGCCATCACCTCCAGCATCTCCACGGTGAGCGTCTGCCCGTACAGCTCGTCCTTGTTCAGGTCCACGTAAATGCCGTTGAGCAGCTTGCGGAAGCCCTCCTCGCGGCTGAGCAGGTCGTCCTCCGCCATCTGGTCGTAGGGCTGCACCTCGAGCCACTTGTCGCACCCAGGCAGGAGGGACAGTGCCAGGACGGCACATAGCATATGTCTCAATATTCTCATCTCTTCTTTCTTTTTCCTCTTCATTTAAAATACCGCCGACACCGAGAACGACACGCTGCGGGCGAAGGGATAGTCGATGCCCCGCTCCGCCTTCACGGTGGAGACGCGGAAGATGTCGTTCATATAGGCCTGCAGCGTCAGCGAACTCAGCCCCGCCTTCTTGATCCAGGGCTGCGTGAACTCGTAGCCCACGTTGAACGACTCGCCCGTGAAGGTGTTCTCGTCCATCACGAAGCGCGACGACTTGTCGGTGCGCTGCGTCAGGGAAATGCCTTTGAACTGGGCTTCCTGCCCCGGCACGGACCAGCGGTCGTAGAGCGCGCGGCGGTCCTGGTTGTAGTTGATGCCCGTCAGGTCGATGTTCTCCACCTTATTATATAAGTCGGTGTTGAAAATCTGCCCGCCCAGCTGGTAGCGGAAATAAGCCCCGAGCGAGAAGCCTTTATAATAGAACGTCGTGCCCAGCACGCCTTCCAGCTTGGGTTGCGTATCGCCTACCACCACCTCGTCGGCCACGTCATACTCGAACGAGTACGACCCGTCCTTCTTGATGAACAATTCCTGCCCCGTGGCCGGGTCGATGCCCGCCGACCGCACGGCCCATATCGCCGTAGGGCTGCCCCCGTCGTAATAACGCGTGGTACTCGTCACCGATGCCTGCCCTTCCTTGTTCAGCGAACTCAACGAGTTGCCGATGCGGGCGTAGCGCGACTTGTAGGTGCGGGCGTTCAGGCTGATGGTCCAGCTGATGCCTTTCCGCGGGTTGTGGATGGGCATCACGCGCAAGGTAGTCTCCAACCCGTCGGTCTTCTGCTGCCCGGCGTTCATGGCCACGCTCTTCACCCCGACGGAGCCGGGCGTGGTCATCACGGCCAGCAGGGGGTCGGTCACCTTGCGGAACACGTCCAGCGTCAGCCCCAGGCGGTTGTCCCACATGGCCACGTCCATCCCCACGGTATAGTTCAGCGTGTTCTGCCACTGCAGGTCCGGGTTGCCGAGGGCTGCGATCAGCACGCCGGCGCCGAACACGTTCGTCATCCAGCCGTTGAACTGATAGGTCGTGAACGCCTGATATGCGGAGAAATTCTGGTTGCCGGGATTGCCCACGGAGGCGCGGAGCTTCAGCAACTGGAAGAAACCGGCATCCGCCATGAACCGCTCCTTGTGGATGTTCCATCCTACGCCCACCGACCACGTGTCGCGCCAGCGGTGGCTGGAGCCAAACATCGAGGCCCCGTCGCGGCGGTAGTTCACGTCGAGCAGGTAGCGGTTGTCGTAGGCATAGCCGCCATTGAGATAAAAGCTGGCCGCCCGCGTGGTGCTTTCAGAATAGGACGGTTTTCCGCCCTCGGGATAGCCGTTGGCGAACGAGGGCGCGGCAAACTGATCTTCCGTGAAGCCCGTGGCCGAATAACCGTTCACCGTGGACGACGTGTTCGAGAAATTGAAGCCGGCCACGAGGTTCACCATGTGCGTCTCGCCGAAGAGCCGGCCGTAGGTGACGGAAAGGTCGCCTTCGTATTTCCAGGTGTCGGTCACCGAATGGTCGTAGGAGCCTTTCTCCGTGTCGCTCATGCTGTCGAAGTCCGAATGCAGGGGCGAGAGGCGTTGCTCCGCCGTGGCACTGGTCTTGGTGAGGCCGAACTTGGCCCGCGCCCGCAGGTCGGCCGTGGCGAACCACTCGGCGATAAGGTTGTTCGTGAAGCCGAACTCATTCCCCCGGTCGTAATTGTTCAGGCTCGCGTTGTAAAGCGGGTTGGGCACGGGCGACTCGTTCTCGTCCTCCGGTGCATAAAGGTATTTGTCAATCCCGCCTTCGGCATTGTACTTCCGGTAATAGGGGTTGGCCATGGCATATTCGGAGAACGACACCACGGGGTCTTCCGTCTTCAGGTAGTCCAGGGTCAGCTTGTTGCTGAACTGGAACTTTCCCGTCCGGTAAATCAAGTCCAGGTTGCCCGACAGCGTCTGGCGGCTTGACCCTTTCATCACGCCCTGCGTGTTGCCGTAGGACACGCCCAAACCATAACGGATTTTCTCCTCGCCTCCCTCGGCATAGACATTATGCTTCTGGGTGAATCCCGTGCGCAACGGCTCGCTCAGCCAATACGTGTCCACGCCCCGGGCCACTTCCTTCTGCCGCTCGTTGTGCAGGTTGTCCAGCCGCAGCTGTTCCAACGAATTGCCCGTCAGGTCGGTATAGACCCCGGCCAGTTCCTCGAAGCGCAATTTCTCGCTGGCATTCATCAGGTTGTAGTCCGTCAAGTCGGCCATCGTGACCGAGAAGTCGCCCTTGTAGCTCAGGCGCAGCCGGCCCTTTTCCGGCTTCACGGTCTCGATGACCACCACGCCGTTGGCCGCCTTGGAGCCGTAGATGGCCGTGGAAGCGGCATCCTTCAGGATGGTGACCGAAGCCACGCGGTTCATGTTCAGGTCCGACACCGTCTGCAAGTCCGTCTCGAAGCCGTCCAGGATGAACAGCGGCTGGTTGGGGTCCGTGCCGTACTCTTCCTTCAGCCCCATGATGCTGCTCTTGCCGCGGATCTCGATGTCGGGCATACGGTTAGGGTCGGAACCGAACTGGATGTTGTCGGCTATCTTGAACGAAGGGTCGAGGGTCTTGAGGCTCTGCAGCACGTTCTGCACGCCGATTTTCTTCAGCTCCGGCCCCTCGAAGGTGGCCGCCGAACCGGTGAAGCTCTCCTTCTTGCGCTGGTAGATGCCGGTGACTACCACCTCGTCCATCTTGTTCGATGACGGCTGCATCACGACGCGCTTGAAGTCCCCCGTACCGTCGGCCGCCAGCTCGCGCGTCACCGTATCGAAGCCCACGTAGGAGAAAGTCACCCGGCAGGCTTTGCCTGCGGGGACTGTCAGGCTGTAGGCCCCATCGATGTCCGTGACGGCCACGATGTCCGTGCCGGGCACGCGGATGGACACGCCGATGAGGGTCTCCCCCGTCTCGCCGTCCACCACCACACCCTTCAGCGTGCTTTTCCCTGGCTGTGCCTGTGCGGTGGCCTGCGCCAGTACCGGCACACCCGTCCCCGCCGCGCCCAAAAGCGTGGCGAGCAGCAAGCAGGTTGCGGCCCATGCACCGCGAATACGTTTTCTTTTCTTCATTTATCTTCCTCTGAACTGCTCCGCCTTGCAGGGGAGCTGGCCCAACGGGCCTGAGGGGTCTCGCATCCACGGATTCCGACACGGGAAGTATGCTATGTGGATGCCCCCAGCCGCTTCGCAGCAGCTCCCTTGCAAGGCGGAGCAGTAATTTTTCTCATTTCGCCACCCCGCCCTCCGGATTCTGTGCGGCAGGATGCCGCACCTCCTCGCGGGCAGGGTCAATCCCTATACATTAATTATTTCAGTACCACTTTGGCCGTGTGGTCTCCAGCCTTCACGATGTAGAGTCCGGACTTCAGGCCGTCAATTCTTGAAACGCCTTCGGCCACTTTCATGCCCTGCAAATCGTAAACGGCAACAGCAGCACCGTCTTCCACGCAAATCGCGCCGTCGGCCACACGGATGCCTTCACCCTCTTCGGCCACCGTACCGGCAATGCCGGAACCGTCTTTCACGGCTTCACCGCCGATGAAAGAGAATGTGGCTGCCCCCCCCAGCATTTCATCGAACGCGCCGTAAAGATAAAAGTTG
Organism: uncultured Paraprevotella sp.; assembly: GCA_944320765.1. Classification (GTDB taxonomy): domain Bacteria; phylum Bacteroidota; class Bacteroidia; order Bacteroidales; family Bacteroidaceae; genus Paraprevotella. The sequence continues at coordinate 36,981 of CALUIS010000025.1, forward strand.
GCCGGAGTCGTCAGTCTTCCGTCCACCACATAGAAATAGGGGCCATATTCCGGTGCCATCACCTCCAACGTCATTTGCCCCCAATAAAGGCCATTGTCATAACGGAACGTATCGGGCAACACGATGATGCCGCCATCTTCATAATAGTCGCACACGACAGCCCCCTCTATGCCAAACAAGCCATCCAGCGTCACCTTTCCATCGCCAGCATCTGCCACCGACAAATCAAACTCTTCGCTTGCATCTGCCAATGTCGTGTTTATCACATCATCGCTGGTAAACGAATAATCACCTGCGGCATCCGCTGCCGTGACCGACACGTCTTCTTTTGTCAAGATGTAGCCCGCATTATAGACAAGAGTAGCCATCACACCGGTCTCATAAGACATATACATAGCCTCCATAGGGTCAGATGCCACAATCTGTATCGCACCATCTTGCTCTTTTACCGTAAATGTATAACCTAAACCACCCGTGGCGGCTCCATCCAATGACACTTGAGCACCATAAGCCATACCGGTGGTCATATCCATGTACATATTAGCACTCAGAAACGCAGCCTCTTGGTTGCAGGTCAATGTACCCGAAGCCTCGTCATATGTGGCAGCAATACCGTTCCCAAAACCGTAAAAGCCTAAAATGCGCACGGTATTAGCCGCAGTATCAGGCAACACCACCATTTCATAATCCGTGGTATTAGGAACAGCAACCTCTATGGGTTCATCGGTCATCATGTCGACTGCCGAATACTCCCCGCTGAAACGGTAACGGCCATAAAGCTCTTCAATGGCCGGGGCGGCGGCCACCGACTGCACGCCCAACAGCAGCGCGAGCAACATGCCGCCCGCAAGCCGCAAATTCAAAGTAAAATTCTTCATACGCTCTTCTCTTATTTGATTAAACAACGCGCAAAAGTACAGAAAAAGGGACTATGGAACAAATAATCCGCCTACAAATTAACGCCGAAAAAGAAAATACACTGTCTTTTTGACAAAACGCCGCCCGCAACCGGAGAAAAAAGGATTCCCCGCCCGTTTCCCGTTCCTTTTCCACCAAAAAGCGTTATCTTTGCACCCCGAACCGTTATTATTAGAGAACCGCATGATTGTCTGCATCGCCGAGAAACCCAGCGTGGGCAGGGACATCGCCAAAGTCCTGGGCGCCACGGAAGACCACCGCCAGTACATGGAGGGCAACGGCTACCAGGTGACCTGGACCTTCGGCCACCTCTGCGAGCTGAAGGAACCGCACGAGTACTCCCCGCTTTGGAAGTCGTGGAGCCTCTCCTCGCTGCCCATGATCCCCCCGCGATTCGGCATCAAGCTGAAGAACGACAGGGGGATAGAGGAGCAGTTCCGCGTCATCGAGCAGCTCATGCAGGCCGCCGAACTCATCATCAACTGCGGGGATGCCGGCCAGGAAGGGGAACTCATCCAACGGTGGGTGATGCAGAAGGCCGGGGCGCGTTGCCCCGTGAAGCGGCTGTGGATCTCCTCGCTCACGGAAGAGGCCATCCGCGAGGGATTCCGGAACCTGAAGGACCAGAGCGAGTACCAACCGCTCTACGAGGCGGGGCTGAGCCGCGCCATCGGCGACTGGACCCTCGGCATGAACGCCACGCGACTCTATACCTTAAAATACGCGCAAGGGCGGCAGGTGCTGAGCATCGGCCGCGTGCAGACCCCCACGCTGGCCCTCATCGTCCACCGCCAGCAGGAAATCGCGAACTTCAAGCCGGAGCCTTACTGGGTGCTGACCACCCGATACCGCGACACGACCTTCACCGTCGTGCTGGAACAGGACGAGGACGGCGGGGAGGCACCCGAGGAGAAGAAGGACGGCAAGGCCAGCGACACGGCCCGCCGCGGCTTCGCCACGGAAGAAGAGGGACGGAAAGCACTGGAGCAAATCAAGGACGCGCCCTTCACCATCACCTCCGTGACGAAGAAGAACGGCACGGAAGCCCCGCCCCGCCTCTACGACCTGACCTCGCTGCAGGTGGAGTGCAACAGGAAACTGGGCTTCTCCTCCGACCTCACGCTGCAACTCATCCAGTCCCTATATGAAAAGAAGGTGACCACCTACCCCCGTGTGGACACCACCTTCCTGAGCGACGACATCTACCCCAAGTGCAAGGGCATACTCAACGGCATCGCGGGGGAATACGCCGACCTCCTACAACCCTTGCGCGGCGCGGCCCTGAAGAAAAGCAAGAAGGTGTTCGACTCGTCGAAGGTGACCGACCACCATGCCATCATCCCCACGGGCGTGGCCCCGCGCGGCCTCACGCCGGACGAGCAACGGGTGTTCGACATGGTGGCCCGCCGCTTCATCGCGGCCTTCTACCCCGACTGCCGGTTCGCCACCACCACGGTGCTGGGCGAGACCGCCGGCATCCCCTTCAAGGCCACCGGCAAGCAGATCCTCGCCCCGGGCTGGCGGGAGGTATACGCCCAAGAGGCCAAGACGCAGGAAGAGGAACGCACGCTGCCCGCCTTCACGAAAGGGGAGAGCGGGCCGCACGTGCCGGACCTGGCCGAGAAGTGGACACAGCCGCCCAAGCCCTACACCGAGGCCACCCTGCTCCGCGCCATGGAGACCGCCGGACGAACGGTGGACAACGACGAACTGCGCGACGCGCTGAAGGAGAACGGCATCGGACGCCCCTCCACCCGCGCCGCCATCATCCAGACGCTCTTCAAGCGGCACTACATCCGGCAGGAACGGAAAAGCCTCGTCGCCACCCCCACGGGCGTGGAACTCATCAGCCTCATCCACGAGGAGCTGCTCAAGAGCGCGGAACTCACCGGCATCTGGGAACGCAAGCTGCGCCTCATCGAGAAGAGGGCTTACGACGCCAAGACGTTCCTCGACGAGCTGAAACAGATGGTGGCCGACATCGTGAACACCGTGCTGGCGGACAACACGAACCGCCGCGTCACGGAGACAAAGGACGAACCGGCCCCGGCGAAGAAGAAGAAAACGGCCTCCAAGACCCCGTCCGCCACCCCAAAGCCGTCCCGCAAGAAGGCTGCGGCGGCCCAAAGCGGAGACGCCACGCCCGCCGTGAAGGAAGGCGCCCCCTGCCCGCTGTGCGGCAAAGGCCGCATCATCCGGGGCAAGACGGCCTTCGGATGCTCGGAATGGAAGAACGGCTGCACCTTCCGCGCACCGCTGTAGGAGCAACCGCACGAATAACAAAAAGACGATGCCGGACTGCCCCGCCCGAAAAGAAAGCCGGAGTGCCACTGAACAAACTGCTCCGCAATCGAACCAGCCAACCACGGACATACATTTAAAAAATTACACGAAACGGCAGATGAAAAAGTTCCTCTCTTGGGAAGAGAGCGAATCGTTAGGACATGAATAATAGGTTCATCGCCGCAAATGTATGGATTTACAGCGACATAAACAACAAAAACGACAAAAAAGTTTGAAATCTCCCTACGTTTTTGTTTTTGTGTCCGTTTACAAACGTTGAGTTTCACAACAAAAACGCCGCGCTTCCTTGCTGGTTGTCAGACTGGTAACCATTCCGTCCGCTCTCTTCCCAAGAGAGGAACTGAAGAAACATGCAAGACACGGGGAATTTAACCGGAACAGAAACTTTTAAGTCTAACTCAAAAATTAACTAAAATCAAAACCAAATGAAAAAACGTGTACTGAAAATCGCGGCCCTCCTGATGGCCGCCGTGGGCTTCGCTCCTCAGGCGCAGGCCGACACCTACCTCCTGACACAGGAGAAGGGCTACACCAAAATCACACAGATGCCCGCAGACGAGAACCTGGACGATTACTACTTCATCATCGTGGACAAGGAACAAGACTTGATGATGACGTTAGGGGCAGGAAGCCACCAAGGAAACCAATACAAAACTTGGTGGTACAGGACTTCCGTAGACCCCGCGACGGACTTGAACCGCGTATGGACCATAGAAGCCAACCATAACGAGAACGACAACCCGGTAGGTTATGCGTTCCGTAGCGTCTCTGAGCCAACGAACTTGATGCAGACAGAGGGGAATAACGAGGCTTGGTTATTCAGGACACACGACCAACCCAATCCATGCCAGTGGACCCAATTCATTCTTACTTATGCTACAGACGGAGAATACTGGACTATTGAAAACGGGAAATACGATTTAGCATCCAGCACAGGAGATAGTCGCGGATTCGTAGGAGCATGGGACAACGTCATCAAAGACGGGGCTGAAACCGCAGCCAATAAGAGAGACGACTTAGTAGGCCACTTCGTCATCTATTCCATCCTCAAGACCACTTTCGACAACTTCTTCTTGCCCGACAAACAAGAAGAGGCGCAGGCCTACATCACAAGCTATTATGAGGCGGTCAGCACGAACTCCAGTGCTGACGAAGAGGTAAAAGCCGCATACACACAAGACATCGCAACCGCAAAATCCGCCGTGGAAAGTGCCACTGTCATCGCAGACATCGATGCCGCCATGGCCGCGTTGGAGGCCGCACGCCAGACTTACGTCCTCGCCGCCACGCCCAACAGCGGCTATT
>CALUIS010000026.1 GCA_944320765.1 uncultured Paraprevotella sp.
AGTCCCCGTTAGTGTTCCGGAGACGGGTTCTGTCGTACAACTTACTTTATGGTAAAATTTCTCCGGACAGCAGTGATCATTTTTAATTAAAATTGGCTCACAAGTATTTGATAGTCGTAGAATAATTGTAAATTTGCACAATAAGGATATAAACATGGAAAGAACAGATTTCATTGAAAATAGAGCCGATGTTATCAAAAACATATATACTCTTTACTCTTATCTCGGAAGTAATTCGGAAGAAGAAAGGGATTGGGCATTGAACAGATTTAAACAAGGCAAATGGTATATAGTTGAACCATTTGGTAATATGTTGTTTTTTGCTCCAAGCCGTTTTGTCGGGTATAAAAACAATGATATAGCCAAGCATACAGAAAATCATGGAGATGGAACACAAACTAATGAATATTTTCGTAGGAACAGATTGTATAAAATATCAGAGGATGAGTTTTTGAGTAAGCAATTCAAGAATTTTATGCTTTCAATTGGTATTGACAAAGAATCTGCTCAGTTCTTTATCCCTTATAATCAGGAAATATCAGACTTGCAATCTAGCCACAAATGTTATTTCATTTGTCCTACCCATTGCAGTGGACAGAAAGAAGATGCATGGAAAAGTTTTTTTGAGAAAGGAATCATGGCGATAGGATGGAATAATACGGATTATTCTAACTATACTTTGGAAGAAATAACAAAAGAATATGTGGATGATGCTAAAGCCATTACGGCTTTTACTTTAATAAAGCAAATTAAAGAGGGGGACATTATCTGTTGCACGAATAACGCATACGGACTTTGGGGCATAGGAATAGCGACATCTTCTTACCGATTCAAAGAAAATATCCATAAAGCAGGAGTTGATGATGATGGTGAGGAAGCTTATTACTCCCATTATATTAATGTTGCATGGATTTGTTTTAAAGAGCAAGGGTTTATACCTACGTCCGACTTGCATATTCATGCTCCAGAAAAAATGTGGCAGCCCTATGGTACACTGACACAAAAAGATATACCACAATATATTACTGATTATATACTAAAGGCAAATCATACAAATATGGAAACAACAAATAGGTGCAATGAATATATAGCTTTATTGGAGGCAAATAAGAATCTTATTCTGACTGGTGCGCCAGGCACAGGAAAAACTTATTTGGCACGTGAGATTGTTACAGCTATGGGAGCGAAATATGAGTTCGTGCAGTTTCATCCGTCGTATGATTATACAGATTTTGTTGAAGGTTTAAGGCCGACACCGCTCGATAGCAGAGGAAATATAGGATTTGAGCGGAAAGACGGGGTGCTTAAGGAGTTTTGTAAAAGGGCGATAAAAAGAAATGGAAGCTGTGATTACGCATCAATGCTACAACAATTCAAAAAGGACTTAAGAAACTCAACGATAGAACTGAAAAGTTTCAGAAGTGATACGATAATTAAAGTTTCTATTAATGATAATGGAGTCATTTCAGTTCCTGAAAAATCAAATTGGGTCGCTTCTGATGATAAAATGATAAATTATTTAAAAACAAGAAAATGTCATCCCAATGATACATATACAAAAACAATCGGAGATTATATTCTTGAAAAATACAAGAAAGAAGAAGATATCTTGAACTATGTCTTTATCATCGATGAAATAAACCGTGGCGAAATCTCCAAGATATTCGGAGAACTATTCTTCAGTATCGACCCCGGCTATAGAGGTAAAAGTGGACGGGTTAAAACACAATATCAAAACATGATAACCGATGAGCATGACCCGTTCTATGAAGGCTTTTATGTTCCGGAAAACGTCTATATCATCGGGACAATGAATGATATTGACCGGAGTGTGGAAAGTATGGATTTCGCCATGCGCCGCCGCTTTGCATGGAAAGAAATAAAGGCAAACGAGAATACTGGCATGCTGGATAGTTTTGGAGAATTGAAAGATGAAATTGTAAGCAAGATGAATCGCCTGAACAACGCCATTTGGAACGAAGAAACCAATGAAGGTATTGAAGGGCTTAGCGCAGCTTATCATATTGGAGGTGCCTACTTCAAAAAAATAGAACTATACGACTATAAAAATAATTTACCGGAAGCTTATCGGCAATTATGGGAAAACCATTTGCGAGGCGTGCTTTTTGAATACCTGAGAGGGTCATTCAATGCGGCTGATAACCTGAAAAAATTGGAAGAAGTGTATTATTCGGAAGGTGTATACGAATGATGGAGTGGAAAGACAATAGCGAACATCTTCTGACGGAGAATGTGGAAAGGTTGTTGCCTTTTGCCAACACTCCGGTTTCTTCTTTGGTGGACGACAAGGGAAAGCCTTTGCTCGTTTTCCCTTTATCCTTTCAGGAGTGTGAAGACTGCATAGGCAAGCAACACCTGTTTGACATTGCACCTAAAGAAAACCGCTATGTGGTGAAAACAGGCAATTTAGCAGGATTCATTGGTCTGAATGATATGTACATAACTATCCGCTCACGGTTCGGGACGGAGAACGGTGATGACTATTTCCTGCATTATATGTTGAAAAAGGTCTTATCCGTCAATCTGTTCAATCTGAAGCATACGGCTACAGACGAGCAGGTGTTTGATTTCCTGCTGCATCTGTTTCCCTATTTCCTGAATAAAGCGTTGGTGCAAGGTCTTTACAAGGAGTATCGGCGAAACGAATATAACGACTGCAACCTTAGAGGCACGATTGACATCAGTCGGCATATCAAGTGCAATGTGCCCTTCAACGGGCGTGTGGCATACCGCACGAGGGAATTCAGTTATGACAATCATGTGACCCAACTGATACGTCATACGGTAGAATATATTCGCACTAAACGGTTGGGCGAAATGGTATTACACACAAACGTAGATACGCAAGAAAATGTTTTCCAAATCGTTTCGGCTACCTCAACGTATCAGAAACAAGACAGGCTGCAGGTTATCAAAAGCAATTTGAGACCTGTTGTCCACCCCTACTATACACAATATGTACCTTTACAAAAGCTTTGCTTGAAAATACTAAGCCATGAACGATTAAGATACGGACAAAACAAGGATGAAATTTATGGCATTCTGTTTGATGTATCATGGCTTTGGGAAGAGTATTTAAACACATTGCTTGTTCCGTTAGGATTCAAGCATCCGAATAACAGGCAGAATACTGGAGGTGTTTGGTTGGGATATAGTCTGATAGAGAATAAGAGAAGAAACGCTTTTTTGCGTTATCCTGATTTTTATGACAAAAAAAGAAGCATCATCTTAGATGCCAAATACAAGAGCCAGATTGATTATGTTGCCGATGTAAACCAAGTCATTACTTACTTATATCGAATGAAAGGGCGTATCGGTATGTTTGTCCATCCGACAACGGATAAAAATGGACTGAAATCATATAGCTTGCGAGGATATGGTGATGATAGCGATGCTCGTCTGATTGAATATCAGTTTCATATTCCAACAGAAGTTTCAAGCTATGAAGATTTTGAATGGAATATAAGGCTTTCTGAAACAGCATTAAAAGAGCAAATAGAAATTTTCCATCCTCTTTTGTAGCTCGTTTTTTGAGATTTTAGAAGATTATACTAATTTTGCATCCACAAGAGTTACCTAAACAAGCAAAGCAATGCAGACTACGGCAATTAGGACGGTTGCCAACTCATTACCCGAAAAAGGGGTAATTCTTCTAACTCTTTTGATTTCAGATAGGTATATTCTTTTTGCAGAATTATGGAATTTTTTTGTGCGACAACGGTAAAACGGACATTTATTTTTGCCGGAAGAACAATTTTCTCTTTATTTGATGGTGTGATATTCCAAAAATCTTTCGAAGTTGGCGATTTTATCCGGGATTTCCAAACCTTGAAAGGAATATAATCGTATCTTTGCAAACTAAGAATCAAGGTATGGAACAAAAAGCGATAACAATCAGCGACGCCCGGCTGCGCGAGGCGGCGGGACAAGGGATGGACGAGTTCCTGCAGGTCTTCATCGACCGTTATAAGGAAGTCATCGGCGGGGAACTGAACGCGGAGAACATGGGAATGCTCAACGGCGAGCAGATTTCGTTGCTGGCGTACTCCATCTTCCGGGAGGAGGTGATGGACGGCGGCTTCATCCAATTGATTTACAACGGTTACGGGCCGTTTATCTTCGACAACCCCTTCGCCAAGGCCATGCGGCTGATGGGGGCGCATGACTTTTCCAAACTGGTGTATAAAGGTAAAAAGTATTATGACAAGTATAAGGACGAGCTGACCCGGGAGCGTTCGGACGAAGATTTTATGGCCATGTTCGAGGCTTACCCCAAGTTTGACGAACTGGATGACAAGTTCGTGGAGATGGAAGAAGAGGTGACGGAGACGTTGGCCCGTTATGTGGACGAACATCTCGAACAGTTCGCCGAGATTGTGAAGGAATAAAGAGAAATGGCAGAAAAGAAGAACAAGACCAGAGCGGTCAATATCAAAAACAAGCGGGCGTCGTTCGACTTCCTGCTGTTGGACAAATACACGGCCGGCATCGTGCTGACCGGTACGGAAATCAAGTCCATCCGGGCGGGCAAGGCCAGCTTGGTGGACACGTTCTGTTTTATCCACAACGGAGAGGTGTGGGTGAAGAACATGTATGTGGCGGAATACGCTTACGGGTCGTACAACAACCATTCGGCCCGCCGCGACCGCAAGCTGTTGCTCAACAAGAGCGAAATCCGCAAGCTGCAGCAGGAAACGAAAGCCCCCGGTTTCTCCATCGTGCCGACTTCGTTGTTCATTGACGAGAACGGGCGGGCCAAGCTGGACATCTACTTATGCCGGGGCAAGAAGGAGTACGACAAGCGGCAGACATTGAAGGAGAAGGAAGACCGGCGCGAGATGGACCGGCAAATCAAACGGTATTAGTGCTTTTAGGAATGACATTAGAGGACGCTATCAAGGACAGGATACTGGTGCTGGACGGAGCGATGGGCACCATGATACAGCGTTACGGCTTGTCGGAAGCCGACTTTCGCGGGGAACGGTTCAAGGACCTGCCGGGACTGATGGCCGGCAACAACGACCTGTTGTGCCTGACCCGTCCCGATGTGGTGCAGGACATCCACCGCAAATATCTTCAGGCGGGTGCGGACATCATCGAGACCAACACGTTCAATGCGCAGCGCGTTTCCATGGCCGATTACCACACGGAGGCTTATTGCCGCGAAATCAATCTGGCGGCGGCCCGCATGGCCCGTGCGCTGGCGGATGAGTTTACAGATTTGACATCGGACAAGCCCCGTTTCGTGGCCGGTTCGGTGGGACCTACCAACAAGACCTGCTCCATGAGTCCGGATGTGAACAATCCGGCTTTCCGCGCCTTGACGTTCGATGAGCTGGCAGCGGCTTATCGGGAGCAGATGGAGGCCTTGCTGGAAGGGGGCGTGGACGCGTTGCTGATAGAGACCGTCTTTGACACGCTGAACGCCAAGGCCGCCCTTTATGCGGCGGAGGAAACCATGCGGACAGTGGGGCGGCGGATACCGCTGATGTTGTCCGTCACCGTGTCGGACAAGAGCGGACGCACGCTGTCCGGGCAGACGTTGGAGGCCTTTCTGGCATCGGTGTCCCATGCCGACATCTTCTCATTGGGCTTGAACTGCTCTTTCGGGGCGCGTGATCTGGTTTCCTTTGTGGAGACCTTGGCGCACCGTTCACCTTATTATATATCCGTCTATCCGAATGCCGGCCTGCCCAACAGTATGGGGCAGTACGACCAGACCCCCGACCAGATGGCCGAGGAAATGAAGTGCTTTGTGGAGGAAGGTTGGGTGAACATCATCGGCGGCTGTTGCGGCACGACGGACGAGTATATCGCCCGTTTCCCGGAATTGGCCGCGAAAGGCCGTCCGCACACTCCGGTGGAGAAGCCGGAAAGATTGTGCCTGAGCGGGCTGGAACTGTTCGAGCTGACACCGGAGATCCGCTTCGTGAATGTAGGGGAGCGTTGCAATGTGGCCGGTTCGCGCAAGTTCCTGCGGCTCATCAAAGAAAAAAGCTATGACGAGGCACTGGACATCGCCCGCAAGCAGGTGGAGGACGGCGCGATGGTCATCGACATCAATATGGATGACGGTTTGTTGGACACCCGTGAGGAGATGGTGAACTTCCTCAACCTGCTGGCTTCGGAGCCGGAAATCTCCCGTGTGCCGGTCATGATAGACTCCTCCAAGTGGGAGGTGGTTGAGGCCGGGCTGAAGTGCGTGCAGGGCAAGGGCATCGTCAACTCCATTTCATTGAAAGAAGGCGAGGAGGTATTTCTGGCTCATGCCCGCGAAGTGAGACGCCTTGGAGCGGCGGTCATCGTGATGGCCTTTGACGAACACGGGCAGGCCGATACTTACGAGCGCAAGATAGAAGTCTGTTCGCGGGCCTATCGCCTGCTGGTGGACCGGGTGGGCTTCAATCCTCATGACATTATTTTCGATCCCAATGTGCTGGCCATCGCCACCGGCATGGAGGAGCATGACCGTTATGCGGTGGACTTTATCCGTGCCACGGCTTGGATTCGGCAAAACCTTCCGGGAGCGCATGTGAGCGGCGGGGTGAGCAACCTGTCGTTCTCTTTCCGGGGCAACAATTACATCCGCGAGGCCATGCACGCCGTGTTCCTTTATCATGCCTGCGGGGCGGGGATGGACATGGGAATTGTCAATCCGGCGGCAGGCGTGATGTATGCCGACATTCCGGCGGATGTGTTGGAGACGGTGGAGGATGTGGTCCTGAACCGTCGTCCCGGTGCGGCGGAACGGCTGATAACGTTGGCCGACCGTCTGAAGGCTGAGTCGGATGCGGTGAAAGCCGGCGGGAAGCCGGAGGCGGCGAAAGCAGATGTCTGGCGGAACGGTAGTGTGGACGAGCGTCTGCAATATGCTTTGGTGAAAGGGATTGACACCTATCTGCAGGCGGACCTGGACGAGGCCGCCGGTCTTTATCCCCACGCTGTGGACCTGATAGAAGGTCCGCTGATGCGGGGAATGAACACGGTGGGCGAACTGTTCGGGGCCGGAAAGATGTTCCTGCCCCAGGTGGTGAAGACCGCCCGTACGATGAAGAAAGCCGTGAGCATCCTGCAGCCTCGTATCGAGGCGGAGAAAAGGGAAGGCACGTCAAGGGCCGGACTGGCATTGGTGGCCACGGTGAAAGGTGACGTGCACGACATCGGTAAGAACATCGTGTCGGTGGTCATGGCGTGCAACGGATATGAGATTGTCGATTTGGGCGTGATGGTGCCGGCGGAGGAGATTGTGGCGAAAGCCTTGGAGCTGCATCCTGACCTGATCGGGTTGAGCGGCCTGATTACGCCCAGCCTGGAGGAAATGGTGCATGTGGTCGCGGAATTGCGGCGGGCCGGAGTGTCTGTCCCTGTCATGATTGGCGGGGCCACGACCAGCCGTCTGCATACGGCCTTGAAAATCGCTCCGGCGTATGACGGCCCGGTCATCTGGATGAAGGATGCCTCGCAGAACGCGTTGACGGTGGCCCGCTTCCTGAACCCGGCTACGCGGGAAGAGGCTGTGGCCGGACTGAAGGCGGAGCAGCAGGCGTTGCGCGAGCATGTCGGCGGGCAGAAGACAGAGGCAAGACCGCTGGATGAGGCGAGGAAGAACCGGCTGAACCTTTTTGAATCATAGCAAAGTCGTTGGAGATGGAAACCTATAGAAGTTACGTTTTTGATTTTGACTACACCTTGGTGGATTCTTCGCGGGGGATTGTGACGTGCTTCCGGCATGTGCTGGACCGTCACGGATATGCCGACGTGACAGAAATGGCCATCAAGCGTACCATCGGGAAGACTTTGGAACAGTCTTTCTCTATCCTGACCGGAATTGCGGACGGAGAAACATTGGCGGCCTACAAGCGCGAATACGTGAAGGAGGCTGACACCTACATGACGGCCAACACCGTCCTTTTTCCCGAGACGGTGGAGGTGTTGCGTGCGTTGAAGGCCGCAGGGGCCACGTTGGGAATCGTGTCCACCAAATACCGCTACCGTATTCTGGATTTGCTGGATCAGCGCGGACAGACGGGACTGGTGGACTTCATCGTGGGAGGAGAGGATGTGCAAGCCCCGAAGCCTGCTCCGGAAGGACTGCTGAAAGCGATGGGCTGTTCCGGTTGCCGGAAAGAAGAGACACTCTACATCGGCGACAGCGTGGTGGATGCCGAGACGGCCCAAGCCGCGGGAGTGGATTTCGCCGGTGTGCTGCATGGGATGACGACCCGGGAGGAGCTGGCAGCCTATCCCTATGTCTGTATCATGGATGATCTTCGCAGGCTTTTGCCGGACATGTAAGCTATAATTTTCAAGAGCAAGGATAAAGGAAGCCGCAAGTTCCTGTATGGGAAACTTGCGGCTGATTGTAGATGTTTGTTGTGGTATTGACCTTACTTCATCATCTTCCGGCGATAGTCCACCATCTTGATGGCATCCACGGCACACTCATCCCCTTTGTTGCCCAAGATGCCGCCGGCACGGTCTTGCGCCTGTTGCAGGTTGTTGCACGTCAGCAGGCCGTAGATGACCGGAATGTCACCCGATACATTCAGTTCGGCCAATCCTTGTGTGGTGCCTTGGCAAATATAGTCGAAGTGGGGAGTATCCCCCCGGATGACACATCCGATGGCGATGACGGCATCCACCTTGCCGCTTTTGGCCATTTGTGCGGCCCCGAAAACAAGTTCGAAGCTTCCGGGGACGGTCATGGTGAGGATATGCTCCTCCGCGACACCTTGTTTCACCAATGTGTCGTGTGCGCCTTGCAGCAGTGTCCCCGTGATGTTATGGTTCCATTCGCTGACCACGATGCCGAATCTCATGCCTTCGGCAGAAGGGATGGCGGCGGGATTGTAATCCGAAAGGTTGTGCAATGCTGTAGCCATAATACCTGAATCCTTTCTTTTATATGGAACTATTCGCTGACGCGCTCGATATACTTGTCAATATCCGCGTATTGCATGGAGTTCACATATTGAGTCTTGATTTTCTGATAGCACTCCAAAGCCTTGTCTTTCTGTCCTTGTGATTCGAAGATTTGGCCGGCCTGGAGCAGGTAGAGCGGGCTGAGGCTGTTGTTGTCTGCCTTTTCGGCAGCTTTCAGCAATGTGGCGGTAGCCTTGTCCAATTGGTCCAGTTCGGCATAGCAGTTTCCCAATGCCCCCAAGGCGGCCGGTGAAACCATGGCGTCATCGCGTTCCTTGAAGTTCTCCAGACGGATGACGGCTTCCTGATACTTGCCGGTTTGGGCATAGCTCAGCCCGGCATACAGTTCCGCCAGATTACCGGCATCTGTGCTGCCATATTCATCTGCGATTTTCAGGAATCCGGGATAGTCTTGTCCGTCGCCGTTCAACGCTTTTTCGTAATCATCCATCGCGAAGTATTGCTGTCCTTTGAAAATCATTTCGTTGGCTTTTTCCTCCCGGGGGTTGCTTACAAAGCTGCGGTAGAGGAAGTAGCCGGCCACCAATATGATGATGGCGAGGAATACGTACATGATGGGCTTCTTGTATTTCTCGATGAAAGCCTCAGAGGAAATCAAGGTCTCTTCCACGTTCAGGGAATCGTGATGTGTCTTTTTGTTCGTCATTTTTATTTGATGGTTTATTGTTATTTTCCAAAGTTCCGACCCCGTAATGATGCGTACACGGGAAAGCGGAGCAAAAGTAGCTATTTTCTCCCGTTTGATGAAATTTATAAGCTATTATTTTTAGGATTCAAGGGATAAACCTTAATTTTGCAGGGTGTTTTAACGCGAGGCCGACGGATGATATTGAAGAAGATTTCTGTTTTGAATTATAAGAACATCGCTCAAGCCGAGTTGGATTTCTCGTGCAAGATGAACTGTTTCATCGGGCATAACGGCGAGGGGAAGACCAACCTGCTGGACGCGGTGTATTTCCTTTCTTTTTGTAAGAGTGCCACCAATTCCGTGGATTCCCAGAATATCCGTCATGGAGAGGAATTCTTCATGCTGCAGGGTGAGTATGAGCGGGAGTCGGGGGAACAAGAGGAGGTGTATTGCGGATTGAAGCGCAGGCAGAAGAAGCGTTTCAAACGTAATAAGAAGGAATATAAGCGGTTGTCCGAACATATCGGCCTGGTGCCGTTGGTGATGGTCTCTCCCGCCGATGCGGCCTTGATTTCGGACGGGAGCGAGGAGCGTCGTCGGTTCATGGATATGGTCATCGTGCAGTACGACCATGAATATCTGGAAGCGTTGGCACGTTACAACAAGGCTTTGCTTCAGCGGAATGTGTTGCTCAAACAAGAGGAAGAGCCGGACGGGGAACTGATGGCCCTGTGGGAGGAGATGATGGCGCAGGAAGGTACGAGGATTTATGAAAAACGGAAAGCTTACGTGGAGGAGTTCATACCCGTGTTTCAGGATTTCTATTCGCGTATCTCGCAAGGCAAGGAACAAGTGGGGTTGCGTTATGTCTCGCACGGACAGCGTGGCGACTTGCTGGAGGTGATCCGGCGCGACCGGGCCAAGGACCGGGTCATGGGATATTCGCTGCATGGCGTTCATAAGGATGAACTGGAAATGACGCTGGACGGCTATCCCATCAAGCGTGAAGGGTCGCAGGGGCAGAACAAGACTTATCTGATAGCCATGAAGTTGGCGCAGTTCGACTTCCTCCGCCGTACGGGAAGCCGGACAACCCCTTTGTTGTTGCTGGATGACATCTTCGACAAACTGGATGCCGGGCGGGTGGAGCAGATTGTCAAGCTGGTGTCGGGCGAGCGGTTCGGGCAGATTTTCGTGACGGATACTAACCGCGACCATTTGGACCGCATTCTGGAAAAGACAGACCGAGACTATAAGTTGTTTCACGTAGAGAACGGTGTCATCAGCGTATGAGACGGAACAAAGCGGAGAGCATCGGACAGATTATCCGGCAATACTTGCGGCAGGAAGGTCTGGAGACCCCATTGAACGAGACCCGGATGGCGGCCGCATGGCCTCAGGTGATGGGGGAGGCCATCGCCCGTTATACGGGGGACGTTTTTGTCAGGAACCAGGTGCTGTACGTGCAGTTGAAGTCGCCCGCCCTTAAGGCGAACCTGATGATGGGGCGGGAAGCCTTGGTGCAAAAGCTGAATGACTTTGTGGGGGCGCAAGTCATTCGGTCCATCGTGTTCCGTTAGCGGGCGGTGTATCCTTTGGGTCAGAGAACCTCATCCATGGGGATGTCATGCGCTTCCGCCGGTACCTGGTCCACCTTCTGAAAGTCGAAGCATATACCTATTTTATATATAGGATAGTCTTTCAGCCGTGTGAGCAACCGGTCGTAGAACCCTTTTCCTCGTCCCAAACGGTTGCCGGCCGCGTCGAATGCGACACCGGGGATGATTGCCAGGTCGATAGAGCCATAGTCCGTGAATACATTCCCTTCGGATTCTTGTATGCCGAAAGGCCCTCCAGCCAGCCGGTCTTCGTCGGCGGCGTAGCGATGCAGTTCGATTTCCCCGTCCTTCACGGAAGGCAGCAGGACATGCTTGCGCTGGCTCCAGTATCTCACGAAGTCGCGGGTGTCCACTTCATCAGGAAGCGAATAATAGAGGAGGACGGTCCGGGCGGCGATAAACCGTGGATGTACAGCCAACCGTCTCAATATCGGTCCTGAAAGGTCGAATCTGGCCGCCATGGAAGTATCGGCTTTGTGCTTGGAAATGAGGCTTCTCAATTCATTCTTGTCCATGTTGTTCCTTTTTATGGGTTGCAGGGTCTGTTTGGGAAACCTTGGGGAACGCCTCTCCGTTTTCCAGCACTTCCACGGCGCGCAGGACGGCCGGGTCGTCGCTGTTGATGAACTCATAGAACTGTTCCGTCTCCTTGGTGTTGTTGATGATGAAGGCGTAAAGGCTTCTCCTGAACAGTTTGCGGGACTTGTAGAGCATCAGGTTTCTTTTCCGCAATCCCTTTTGCTGTGCGAAATCGGCGAAATTCCGGATAATGTTCTGCCGGTCCAGATAACGGACGATTTCTTCATTGTTGTCCAGCTCGTTCAGTTCCTTTCGGTGTTCGTCTGTGAATTTCAAGGCATACTGGTGCATCAGTCCGCTCATCAAGGCTTCTTTATAGTAAGAGGTCACGTCCGATGTGTCTTCTGGGATGAAGATGTCCGGCATGATGCCTCCGCTGCCGTAGACCGTTCGTCCCAAAAGGGTCTTGAATTGCGGTCCATTTTGCTTGATGCTGTCTTGCGAGAAGAACTCTCCGCGTTCGTAACGTTCCATGAGGTCGTTTTCGTATTCTTCGCCATGTCCTTTCTCGTAAGGCTTCTGGATGCAGCGTCCGGATGGTGTGTAATAGCGTGCGATGGTCAGCCGGATCAGGCTGCCATCGCGGAACTCTATGGGCTGCTGCACCAGCCCTTTCCCGAAAGAGCGGCGGCCGATGATCGTCCCCCGGTCGTTGTCCTGGATGGCCCCGGCAAAGATCTCGCTGGCCGAAGCCGAGCCTTCATTGACCAATACCACCAGCGGCAGGTTGGGGAAAGCCCCGCGTCCGTCGCTCAGATATTCCTGCCGTGGGGATTTCCGTCCTTCCGTGTACAGAATCAGGCGGTTTTTAGGCAGGAAGATGTTGGCCATCTGGATGGCAGTCTGCATGATGCCTCCCGTGTTGTCCCGCAGGTCGATAACCAAGTCCTTGAAGCCTTTCTGGTTCAGTTCGGCCAAGGCCACCAGCAGTTCCGGGTAGGTCGTTTCGCTGAAGCTGCTGATTTTGATGTATCCGGTTTCGGATGTCAGCATGTAGGAGGCTTCCACGCTATGCACGGGAATGTCTCCCCGCGTGACGGTATAGTATAATGTCTTGTCTTCCCCCATGCGGCGGATGCCGATTTTCACTTTTGTGCCTTTTTCACCTTTCATCTTGTTCCGGCATTCATCGGCGGAGATGCCTTTGCCGGCGATGGACTCCCCGTCCACGCTGACAATGCGGTCTCCGGCCAGCAGACCTACCTTCTCGGACGGTCCGCCTTTGATGACGCTGATGATTCGGGCGGTGTCCTCCTGCATGGTGAAGGACACGCCGATGCCGGAGAAGCTCCCTTTCAGGCTCTCGATGGAGGCTTCCGCGTCCTTGGCGCCGATGTAGGCCGAATGCGGGTCGAGTTCGGCCAGTATGCTGGGCATGGCTTGTTCCACAAGGTCCGTCATGTTGACGGTGTCCACGTATTGGTCGTCGATGATGCGCAGCAGGTCGTTGATTTTGTTGCTGCCTGTGTTGATGATGTTCAGCCGGTTACCGGAGAAATGGTTGGCATAGAAGGTCCCGATGAGGATGCCGGCCACCAGGCAGAGGGCCAGCAGGATAGGTGTAAACCGGGATGAGTTGTTGGGATTCATGCGACGTGGCTTTTAAAGATTCTGTGTGTATTCGTCCAAAGGAAGGTAGACCACCTCTATGCCGGCCCGCTGGAGCAGGTCGACCCCGTCGGTCAGGCGGTATTGGCGGGCGTAGAACACTTTCTTGATGCCCGCCTGTATGATGAGCTTGGAGCATTCGATGCAGGGTGCGTCCGTGACGTACAAGGTCGCTCCCTCGCTGTTGTTGCCCGAGCGGGCGATTTTCGTGATGGCGTTGGCCTCGGCGTGCAGCACATACGGCTTGGTCAGGTGGTTCTCGTCCTCGCAGATGTTCTCAAATCCGGCCGGCGTGCCGTTATAGCCGTCGGAGATGATCATTTTGTTTTTCACGATGAGCGCACCCACCTTGCGTCTCTCGCAATAGCTATTTTCCGCCCAAATCTGAGCCATGCGCAAGTAACGCAGGTCCAGTTCGTGTTTTCTTTCTTCCGGGTCTTTCATCTTTTTATCCTTTTCGTTTCAGGCTTTTCCTTTGATTCCGTTCCGTTTCAGCAAGGCTTCGATGGTCGGGGCTTGTCCGCGGAAACGTTTGTACAGCGTCATGGGCGGTTCGGTACCTCCTTTGGACAGGATATTGTCGCGGAAGCTTTGCGCCACTTCTTGGTTGAAGATTCCTTTTTCCTTAAAGAGGGAGAATGCGTCGGCATCCAGCACTTCCGCCCATTTGTAGCTGTAATATCCGGCCGCATAGCCTCCTGCCATGATATGTCCGAACTGTACGCTCATGCAGGTGCCTTCAGGCTGCGGAAGGAGTTGGGCGGAGGCCCATGCATTCCTCTCGAAGTCGAATATGTCCCCGTCAAACGGCTGGTCCATGGTGTAATAAGCCATGTCCAGCAGCCCGAAACTGACCTGGCGGATGCAGGCGTAGGCGGCATTGAAGTTGCGGCTTCTGACAATCCGGTCAATCAGTTCGTCCGGGAGCGGTTCGCCGGTCTGGTAATGCGTGGCAAAGGTATTTAAAAATTCGCGTTCCACGGCAAAATTTTCCATGATTTGTGAAGGAAGTTCCACAAAATCCCAATATACGCTGGTGCCGCTGAGGCTTTCGAAGCGCGTGCGGGCAAAGATGCCGTGCAGGGCGTGTCCGAATTCGTGGAGGAAAGTCTCGACCTCGCCTAATGTGAGCAGGGCAGGTTTGCTTTCCGTCGGTTGGGTCAGGTTCATCGTGACCGACACGTGCGGGCGGTGGTCTGTTCCGTTCTCGTCAATCCATTGGTCCTTGTAAGATGTCATCCAGGCTCCGCTTTGTTTGCCTTTGCGGGGATGGAAGTCCGTGTAGAGTATGGCCAGGTAGGAACCGTCCTTGTCATACACTTCGTAGGCTGTCACATCCGGATGGTAGACCGGAATGTTCCGGTTTTCCTTGAAGGTGATGCCGTAAAGGCGGGTGGCCAGTCCGAACACGCCCTGTTTCACGCGGGACAGTTCAAAGTATGGGCGCAGCATCTCGGCGTCCAGGTTGAATTTCTCCAACTGTAGTTTGTGGGCATAGTATCCGAAGTCCCAGGGTTGCAGGATGAACTCTTCCCCTTCCGTTTCTTTCGCTTTCCGTTCCACAGCCTTTACTTCCTCCCGTGCGGTGGGCAGGTAGGCTTCCAGCAGGTCGTTAAGCAGTTTGTACACATTCGTGCTGTTTTCCGCCATGCGTTTTTTCAGGACGAAGTCCGCATACGTCCGGTAGCCCAGCAATTGGGCGCGTTCGCGGCGGAGGTTCACGATGCGTTTGACGATTTCCTGGTTGTTGTATTCATTGTCATGCGTACAGAGGGTGTTCCGTGCCATGTACATCTTTTTCCTAAGTTCCCGGTTGTCTGCATAGGTCATGAAAGGTGTGTAGCTCGGGGCATGGAGCGTGAAGAGCCATCCTTCCAACCGCTTCTCCTTGGCAGCCAATGCGGCGGCCTCTATGGCCGAGTCCGGCAGTCCGGCCAAGTCCTTCTTGTCCGTCAGGTGGAGTTGGAAAGCGTTGGTTTCCTTCAGGTTGTTCTGGGAAAACTGTAAGGTCAGCTGGTTCAGCTCCTTGCTGATGGCGCGGAATTTTTCCTTGTTTTCGGGAGAAAGATTGGCTCCGCTGCGGATGAAGCCGTCGTAGCTTTTGTCCAACAGGGTCTGTTCTTCGTCGGTCAGGTCGCGGTGGTGTTCGTACACAGCCTTGACCCTTGCGAAGAGTTTCTCGTTCAGCAGGATGTTGTTGGCGTGTTCCGTCAGGATGGGAGACATCTTTTGTGCCAGAGCGTCCATCTCGTCGTTGGTTTCCGCGCTCAGCAGATTGAAGAATACGTTGCTTACGCGGCTCAGCAAGTTGTCGGGGACGCTGAACGATATGGTATTGTCGAACGTCGGTTCATCCGGGTTGTTGACGATGGTGTCCGTCAGTTCGTCGTCTTGTCGAATGCCTTCCATGAAGGCCGGCTCGTAATCTTCCAGACGGATACGGTCGAAGGGGGCCGTTTCGTGGGGGGTGTCGTAAGGGGTGAAAAAGGGATTCTTATGTTCTGTGTTCTGTTGTTCTTCTGTCTGTGCCATATTATTTTGTGATGTTTTATGTTAGCGGGCTTGGATGAGTTTTTCCAAGGCCGGGATGATGATTTTCTTCCGTTTGAGCGAGACAAGTCCGGCTTGTTGCAGACGCTTCAATGCGTTCGATGCGTTCATCCTCGGCTCGTTGATTTGTAGACCTAAGTCTTCCATGCTGATCTCCAACACCTTTTCACCGGCTGGGTAGACACTGTGGGCGTGAATGAAGTTGACGATCCGCTTTTCCGCATCGCCCGACAAGTCATGCCACAGCCAGCGTCCTTGCCGGTAGATGATGGTGGACAAGAGGTTGATGAGGTTCAGCCGGAACACTTCGAAGTGACTGAACAGCTGTGTTACTCCAGCTTTGGGAATGACCAGCGCATGAGTTTCTGTCAGTGCGGTATAGGTGTGGGTGTAATGAGGAGTGATGCCGTACAACGCCTCCGGCTGCAGGAGGACAGGGGATTGCAGCCGTTCGGAGAAGGCGAAACGGTTGTTGTCCGACCGGGTGCGCATTTGCACGATTCCCTGAAGCGTGAGGGTCAGCTGTTGGCATTTTTGGTCTTGTTCCGCCAGCTTTTCCCCTTTGGCATATCTCTTGAGCCGGTGGGGGACAGAGGCGGAGAACCGAGCCAACTCGATTTTCCCGATTCCTTGGAAGAGCGGCAGGTCGGACAAGGTTTCCAACGTGAGGTTCTCCATGTAGCTGCCCATTGTCAGGGGGTCGTGATGAGTTTCTTCATTCCGGGTGTGGCAAAGACCTGGTCCTTGCCGTTTTCGTCCGCATAAATGAGGTAAGCCTGTACGTCTGGCGCTCTGTCCAGCACCTCTTGCGCCTTTTCCAGCCCCAGCACCATAAAGGCGGTGGCATAGGCATCGGCGGTGGCGCAGTCTTTGGCCAGCACGGTGGCCGACAGGATGGAATGCTGTACGGGGTATCCGGTATGCGGGTCGATGGTGTGGGCATATTTCTTTCCGTCCTTATAATAGAAGTTCCGGTAATTGCCCGAGGTGGCGATACCGGCATCTTTCACGTTCAGGATGGTTTGGATTTCGTTGTGTACGTTGAGCGTGTCGTCTATCGGTTTGTTGACACCCACTTTCCAGGGGCGCTTTTGGGGGCTTTGTCCTTTTACGACGATTTCCCCGCCAATCTCAATCATGTAGTTCCGGATGCCTTTCCGGTCGAGCAGGCGTGCCACCGCGTCGCTGCCGTATCCTTTGGCGATGGCACTACAGTCCAAGGTTACCCTCGGGTCTTGCTTGACCACTTTTCCGCCCGAAAGGCTCACTTTCTCGAATCCTACGAATTGGAGCAGGCTGTCGATTTGTGCCGGAGTGACATTCGGCTCGTTCTTGAAACCGAACCCCCAGGCGTTGACCAGCGGGGCGACGGTGATGTCGAAGGCCCCGTCGGTCTTTCTGCTGATTTCCTTAGCCAGGCGGAAGACGTGGACGAACATGCTGTCGGGGATGACTTCTTCGTTACGGTTGACCCGGCTGATGACGGACGTTTGGTTGAAAGGCGAGAGCGAGGCGTCCACCTTCTGGAGTTCCGCCTGGATGTCTTTCTGCAAACTGGAGTCGCATTGGTAGGTCACGTGGTAGAATGTACCGAATATGGCCCCTTCCTCCTGTTGGAAAGGTGCGGTAGAGGGATTGTTGCGGATGACATAAATCGTACCGATGACCAGCAACAGCAGGAACGGAAGTTGCCAGCGTAATTTCTTCTTTTTATCATTCATGGCCATAAGTTTAGATGTTCAATGATGATTTTGATTCCGATACCGATGAGGATGATGCCTCCGACTGGTGTCATGGAGAACGGAATCTTGCGTCCTGCAAGAATGCCGGCTCCCAATCCGGCGATAGTGAGCAGCGAGGAGAGGGCGGCGATGACGATCACCGGTTGTGCGACGGCTTCCCATCCATTGCCGAGTTGCATGAAGGCCATGGATACGCCCACGGCCATGGCATCGATGCTCGTGGCTACCGCCAGGGTGAGGATGACCTTGTAGTCGAACGGGTTGAATTTCGCCTCTTCCTTGGGGCTGAACCCTTCGCGAATCATCTGGATGCCGATGACGGACAGCAGGGCGAAGGCGATCCAATGGTCGACGGGGGCCAGGATGCGGCTGAACAGTGAGCTTACATACCATCCGGCCAGTACCATCGCTCCTTGGAAGAAACCGAATGCCAGTATCATGGCGAGCATGGGGCGGGCCACCACCCGTTTGGCGATAGTGCCTGCGGTGATGCTCACGGCAAAACAGTCCATGGCGAGTGCCAGCCCTATCAATATGCTTTCTGTGAGATGCATTCTTTTTTCTGGTTATATGTCGAAAATCACATTAAAGGTCCCGCCCAGGCCTGAAGTGCCGTATTTTCCGAAGCCCGGCACATACCATGGCCGGCCTTGGGACGCCTCGCTGTGGCTCATGCGTATTTTGTAGCGGACGTTCCATCCCAGATGGAATATTTTCCAGATTCTCGTCTCCAGCCCGAACACGATTTCTCCCCAATGGGAGTTGGCGGATAGTCCGTTGAACACGAACGGGACTTCGTTGCCCCACACCGGGTCGGCGAATCCCGGAGCGCTGATGTCATATTTAAAGGAGGTGAATCCGTAGCGCACGCCCAGATACATGCGGTTCCCCGTTTGCCATTTCTTGAAGAAATTGTAGTCCATCCCGATGCGGAAATAAGGGGCTTGTGTGTAGTAAGTGTTGCCAGTCTCGGCCCCTTCACAGTCGCTTGCTCCGTATCCCAGTTCGAAGACGGGGAAGTATTTCTCCTTGAAGTTCAGGCGTGCGGCCACTTCCATCTGGGAATAATCCGAGTTGGCCAGTTTCATGATTACGCCCACAAGGTCGCCTGTCACGGCCACTCCGCCAAATACGGGGGCTTCCTTGGGGGAGGTGTCTACGCTGACGGTCACCGTTTGTCCTTCCTTCTCTTCGGCTTGTTGCGCGAAGGCAAGGGCGGGCAAAAACAAGCTAACCGTTATGGCGGAAATATATCTTGAAATTCTCGGAAACATTATAGTCGATATTCGGATTAACGATGGTGACGGAATCAATCAGCCGTAAGGTGTGGCGGACAGAGGTGACGCGGTGGAACATGGATGCGGGACATTCCGGCGACTCGTAGTGCGGGACATTCTCCTTGCTGATCCAGATGGTGTCTTCGCGTTTCCGCCGTAGCGTGTCGGTGAACTGGAACACAAGGGTGTCGGTCGGGGCACTGTAGCTGACGGGCAGTTCCACCCCATCGCCGTTCACCAGACGGTTGACGAGTACGGAGTCTGTTCCTGCCGCCGTGACGGTCAGCGTGTCCAGTATGCGGACCTGGCTTTCGCCCTCTTCCGTGACGGCATAGAATCCGTATGTGCTGTATACGACATTGTTGAGCGGGCAGTCGTTGGTCTCGCAGGCCGCCAGTATGCCGCATAAGGCGGCTGCCATCCAAGGGAGTATGCCTTTGTTTTTTGTCATGCTCGGGTACTGTTCTTGCTAAATTTCCTTTTCAATCTGGTAGTTGTTGCGTTCCGGTGAACTGCGGCTGATTAGCTCGCCCAGGAATCCTGTCAGGAACAACTGCGTGCCTAAGATCATCGTGGTCAGCGCGATGAAGAAGTAGGGTGAGTCTGTAATCAGGCGGTAGGGGTTGCCGCAATACATGTCGTACAGTTTGTTGAACCCGATGATGCATACGGCCACGAACCCGATGAAGAACATGATGGACCCCAGAAAGCCGAAGATGTGCATGGGCTTTACGCCGAAAGTGGACAGGAACCAGAGGGAAATCAGGTCCAGATAACCGTTGAAGAAGCGGTTCAGGCCACCGAATTTGGTCTTGCCGTACTTGCGGGCCTGATGGTGTACCACCTTCTCGCCGATTTTGTCGAAGCCCGCGTTTTTGGCCAGGTAAGGAATGTAGCGGTGCATCTCGCCATACACTTCGATGCTCTTCACCACGTCCTTGCGGTAAGCCTTGAGGCCGCAGTTGAAGTCGTGCAGGTTCTTGATGCCGCTCACCTTGCGTGCCGTGGCGTTGAACAGTTTGGTGGGGATGGTTTTCGACAGCGGGTCATACCGTTTTTGCTTGTAGCCGGACACGAGGTCGAATCCGTCCACGGTAATCATGCGGTAGAGTTCCGGAATCTCGTCGGGCGAGTCCTGCAAGTCGGCATCCATCGTGATGACCACGTTGCCTTCTGCCTTTTTGAAGCCGCAGTACAAGGCCGGGCTTTTCCCGTAGTTGCGTCGGAACTTGATGCCTTTCACGCAACTATGCTTTTCCTGCAGCTCCTCGATGATTTGCCAGGAGCGGTCCGTGCTTCCGTCGTTGACGAAAATGACTTCGTACGTGAAGCCGTTGTCGTTCATCACACGTTCTATCCACGCATACAGTTCCGCAATGGATTCTTCTTCGTTGAAGAGGGGTATTACGACCGATATGTCCATAAGTGTCAGTTTTGTTTGGGAGTTGCGGGCTTCTTTCCCCCCAGCCCGATCCATGCGGTCGGTATGCCCAGGATGAAGCCCAGAATGAGGTTGTATATCAAGAACTCGAATGTGAACTGGATGGGGGTGATGGAACGCAGCAAGTCCACCACTTCGGCACTGGCCCGGGCTGTATCCTCGCCCGGCATCATGCTTTGCAGCATGGCCACGGCTTCCGGCTGCTGCAGGATGGAGGCGTAAGTGTCCACCAGCAGTCCGTTGTCGATGTAACGGAAATAGATGAAATGGGCGACGGCCATGAGCAGCGAGGCGTACATGTATATCAGGATGCTCATCCACCATGACTGTGCGAAGCGGAGCGGGGAAATCTCGTGCCTGAACTTCCGGACGAGGAAACCCGCCGCCACGACGGAGAAGATTCCGATGAGGAGGCCGATGTTGCCGATGAGGGGGTGGGTCAGTCCGACGATGTAGAAAGCGAAACTGACAATCCAAATCAGTCCGACAATGGCACCGTATTGGGCGGCATAAGCACGTAACTGCCTGTAACTTGTTGCGTCCATAAGATGTTTCGTATAGATGGTTTCTTGTTTTAACTTACAAAGTTAGGGAAAAACTGTGGAATATCCGACAG
Source organism: uncultured Paraprevotella sp. (assembly GCA_944320765.1). Classification (GTDB taxonomy): domain Bacteria; phylum Bacteroidota; class Bacteroidia; order Bacteroidales; family Bacteroidaceae; genus Paraprevotella. Next base: position 21,025 of record CALUIS010000026.1, read on the forward strand.
ATTTCGGAAGAAATGCGAATTCGGAATTGGAAATTAAGTGAGAATTCCAAGGGGAAAATGAAAAAGTAGCGGTCAAAGTTTGGAACGGAACGAAAAACTTCCTACCTTTGCAGCCACAAATGGGAAAGTCCTGTACGGCCAGCTCCCTTCGAATCCCCCAGGGCTTGATCGCAGCAAGGGTAGTTGGTTGTAGCGGCGCGATACAGTAAGCTTTCCCACCCGCCTCTTTAGCTCAGTTGGCCAGAGCACGTGATTTGTAATCTCGGGGTCGTTGGTTCGAATCCGACAAGAGGCTCGAAAAGGCAGAAAGGCGAAACTTCCGTTAGTTTCGCCTTTTTTATTTCCGGAACGCGTATGGCAGGAGACAGATATTATGATGCAGTGATGGAACGGCGGTTGGCCGCATTCCTGGAGGCGATGGACTGGCAGGGGCTGATTGCTTACCTGGACGGGTTGTCGAACAAGGATTTCCGTATGGCCGGGCGTGTCTTGGGTGAGCGGCTGTTGCCGATGGCGGAGGACAGCGTGTTCTGGGCGGCCTTCCATGCCCTTGTTTCTTATCAGTCCAAGGCCTTTCTGGTCACAGTGCTGAAGGCTGTGCCTTTGCGCAAACAGCATTCCGGCTTCACACTACGTCATGGCGGCTTCCTGTTGTTGGCGGACTTCCTGAACCGGGAAGGTACGGAACTGGACCGTTCCAAGTTCATCCGCTTCATGTTGGTGGTGTTCGCGGAAGATGTGGAGGAGCTGGACTATTTGTTTCAGTCCTTGCGGGTGGACGACGGGTGGCATAAGATGGAATTTTTGCTGCAGGGGAACGGTGCGGCATGTGCCTATCTGCTGTTTCAATCCATGCGGCGGGCGGAACACGACAAGGAACTTCTTGTCAGGTGTTGCCGTCTGTTGATGAAGAAGGGCGACAGCCTTTCTTTCAATTTGGCCAGCCTGTGCAAGGTTTATTTCGACTTGCCCCAGGTGAAGGGTACGTTTTCTTTGAATCTCAGCCCTTTCCAGTTAGGCCGTCTGGAAACCTCGTATGAGAATTTCCGGAAAGTGTTACAGGGAATTTAGGATGGTTGACGGGAGCGGGAAAACAAAAGCAGGAAGAAAACCTTTCCGTTTCCTTCCTGCCCGGTAGTTTTTATTTTTTCAGTTGCGTCAGGCTTTCTTTCAGCGCGGCGATTTTGCTTTCGGCGTCGGCCTGCTTCTTGCGTTCCATGGCCACCACGGCTTCGGGGGCGTTGGCCACGAAGCGTTCGTTGGAAAGCTTCTTCATCACGCCGGCCAGGAAGCCTTCCAGATGTTTCAGCTCGGCCTCTTGTTTGGCGATTTCGGCCTCCACGTCGATGAGGTTGCCGATGGGTACGGCATATTCTGTCGTGCCTACCATGAAAGCGGCGGTGTTTCCGCTTTTCTGTGCCACTGTGGTGATTTGGCTCAGGTTGGCCATTTTCATGGTCACGCTGTCGAAGGCGGCTTCAGGATTCTCTCCCGTCACCTCCAGTGCCAGGGCCTCTTTCGGGGCGATGTTCTTTTGGTTGCGCACGGTGCGCACGCCAGCCACGATGTTCTTCACGCGTTCGATGTGGGCAATCAGTGTGGTGTCGTCGGTCGTCGGTGCGTCCGTGTGGAGCGGCGACAGCATGATGCTCTCTCCCGGTTTCCGGTCATAGATGTGCTGCCATAGTTCTTCCGTGATGAACGGCATGAAGGGGTGGAGCAGCTTGAGCTGCGTGTCGAAGTAGCGGAGGGTCGCGTCGTAAGTCGTCCGGTCGATGGGCTGTCCGTAGGCCGGCTTGACCATTTCCAGGTACCAGCTGGAGAATTCGTCCCAGAAGAGCCTGTACACGGCCATCAAGGCTTCGCTCAAGCGGTATTTGCCGAAAAGGTCGGCCACTTCGGCCGCTGTGGTGCGCAGCATGGCATCAAACCAGCGGGTGGCGATGGCCGCGCTTTCGGGCTGGGACATGTCGGCCGTCTGCCAGCCTTTCACGAGGCGGAAGGCGTTCCATATCTTGTTGTTGAAGTTACGGCCCTGTTCGCAGAGTGCGTCGTCGAACAGGATGTCGTTGCCGGCCGGGGCGGAGAGCATCATGCCCATGCGCACGCCGTCGGCACCGTAGCGTTCGATCAGGTCGAGCGGGTCGGGGCTGTTGCCGAGCGACTTGCTCATCTTCCGGCCCAGCTTGTCGCGCACGATGCCCGTGAAGTACACGTCCTTGAACGGCATCTGTCCCTGATATTCGTAGCCGGCCATGATCATGCGCGCCACCCAGAAGAAAATGATGTCCGGTCCGGTCACGAGGACGGACGTGGGATAATAGTAGTTGATTTCCTCGTTGCCGGGGTGGTTGATGCCGTCGAACAGCGAGATGGGCCAGAGCCAGCTGGAGAACCACGTGTCGAGTGCGTCCTCGTCCTGCCGGAGGTCGTTCACGGTCAAGTCCTGGTTGCCGGTCTTCTCCCGGGCCAGTTCAAGTGCCTTTTCCGGAGTCTCTGCTACGACGAAGCCGCCTTGGGGGAGGTAGTAGGCTGGGATGCGGTGTCCCCACCACAGCTGTCGGCTGATGCACCAGTCCTTGATGTTTTCCATCCAGTGGCGGTAGGTGTTCTTGTACTTGGCGGGATAGAAGCGGATTTCATCCTTCATCACCGGTTCGAGGGCGATTTTGGCCAAGTGTTCCATCTTGAGGAACCATTGCATGGAAAGCTTCGGCTCGATGGGTACGTTGGTACGCTCGGAGAAGCCCACCTTGTTGGTGTAGTCCTCCGTCTTCTCCATCAGTCCGGCCTGTTCCAGGTCGGCGGCAATCTGGCGGCGCACGTCGAAGCGGTCCATGCCCACGTAGAGGCCTGCGGCCTCGCTGATGGTGCCGTTGTCGTTGAAGATGTCGATAGAGGGCAGGTTGTGTTTCTCGCCCAGCATATAGTCGTTCACGTCGTGGGCCGGCGTGACCTTCAGGCAACCTGTTCCGAATTCGATGTCCACATAGTCGTCTTCGATGACGGGGATGCAGCGGTTCACGAGCGGCACGATGACTTTCCGTCCTTTCAGCCACGTGTTCTTCGGGTCGTTCGGGTTGATGCACATGGCCGTGTCGCCCATGATGGTCTCGGGACGTGTGGTGGCCACTACGGCGTAGCGTCCGCTGCCGTCCGGTTTGCCGTCCTCTCCGGCAATCATGTATCTCAGATAGTACAGCTTGCTGTGTTCTTCCTTGTAGACCACTTCCTCGTCCGAAAGGGCGGTGAGGGCTTTCGGGTCCCAGTTCACCATGCGCACGCCGCGGTAGATGAGCCCTTTGTTGTAAAGGTCGCAGAACACCTTGATGACGCTCCGGCTTCGTTTCTCGTCCATGGTGAATGCCGTGCGGTCCCAGTCGCAGCTGGCACCCAGCTTGCGGAGCTGTTTCAGGATGATGCCGCCGTGTTCGTCGGTCCATTCCCATGCATATTTCAGGAATTCCTCGCGGGTCAGGTCGCTTTTCTTAATGCCTTTTTCCGCCAGTCGGTTCACCACTTTGGCTTCGGTGGCGATGGAGGCGTGGTCCGTGCCCGGCACCCAGCAAGCGTTCTTGCCGTCCATGCGTGCGCGGCGGATAAGAATGTCCTGGATGGTCTCGTTGAGCACATGTCCCATGTGGAGTACGCCCGTCACGTTGGGGGGCGGGATGACAATCGTATAAGGTTCCCGTCCGTCGGGCTTAGAACTGAAAAGCTTGTGGTCGAGCCAGTATTGGTACCATTTTCCCTCTACGTCGGCCGGATTGTATTTGCTTGCTAATTCCATTGGATATGATTTTTTTATACTCTATTCTCGTTTGAACGTGCAAAGTTACATAAAAAAGGCCATAACGCGGGGGCGTTTATGGCTTTTTTTCAGTCTTTTCCATCGGAAGGGCTTACCGCCATCCTCCGCCGAGGGCTTTGTACAGGTTGATGAGCATTAGTTGCTTGTCGCACACGGCGTTGCTCAGCGACACTTGGGCATCGAAATAGCTTCGTTGCGCATCCAGAAGGTCCAGATAGCCGATGACTCCGTTGATGTATTGCAGCTGTGCCAGTTCCACTGCGGTGCGGGACGCTTCGGCCAGTTGCCGGCGCGACTCGTGGATGTCTTTGATTTTGTTGAAATTGATGAGGGCGTCATGCACTTCCTTGAAAGCGTTCAGTACGGTCTTCTCGTATCGTGCCACACTGCCTTCGTAGGCGGCCTTTTGGGCTTTCAGCTTGGCACGGTTCTTTCCGATGGAGAAAAGAGGGGACACCAGGTTGGCGATAGGATAGGTGTAGGGCGATTTGAGAAGTGTCTTCAAATCATCGCTTTCCACGCCTAACGTGGCAGTCAGGGACAACCGGGGGAACATGTCCGTGTAGGCGATTCCCACTTCGGCATGGGCGGCTTTCAGTTCTTGTTCGGCCTGCCGGATGTCGGGACGGCGTTCCAGCAGGGAAGAGGGAAGTCCCAACGGGAGCGAGTCGGGCAGGTGAATCTCCTCCGGCAGGATGTTACGCCGGATGGAATGCGGATAGCTTCCGGTCAATAGGGCAATCTCGCTTTCCTTCAATGCGATGCGCCGTTCCAGGTCGGGGACCATCGTGGCGGTACGGGCCAATTCCACTTGGGCTTGCTGATAGACGATTTCCGAGGTCAATCCGCCCTTGAAGCGGATTTCGGCCAGACGGATGCCTTCTCTTCGGGCTTCCAACGTGCGGCGCACGATGGCCAGCTCGTTGTCCAGGGCCATCAGCTCGAAGTAGGATTCTGCCATTTGGGCCACCAGGCTCATGCGAAGGGCGCGGCAGTTCTCCACCGATGCCAGAAACTCCGCCGTACTGTGGTCGCGTGCCCAGCGCAGGTTGCCCCATAAGTCAATCTCCCATGCGATGTGGGCCGTGAGGCTGAATTCCGGGTCGGGGTCCAGGTTGTGTCCGCCATAGTTGGTGGTTTCGCGGTTTCCGTTCAGGCGTGCCGTGGCTTGGGGAAACAGGTTGGCCAAGTCGATGCGTTTCATGGCCGCCAGCTCTTCCATCCGCGAGGCGGCGATGTCCAGGTCCTTGTTGTAGGTCAGCGTTTGCGCGATGAGATGCTGGAGGGTGGTGTCATTGTAAAGTTCCCACCATGAGAGGTCGCCTATCGATGTGCTGTCTTGCGGTGTAGGGCTGAGCTGCGCCGGCAAATCCAAGTCCGGGCGGGCATACGGCTTGCCTATCTGGCAGGATGACAGTCCGGCACCTGCGGCTATCAGCAGTGCGGCGACGCTGGCCGGGCGTTTGCCGCGCCTCAGTTTTCCCTTGGCTTTGTATATCATGACGAAGAAGAACGGTACGAGCAGGATGCCCACCGCGATGGCGAAAATCATACCGAAGAACACGCCTGTGCCGATAGCTTGGCGGCTGGCCGCGCCCGGTCCGCTGGCAATGACCATCGGCAACATGCCGAGGATGAAGGCCAACGAGGTCATCAGGATGGGGCGGAAGCGCAAGCGTGCCGCATGGAGGGTGGACTGTACGAGGTCTCCGCCACGGTCTACCTCATCTTTGGCAAATTCCACAATCAGGATGGCGTTCTTGGCGGCCAGTCCCACCAGCATGACCAGCCCAATCTGGAAATAGATGTCGTTTTCAAGGCCGCAGACCGTGATGCCGAAATAGGCACCCAAGGCGGCCACGGGCAGGGACAGAAGGACGGCTACCGGCACCATCCAGCTTTCATACAAGGCCGCGAGGAACAGGAACACGAACAGGAACACCAGTGTCAGCACCAGTCCGGTTTGTCCACCGGCTTGCTTTTCCTGATAGGACAGTCCGCTCCATTCCACGCCGATGTTGTCGGGCAGGTGGTCGTGGGCCAGGCGTTCGATGGTCTCCATGGCTTGTCCTGAGCTGTAGCCGTTGGCGGACTCTCCCCGTATGACGGCACTGTTGAACATGTTGAACCGCTTGATGCTGCCCGGCCCCGTGGTGTAGGACGTGTTTCCGAGCGAGGTGAGCGGTATCATGGCATTATTGCTTCCTCGCACGAAGAACAGGTTGATGTTTTCAGGATGTCTGCGGTATTCCGATTCCGCTTGGATATAGACGCGGTAGATGCGGTTGAACATGTTGAAGTCGTTGACGTACACCGATCCCGTGTAGGCTTTCATGGTGGAGAACACGTCGGCCATCGGCACGCCGGAGAGCTTCACCTTGTCGCGGTCCACGTCGAAGTAGAGTTGCGGAATCTCGGCCTGCAGTGAAGAGGAGAGTCCGGAAAGCTCTTTCCGTTGCGCGGCGTAATATAATAAGGTGTCGGTAGCTTGAACCAGGTTGTCGTATGTCGCGTCGCCCCGTGCTTCCAGCTGCATCTCGAAACCGCCGGAGGACCCCAGCCCGGGAATGACCGGCGGGGTGGACAGGTAGACCTTGCACTCGGGATACTCCTGAAGGTGTGATTTTGTTTCTGCCATCACGTCGTCAATGCGGGTTTCGTTCCGTTCCTTCCAAGGTTTGAGGATGACGGTCAGTTCGCTCCGGGCCTGGCTGGTGCCTACGCGAGGGCTCGTGCCGGTCACGTTCTGCACATATTCCACTGCCGGATGTGCCATCAGATACCGGATGGCGCGGTCTGTCACCGTGCGGGTCCGTTCCAGCGTGGCTCCTTCGGGCAGTTCCAGTTCCACCTTGAAGTAACCCTGGTCTTCCGAAGGCAGGAAGCTGGTCGGCACGAGGCGGTGCAGGATGAAAATCAATCCGATGACCAGACAGAAGCCCACGATGACCCGTTTGGGATGGACCAGAGTCTTTTGGATGGACGAGATGTATTTGTTGTTGCCCACGGCCAGCCATTCGTTGATTTTGCGGAACACGATGTTTTTGGGTTTGTTCGGGTCGGTGGGCTTCAGGATGAGCGAACACATGACCGGACTCAAGGTCAGGGCCACAACTGTGGAAATCAGCACGGACACCACGATGGTCACGGTGAACTGCCGGTAAAGCTGTCCCGTGATGCCGGGCAGGAAGCTGACCGGAACGAATACGGCGGCCAGCACCAGTGAGGTGGCAATCAAGGCGCCTGTCAGTCCGGTCATGGCCTTTTTGGTGGCCTCATACGCCCCGAGATGTTCTTCCTCCATGATGCGTTCCACGTTCTCCACCACCACGATGGCATCGTCTACCACGATACCGATGGCCAGCACGAGTCCCAACAGGGTCAGCATGTTGAGGGAGAACCCGAAAATCAGCATGAAGCCGAACGTTCCAATCAATGAAATCGGTACGGCGATGACCGGAATCAGTGTGGCCCGCCAGCTTTGCAGGGAGAGGAACACGACGAATATCACCAATACCAAAGCTTCGAACAGCGTCTTGTATACCTCGTGGATGGATTCCGAAATATAAGTTGTCATGTCGAACGGAATCTCATATTTCATTCCTTCCGGGAAGTTCCGGCTGATTTCGTCCATGGCGTTCTTCACGTTTTCCGCCACCTCCATGGCGTTTGCTCCCGGCAGCATGTAGACACCGAGCACGGCCGCGTTTCCGCCGTTGATGCCGCTTTCCGTGTTGTACGACTGGGCTTCGAGCGATATGCGGGCCACGTCGCGCAGGCGGATGAGCGAGCCGTCGGCATTGGCGCGCAGCACGATTTCCTCGAATTGGCTGACGGTGGAGAGGCGGCCTTTGGTGGAGATGGGGATGGTGATGTCCAGTCCGTTCATGGGCTGTTGCCCGAGTACGCCCGCTGCCGATTCGCGGTTCTGGTCCTTGAGGGCGTTTTGCAGATCCTGCACGGTCAGGCCGAAGTGGGCCAGCTTGTCCGGCTGCACCCATATCTGCATGGCATAGTAGCGGCTGCCGATGTTGGACACGCGCCCTACGCCGGGGATGCGGCGCAGGATGTCCAGCACGTTGAGTGTGGCGAAGTTGCTCAGGTAGATTTCGTCGAATTTCGGGTCGCTGGAGGTCAGGCAAATGGTCATGAGCTGGCTGGGAGCCTGCTTCTCCACCGAGATACCGTTCTGTATCACCTCTGCCGGCAGGCGGGATTCCGCCAGTTTCACGCGGTTCTGGATTTCCACGGCTGCCAGGTCGGGGTCGGACGAGATGTCGAAGGTGATGGTGGCGGAGAATCCGCCGGAATTGGAGCTGTTGGACTCCATATAGAGCATTCCCGGCGTGCCGTTGAGTTCCTGCTCGATAGGCGTGGCCACGGCCTGCGATACGGTCAAGGCGCTGGCTCCGGGGTAGGAGGCACTGATCTTGACCACCGGCGGGGTGATTTGCGGATACTGGTCGATGGGCAGCAAGGTCAGCCCGATGAGGCCCACGATGACAATCAGGATGGAGATGACCATCGAGAAGACCGGGCGGTCGATGAAATAGGTGACTTTCATGGGGCTTCCTTATTTGCTGGCCGAGGCCTGTTCCTTTTTCTGTTCTTCCGCAGGGGCTTTTCCCACCCGCACTTTCATGCCCGGGGTCAGTTTGTGGTAGCCTTCCGTGACAATCTGTTCACGGGGGGCCAGACCGCGTTCCACCACCACGTTGTTCCCGAACTCAGGTCCCAGCTCGATGAAGCGCCGTTGCACGGTGGAGTCTTTGCGCATGACAAACACGTAGGCGCCTCCTTTCTCGATGATGAGGGCTTTTTGAGGGACGACCGTGGCATTTTCGCGCACGTCGAGCAGGGCTTTCACCTTGGTGAACTGTCCCGGCAGCAGGACGTGTTCCGGGTTGGGCATTTCCGCCCGTACGGAGAAGGTTCCGGTGCGCGGGTCCACTTGCGGCTCGGCGAAGTCCACCAGGCCTTTATAGGGATAGACCGAGTTGTCGGGCAGGGTGATGGTCACCGTGGGTTGCCAGGAACGGTTCTGGTCCTTCTGCCCGATGTTCACGTTGCGTTCCTTGCTTTTCAGGTAGTCCAGGGCCGTCATGCTGAAGTCCACCAGCACGGTGTCGCTCTTCACAATGGTGGCCAAAAGCGATTTGCCGCTGGTGCCGACCAACGTTCCCAAATCCACATGCCGTTCGCTGATATGTCCCGAGATGGGGGAGCGCACGATGGTGTATCCCAGTTCCTGCTCCGCCTGGTCCAGGTCGGCCTGGCTCATGCCCACGCTGGCCACGGCGGTCTCGTAAGCCGCCACGGCGTTGTCCAAATCCAGTTGGCTGGCCGCGTTCTGCTCGTATAGCGGGCGGATGCGGTCCAGGTCGCGTTTGGCCTTGCGGGCTTGTGCCTCGTCTTTTTTCAGTTGGGCCCGTGCCTTGTCCGCTTTGGCGCGGTACTGGCGTTGGTCGATGACGAAAAGCACCTGGTTGCGGGTCACGTAGGTGCCTTCCTCAAACAGCATCTGTTCCAGAAAGCCTTCCACGCGGGCGCGCACTTCCACGAACTGTTGGGCCCGGATGCGGCCTACGTATTCGCCGTAAATCTCCACATCCTGCTGTCCGGCGGGCTCCACCATGACGGTGGGATATTCCGGGGCGGGTTTCTTTTCGCGGGTGAGGTAGAGGTATACTCCGATGACCAAAGCCGTACATACCAGAGTGTATATCCACTTTTTTCTGCTGATTCTCAATTCTTTCCTTCGCGGTAGGTATTTCATGACGGATTACTGTTTACGGTATAGGTTAAGAACAATCGTGCAAAAGTAGTTCGTTTTCCGAATCCAACCGCTATAATATATCTGAAAAAAGGCTAACAGCCTCTTCTTTTTTCATTCCAGCCAACGGTGCATCCGTTCGCGGATGGCGTTGGACTCGCTGAGCAGATGGATGAATTTCAGGGCGGAGTGTTTCCGGTAGGTGTTCTTCAGCGTGTGGATGCAGCCTTCCATCTCGTATTCCTCCACGTCGAGCGGGATGGCCTTCACGCCGGGTTCGTCATGGATGGTGGCTTCGGACAGGATGGTCACCAGGTTGCTTTTCCGGATAAGCTTCAGCAGGATGTTCACCTCGTTCAGCTCCACGCGCACTTTGAAGTGGTAGGCACGTTCCGCGAACACTTGGTCGAAGGTGTTGCGGGCCTGCAGTCCCTTGCCGGGCATGGCGAACTCGTATCTCTCCAGCTCGTCCGGCCTGATCTTGGCCTTGCGGGCCAGTTCGTGGTCTGAACGCACCACGACCGACAGGTGGTTGTCGAACAGGATGTGCGACTCAACCTGTTCGTAGCGGCGGGTGGGCTTGAAGGCCAGCACGAAGTCCACTTCGCGCTTGACGAGCATCTGCATCAGCTCTTCCATCGTCTTGTAGTGGATGTTCAGCTTCACTTTCGGGTACTGCTTCATGAACTCCAGCACGGTTTCGGTCAGGATGGGGCTGAAGGTGTAGGTCACGCCGATGTTCAGCGTGCCGGTAAGCAGCTGTTGTAAGTCGCGGATATGTTCCTTGCAGGTCTCGGCTGCATATAAGGTTTCCTTGGCGTAGGGCAGCAGTTCCGACCCGGCTTCGGTGAGGGTCACCTCGTGGCTGTTGCGGTGGAACAGCTGCACGTCCAGTTCCGTCTCCAGCTGGCGGATTTGTTGTGAGAGCGTGCTTTGGGTGATGTACAAGGCCTTGGCCGCTTCCGAGAAGTTGAGCGTCTCGGCGGCTTTCGTGAAGTATTTGAGTTGTCGCAGTTCCATGTGTGGTTGAATTTTATCGGGTGGCTTTGAATGAGGTGTTCTTGAACAGGAAGATGGGTACTGTGGCCCCGATGACCATTCCGAGGATGATGAACGTGCAGGTCAACCCGTTGTAGGACAGTAGGTAAAGATAGTGGTTGAACCGGGCCTCCTCCGGGTGGGTCAGGCAACCCAGCAAGGCTTCGACGGCGCGGTAGGCGTACATGCCAGGGATCATGGGCAGCAGGGCCGGGAAGGAGAAGGTTTCGGCCGGGCATTTGGCCCGGGGAGCCAGGAACACGGTCAGCACTCCCACCGCGAGCGAGGCGATGAAGCTGGCCCCGATGAGGTTCATCTCGCCGTAGGAGTTGTGGGTGAGGACGTAGCGCGTGGCATGTCCGATGGCCGCGATGAGCGCACAGTATTTGTAGGCCTGTCGCGGAGGGTTGCTGATGCTGGCGAACCCTACGCCGGCGATGGCCGCGAAGAACGCGTCTTGAAGGATATTGAAAAGATAAGTCATGTGTCTATAGCCAGTTGATGTTCATGAGTAATAGGCCGCCGCACAGTCCCGCCGACAGGCAGGCCGTCAGCACCAAGGCGTTCATGAAACGGCTGAAGGAGCTGATGTAATGTCCGTCCAACAAGTCGCTCACGGAGTTGATGTACGGGATGCCCGGGATGAGGTAGAGGACGCTGGTGCCCAAGGCGATTTCCGGCGTGCCGCTCCAGTGGAACACGTAGCCGGCCGCCCCGATGACCGAGGAGAAGAACGCGCAGCAGAAGAAGACGAAGCGGGTGTCCATCCCGTCTTCCAGCATGATTTGCTTCAGGCGGTAGCCGGCCAGCGTGCCGATCAGGACGATGGCCATGGCCGCGAAGTCGCCGCCGAACAGCCGGCAGAACGACATGTTGGCCAGCGAGGCCAGCACCCACACCATCCAAGGGTTGGCGGGACGGGTGCGGACGATGGCCGCGAACTCCTCCTGTGCCTCCGCGAAGCCGGTCTTTTGGTCGGCCACGGCCCAGCTGAGCTTGCTGAGCCGGGTGTTGATGTCGAAGCTGATGCCCGCGTGGTGCAGGCGGACGATGTTGCTGTACGAATGGCTCCGGTCGTGGTTCCACACGGTGATGTGGATGTGCGAGGGCAGGATGGTCATTTCCGACACCATCTCCCACCGTTCGGCCATCCGCCTCACGTTCTTCTCGATGCGGATGCAGGTGGCCCCGCATCCCAGCAGCCATGCGGCATATTCTGAGAGGAAGATGCAGGCCTCCTTCGGCGTGGCAGGCACGTCGGGGGACGGACGGCTTTCCTCTTTACTGTTCGTCATCGTCGTATTCGTCATAAACGTTTTCGTTTCCGATTTCAAAAATCTGTCCGTGTCCGGTTTCCTTGCGCATTTTCTGGATGCTTCTGAAAAGGAAAATCAAAAATAAGCATCCTACGGTTAAAATCCAAATGGTTGTCAAGTGATTCATGTCTTTTTTCGTTTTGTCGCTGCAAAAGTAGGTGGTTTGCGGCTTATGGGAAAGGTTCGGCTCGCGGAAGTTTCGATAACGGCTATCGGATTTCCCGTGGCTTGGCGATAGGCCGCACTTATCGCAAAAAGGCAGGGCGGATGTTGGGCGGCGGTGGAAAAAAGCGTAATTTTGCAGGGTCATAATATTTAAGAACCATGCATACAAGGGAAGAAAAACTGGAGGCCTTCGGGCGTTTCCTCGACGTGCTGGACACGTTGCGCGAGAAATGCCCGTGGGATCGGAAACAGACGAACGAGAGCCTGCGGCCGAACACGATTGAAGAGACTTTCGAACTGTGCGACGCCTTGATGAAGGACGACAAGAAGAACATCTGCAAGGAGCTGGGCGACGTGCTGCTGCACGTGTGCTTCTATGCCAAGATTGCCAGCGAGACAGGGGATTTCGACATCGCCGATGTCTGCGACCGCCTGACGGACAAGCTGATTTTCCGCCACCCGCACGTCTATGGCGAGGCGCAGGCCGCTACGGCTGGAGAGGTGGTGCAGAATTGGGAGCAAATCAAGCTCAAGGAGAAGGACGGCAACAAGAGCGTGCTGGGCGGCGTGCCGGACGCACTGCCTTCGCTCATCAAGGCCTACCGCATTCAGGACAAGGCCCGCAACGTGGGTTTCGACTGGGAACAGAAGGAAGACGTGTGGGGCAAGGTGCGCGAGGAGTTGGGCGAACTGCAGGCCGAACTGGCGAAAGAGGACAAGGAACGTTCCACGGACGAATTCGGCGATTTCCTTTTCAGTGTCATCAACGCCGGCAGGCTTTACCATATCAATCCCGACAATGCGTTGGAGCGGACCAACCGAAAGTTTATTCGCCGTTTCAACTACGTGGAGCAGCATTCCATCCGTCAGGGAAAGGCTTTGAAGGACATGACGCTGGGCGAGATGGACGCGCTTTGGAACGAGGCGAAGGAACTGGAACGGGATGCTTTTCCGGATGCAAAGATGAAACATTAAAGCGCCTTTGCCGGTTCGTGGTGAACCCAAGGTGAACGCTTGGTGAACCCTCTGAGGGTGGAGGGTTCACCATAATTCGTTGTGTATAAGCGAGTCTGAACCCTGCGCACCCTTTCTTGTTTTTCTCTTTTTTTAGGGTAAGAGGTGGTGGTAAGAACGCTGCCAGCCTGTCAGACGTTTGCTTTCCGCAAGGATGAAAACCGCTTTGCGGGAAGCCGAAAACGTCTTTGCGGAAAGCGGGAAAGGGAAACGGCAAACCGATGGGCAAAATGGCCGCTGTATAATATGAAGCGGCCATTTTTTCATAAGACATTTGAAATCAAGAAGAAAGAGAATCCTGAATTTGGAGATTTGTCGAACAATGCTGTTCGGATGAAAAATTTGACGGTTTAATGAACTGTTGTCAATCCTTTTTGCTATCTTTGCAGCCAGATGGCCGCTTCATATTATACAGCGTAACCGGAGCTGCCACCTGAAAGAGAGTGTAACCTATTGGTTGTTAAAACGATGTGACATGAGAACGATGCTTATGAAGCGTACACCGCTTGACTTTTCCCGTCACATAACAACGGCAGGCCATTGCTGCTGAGTTTCTATTCCGGAATGCTGCCGTTTGACCTAAAGAATGTGGTAAACAACGCCCAAAAACTGCATGTATAAGTTTGGGAAGCGTGTTGATTCAAGTTCGGAGAGGTAATAGTTAGCCGTCATGCGACAGTCATGAGGGTAACGTAAGGAATGCCTTTGAGCGAAGATAATAATATAAGTATGCCCGACAAACTCAACCGTGTAGATTACCATTGGTATCTTGTTCGTACCCGGCCCGGGCATGAACGCGAACTGGCCGGCCTCATAGAGCAAAAGAAAGGGGAGGCCCGGAATGTGCTGGAAGCCTATTGCCCCACCCATACCACGGTCAACGTGCGGCAGGGGGGCGATGAACGGAGGCTGCCGCTTTTTGACGGATACGTGTTCGTGCTTGCCACACAGGGCGCGTTGGTTGATTTCTTGCATGACAACTATCCCAACGCGTTCTTGCGCTACAACCGCAAGCAGGCTCCTGAAGAGAAAGGCAGGCCTTGCATCATCCCCGAATCCCAGATGCGGGCGTTCAAGGACTTCAACGAGAACTATGCCGAAATGGTCGTGGTGCTGGAGCGGCCTTATGCGGACTACGCTTTCAATCCCCACGAGGACAACCAGGCCAACGAGATTGTGCGCGTGCTCGACGGGCCGTTGGCAGGCTGTGAAGGCTATGTCTGCCGTTTGAACCGCAAAAAGGGACTGGTGTTCCGGGTGCAAGGCATGATGCCGGGCAGCTACCTGACGGTCTCCTATCCCAACATCTGCGACCTGCATGTCGTCCGCCTGCACAACGCGGAGGGCGACCGCCTCTCCATCGGTACGGAGAAAGCCCGTGGCGCGGACTGCATCATCGGGCTGTTGCAGGGTTGCGGTTGCGGTGAACGGACGCTCCCCATGCTGTACGGCATCATGGATTATTTGGCCGTCAAGCCTTCGCTGGTTTCTCTCTGCAAAGACCTTTATAAGAAAGGCGAGAAGGCTTTGAGTATGCGTCTGGCGCAAATAAGTGGCAAGGAGGCGGAACTCGTCCTCAATCTCGCACGATATGAGCGGGATAATCCGGGGTTTGTGAAGCGGGGCTGGAGCAAGCTCACGCTCCGTCCGTTTCTCACCCCCACTTCGGGCTTGGAGATGGCGGAAGGTCAGGACGAGGCAAGGCTTCAGCATCAGGATTTTATCGAAATCATCCGTAAGGTGGACATCACGGAAGAAGTATATTATCCCACTCAAGAGAAAGGCGGGACCGCCACCACCACGTATTACGCCCATGTCGGCATGAGGAAAGACGCGGGCAAGGACGGGTACGTCCTCTTTGCCAACTGGGACGAGTTCCTTGGGGAGTATTTCCTGACAGCAGGAAAAGCCAACGAGAAGCTGGTGGGCGGTACCGTGCCGTCCGTCGAGTCGTTCCGCAACTATGCCCCTACCTTATATCATGTGTTGGCCTCTCCTGATTCGGCGGTAAAGGCAGAGCGGGGATTTCAAGTCGGAGAAGATTCCCTGAACGTCATGACGGTGGCATCATCCGAACCGGAACAAGGAGCGGAAACGTTGGTCCGCACATGCGTCAATATCTGCAAGGAGATAAACACCACCAACCGTTTGGCCATCTGGCGCAGATACCTCCGTGCCGTATGGCTCCACCAATGACAACGATGATGCAAACGTTCGATACATTCCGGAAAAAATGGCAAACCCTCCATCATCCTTCCATGGATGTGGACGGCGACGCGGCTTTCTACTACGAGGTTTATGGGCGGCTGTTCGGCTTGGCCGTGCGGGAAGCCCGCAGCTTCGACGAGGCCGTGCTCTTTTCCCTGTTGCTTTACACCGAGAATATCGTCGCCATCGGGCTCGACGGGGTCTATGAGTACATGTACCGCAGTCTGGGCGATATGGTGGTGCGGGGGTGCGACGAGCTGGGCATGAATGCCGGTGCCGCCTCGCAAGTGCATCATATTGTTTCCGATGCCGTGGCCGAGGCCCGCCGGAGCAGCCTTCGGCAGTGGATGGAGGACAGCGTCCTGTCCCGGGACTTTTCCCGGCTGAGCGGCATGATGGCCTATTTGGCCGAACATGACCGGGCCTTGCGTCTTGTCTATCCCAACCTGCACTATCGTGAGGCGGTGTTCCGCCGGCTTGCGGGAGAGGGACAGGCTGTCCGGCAGTTGTTGTGGTCGGATCTGGCTTTCAACTGGCGCGACAAGCATGGCGACTCCTTGCCGTTCACCCTGGCCAGGCAATTCCGCCTGCTGGCCTCGTCTGTCGACAGGTCGGACCATACGGTATTGGAGGAAGTGGCCGACAGTCTCGGCTCCATCTGTTCCGAACGGCTGGACGTTTATACGGTGATGGGGAAGAAAGACGAACGGACTGTGACTTTAAGGCACAGGGACGGGCGTCTGTTCAAGGATGTGGTCCTTCCGTCGCCTTGGACGGGGGTGGATTTGCCCTTGTGTCTGGCAGCCCAATTGGTCACTTGCCAATACAAGACATACATCTGCGGTCCGGTCATCCGGCTTCAGGATGGGGACTCCGTCTCTTTGACAGCGGTGGCAGACTGGGATGCGGTTGAGGAAAGCGAGAAGGACGATGCAAGGCGGCATTACTTCACTACTCCTTTCGGCAGGCGGATAAGCCTGTATGAGGATTTGTACATGGTTCCGGCAGATGCGGAAGAGGCATATTTCAGCAGCCTTGGCATCTACATGGACGAGCCGAACATCTTTGATTTTCTGGACTGCCTTGCCCCCGGAACAAACGTCCGGACTGCGGAATGAGGTTGAAGAAATATTTGAAAAAGAGAAGTCGCGTTTGTCGGTTTCCGGAATTTTTCCTATTTTTGCGGAAAGGAACATTCAAAAGAAAGTGCTGTGATGGAGAAGTTTATCCGTTTCGATTGGGCGATGAAGCGCCTGTTGCGCGACAAGGCCAATTTCGGTGTGCTGGAGGGGCTGCTCACCACGTTGCTGAACGAGCCGGTCAAGATACAGAAACTGCTGGAGAGCGAGAGCAACCAGGAGGACGAATACGACAAGCAGAACCGTGTGGACCTGTTGGCGGAAAACGACCGTGGCGAGCTGTTCATCATCGAGGTGCAGAACAACACGGAGTTCGCCTATTTCCAGCGGATGCTGTTCGGCACGTCGAAGCTCGTGACGGAATATATCAACCGCGGGGAAGGGTACGAGCATATCCGGAAGATATACAGCGTGAACATCGTGTATTTCAATCTGGGCAACGGCACGGACGTGGTCTATTACGGGAAGACGGAGTTCAAGGGCATCCACAACGGCGAGCTTCTGAGTCTGTCCCCCTTCCAGCAGCAGAAGTTCAAGGTCAGCGCGGTGAGCGACCTTTACCCGGAATACTATATCCTGAAGGTGAACGACTTCAACCGATGGTCGAAAGTACCTTTGGAGCAATGGATATATTTCCTCAATACGGGTGACATTCCGGAAGACGCGACGGCGCCGGGCCTGCATGAAGCCCGCGAGAAGCTCCGTCTGGAACGGATGGGCAAGGCCGAGCTGAATTCCTATTACCGCCATCTGGACAATGTGGTCATCCTTCGTGACAACATCATCACGGCCAAGGAAGAAGGACTGATGGAAGGCAAAGCCGAGGGTCGTGCCGAAGGACGTGCTGAAGGACGTGCTGAAGGACGTGCTGAAGGACGTGCCGAGGGCGAACAGAACGAGCGTATTAAGAATGCCCGCAACCTGAAACGTTTGGGCGTTTCTGCTGAAATCATATCCCAAGCCACGGGCCTGTCGCAGGACGAGGTGGCAAAGTTATAAGGTCGCTGAATTATATTATAATAGAAAGATAGTCGTAGGCAACCGCGACTACGGCAAACTTAGTCGCCATTGACCATCGCATAAGTGCAAACAAACTGTAAAAATCGATTGGATTTTAACTTATTTTAGACGTTTCGCCTGTAAAACAGGGGAAGCGTCTGTTTTGGACGCTTATAAATAATCATTATGGATAAGGAAATAAAAATAGCCGTAGCCGGTACAGGCTACGTGGGTCTCAGTATTGCCACGCTGTTGGCCCAGCATCATCAGGTGACGGCAGTGGATGTCATTCCCGAAAAAGTAGACTTGATCAACCAACGCAAGTCTCCCATACAAGATGAATACATCGAGAAGTATCTGTCAGAGAAAGATCTGAACCTGGCCGCCACGCTGGACGGAGCGAAGGCATACGCAGATGCTGACTTTGTCGTGATTGCCGCGCCGACCAATTACGACCCGGTGAAGAACTATTTCGACACAAGCCATGTGGAAGAGGTTATTGAACTGGTGAAGAGTGTCAATCCGAACGCCATCATGGTGATCAAGAGTACCATCCCCGTGGGCTACACGGAAAGCGTGCGCAAAAAACTGCACACGGAGAACGTGATTTTCTCTCCGGAATTCCTGCGCGAGAGCAAGGCTCTGTATGACAACCTCTATCCCAGTCGCATCATCGTGGGCCGTCCGGAAGGGGACGCTCGTCTGGATGAAGCCGCCCATACCTTTGCCGCCCTGTTGCAGGAAGGGGCCATCAAGGAAGACATCGACACGCTCTTCATGGGCCTGACCGAGGCCGAGGCCGTGAAGCTCTTCGCCAACACCTACCTGGCGTTGCGTGTTTCTTATTTTAACGAACTGGATACCTATGCCGAAATGAAAGGTCTGGACACCCAAGCCATCATCAACGGCGTCTGCCTCGACCCGCGCATCGGCACGCACTACAACAATCCCAGCTTCGGTTACGGTGGCTACTGCCTGCCCAAAGATACCAAACAGCTCCTGGCCAACTACGCCGACGTGCCGGAAAACCTCATCCAGGCCATCGTGGAAAGCAACCGTACCCGCAAGGACTTCATCGCGGACCGCGTGCTGCACAAGGCCGGCTATTACGACTACTACCACCGCGGCGACTTCAACCCGGATGACGAGCGCAAGTGTACGATCGGGGTCTACCGCCTGACGATGAAGTCGAACTCGGACAACTTCCGCCAGTCGAGCATCCAGGGCGTGATGAAGCGCATCAAGGCCAAGGGGGCGGAGGTCATCATCTACGAGCCGACGCTGGAAGACGGCAGCACGTTCTTCGGCAGCCGTGTGGTGAACAACCTGGAGGAATTCAAGGCACAAAGCCAGGCCATCATTGCTAATCGTTATGATGCTTGTTTGGATGATGTAGAGGAGAAAGTTTATACCCGGGATATTTTCAGAAGGGATTGAGTAAGCACTCAATTTAGGGCTATGGATTAGAATCCCTATCTTCGTCGCGAGCTTAAAATTTGAATTTATGTATAGCAGTGAAGTAAGCGTCCAAAACTGACGTATTGCGAATCTTAGGTTGAGTAATTACCTTCGCACTGTAATCATAAAGGAGAAATAGGATGTACAGCAGTGAAGATTTTGAGCGTCTCTTCATCCGTTACAAGGGTGAGGTCTATCCTCTGGGCGAGAGCATCCAGACGTTCTGCCACCGCAACAATGTTCCTTATAATTTGTTTGAAAAATGGTACAAGGATACGAGACACCGCGTGGTGGAAGTGATGGTCGATGGCCGTCCCTCAGCCGTGGGAGCGGAAAAGCCGGCAGAGGCGGTTTCGGCATCCAAAGAAGTTCCCGTGAAGGATGTATGCATTCTGTTGGACTTGCGTGCAAGCAACGGTCTTCATTTGCGTCAGGGGAATTTAAGCTACGGGGATTTGAAGCGCCTTGTGGAGAAGCTGGAGGTGTTATGTTAAGTGTGAGCGGTCCGGATAAGTTCTATTACCTGCGCAACTTCCATGACTTGCGCTGCAAGTATGCCAGGGTGCTGTCTGTCATCCGCCAGCAGATGAACTGTGAGCCAAAGGCTGGTGAGGCTTACATCATGATGTCGAAAGACCGCCATACGGTGCGCCTGTACAGTTACGACAAGCGTTCGTGCCGCCTTTATGAACAGCGTTTCGACAAGGATTACACGTTCATGAAAGTGTCCTGCGCGGATGACCGCGAGGTGTTCTCCATAAGTTGGGACGATGTGGTGGTGCTACCTGGCTCGCCTGTTGTCAAGATATTAAGAAGTAAGCGTCCAAAACTGACGTATTGCGAATCTTAGGTTGAGTAATTACCTTCGCGCTGTAATATTAAAAATAGGAAA
>CALUIS010000027.1 GCA_944320765.1 uncultured Paraprevotella sp.
TCGGAACTTTTTTCAAAAATATCTTTAACGGGTGCAGGGATTATGTTAACATGGTTCCTGACAGAATCACTTTGGCTACCGGCCAATGTTAAATTCAAAACCAATTAATTAACAAAACTCGGTTTAGGGCACTCAAAAGTGCCCTTTCAAAGGGGGATGCCCTAAATTGAGTGCTTACCTTATTTTAGACGTTTCGCCTGAAAAACAGGGGATACGTCAGTTTTGGACGCTTACTATTAAGAATCAAATAAATATATTCTATTTTGTTTGGCTGTATCAGATATTTTTTGTATCTTTATAGGACAAAAGGAATATCGGTATAGCCAGATGGAAGACAAGGAATTCATAATGGAATCGGCCCGTAGGTTGGAGCGTTGGGAGAATACGCCCCGTGCGGTGCATCCGGACGCTGGCGAACGAGCGGAAGAACTCTTTGTTCTTCGGCAGTGACAAGATGGCACGCGTCAGCGCGGCTTACCACTCCGTCGTGTCCACTTGCAAGTTGCAGGGATATTCTATTCTGGAATACCTCAAGAAATTCTTTGCCGAGATAGTCGCAGGCAACCGCGACTAAGGAAAACTTATGCCCTCGACCATCGGCATAAGTGCAAACAAACTATAAATATCAACCGAATTTTAATCTTATTTTAGACATACCGCTTGTAAAACAGAGGGTACGTCAGTTTAGGACGCTTACTTTTATGTCCCAGATTTCTGAGAACAATAAACGGATAGCCAAGAATACGGTATTGCTGTATTTCCGCACCTTGTTCATCATGGCGATAACACTTTATACCAGCCGTGTTATCCTCAATGCTTTGGGCGTGGAAGATTATGGCATTTATAACGTAGTGGGAGGGGTCGTGGCCATGTTCTCGCTGATTTCAGGTTCATTGTCAAATGCTATCAGCCGTTTCATTACATTTGAACTGGGGCGTGGGGATATTAAAAGACTAGGCGTCATTTTTTCTACAAGTGTCAATATACAATTAGGGTTGTCGTTCCTGATAATGATACTGGGTGCTGTGGTAGGCGGATGGTTTCTGAATACTCAGATGAACATTCCGGATGACAGAATGGAGGCGGCCAATTGGGTGCTTTATGGTTCGTTGCTGATGTTCTGCATAAACCTTGTCAGTCTGCCTTACAATGCTTGTATTATAGCCCACGAACGGATGACTGCATTTGCTTATGTTAGCATACTTGAGGCTTCTTTGAAATTGTTGATTTGCTATTTGATAGTCGTCTCGCCTTTTGACAAGCTGATTTCATATTCCATATTGCTTGTTGTGGTCGCCTTGATGGTCCGTTTGGTCTATGGTATCTACTGCCGTCGGCAATTCGAGGAATGTCGTTACCACCCCATTTACGACCGTTCTTTGCTCCGGCAGATGGGTGGTTTTGCCGGGTGGCAGTTCTTGACGAACAGTTGTTGGATGTTCAATACGCAGGGAGTGAATATCCTTATTAATGTGTTTTTCGGAGTGACATTGAATGCAGCACGTGGAATAGCCGTCCAGGTTGATGGCGCGATACAGCAATTTGTCAATAATTTCATGACGGCTGTCAATCCGCAGATTACAAAAGATTATGCCGCAGGAAAAATAAAAGAGATGTTCATCCTTGTGTGTAGAGGGGCTAAGTTTTCTTATTTCCTTTTGATGCTGTTCGCTATACCCATCATGTTTGAGACTGGCTATCTTTTGAAATTGTGGTTGAAAATAGTTCCTGATCATACTGTTGTCTTTTTACGGCTGACGATTATTGGCTCTATGCTGAACATGCTTGGTGGAACCGGGCTTACCGCTTGCATGGCTACCGGAAATATCAAGCGCTATTCCATTTGGATATCTACTGTCGGTGTTTTGGTGTTTCCGCTTACTTGGATTGCCTTTAGGTGTGGGTTGCCTGTAGAAAGTACGTATATTGTATTTATTCTGGTCTATATCGGAATAAATGTCGTTAGGTTGTACCTTATGAAAGGCCTTTTGCATTTTCCACCAGTTCTTTTTGTCCGTAAAGTGGTGATTCCAATGCTCCTAGTTACCCCGGTAGCAGCTGTTTTTCCTTTTATTGTGACCTATATGCTTGAAGAATCTTTCTGGCGGCTATGCCTCACCGTAGTTGTTTCATTAGTCTCATCTTCGGCTGTCATTTTCTTTGTAGGTCTGACAGAAAAAGAGCGCAAGACTGTGACAAGGAAAGGCAGCGAATTCATCCGTAAGTTTATACGATATTGATAATCCGACGTAACTATTCAGTGAAGATTCGGCAAAATGTCTTGCAGAAATGCATAAAATATTTATTTCCAAATTAATAGGTAAAAGGTAATCATGGGTGTCAAGGAATATGTCAAGAGAGTAGGACGGTATTTATTAAAAGGGGTGCCGGAAAACCATGTAACCGCAAATATTGTAATTGCTTCCCCAAACGAACGGTTGAAAGGGCGCAAAATTGTGGTAACAGGTGGTAGTCGTGGCTTAGGATTAGCAATGGCAAAAAAATTCTTAGAAGAAGGAGCTGATGTCTTAATATCTGGGCGTAATGAAGAAGTACTTAGGAGAATTTCGGTACAAATTAATTGTGCATATTTGGTTTTGGATGTGTGTGATACAAAGTCATTCCAGTCTTTCATAGAAGAGGCTAATGTGATACTTGGTGGTATAGATAGTCTTGTTTGTAATGCAGGAATATCCTTGCATGAAAAAGATTTCTTCCATGTAACTGAGGATGGTTTTGAAAAGCAAATAAACACAAATTTGCGAAGTAATGTATTCCTTGCTCAAAAATTTATCAGTCTTGTTTTATTGCAAAGAATTGAAGCCAATTTGCTTTTTATTTCTTCAGAAGTTGGCGAATTGGCTGATAACAGACCGTACGGGTGGACTAAAACCGCGTTAAACAGTTTAGTAAGGGGGCTTGCTTCAAACTTTGCCGCGAATGGAATTCGTATCAATGCTATTTCTCCTGGTATAACGTGTTCAGATATGACAGGCTTGAATTCTAATGGTGACCTATATATACCAACTAATGCAATTAAACGGGCTTATTTGCCAGAAGAAATTGCGGAAGTTGCAACCTTTTTACTTTCAGATTGTGCGAAATGTATTTCCGGGCAGGTTATAGTTTGCAATAATGGAAAAACAATTTATACGAGAGAAAAAATAGAAAAGTATGGATAATATGTTTTATACGGATGAGAGGAATACTCAGATTTTAATATCAATCCTCAAAGCAAACAATATAAAATATGTTGTAACTTCCCCTGGTACCACACATATGTGCTTTGTAGGAAGTGTTCAACATGACTCCTTTTTTAAAGTGTATTCATGCGTGGACGAACGGTCGGCTGCATATATGGCGTGCGGTATGGCAGAAGAGAGTGGTGAGCCTGTTGTCATAACTTGTACAGGCGCAACAGCATCACGTAATTATTATCCAGCATTGACGGAAGCTTATTATCGGAAATTGCCAGTCATTGCCATTACCGCACATCAGGGTACGGATAGACTCGGGCATTTATTGGAGCAAAATATTGATAGGCGAAGAATACCATATGACATAGCAAAATTGAGTGTGGAGGCAGTGTATGTTAAAGATGAAAGAGATGAACACTATTGTGCCATTGAGGTGAATAGAGCCATATTAGAGTGTAAACGGCATGGAGGAGGTCCTGTTCATATTAACTTTTTCACAAGATATAGTACTAATTTTAGTATAAAAGAATTGCCATCGGTTCAAATCATAAAGAGATATACTGCATTTGACGCATTTCCTAAGATGCCTAAAGGTAGAATCGGTGTATTTGTCGGTGCGCATAAATCTTTCAGTAAAAAGGAAACGCAGGCAATTGATAGTTTTTGTGCTACAAACAATGCGGTTGTTTTTTGTGACCATACAAGTGGTTATAATGGTGCTTATAAAGTATTGTTTGCGTTATGTTTAAGTCAGCAATTTGCCACATTTGATTTCGCTGATATTGATTTGTTAATCCATATTGGTGAAGTTTCAGGTGATGCTACATCAAGGAAATTGAATTGCAAAGAAGTGTGGCGTGTTAGCGAGGATGGTGAAATTAGGGATTCTTTTGGTAAGTTATCCTCTGTTTTTGAAATGCCTGAACACTACTTTTTTGAACAATATTCACAAGATAAAACCAGTGAACATTCATATCATGATGCCTGCGTTGCATTATATAATGCTGTTTTTCAGGAAATACCAGATTTGCCACTTAGTACAATATGGATAGCTCAAGAATTGTCTTCAAGCCTTCCGGAAGGTTGTAGTTTCCATTTAGGGATTTGGAGTTCATTGCGTGCTTTAAATTATTTTAAAGTTCCGGAATCAACAAAGGGTAGTTGTAATGTTGGAGGTTTCGGCATTGATGGTTGTATCAGTACTATGATAGGTGCATCTTTATGTAATCCTAAAAAATTGCACCTTGCAATGGTCGGTGATTTGGCATTCTTTTATGACATGAATGTGTTAGGTAACAAGCATGTAGGTAATAATGTGCGTATTATTGTTATCAATAATGGACAAGGAAATGAGATGAGATATAGTTTCTCTCCTGCATCTTCATTTGGGAAGGATGGTAAGTTGTATTTAGCAGCGGCCGGACATTTTGGTAAACAGTCAAAGTCGCTTGTGAAATATTATGCAGAGTCACTTGGATACGAATATTTTTCAGCTTTAACAAAAGAGGAATTTCTGAAATATAAAGGTCACATATTATCTGAAGAGCATTTTGATAAGCCTATGGTTTTTGAGGTTTTTATAGCAGATGAGAAATATGAAGAAGAAGCCTACCAATTGATAACTTCTTTAGATAAGGATAAAGCTATTATGCTAAAGAATAATTTAAAGTCTGCCGTAAAGTCGGTTATTGGTAAAAAAGGTTTTGATGTCATAAAATCCATTTTGAAAAAATAATATGAAAATAAAGCTTGTAACTTTCGCTCCTAATCCCAACTTCGGTACATGCTTGCAATCATACGCATTAAATTATGTATTGCGTAAGATGGGCCATGACGTGGAGTTTATTTACAATAAACGTGAGACACCTCCGCCGCCAGCCCGGCATTATGTTCTTGCGGTATTGAAACTTTTGCGGAAGATTTTTTTGCCCGGCCAACAAGTGCGCAAGATAAAAGCAGGGAAGTCGGCAAAAGATGGCGGTTCGACACCAGATAATCAGACACCTGTAATCCTTCAACTTCCCAATCGTTGGATTCTCGGATTTTTAAATAAAACTCCAGCATATAAATATTTGGCGAAAAAATGGTATTGCGACAGTTTGCAAAAATTTAAGGTGTTTAAGTTCACGTTTGAGGATGGCAATTTCAAGATGCGATGTCTTTTTACCCGTAATGATTACAAAAAGGTCGTGAATGATGCGGACTTGTTCATCACCGGAAGCGATCAGATTTGGAATCCGTTTTGCGGCGGCTACAATCCGATGATGTTCCTTGAGTTTGTCGCTGACGGGACGAAATGTGTCGCTTATTCTTCGAGCATTTCCCAGTCTGCTATTCACCCAGTTGTGAAAGATAGAATGAGGGTTGCGCTTCAAAAGTTTGACCATATTGCCGTAAGGGAACAACGTTCTGTGGATTTGCTGAAAGAGTTGTTGCATCGTGATGACATCCGTCTTGTGGTTGATCCTACTTATTTGCTTACGGCAAAAGAGTGGGAAGAGTTCGGAAATAGAGCCGTGATTGAGTTTCCCGTGCCTGAACGGTATATTTTCTGCTATTTTGTCGGACGTAAGCGGACTGATATTTATGAGCGGATGGTACAGGATGTGAAACGCTTTACTGGCATAGACAAGGTCATTACGTTGGATTGTTACAATAGGCCAAAAGTATATGGCGATGGGATGACATATCAGGACGCTGGTCCATACGAGTGGGTTTATCTCCTTAGGCATGCATCTTACATTTGTATGGACTCTTTTCATGCCACGGTGTTTGCGCTCAAATTCCAAAAAGAGTTTGTCCATGCGATGAAAAACGCCGACACAGAGACTGGCTCGCAGAACACCCGTATGTATGATATCCTTTCACGTTACGGCATTCTCTACAAGAATTATAGTGACGATGGTAGCAATGGGTGGCAACAAAGGATTGATTATTCTCGTCTTGAACCGATTATCGAGAATGAGATAAAGACTTCCATGGATTATTTAAAGTACGAAATTGAGGAATAATCTTAGGTGATTTTATATGACTTGGATAATATTATTAGCATGCATATTCTTAATATTAACAGACAATAGAAGAGTCATTCCGGTTTATCTGATAGCATCCATGTGGATAAACTTTGATGTAAGATGTGGTTCGATATCTTTGATTTCTTTATTGTCCGCATTTGTCATTGTGTTGGGAATAATTACAAGAAGAAGGAATCTTGTATTTGCAACAGATATGGATAGCGCTATTAAAAGTTATCTTGTTTATGCTGTCCTCATAAATGTGCCATTTATCCTGTTGAGTACAGATTTAAGCGTATGGAGTCAACTCAACAATCTTAAAAGCCAAATATTATCAATTATTTTACTTGCTGTGATATGGAAATGGAAACCATACGATATCAGTGTCTATAAGAGGCATGGCATGTATTTTAATGCTTCGATTATAATTCTTTGTATTTATGGGATTTATACTTATTTGACTATGACAAACCCTTATTTGGACATCATGGGGCAGTATTGCACAAATGAGGGTTTGTCTGATTTGTTGGCACGTTCGATGGAAGATGCGAGGGGAAATTTGCACGGACGAATAACGGGTACGTCTTTATATACCATCCAATATGGTATATTGTTGGTTATTACTTTTTTTGTTCACAAAGTTTTTTGTCCGTTGTATAATGGAAAGAAGCTGATGCTTATAATAATGGCGTTGATTTTTGTGAACTTGTATTTAACTGGTTCGCGTGGTCCGTTAATAGGATTGTTGATTGGACTGATCTTTTATTGGATGTGTTCATTTAATTGGAAGAACAAGATTGCATATGCATTAATGATTTCAATTTTCCTCTTGGTTGGTTGGCCGTATTTGGAATCTTACTTTTCTCTATTTACCGCAGATGATATCAGCGGATCGTCAGTTGAGGGGAGGTCTGTGCAATTTGGCGGTGCTCTTTCCATGGTGTCTGATGACTTGCAATCATTATTATTTGGGAAGGGCCAAGGCTATACAAGCTATTATTTAAAGAAATATGGATTTCATCCTCTTGCTTTAAAATTCGAGAGCGTCCATGTTTCGGGAATTGTGAATTATGGTGTATTAGGATTGTTGTTCATCTTTCTGGGCAATATAATGTTTTTGGGTTATCTTGCTTTAAAGGCTTATAAGAAAGATTTGATTGGCACTAAGCATTTTTATTTGCTCGTATCCTTTATACTATCTTATTTCATTTATAATGTGCTTGTGGGGAATGTATATAATAGCTTGTTTGTCATAAGTTTTTTTATTTCGCTGAAAATGGGAATGTTGCAGTATAATGAATGCAAAAAAAATGTATATGAAGGACATAAAGATAGCTGTTGCTTACCATAAGGAGAGCATAGTGATAGCAAATGAATGTTATTTGCCGATTCAGGTGGGAAAAAGTATTCATCCGGAAATAGATTTGGGATTACAACCAGATAATACGGGGGAGAATATTTCAAGTAAAAATGATTTTTATTGTGAATTGACGGCATTATATTGGCTCTGGAAAAATGTGAAAGCCGACTATAAGGGACTGTGTCACTATCGGCGTTTTTTTTCTGACAGGCGCGATTGGGCTTATCTTTTTTATAAATTAGTTCGTCCGTTTCAGAGTTTACGAGGGCACTTGTTTGCCAATATACCTGGAATTGTTTATCGCGATGAAAATCTTTTCAGAGAAGAGGCATTAAGCGCTCTGACTAAAATAGATCGCTTGCTGGATAACAATGAGATAATTTGTCCTTTGAAGGTGGTTGAGAACAGAGGAAGTTACTGGCATTTTGTGGTCTATGGCAAGGAGATTATGGATTTGCTAAGATGTGTTATAAAAGAAAGTTACCCTTCTTATTATGATTATATTTCATATGTGGAGGAACCTTCTTCATTCTATTTCGGCAATATGTCCATTATGAGAAACGAATTGTTCGAGGAGTACTGTTCTTTCTTGTTTGGTGTCTTAACAGAACTGGAAAGGAGGTTGGTGTCGGAAAACTGGTATAAGGATTTACATGCAGAACGGATTTTTTCGAGGAAACTGGGATATTTCGGGGAATACCTGACTGATTTGTTTATTCGGAAGAAAGAAGATGAAGTGAATGTGTGCAAGATGAGTGTGGCTATTTTAAGGGCTTGAAGAAATCTGTTGTGGTATTACAAATGAAGGTGAAAAGATGGGCAAAATAGACGTATCAATCATATTGGTGAATTATAATGGCCTGAATGTTTTACGTGATTGTTTGGATTCTATTTTTCGACATTCTGCCGGATTTACGTTTGAAGTGATTGTTGTTGACAATGATTCAAACGATGGGAGTGTGGAATATCTGTCGCAAAGGAAAGACATTATATTTGTTGAGGCTGGAGAGAATTTAGGTTTCGGACGCGGGAATAATTTGGGATTTCGATATAGCCATGGTGAATATCTGTTTTTGTTGAATACAGATACAATTTTAAGAAACAATGCGATAAAAATGTTCTTGGATAGGTATGACACTTTTGAGAATGTCGGTTGTGTCGGATGTTACTTGAAAGATTTGGATGGAAACACTTGCATGTCTTATGGACGTTTTACTTCTGTTTCTTATGAATTCAAGAAAGGAATAGCGACTTATTTTAAAAGATTAGGATTCTCGTCAAACCCAGGTGTTGATTTGATAGATGGAAGAGAAGTGGATTATGTGATAGGGGCGGATATTTTTATGAGACGTGATATTGCATTGCAACTCGGACTGTTTGATTCGAGATATTTTATGTATGGAGAGGAATCCGACATGCAAAGGCGGTATAGGATAAATGGATATAGGCATTTTGTCATATGTGGCCCTGATATTGTGCATTTGGAGGGAGCCGGGAATGGCGTGTCTATGAAACGGAAGATGTTGGCGGAGGCTGGAAAGTTTTTATACATACGAATATGGGATGGGAACTTTAAGTATATAATATTTCGCATTGGCTATTTCTTTTTGAAGTTCCCTGTCATCTTCGATATGAAATATACCATAAAAGAAAGATGGCATTATCTTTTATGGTTGGTGAGTGGCAGTAGATGATATTTCAGTAAAATAGGACTTGAATTATGACTTTAGCTCCTTTGGTTGTTTTTGCGTTTAACCGTCCGGATACGTTGCAGGATACTCTGTCCTCCTTGCGCCGGAATGGTTTGGCGAAAAATACGGATTTGTTTGTCTTTGTGGATGGTCCGCGCAATGATTCCGATGCGGAGAAAATAGCGAGGGTGAGGGGTGTTCTGGAGGCTTTGGACGGGTTTAGGAACATTTCCGTCGAGTATGCGGAAAGAAATAAAGGGCTTGCACGCTCTGTGATAGAAGGTACGACGAGAATCGTCAACCAGTATGGGAAGGTCATCGTGGTGGAGGATGACTTGTATGTGGCGGATTCTTTCCTGTCCTATATGAATGGGATGTTGGACAGATACGAGGGGGACGAACGTGTGTTCCAAGTGTCGGGCTTCAGTGTAAAAGTCAAGCGTCCGGCTGGATACCAGTCTGATGTGTATCTGGACACAAGGGCGCATTCTTGGACTTGGGGTACCTGGAAAAACCGTTGGGAAACGGTGGATTGGGCTGTGAAGGATTATGGTTTGTTGAGGCGGAGCATAAAAAAACAGATGGCGTTCAACCGCCTGGGAAGTGATTTGTATGGGATGCTGCGTGGATATATGGAAGGGAAAAACAATTCCTGGGCTATCCGGTTTACTTATTCGATGTACAAGCAGCAAAAATATTGTGTGGCCCCGTTAAAATCTTTGGTCATAAACAATGGCTTCCGGAAAGAATCCACAAATTGCAAAGCGTATAACCGTTATAAGGTGGATTTCTGGAAAGATTCCGATGGAGTTTTTAATGCACCGCAGTTTTTGCAGCCTCATGACCGTATCCTTAAAGAGACGAGGAAGTATTGGAGCATCCCTTATCGGATTTATGGCAAGCTGGCAACTTATGTGCTGCGTGTGAAATGGCTTGTTCTGAAAGGAGACTGAGTAATGATGAATCTTTATACGAAGGGTTATTACAACGAGGTTGCGGTGATGAAGGCCATGGCGGCTTTCTTTATTACGTGGTTTCATTTTAAGTGGACAGTCCCGGAGGGTTTTGCCAACTTGTTTGTCGGAGGGGCCATAGGAAACTCGATATTCTTCTATTGTAGCGGATATTTGCTCAGTTTCAAGGAGGAAAAGTTTGCAGGGGAGTGGATTCTGAAGAAGGTGGTCAGACTGATGCCTTCTGTTTGGGTGTTTATGCTGTTTGTGGCTTCATGTGGCTTTTTTAGGGATAACTCCAATGGACATGAATGGTATAATTGGCTATATCCTACGACATATTGGTTTGTAAATGCAATATTGGTGTTTTTTGTCGTGATGTATTTCTTGGAAAAGTTTGTGCTTGAAAAAGTTAATTTAATTTACAAATCGGGGGGGGTAAAAAGGACGTTCCTCTATCTTGGGGTGATGGTTGTGGCTTTATACCTTCTATGGTACGCATTGTTCGTCCCAAAATCGTCACAGGTGTTTATGGATGACGGAAGTCTTAAGTGCTGGCCTTATTTCTTCTTGTTTTTTGTGTGGGGGTATTGCGATAAGTTGTATGGAAAAGGATTCTCTGCCCAAATGTGGCGTGTCTGCTGCTTCCCGATATCCGTCATTTTGTTTTTTGCTTACAAAAAAATTGCTGGAAATATAGAATGGATGGCACTGTTACAGGCCGTTGCCGTCCCAATGCTATTGGCTTTAGTGGTGTATTTCGCCAGAAATTTTGCGGCATGGATTTATGCTAAGGAGTGGCCGGAGGCGGTAAGGCGTGTATGCGTCAGCATGTCGAACCTGACACTTGACATTTATATAGTTCAAGTTTATCTGATTACATGGCTGATGCCACAGATGTCATTCCCGCTGAATGTCTTCATGCTGTTGCTTCTGATATATTTCGCGGCCATTGTGAACAAAAATCTGGCTGATAAGGTAGGTCGTTTGTTATTAAAGCGTATATGAAACCATTGAATGAGTCTACTTTGATAGTGTGTAGCATCGTCCGCAATGCGGAACGTGGATTGAGAAAGAATATTCCGGTTGTAAAGGAGTGGTGCCGCCACTTTAAGAATTTCAGGGTGGTGGCGTATGAGAATGACAGTACGGACGGGACAAAGGAACTGTTGAAGGCGTGGCGGCAAGACAGTCCGGAACGCATACATGTGTTGCTGAACGATACGGATGCTTCAAGGACAATTCCCGACCCGCATGAGGTGAAAGGAAATCCGTTCTTCTCCTATCGTCGTATCAGCAAGATGGCATATCTGCGGAACCAATATTTGGATTATGTGGAGCGGAAAGGTTGGGAGGCGGATTATTTGATGGTGGTGGATCTGGATGTGGCGCAATTGTATGTACAGCCTGTATTGGACGCACTGTCCACAGACCGCGAATGGGATGTGTTGACTGCATTCGGGTATTCGCGTTCGCCTTCTTTCAAGAGGCGGTACCATGACGGGTATGCCCTGACAAGAACGGGAGAGGAGTTGGTGCCGCAGACTGAGCGGATGATTTATTCCATGCCGGAACTGTTTGGGCGGTTGCGTCCGTCGGATGATTGGGTGAGGGTATATTCCGCTTTCGGAGGTCTGTCCCTCTATAAGTATGAGGTAATAAAGGGACTGAGATATGAAGTGTTGCCGAACGACGACCCTCGGGTTGAGGTTCACTGTGAGCATTTCTCTCTTTGCCAACAAATTCATGAACGTGGATGTCACAACATTTATGTGGTTCCCGCTATGGTCTTGAAATATCAGGCTGTCACTCCGCGTCTGATTTGGTCGACATTGAAGAGGAGGTTTGTCAAACGGATATGTTAAGCAAAGTAAGAAATCTCTCACAGGTACTCCGTATTGCTGTTTTTCAGTCTTAGCAGGTACATCCGGAAGAGAATGTCCGGAATGAAGTAGGTTCCGTTTTCAATGGCAAGGAGGTCGGATTCCATCAGTTTGCGTGCGGCGGCTTGCACCGCACTGGCCGAAGCCTGTGAGTATCGGCGGAGGAATGCGGCACTCATGATGCGTTCCGCTTTGCCTTCCGTGGCTATGGCATAGAGTAGTTCTTTCTGGAATGGAAGGTCTTCTGTATATAAAGATAATTATTCGTTTCGTATTATACAAGTCGTATAATGCAAATCATATAACCGTTATATCGAATTTTAAACAAATGCATTATGTTGTTGTTGGGCAAGCTGGACATTCTTGAATCCAAGGATGAGCTGGAGGTTATTCCTCAAGGAAAAGTTCTGATTAACACCATTAACGCTCATTCGTTCAACACGGCGCAGAAGGACGACTTGTTTGCCGAGGCGTTGAAGAACGGGGATTACCTGATTCCGGACGGGGCGGGCATCGTGAAGGCGTGCCGCTGGTTGAGGTGCAAGTCGCAGCCACGGGAGCGCGTGGCGGGATGGGACTTGTTCGAGTTTGAGATGGGACGTCTGGACGCACGGGGCGGGCGGTGTATGTTCATGGGCAGTTCGCCCAAAGTGCTGGCCTTGATTGTGGAACGGGCCAAGGCGGTGTATCCCAATATCGAGGTGGTGACGTATTCGCCGCCTTACAAGCCTGAATTCACGAAGGAGGACAACGAGGCGATTGTAAAGGCCATCAACACGGCCGACCCGGACTTGCTCTGGATTGGCATGACGGCTCCGAAGCAGGAGAAGTGGACGTACTCGCACTGGGACGAGCTGGACATCCATTGCCACGTGGGGACCATCGGGGCGGTGTTTGATTTCTTTGCCGGCACGTACCGGCGCGCTCCGCAGTGGTGGCAGGACCATTCGTTGGAGTGGCTCTACCGCCTGCTGAAGGAGCCGCGCAGGATGTGGAGGCGTTATGTCATCGGGAATCCTCTGTTCCTTTGGAATGTCTGGAAGGAGAGGATGGCGGATGTCAATGACAGAGGAACTCTTCCACGTTCTTCGGCGTGATGATTTTGTATACGGCGTCAGGATATGCCGCAGAGAATGATTCCGGGCATTTCACATTGGCTTTACGCTCGTTCCATTTGAACTCGAAAGCGCGGATTGTGCCATTCTCTTCTTCAATGTAATCTATTTCCTTTTGTTGCTGTGTGCGCCAAAACCATGATTGCGCGAAGCTGCCTTTGTAGGAGTTCTGTTTTAGCCGTTCGGAGATGATGAAATTTTCCCACAGCTCGCCTACATCGGTACGGTTTTCCACTTGGGCAAGATTTCCGATAACGGCATTGCGTATGCCGAGGTTCCAGAAGTATATCTTCCGGCTTGCTTTCAGTTCGTTGCGGAGGTTGCGTGAGAAACTGCCAAGGCGAAACACGATATACGCTTTTTCAAGAATGTCGAAGAGGGTACATCTTAAACTCCCGTTTACGGCCAGTCAGAGGTTCGTTGACTTTTGATGCCAGCTCAAATGAACTGCTTCCTGTGGCGATTACCTGTACGTCCGGTATCTGGTCTGTAATAAGTTTCAGGCGCAGCCCGATGTCTGCAATGCGTTGGGCTTCATCGATTACAACGTACCGATTGCCGCCTATCAAGGC
Source organism: uncultured Paraprevotella sp. (assembly GCA_944320765.1). Lineage (GTDB taxonomy): Bacteria > Bacteroidota > Bacteroidia > Bacteroidales > Bacteroidaceae > Paraprevotella. Next base: position 13,786 of record CALUIS010000027.1, read on the forward strand.
TCTCAACCGGGTGGATGACATGTTTTTAAACATCTCTTGAATATCCATGTCGTCGCCGTTCATCCATAATGTGTCTTGTTTATATGGCCCAAAGATATGTATCAGACTATTGAAATCCAAATTTCTTATAAGATTTTTGGATTCCATTCCGAAAATCTTATAAGAAATTCGGAATGGGATTCAAAAAAGTGAAAGAAGAGCGGTAAGCGTCCAAAACTGACGTATCGTGAATCTTAGTTTGGGCGTCTACCTTCGCGCTGTAATTACAAAAAGAAGAGAAGATGTACGGCAGTGAAGATTCTGGGCGGCTCTTTGTCCGTTACAAGGGGCTATCCGTAAGGCGAGAGCATCCAGGCTTATTTAGACGTTTCGCCTATAAAATGGGATGGATGTCAGAACAGTTGCAAATGGACGCGTGTTGAATTTGCTATGAAATGTTGAATGGGGATTTGTTTGGTGATAAAACAAATCCCCATTCTTTTGGATGAATTCGGTTTATTGCTGTTTCTTGCCGGCGAAGATGAGGTCCACCACGTCGGCTTTCCTGAAGAACTTCTTGGCGAAGTCCCGGATGTCCTTGGTGGTGATGGACGATACCATATCCTCCATGTTCTTCGGGTCGTCCAGATTGATGCCCGTCTTGTAGTAGGTCATCAGCGTGGACATCCAATAGGCGTTGTGCGGCTTGCTTTGCTCGGCCTCTTTCAACGTGTTCTTGACCACCTTGTCCAACTCTTCCTGGGTCACGCCCTGCGCTATGACATTGTCGATTTCCTTGTAGAGCAAGGGTTTCAGCCCGGTCGCCTTTTCGGGGTCGCATTCGAAGGTCATGAACATGCTGTAGTTGTTATAAGGTTCGCGTGAGGCACTGCCGCTTGCTCCTACGCTGTAGGTGCCGCCCGCTTCCTCGCGGATGGTTTTCAGGTAACGTGTGGTCAGGATGTTACCCAGCAGGCTGATGGTGTAGGTGTCCTTCAGGTTGTACTTCATCTCTTGGTTGAAAAGGACGATGACGGTGGACTTCGGGGTTTCCATCGGCACGTCGATGATTCTCTCCACTTTTCCTTTCGGGGCGCGTACCTTGCGGTCGACCCATTGTTCGTGGCGGTTGAGCGACGGGATGGCGCCGATGTATCTTTCGGCCATGACCTTGGCGGTGTCCTTGTCCACATTGCCCACGATGAAGAACGTGAAGTCGCTCGCGTCGCATATCCGGTCGCGGTACGTCTTTTCGATGCGGTCCAGGGTGAGCTGGTCCACATAGGCGTCGTTGAACAGCAGGGTGCGGGGGCTGTAGTTGGTCGTGATGCGCGACAAGGAGTCGCGGATGATAGTCTGTGGCTGGCCCTCAATCTGTTTGGCGTAGATATGGTTGCGTTCGATGATGACCTTGTGGGCTGTCGAGTCGAAACGGGGGGCGGTGAACCGCAGGTAGAGCAGCTGCATCAACGTTTCGAAATCTTTGGGGGTGGAGCTTCCGCTGACGTTTTCATACAGATTGTCTACCGACACGTTGCATTGTGCCTGCTTGCCGGTGAGCAGCTTGCCCAGGGCGATGTCGTTGTAGGCTCCCAGACCATAGCTGGAAGCCAGCTGGCCGGCGTTGGAGGCGGCCGGAAGCATGTTGATGTCTGTGTACAGGGACGTGCCGCCGGGACTGTAGGCCATCACGCTCACGTCGTCTTTCTCAAAATCGGCATGGCGGAAAACGACCTTGGCACCGTTGCCCAATGTCCATTCCTCGGCCTGGAACTGGGGCAGTTCCTTCACCTTGGCGACGGATGTTCCGGCGGGCATTTGTTCTATCAGTTTTCCTTTCACGCTGTTGTCTTCGTAAGCGTCCACCTTGAGGCCTTCCATCTCGGCGACGATGGCCCGCGCTTCCTGTTCGGTCAGGTGGGTCACCCCTTCGCTCGGCCCGCTGACGATGAGGCAACGGTTGTCGGCCTTCCACCATCTCTTCACCTGGTCGGACACTTCCTGCGCGGTGATGGCCGGAAGGATTTCCTTGACGGCTGCGACATAATCGTCTATATAAATGATGGCTTCATTTTCCAGGAAATAAGACTGTATCTCTTGGGCGTAAGAGTCGTTGTGCGTCTTGTCCTTGTCCTTCAGCATGGATTCGAGGGCGGTGAGCAGGTTCGTCTTTGCGCGGTCGAGTTCGTCTTCGGTGAATCCGTGCTGCATGACCCGTTCATGCTCTTCCATCGCTCCTTTGAAGGCGGCTTCCTCCTCGTTGGGCTTTGCGGTCGCGCTGATGGAATATACATAATACCCTCTCACCAGTCCGGAAAGCCCGACTGACGCCCCCACGTATGGCGCCTTGCCGCTTTGCACGATTTCCCCGATGCGTTCCGCCATCATGTTGTTGTAGAATCCGATCATCAGGTTGTTCTTGATGTCCTGATAGGTGGCGTATCCTTTTCCTTCATATTCCTTTTCGCGGAAGACGCGCATCAGCTGTACGTTGGAAGACGTGGCTTCCTTGTCCGTGGCCAGGCAGAAATAAGTGTCCTCATGGGACGGAATCTCAAAGAACGGACGCGGCGCGGGGCGCTCAATGGCTGGGATGGACGAGAAGACTTTCTTGATTTTCGCCTCCATCATGGCCGGGTCGAAGTCTCCCACGATGGAGATGGCTTCCAGGTCGGTTCGGTACCATTTGTGGTAGAAATCCCGAAGGGCCTCGGGCTTGAACGTGCGGATGACCTCCATGTCGCCGATGATGTCGCGCACGGCATATTGCGAGCCTTTGTAGATGACGGGCATTTTCTGACGGTACAGGCGGGTGGCGCTGTTGTTCCGGCTCCGCCATTCTTCGGTGATGACCCCGCGTTCCTCGTCGATGTCCTTGGGGTCGAGCGTCAGGTAGTACGACCAGTCGTGCAGGATGAGCAGGCAGGTGTCGATAAGGCTTTCGTCTGTCACAGGCACGTCGCTGATGTTATATACCGTTTCATTCAGGCTGGTGTAGGCGTTCAGGTTGCCGCCGAAGGATATGCCGTGGCGTTCGAGGGTGGAAATCATGCTGTTGCCCGGGAAGTTCTTGCTCCCGTTGAACGCCATGTGTTCCAGGAAGTGGGCCAGCCCGTCCTGGTCGTCCTCTTCCAGGAGGGCGCCGGCATTGCGGATGATGAAGAAGCTGGCACGGTCTTTCGGCTCTTCGTTGTGGCGGAGATAATAAGTGATGCCGTTCGGCAGCTTGCCCGAAACCACATGCGGGTCGGCCGGGAGTTTCTTGCTCCAGTCGATAGGCTGTGCATAGCCGGCCAGGCTGATGAGCAGGAGGGCCAGCCATAAGATTTTCTGTTTCATGTCTTGATTTTGCTGTTATTGTTTTTGTTTTTGTTGGTCTTTGTCACGGATTTCCACCCGGCGGATTTTCCCGCTGATGGTCTTGGGCAGTTCGTCCACGAATTCGATGACACGCGGATATTTGTACGGGGCCGTCACTTGCTTCACGTGGTTCTGCAGGGTCTTGGCCAGATTTTCCTTGTCTACGTCGCGGTAGTCCTTGGCCAGAACGATGGTGGCCTTCACGATTTGTCCGCGGATCTCGTCCGGCACGCCGGTGATGGCGCATTCCACCACGGCGGGATGGGTCATCAGCGCACTTTCCACCTCGAACGGGCCGATGCGGTAGCCGGAACTCTTGATGACGTCGTCCACCCGGCCCACGAACCAGAAGTAGCCGTCCTCGTCACGCCAGGCCACATCCCCCGTGTAGTAGATACCGTCGTGCCATGCTTCTTGGGTAAGGCGGGGATTGCGGTAGTATTCCTTGAAGAGGCCCAGCGGCTTCCCTTTCGAGGTGTGGATGACGATTTGCCCTTGTTCGTTGACGCCGGCGCGTGTCCCGTCGCTCTTGAGCAGGTCCACGTCGTATTCGGGGTTGGGTACGCCCATGGAACCCGGTTTGGGTTCCATCCAAGGGAAGGTGGCGATGGTCAGCGTGGTTTCCGTCTGGCCGAAGCCTTCCATCAGCTTGATGCCCGTCAGCTTGTGGAATGTCTCGAATACCGACGGGTTGAGGGCTTCTCCCGCGATGGTGCAGTATTGCAGCGAGGAGAGGTCGTAGCGCGACATGTCCTCATGGATCATGAAGCGGAACACCGTGGGCGGGGCGCAGAGGGACGTGATATGGTAATCCTGTATCATCTGCAGGATGTCGGCGGCGTGGAACTTCTCGAAGTCGTACACGAAGACTGTGGCTCCGGCAATCCACTGGCCGTAGAGCTTGCCCCAGACAGCCTTGCCCCATCCCGTGTCGGCCACGGTCAGATGGAGGCTGTCCTGATGCAGGTTGTGCCAGTAGCATCCGGTGGCGATATGCCCCAGCGGATAGGTGAAGTCGTGGGCCACCATCTTGGGCTCGCCTGTCGTGCCTGAGGTGAAATACATCAGGGAGATGTCATCGTTCGAGTTCGGGCGTTCCGGCCGGACGAACGGGGCGGCCTGCAGCACGCCTTTCTGGAAGTCCTCGAATCCGTGGGGGACGATGGGGCCTGCCGAAATCAGGTGCTTGATGGAAGGGGAATAGGGCAGGGAGTCCTTGACGTGGTTCAGGATGACTTCCTCGCCGGCGCAGACAATCGCCTTGATGTCCGCCGCGTTGTTGCGGTAGACGATGTCTTTCCCCGTCAGCAGGTGGGTGGCCGGGATGGCCACGGCCCCGAGCTTGTGCAACGCGATGATGGCGAACCAGAACTCATACCTCCGTTTCAGGATGAGCATGACCATGTCGCCGTGTCCGATGCCCAGCGACTGGAAATAGGAAGCCGTGCGGTCGGTGTAGTCTTTCATTTCGGCAAACGTGAAGTCGTGGTGTACGCCGTGGTCGTTGGTCCAGCACAGTGCGATCTTGTCCGGGGCTTCCTGCGCCCATGCGTCCACTACGTCGTATCCGAAGTTGAAGTTTTCTGGTACTTTTACGTGGAAGTTTTGTATAAAGTCGTCTTGTGACGTAAAAGTCGTTTGACTTAAAAATCTTTCCAGCATAATGATGTTCCTTAAAGTCTAAAAAAACGCGCAAGAATGCGCTTTGTCCGGTACAAAGGTAGCAAATAATGTCTGATTAGGACGCGGATGGGCCGGAAAAATAACGGGCGGGCTTCATTTGTGCGGGACGGGGCCGGCAGGATCAGGCCAAATCCACCACCGTGATGCCTGCCCCGCCGAACTGGACATGCTCGTCCTTGAAGTCCCTGACCCCGGGGACGGTGGCCAGATATTGCCGGATGAGCGTGCGCAGGATGCCCGAACCGGTACCGTGCAGGATGCGTACCCGGGAGACGCCCAGCAGGATGGCGTCATCGATGAAGTACGTGATGGCGTTGAGCGCCTCCTCGCCTCTCATCCCCCGCACGTCGATGTCTTGCCGGAAGTTCAGTTTCTTCTGGTATACGGCGTCTTGGGTCTGCCTGCTGACGTAAGTGGCGGCCTCCGTCGTCTCCTTGCGGGAAGGCGGGTCGGCGCGTTCCAAGCGGTCCGGCTTGACGTTGGTGCGCATCATGCCGAAGGTGACGATGGCGGTCTTGTCTCCAATTTCTTCTATGGTGCCCACGGCGGCCTGCCCCTTGATGCGTACGGTGTCTCCCGGTTGCAGGGGCCGTTCGTCGGCTGCCGCTGCCGTGGTTGTCCCGTCTTTCCGCCGGGCGGCCTCGGCGGCTTTCTTTTCTTTCCGTTCGGCCTGTCTTTTTCGCCGTTCCTGCAGTTGCTGCATTTTGCGGGCAATCTTCTCGTCCTCTTGCGTCCGGTCGAATTCCTCCACGGCGGCTTTGAACTCGTTCAGTTCCTGCCGTGCGTCGCGTGTCCTTTCCTTCTCGGCTTGGGCCTCGCGGATGGCCCTGATGGTGCCTTCGATCTTGGCGTTGGAGGCTTTGAGCAGCTGTTCGGCTTCTTCCTTGGCCTTGCCCAGGATTTCCTTCCGGCTGCGTTGCAGCTCGCTGATTTCCTCCTCGTAGCGGGCGATGGCTTTTTCCATCTCCTTTTCGCGTTGGTGGATGGTCTGCCGTTTGGTTTCCCAGTAGCGTTTGTCGCGCACGATGTCCTGCAGGTATTTGTCCGCGTTGATATACTCTTTGCCCACGATTTCGGACGCGTCGGCGATGACCTCCTCGGGCAGTCCGATTTTCCGTGCGATTTCCACGGCGAACGAGCTTCCGGGGTTGCCGATCTGCAATTGGAAGAGTGCCTGCATGTGTTGGCGGTCGTAGAGCATGGCCCCGTTGACCACTCCCTCGTGGTCTTCGGCAAAGTGTTTCAGGTTCTGGTAGTGGGTCGTGATGACGCCGAACGTGCGTTTCTGGTTGAACCGTTTCAGGACGGCCTCGGCTATGGCGCCCCCGATCTGCGGTTCCGTGCCGCCACCGAACTCGTCGATGAGCAGCAGGCTGGTGCCGTTGCAGGCCTTCATCATGTTCTTCATGTTCAGCAGGTGGCTGGAGTAGGTGCTGAGGTCGTCCTCGATGCTTTGCTCGTCGCCGATGTCGATGAAGATGCTTCCGAAGATGCCGGTGCGCGAGTTCTCGCCGATGGGGGCGGGCAGTCCGCACTGCATCATGTATTGGATGAGGCCCACGGTCTTCAGGCACACCGACTTGCCGCCGGCGTTGGGGCCGGAAATGATGAGGATGCGCTGCCGGCTGTCCAGTTCGATGTCGAGCGGCACGATTTTCTTGCCATGCCGTTTCAGGGAGAGATATAATAGGGGATGGCGCGCGAGTGTCCAGTCTATCAGCGGTGTGCCTTTGAGGTCGGGGGGGATGGCGTCGAACTGCCGTGCCAGGCCCGCTTTGGCGTGGATGAAATCTATCTCGGCCAGGAATCCGTAAGAGTCAAGAAGCTCCTGATGGTATGGACGTATTCCTGCGGTGAACTCCTGCAGGATGCGGATGATTTCGCGGCGTTCCTCCCCTTCCAGCTCGCGGATGCGGTTGTTGGCTTCCACCACTTCGGCGGGTTCGATGAACACGGTGCGGCCTGTGGCGGACTCGTCGTGGACGATGCCCTTGATTTTCCGTTTCAGGGCCGGGGCCACGGGGATGACGAGGCGTCCGTCGCGCATGGTGGGGGCCACGTCCTTGTCCACGATGCCGCTTTGCTGCGCGTCGCGGAGGATGCCGTGCAGGGTGCGCGAGATGCTGCCTTCCACCGAGGCCAGTTCGCGGCGGATGCGGAGAAGCTCGGCGGACGCGGAATCCTTTATTTTTCCATAACGGTCGAGAATCCCGTCAATGCGGCACACGATTTGCGGGAACACGGCGACGCCTTCCGCCAGGCGGTGCAGGGCGGGATAAGGGCCGTGGTAGCCCTCCGTCCCCCCGTCCGTTTCCTCTTCGTCCCCTTTGTTCAGGAACTGCACGATGGCGATGAGGGTGGCGAGCGAGCGTTTCAGGTCGAACAGCTCGTTCTCGTCCAGGTAGGTGCCTTCCACGCGGATGCGCCGGATGGCCGGGCGCACGTCGTAGAAGTCCTGGACGGGGAACTCCTCTTCCCCTTCCAGGATTTGCAGGAACTCCCGGGTCTGTTCCTGCCGTTCGCGGAGAAGGTGCAGGTCGGTCATGAACTGCATCTGTCCCACTTTCTCCTGCCCGAGCGTGCTGAGGCAGTGTCCGGCCAACATGCGGCGTATCTCGTCGAATCCTATCTTTTGCTCGAAATTCTGCGGGTAAATCATGCTTCTTGCGGTTTTAGGCTGCAAAGTTAAGAAACTGTTTTGATTTCATTCGCTAAATTTACTTTTTCCTGTATGTGAAGAGGAAGAAACCGGATGCTTATATAAAGTCTATGGCTACCCGTCACCTTAATAAGATGTTTGCATGGCTCGTTTTGAGCAACTTGCACTTGTATATGCTGTCACAGCCCAGGAAATAGAAGATAATATTAAGTCGTGTTTGAGATAGCCTTGCTCTTTATTCATGAATCAAGATTTAGGTTATTCCCAACACAACTTGCTTACCTTATGTTTCTTGCCCAAAGCAAAATAGTAAAGCCGCGCAATGTTATTTATGAGGACTTTTTTCTGAATCACCCTATAAAACAGGCTTTCTTCAAAAAGGTACTACTTTTTATATCAGTATTCCTGTTTTGAGAATATCAGCATAGAGTGGATTGTTAGTATCTTCTGTAAGTAGAACTGGCTCTATAAGATTGCTTATCTTGCGTTTCAGCTTCCATAATAAAGGTGTATCTTCAAAATAATCATCGCTCATGTGTTCTACGACAACGGCAATATCTATGTCGCTGTCCTCTGTATGGTTGCCTTTGCAGTATGAGCCATAAAGGTAAAGAGCCTTTAAGGGCAATCGTTCTGCTACCGCTGCCTTATAGCGTTGTGCCAATTTTATAGCTTGCTCTTTATCCATGTTCTTAATTTATCTGTTTGTTCTATCAGTTCTTTGCAACGGTCAGAAGTCAGACTTTTCATCAACCGCTCCTTATATGAGGGGTAACGTGCTTCTATGTTTAATGGTTCAAGCTCGTCTATGAAGTCCGTTTGTTCCTCTGACATGTCCTTGTCTAAACCGCTTTTCTCGGCAAGTCTTGATAAGCTATGAATCTTCAAAGGCGGTTCTTCCAACACATTGCTCCAATATGCTTTCAGGATCTTCTCTACGGTTTGGTGGCACATGAAAGCCACATAAAGGTAACGCTTGGTTTCAAGCATAGCCTTTGCTGTGTCAAAATCATAATCTGACATCTCAATCCAATATGTTACCTTGTCATTCATTGAGCCTTTAATGTTGTATCAAGTGCAAATATAGTGTATTTCTGCGAGAAACTATCATTTGATGTTGGAAAACAACCTTATAATGCTGTTATGTCTGTGATCTTCTAAGTGGTACTTTTTCTAATTCTCTCTGTAAAACTGACTTCTTTCAAAAAAGTTCTCTTGTTTTCATGTCCAAATTTTTAAGTCACTTTGTTACTTCTTTTAAGAGCGTCAGGACAGAATTTTGGACAACTTATGGAGAGAAGGTCTTACTCGTCTTTTATAATGTCCCGTTTTACATCATCATTCAAAGTGAGAAAGGCTTTTCTGGTATGCCACCTGTATTTGGTCTTTTCTTTCTTGCCCAGATGCTGTTCCACTTGTTTCCTTGCCTTTATCCAAGAGTTAGTGTTTCTCTTGAATTTTTCAAAAAGCCTTGCCAGAGACTTATATTTCTTCTTATATATGGTCATGGCTTCCTTATAGTTCTTGTTGTGGTAGTCTTGGTCGGACGACTCCCAAGAATTTTCATAGGCATCCTTGAACTGCTCCTCTGAATGGAACTGATTGGAAAAGTCCACCCTGTCCAATAGTGTTTTCAAATGTTGGAACAATGTCTCCGTAGGACTGTGGTCTGATTCAGCTTTCTCGTCATCTTTGCCTTTCAACATGGCATAATGAACGCGATTCTTGTTGCCGCGCCAGTACTTTGCTCCAAGTACTCGAGTACTTTGCTCCAAGTACCCGGGTACTCTGCGGCAAGTACCCGGGGCCTCTCCGTAGGGTACGCTGTCGCATTGCGCGGGAGGTCTTGCGGTTTTGCGTGCGGCGTTCCTCGCCCGCCCGCATTCCCGGGGGGCGGAATGTCTCTTCCGGGACAGTTTCGATGCCATTTGGGCAAGCCTTTGCGAAGAATCCGGTCGGTTTATAGGATTCTATTTGCTTACTTTGCAACCTCAAACGGAAAGGACTTGAAAGGATGAAGGAGAAAGAGAAGGAGGATTTGTGGTTGTTGGACAAGGATTTCGGCGTCCTGCGGGAGCATGGCATTTTGTCGGACGATAACATCGCTGTAATCAGGTCACCTTTGAGTGGCAATCCGGACGTGGGGCCGGTCAAGATGGAATGGGTGGTGCTTTGCGTGCTGACTTCGGGTACTTCGGCCTGCACGATAAACGGGAAGGAGTATGCCCTGAAGGCGCACGACATGGTTTTGTGCCTGCCTCATGCGGTGCTTGCGCGTGAGGCCCATTCGGATGATTTCCAGATGGACTGCCTGTGCATTTCCAGAAAGGTGTTGGAGGCCACGGCGGATTTTTCCATGTTCAACTGGGACGTGATGACTTTTTTGTCCACTCATCCGGTGGTTTGCCTCAATGACGAGGAATATGCCCGTTTTTCCTTGTATTATGCCTTAATGTCGCACAAGCTGGAACATCAAAGCCTGCCGAGATACAAGGAGTCCATGCAGAATCTGCTGAAGTCGTTCCTTTTTGATTTCTATAGTGTGGTGGGGCGCTATGTGTCGGTGGACACTTACAATTATTCGCAGGGGCAGAACCTGTTCAAAAGCTTCCTGGACTTGCTGGCCCTCACCCGTCCCAAGCCGCGGGCCGTGTCGTTTTATGCCGACAAGCTGAACATCACGCCCAAATACCTCTCCGCCGTGTGCAAGAATGCTTCCGGGAAGACGGCTTCGGAGCTGATACACAAGGCCGTGACGAAAGAGGTGGCGGACTTGCTGCTCTACACCAACAAGAGCATCAAGGAAATCATGGTGGAGCTGGACTTCCCGTCGCTCTCCTTCTTCGGGAAGTACGTGAAGCGGCACTTCGGGATGGGGCCGAAGGAACTGCGTGCCAGGCGGTCAACCTAACACGACGTCCAGCACCATCATCAGCGAGAACCCGGCGGCGAAACCGATGGTGCCGATGTTGGAATGGCGGCCCTGCGAGGCCTCGGGGATGAGTTCCTCCACCACCACGTAGACCATGGCGCCGGCGGCGAAGGCCAGCAGGTAGGGCAGCAGGGGGGTGACGTAGGCGGCCAGCAGGATGGTCAGCACGGCCCCAGCGGGTTCCACCACGCCGCTCAGCGCACCGATGGCGAACGAGCGGAGGCGGCTGTTGCCTTCCGCCCGGAGGGGCATGGACACGATGGCCCCTTCGGGGAAATTCTGGATGGCGATGCCCAGCGAGAGCGCCACGGCCCCGGCCATGGAGAGATAGCTGCTTTGTTCCAAGGCGGCGGCCAGCGCCACGCCGACGGCCATGCCCTCGGGCAGGTTGTGAAGGGTGACGGCCAATGCCAGCATACTGGTGCGCGAAAGGCGGCTGCGCGGCCCTTCGGGAGAGGAGCTGCCCAGATGGAGGTGGGGGATGACGCGGTCCATGAGCAGGAGGAACGCGATGCCGCACAGGAAGCCGCATACGGCGGGGACGACCCGCACGGCTTCCGTCTCCTCGCCGCCCATCTCCATCGCCGGAATCAGCAGCGACCATACGGAGGCGGCCACCATCACTCCCGAGGCGAATCCCAGCAAGGTCTTCTGGAGCAGGTCCGGCATTTGTCTTTTCATGAGGAACACGCAAGCGGCTCCCAGGGCCGTTCCGAGAAACGGCAGCAGCAAACCTATCAAAAGTCCGTTCATCTTCTTTTTCGTATTTTGGAAAGCGAAAATAGTGACTTTGATTGTAATATCCAAACGGCACCGCCTTATTTTTGAGGCGGGACCGGCCTGCACTGTGATTGTCAGAACGTCAAGAGCGGCATGGCGGAATACGCGATTCCCGCGGAGGACCGGAAAGGCTGGATGTCACGCTTCTGGCCTTTTTGCCGACATCCTGCAAACCAACGAATTTATTAAATAACCTTAATTGAAGCGGAAAATGAACGGGCTTGTTCGTATTATAATAAACTTAAAGGCAGAATCTATGCAAAAGAACATGTTGCGCTGGTGCTTCGGCATCGGCCTGTGCCTCTTCGCCGGAGTTTGTGCGGAGGCGGAAATCAGGACGGCATCCGTGCCGAAACAGATGTATTACCGGTATCACAACGACGACTTCACGGTCCGTGTGCGGCAGGTGGGCGACCGGGAGTGGACCGACTTGTATGAATATAAGGTGAAGGTGGACATGGACACGAACTCGGACGCCTCGATGGTGCAGTTCGATTTTTCCGGGGAGGTGGAGGTCATGGTGCAGCTGAACAACGGCACGTTGCGCGAGGCCGCGGTCCGTCCGCTGTCGCGCGGCATCCGTCCGCAGGTGAAGGGCAATTGCCTGACGTTCCGCCTGGACCGTCCGCAAAAGCTGTCGGTGGAGTGCAATGGCGACCGGCTGCACAACCTTCATCTGTTTGCCCATGAACTGGAGGCTGACGTGCCGGAGGAGGGCGCTCCCGGCGTGATGTATTTCGGCCCGGGGTGGCATGAGCCGGAGGATGCCAAGGGCAGGACGTTCAGGGTGCCTTCCAACACGACGGTCTATCTGGCCCCGGGGGCCGTCCTGCGCGGGACGCTGAACTGCGACAGCACGGAGAACGTGCGGATCTGCGGGCGCGGGATGATCCTGGAGACCCCGCACGGCGTGTCGGCCAACTGGGTGAAGAACCTGACGGTGGAAGACATCGCCGTGGTGAACCCCCGCTACAACACCATGACGGCGGCGGTGGCGGAGAACGTGACCATACGGGGCCTGAAGTCCTTCAGCTACCAGGGGTGGGGCGACGGGCTGGACTTCTACTGCACCCGCCACGTGAGGGTGGACGACGTGTTCCTGCGCAACTCGGACGACTGCATCGCGGTCTACTCCCACCGCTGGAACTTCTACGGCGACACGGACGACATGCTGGTGACGAATTCCACGCTGTGGGCCGACATCGCGCACGCCATCAACATCGGCACGCACGGCGACACGTCCACGGAAGGGGAGGTGATAGAGAACCTGACGTTCCGCAACATCGACGTGCTGGAGCATGACGAGGATGACCGCGACTACCAGGGTGTGATGGCCCTCAACGCGGGCGACCACAACCTGATACGCCACGTGACGTTCGACAGCATACGGGTGGAGCATATCCAGGAGGGGCAGCTGTTCCACCTGCGGGTGATGAACCTGCCGCGCTATTGCACGGGGCCGGGGCGGCACGTGGAGCATGTCACGTTCCGCAATATCACCTATACGGGACAGGGTGAGAACCTTTCGGTCGTGCAGGGCTATTCTCCCGAAGGGATGGTGCGCCACGTGCGTTTCGAGAACATCGTGCTCAACGGCAAGCGTGCGGAGCGGCTGGAGGACCTGGGACTGAAAATCGGCCCATTCGTAGAGGATATTACTGTGGAGTAGGGGTCATTCGAGGGTGATCTCGCCGGCCAGGTCGGTCGCCATCAGCCGTCTGATTTCCTCCGGGGGCAGGTTGTGTCCCAGGAGGAACATCAGTTTGGTGAGGGCACACTCGGGCGTGCTGTCGTAGCCGCTGATGACGCCGGCCTCGAGCAGCTGCCTCCCCGTCTCGTAGCGTTCCATCTCCACGCTGCCCGACTGGCACTGGGTGATGTTGATGATGACGACCCCCCTTGCGGTGGCCTCCCTGATGAGGCGGATGAGCCACGGCTTCTGCGGCGCGTTGCCCGATCCGAAGGTCTTCATGACCACGGCCTTGAGTCCCTGTAGGCGGAACACGGAGGTGATGATGTCCTCCTGTATGCCGGGGAAGAGTGTGAGGACCACCACGTTGGTGTCGAACAGGTAGTGGGCCTTGAGCGGGCGGCCGGGGTCCGGGCGGCGGATGCGTTCGGGCTTGAACTGTATGTCAATCGCGCTGTGGCCGAGGCAGGGGTAGTTGAACGACTTGAAGGCGTTGAACTTCTCCGCGTTGATTTTGGTGGTGCGGTTGCCGCGCATCAGGTCTTTTTCGAAATAGATGCACACCTCCGGCACCGCCGCGCTGCCGTCCGCGTTCTTGGCGGCGGCGATTTCGATGGCCGTGATGAGGTTTTCCTTGCCGTCGGTGCGGAGCATTCCCATGGGCAGCTGCGAGCCGGTGAGGATGACGGGCTTGGAAAGGTTTTCCAGCATGAAGCTCATGGCCGACGCCGTGTAGGCCATGGTGTCCGTGCCATGCAGGATGACGAAGCCGTCGTATTGCCCGTAGTTGCGTTCTACGATGCGCACCAGCCGCGCCCAGTGGTAGGGTTCCATGTCCGACGAGTCGATGGGCGGCTCGAAGGAATAGGTGTTGATATGGTAGTTGAACCGTTTCAGTTCCGGCACGAACCTCAGCAGATGGTCGAAGTTGAAGCTTTCCAAGGCCCCGGTCTCGGGGTTTTCAATCATTCCGATGGTTCCTCCTGTGTAAATCAGCAGGACCGATGGTGCTCTGTCTGTCATGTCTGAAGGTCTTTTTTCTTGAAATCTTGTTGTGTCCTTTTGCCTTTCGCCCGGTTTCATCCGGCTCGGAAGAGGAGCTTGACGATGGCATATCCTCCCAGCACCAGCCAAAGGTAGAGCGCGCCGGCCAGGTAGAACGGCTTGGCACCGGCCTGCTTGAACTTGTCGATGCTGGTCTCCGCGCCAAGGGCCGTCATGGCCATGGTGAGCAGGAAGGTGTCCACGTCGTTGATGAAGCCGATGCCGGCCCGCAATGTCTCTGCCGGAATGAAGGCGGCGGACTGTAGCAGGGAGTTGAGGCCGATGACCAGCAGGAAGTAGAAGGCAAACCAGGGGATGGTGATTTTGCTCTTCTGCACGGGGCCGTCGGCACTGCCTTTGCGGCGGCGCGAGAGGAAGAGGCTCATGATGACCAGCGCGGGGGCCAGCAGCATGACGCGGATCATCTTGGTGATGGTGGCGGCATCGGCCACCTGTCCGCCTGCGGCATCGATGGCGTTGCCCGCCCCTACGACGTGGGCCACTTCGTGCAGGGTGGAGCCTACGTAGACGGCAACGGCCTGGTCGCTCAGCCCGTCCAGCCACCCGGCACGGTACATGACGGGGTAGAGGAACATGGAGAGCGTGCCGAAGATGACGACGGTGGATACGGCCACGGCTGTCTTGTGGGGTTCGCAGCGCACCACCGGTTCCGCGCCGAGCACGGCCGCCGCCCCGCAGATGGCACTGCCGGTGGAGGTCATCAGGGCCGTCTGCCCGTCCACCTTGAACAGTTTGCCGAGCAGTATGCCCAGCAGCAGCGTTCCGGCCACGATGACGAGGTCGGCCGTGATGGCCGGAAGGCCGATGGCCATGACTTGCTGGAACGTGAGCTTGAAGCCATAGAGGACTACGCCGGTGCGCAGGATTTGTTTGGAGCAGAACTTGATGCCCGGCACCCATGTCTCGGGCAGCTTGTTGCGCAGGCTGTTGGCGTAGAGCATTCCCAGGATGATGCCGACAATCAGCGGGCTGAACGAGAGCTTCTTCACGAAGTCGAATTCTGCGATGTAGGAGGCGGAAAATGAGAACAACACGATGAGCAGGATGCCGTGCAACACTTCCCCTTTGTTTTCTTTGAACATAGTGAGACTGTGGATTAAATGGATATTAACGGATAGCTTTCTTGCCTATCAGGACGCAAAGGTACATTAAAAAAGGCAGGCGGCAAGGCGTTTGCCTTTAAAAAAAGGACGGGCGGACGTTTTCCTGTGGTAAGAATAGCGTCCGCCCGTCCCTTGTCTCCTGCATTCGGAACACTTGTGGCTTAGTGGGGGTTATCCGAAGCTGAACATGATTTCAGGCTTCTCGGACACCCAAATCTCATTGTCTTTCTGGCGGATGAAAATCTTGCTCTCGCGTGCCAGCCATCCGATGGCAAGAGCCGTGTCTTCCACGCTCAGGCACAATTTCGTGGCCAAATCTGGAAGCTTGATTTCCGTGGTTTCCTGGAGGGCGTGCCAGACCTTGCCGGCATTGGTCCCGATTGTTGCTTTATACATGCGATGTTTTTTTGTGGTTGTTTGCACTGCAAAGATATTTGTTTTTTTAGACTTTGCAAATATCAAATTGGGATAATCGCTGTTCGTTTCGTTCTTTTTTGTAATTCAAATGCTCCTTTTCTGTAAAAATGGTAGGCATTTCTGGGATAGGAACGCTTGTTGGTTGGGAATAAGCTGTTATCTTTGCAGTCAGAGGATGTATAGAATGAAGTGGTTATGGTTTTAAAAAGGATCAGGCAGTGGCTGGCTGCCGTCTTCTTCTTCTTGGTCACGATGCTGTTTCTCGATTTTACGGGGGTATGGCATCTTTGGTTCGGGTGGACGGCCAAGATTCAGTTTGTCCCCGCGCTGTTGGCTTTGAACGTGGCGGTGGTGGCGGGGCTGGTGCTGCTGACGTTGGTGTTCGGCCGGTTGTATTGTTCCGTGATATGCCCGCTGGGCGTGTTCCAGGATGTGGTGTCCCGTTTGGGCGGACGGTTCCGGAAGAACCGTTTCCGCTACTTTTCCGCGCTGTCCGGGTTGCGCTATGCCATGTTGGTGGCGTTCATCGTTTTGTCGGTAGCCGGCTGCATCAGTTGGGCCGGACTGGTGGAACCCTACAGCGCTTACGGGCGTATGGCGGCCAACTTGTTCGCGCCACTTTACCGTTGGGGGAACAATGCGTTGGCCTATATGGCCGAGCGGGCGGACAGCTATGCCTTTTATGAGACGGACGTGTGGATGAAGGGCTTGCCCGTGCTGGTCGTGGCGGCAGTGACCTTTGTGGTGTTGGTGGTGTTGGCATGGAGAAACGGTCGGACTTATTGCAATACGGTGTGTCCGGTCGGCACGTTGTTGGGATTCTTGTCCCGTTACGCCTGGTTCAGGCCGGTCATCGACGCCTCGAAGTGTGTCAACTGCAATCTTTGCGAGCGGAACTGCAAGTCGTCCTGCATTCATATCAAGTCGCATGAGATAGACTATAGCCGTTGTGTGGCGTGTATGGACTGTATCGCCAAGTGCCCGAAGGGGGCGGTACGCTACGTGCATCCGAAGGCTGTGGGGAAGGAACCCGCCACCCCGGAAAGTCCTGACAGCTCGCGCCGCAGTTTCCTGACGGTGGCCTCATTGTTTGCCGCCGGGACATGGCTGAAGGCGCAGGAGAAGAAGGTGGACGGCGGACTGGCTGCCATAGAGGAGAAGAAAGTGCCGGAGCGGAAAGTGCCGCTGAAGCCGGCCGGCTCGCAAGGGCTTCGGCATTTCTCGAACCATTGCACGGCCTGTCAGCTTTGTGTGTCGGCCTGTCCGAACGGGGTGCTGCGCCCGTCTTCCGCGCTGGGGACGTGGATGCAGCCCGAGATGTCCTATGAGCGGGGATATTGCCGGCCGGAATGCGTCCGATGCTCGGAGGTCTGTCCTGACGGGGCGATACGGCTGGTGACGAAGGCTGACAAGTCGGCCATACAAATAGGTCATGCCGTGTTCCATCCGGAAAACTGCATCGTGAATACCGATGGCGTGGAATGCGGCAACTGTGCCCGCCACTGTCCTTCCGGGGCGATACAGATGGTGCCTTCGGCCGCGGGGAATCCCGCTTCGCGCAAGTTGCCTGTCGTGAACGAGGCCCGTTGCATCGGTTGCGGGGCTTGTGAGAACCTGTGTCCGGCGCGGCCGTTCAGTGCGATTCACGTGGAAGGGCATGAGGTGCATAGTTTCATCTAATATATAATAGATATAAAGTATGGAACAGAAGAGTCAGAATAAGGAAATGGGTCGCCGTAAGTTCCTCAAACTGCTCGGGGCGGGAGCGGCGGCCACTTCGGCGGCGATGTATGGTTGCGGTCCCGGGAAGAGGGAGACGGGGGCTGGCGGCGAAACGGGAGAAGTGCCCGCAGGGCAGATGACGGTCCGGACGAGTCCCACCACGGGCGACAAGGTGTCGCTGTTGGGATTCGGCATGATGCGCCTGCCTTTCCGCGGGGAGAGCGACGAGATAGACCAGGAGATGGTGAACGAATTGGTGGACTATGCCATGGCGCACAGCGTGAATTATTTCGACACGTCGCCCGCGTACTGCCGCGGCTTGTCGGAACGTGCCACGGGCATAGCCTTGAGCCGGCATCCGCGCGAGAGCTATTTCGTGGCGACGAAGCTGTCCAACTTCTCCAATTACACGCGGGAGAATTCCATCGCGATGTACCGCAGGTCGTTCGAGGAGCTGCAGGTGGACCATATTGACTATTATCTGTTGCACTCCGTGGGCGGCGGGGATGGCATGGGGCTGCTCAACGAACGCTTCTTCGACAACGGGATGGTGGACTTCCTTTTGAAAGAGCGTGAGGCCGGACGCATCCGGAACCTGGGGTTCTCATACCATGGCGATGTCCGTGTGTTCGACTACCTGTTGTCGCGCCATGACGAATTCAAATGGGACTTCGTGCAAATCCAGCTGAATTACCTGGACTGGCGGCATGCCAAGCAGAACAATGAGAGGAATACGGATGCCGAGTACCTTTACGGGGAACTCTCCAAGCGGGGAATCCCGGCCATCATCATGGAGCCTCTTCTGGGAGGCCGGCTTTCCAATGTGCCGGACAACATCGTGGCGCGTTTCAAGCAACGCGCTCCGGGGAGCAGCGTCGCTTCGTGGGCTTTCCGCTTTGCCGGGAACTTTCCCGGCGTGCTCACCGTGCTGAGCGGCATGACGCGGATGGAACACCTGCAGGACAACCTGCGTACCTACAGCCCTCTCAGGCCGTTGTCGGAAGAAGAGTTCCAGTTCCTTCTGGACACGGCCAAGCTGATGATGGAGTTCGACACGATTCCCTGCAACGATTGCAAGTATTGTATGCCTTGTCCTTACGGCATCGACATCCCTGCCGTCCTGCTGCACTATAACAAGTGCCTGAACGAGGGAAACATTCCGCAAAGTTCGCAGAGCGAGGAATACAGGAAGGCACGGCGGGCTTATCTGGTCGGTTATGACCGGAGCGTCCCCAAACTCCGGCAAGCCGACCATTGCACGGGATGCGGGCAGTGTAACCCGCATTGCCCTCAGGGCATCGACATCCCGAAGGAGCTGCACCGCATAGACGATTATGTGGAGAAATTGAAACAGGAAACTTTGTAGTATTTGTTTAATTGATATAAGGATTATGTTTGGTATCGGAACGCAGGAGATTCTTTTCATCCTCCTCATCGTGCTGCTTTTCTTTGGCGGGAAGAAGATTCCCGAACTGATGAAAGGATTGGGCAAGGGGGTGAAGAGCTTCAAGGATGGGATGAACGGGGTGGATGCCCCTCAGGACAAGAAAGAGGAAGGCAATGCGGTGAAAAAGGACGAGGCCGTGAAGGAGGAAGACGGGAAGCATGGGAATGCCTGACGAAAACGGGGCGACAGGGACATTCTGGGACCATCTTGACGTGTTGCGCGGCTGCCTGCTGCGGGCCATCGGCGTGACGGCCTTGTGCGGGATTGTGGCTTTCTTCTTTAAAGAAGAGCTGTTCCGTGTGGTCCTTGCCCCCAAGGATTCCGGATTCTGCACCTATCGCTTTCTTGAATGGCTGGGTGGCGGATTGGGGATAGCGGGCATGATGCCGGAGGATTTCTCGGTCCGTCTGATTAATACGGCGTTGGCCGAACAGTTTGTCATCCACATGAAGGCGGCGCTTTATGCGGGGTTGCTTTGCGCTTCCCCGTATGTGGTTTATTTGCTGTTCCGCTTCGTGTCGCCCGCACTTTACGAAAATGAGCGGCGTTATGCCGTGCGCACGGTGGGGGCGGGGTATGTGATGTTCCTGCTGGGCGTGGCGCTGAACTATTTCCTGATATTCCCTCTCACTTTCCGTTTCCTGGGTACTTATCAGGTGAGTGCGGAGGTGGAGAACGCCATCACGTTGCAGTCCTATATGGATACGTTGCTGACGATGAGCCTCATGCTGGGCATCGTGTTCGAGATTCCCGTCGTGTGCTGGCTGCTGGCCCGTTTCGGGGTACTGGATGCGGCGTTTCTTCGCCGCTACCGCCGTCATGCCGTGGTGGTGGTCCTGGTCGTGGCTGCCGTCATCACCCCCACGTCCGATGTGTTCACGCTTCTGTTGGTGTCTTTTCCCATGTGGCTGCTTTACGAGGTCGGCATCTGGGTGGTGGCGGCCACGGAGAGTCGTTCGGTCCGGACGTGAATGCGATTATTTCATTTCACGATGAACCACGGATTCAGCAGGTCTTCTTTGTTGTAGTGCAGCGGTGTCTTCTCGTCCGTCTGGTAAATGTTCCTGCCGGCGGCCCGTGCGATGGCGTGCCCGGCCGCCGTATCCCATTCCATGGTAGGGGCGAAACGCGGATAGATGTCCGCCGAACCTTCGGCCACGGCGCAGATTTTCAGCGAGCTGCCGCAGGAGATGAGGTGGATGTCGCCATATTCCTTCCTTAGCTGTTGGATGTATTCTTCCGTTTCGGGGGAGAGGTGGGAGCGTGAGGCCACGACCACGAAGCCTTTCGTGTCGGCCTGTTCCAAAGGAAGGCGGTCGGCTTGTTCCGTCAGGTCTTCGATGGAAAGTCCTGCCGAGCGGCAGTCTATGCCGTTCAGTTTGTAGGCACCTATATTCTCTTCGGCGAAATAGAGCGTGCGGGCTACGGGGACGTAAATCACGCCCATCACGGGAACGCCGTTCTCCACCAGTGCGATATTGACCGTGAACTCTCCGTTCCGTTTGATGAATTCCTTGGTGCCGTCCAGCGGGTCCACAATCCAAAGGGTTTTCCATTCCCGCCGCACGTCATAGTCCAGATGTTTCCCTTCTTCGCTGAGGATGGGGATAGTGGTTTCCGACAATAGTCCTGTGATGCGTTCGTTGGCCCGTTTGTCGGCGATGGTCAGCGGGGAGTTGTCCGCCTTGCGCTCGATGGCGAAGTCCGCCTTGGGGTCGTTGTAAATCTCCAGTATGTCTTTTCCTGCCGTCAAGGCTGCCCTGATGGCGCAGGATAACCGTTCGTTTTGCATGTGTCTAAGCTTTTTGTCTGCACAAAGATAAACTATTGTACCGACATACGGGCATGACATGTCCTAAAAAAGAGAGAAGGAAAGGCGGATTCGTCCGCTTTTACCATTCTTTCCAGAACACGGGACTGAAGAGTATCAGCACGCTGAACAGTTCCAGACGGCCGATGAACATGAGGAAGGAGATGATCCACTGGCAGATGTCCGGCATGGAACTCATGGTGTAGGCCGGCCCGTAGCATCCGAAGCCCACGCCCACGTTGCCCATGGCGGACACTGCGGAGGTGAACGCCTCCAGGAAGTCCAGACCGAAGAGGGTCAGCAGGAAGCAGCCCACGAGGCCGCACAGCAGATAGAAGACGGTGAAGGTGGTCACGCCGTTCAGCAGGGTGGGGGACAGCACATGCTGGTTGACGCGTACCGGCAGGATGGCGTTGGGGTGGATCATCCTCTTGAAATGGTTCCGGATGGCGTGGTACAGGATCATGATGCGCATGTTCTTGATGCCGCCGGCCGTGGAACCCGTACAGCCGCCGGCCAGCATGGCGAAAATCAGAAGAATCCATGTGAACTGGGGCCACAAGGTGTAGTCGTCGGTGACCAGGCCGCAGGAGGTATGGATGGTGGAGACCTGGAACAGCGCCTTGCGGAAGGCTTCCTCCAGCGGATAGTCTTTCATGAAGAACAATGCGGCGGTAATCATGAGGGTGATGATTCCGACGGACCCCAGGAACCATTTCATCTCCCCGTCCTTGAAGAATTTGCTGAATTTGCCTTGCAGGCAAAGGACCAGCAGGGAGAAGTTCAGGCTGGCGACGAGCATGAAGGCCGAGGTGACGTATTCTATGAACGGGGAGTTCCAGAAGGCGATGCTGGCCTGTTTGGTGGAATAGCCTCCGGTGGCCATGATGCTGAACGAGTGGCATACGCTGTCGAACCATCCCATCCCGCCTGCCCACAACAGGGCTATGCAGGCGATGGTAAGGATGATGTAGACCGTCCAGATCAGTTTGGTGGTCATGCTGATTTTCGGGTGCAGCTTGTCGTGCGTCACGCCGGTGGCTTCCGCGCTGAACAGTTGCAGGTTGCCTCCCCCGAAGATGGGCAGCAGGGCGATGGTGAAGCAGACGATACCCAAGCCCCCGACCCATTGCGTCAGTGCCCGCCAGAAGAGCATCCCCTTGGGCATGGTGTCCAAGTGGTCTACCACGGTGAACCCCGTGGTGGTGAAGCCGGACATGGTCTCGAAGAAGGCTCCCGCCACGGACGGAATCTCTCCGCTGGTGAGGAAAGGCAACATGCCCAGCAGGGTGAACATCAGCCAGGTGAGGGTGACGATGCAGTATCCGTCACGGCGGGTCATCCATGTCTTGGCCCCTTTGCCGTAGCATACCAGCAAGCCGCCGATGACGAGGTTGATGCCCGTGGAATAGAGGAAGTCCAAGTATGTGGGTTCGTGATAAAACAGCGAGACTCCCATGCAGCAGAGGAATAGGCCGCCTTCCACCCACAGCAGGATGCCTATGACGTAGGCGATGAGTTTGGAGTTGATGATATTGTTGAGCGGGGTGTGTCCCATGGACTCCTTTTGAGGGAAGTCGTAAGTGTTCTGTTCCATGATGATTTGATGAATGACAATAAATAGAAGAGTTACAAGAGCAGTTCCCAGTCGGATACGTCCAGCCATCTTCCGAACTTCCAGCCAACTTCTTTAAAAAGCGACACCTGCCGGAATCCAAGTTTCTGGTGCAGCCGGCGGCTTCCTGCATTTTCGTGGGTGATGCAGGCTATGAGCGCGTGGCATCCGGCCTCGTGGCATGACAGGATGAGCCGTGACATGAGTTGTGTGCCGATGCCTTTTCCCGCGTGTCGGCCGGATACATAGACCGTCGTTTCCCACGTTTGGCGATAGGCCGCCCGTTCCTGCCATAAGTGGGCGTACGCATATCCTGCCACGTGGTTCCCATCTTCGAATACAAAATAGGGAAATTGCGCGGAAAACCGTTCGATACGTCCGCGCATCTCCGGTACGGAGACGGCTTCGGTCTCGAATGTGGCCACGCTGTGTAGGACATATTCGTTATAGATGTTTGCGATGTCTGTCGCATCCTCTGGTTTTACGGGTCTGATCATGACGCTTTCCGTTAAGACATGCAAAAGTACGAAAAACGCTTGGCTTGGCATCCGTTTTTGCCGATAATTTATTCGCAAGCAGAAACAAAAAAGCTCTGGAAGTTAAGACTTTCAGAGCTTTTTGCGGTGCGTACGGTAATCGTACCTGCCGCTTATAATATCTTTTTAATCAGTAACTTATGCGTAACCTAAAATTTA
>CALUIS010000028.1 GCA_944320765.1 uncultured Paraprevotella sp.
TCTATGTAAGTCTATCAATGAACTCTTTCATCCGCCCCGGGTCGTCCCCGAAAGCGAGTGCAAAGGTACGCCCTTTTCCATTCACCGCCAAACATAGCGGGGACTTTTTTCAGGAAAAAACAACTTTTCTTCCAAAAAAGGAAAATACACCTATTTATATTAGGCAAAAAATTCTCGACACCGCACTTTAACATCCGAATCCCTATTCGTGCCATTCAAAGACAAGGGCTATTACCGCTCCTTCAAGAAAAACTTCAGCAAGAAAGGGAATCCCGAGAAGATCTATCTTTTTGCTTTCCGAAGACCACACACCTGATACGTTAAGGGGGAGCGGCTCCCGCGAACCGCTCCCCCATATATCATACGGATTAGAACCCGACGCTTACTTCGCACCGTCTCCCTCACCCAGGTCAGCACCTTGCTTGATGCGATGCCCCAAGGTCAGGAACGCCACCGGTGCAGCCATGAAGATGGACGAGCAGGTACCGATAATCACACCCAAAATCATGGCGAACGAGAAGCTGCGGATGCTGTCCCCACCCAGGAAGAAGATACACAGCAACACAATCAACGTCGTCATAGAGGTGTTGATGGTACGCGTCAACGTAGTATTCAAAGAATCATTGAACAGACGCTGCCTGTCACGGTTGGGATAAAGGCGAAGGAACTCACGTATACGGTCGAACACCACCACCTTGTCATTGATAGAATAACCGATAGCCGTCAGGATGGCACCGATGAACGTCTGGTCCACCTCCAAAGAGAACGGTACCCATCCCCAGCAAATCGAATAAACCCCGATAATCAACAAGGTATCCACCGTCAGGGCCACCACGGCACCCACAGAGAAAGACACGTTGCGGAAACGCAGCAAGATGTAGAGGAAGATGGCCACCAACGCCAACACCACGGACACGATGGCACCGTAAGTGATGTCTTCCGCCACGGACGGCCCCACCTTCTCCGAACTGATGATGGAGCCTCCCGCACGCTCGTCACGGTTGATAAAAGTCTCCAAGTCAAGGTCGGAAGCCAGCAAGCCGCCGCCCTTCAGTACCTCGAACAAAGTGGCCTCGATATCAGAGTCCACCTCCGTGCCTTCCTCGTCGATACGGTAGTTCGTGGAAATACGCACAGTCTTGTGGTCCGTACCCAAGGCAATCACCTGCACGTTGGCATCGCCGAACTTGTCTTGCAACAAGCCGCGCACAGTCTCCGGTTCCACCTGCTGGTCGAAGACCACTACGAAATTACGTCCGCCCGTAAAGTCAATACCCTTGCTCAAACCGCGCACAGCCATGGAAGCGATGCCCACCACCAGCAGCACGCCGAACACGGCGAATGACTTCTTGTACATGCTCATGAACTTATAGTGCGTGTCGTGCAAGAACTTGCGGGACACCTTCGTCGTGAACTGAAGGTGCATCCACTTCTCCTTGTTCAGGAAGTGTTCATACACAATACGGGTCAGGAACACCGCAGTGAAGAACGACACCAAGATACCGATGATCAACGTGGTGGCAAAACCGCGAATCGGTCCGGTGCCGAAGTTATAAAGGATAATACCCGTAATGATGGATGTCAGGTTGGAGTCGAAGATGGCCGAGAAAGCGTTGGAATAACCGTCCGCCAAAGCCGTCTTCACATTCTTCCCGGCCCTCAGCTCTTCCTTCGTGCGCTCATAAATCAGCACATTGGCATCCACCGCCATACCCAACGAAAGCACCATACCGGCGATACCGGACAGCGTCAACGCCGCCTGGAACGAGGTCAGCACGCCCAGCGTGAAGAAGAAGTTCAGCACCAAGGCTCCGTTGGCCACCATACCGGGGATGAAGCCGTACATGCCACACATGAAGACCATCAGCAGGATGAAAGCAATCACAAACGAAGTGAAACCTTGGTTGATGGATTCCTGCCCCAGGGTAGGACCGACGAACTGCTCGGACACGATATGGGCCGGTGCCGGCATCTTACCGGTATTCAGCACATTGGCCAAGTCGCGCGTGTCTTCCACCGTGAAGTTGCCCGTGATGGAGGACACACCGCCCGTAATCTCGTTCTGCACCGTCGGCGCACTGTACACATACCCGTCCAGCACGATGGCGATGGCCCGGTGTACATTCTTCTTAGTCAGGGCCGCCCAACGGCGCGCCCCGTCCGAATTCATCGTCATGCTCACGCACGGACGGCCGTTCTGCTCAAACTCATCCTTGGCTTCCGTCACCACATCGCCTTCCAGCGGTGCCCGTCCGCTGCGTTCCGTCACCTTGATGGCATAAAGCTCGAACACATCACCCGCGTTGCCACGGCCTACCGGCTTCACGCCCCAATACAGCTTCAAGTCGGCGGGAAGAATCTCCCTGGCCGCATCGGAAAGGATATAACGGTTGACCGTCGCGGTGTCACGCCAATTGGCATAACCCACCACGCAACCCATCTGCCCCTGCGCGAGCTGCAGGACAGATGACAAAGGATGCTGGCGCCTGAGGCTCTCATCCGCGGCAGAACCCGCTTCGGTCTTTGCAGCCGCACCGCCCTTCAAGGCTGTGGCCAAGTCATCGGAAGAAGCCTTGGCCACCGTGTCGGCTTCAACCGTCCGGGCCTCGGCAACAGCCGCCGTGTCCGCCGGGGCCTGCGCCGTCGTGTCAGCCACACCCGCATTGTCGGCAGCCAGACGGGAATCCAAAGAAGCCAGGAACGGCACGATTTCCTCCGTATTATAAGTCTCCCAGAACTCCAGGTTCGCACTGCCTTGCAACAGCTTGCGCACACGTTCAGGCTCCTTGATGCCCGGCATTTCCACCATGATACGGCCCGACTGTCCTTCCAGTGTCTGGATATTAGGCTGGGCCACGCCGAAACGGTCGATACGCGTACGAAGCACATTATAAGAGTTACCGATGGCGGCATCCACCTCGTCGCGCAACACCTTCTCCACCTCTTCGTCCGTGCTTTGCGTGTTCACCCGCCCTTTCAGCTGCTGGGTGGCGAACAATTCGGCCAGCTTGCTGTCCGGCGCCAACGCCTTGTAGTTCTTCACGAATAAGGTAATAAAATCACTCTGGCTGTTCTTAGCCTCTTTCGCAGCCTGCTCCACCGCCTTGTTGAAAGCGGGATCCGTCTTATGGTCAGCCAATGCTTTCACCACATCAGGCACCGAAACCTCCAAGATGACGTTCATGCCCCCCTTCAAGTCCAGCCCCAAGCTGATTTCCATCTCACGGCAGTCCTTCAAAGAGTAAGCTCCCAGCCATACCGGATTGTTCAACACCGAATCCAGATAGCGCGCACCGGCTTCCTCGCCTTGCGCCTGCGTGATTTCCTCCACCTTGTTCATTTGGTAACGAGTTACAAATGAAAAGGATAGATAAAACACGCACACAAGGGTCAGCAGTAAAGCGAAAACTTTAACAAATCCTTTGTTTTGCATTTTAATTTATGATTATGATGTTATTATTTAGTCGCCAATCTGACTACAAGGGCGCAAATATAACGTTTTTTTCACATTCATGCCGCAAAGAAAACGATTTATTTGCATCTCAATCCCCTTTTTTACGCTTTTCCAAGTAGGTAATCATCGGATAATGGTCGGACCACACGGCCGACTTGTCCACATGGGTCTCATACGTCCGCCAATAATCGGAAACGAAGATATGGTCGATGCGGAAATAGAAACCCTTCTGATTATAAGACAATCCCAGCCCGTTGCCCGACTGCCGGAAAGCACTGGACAACTCGGAAGACATCCGGCGGCAAGAATAGGAAACCGGAGAATCGTTGAAATCCCCGCAAACCACCACTGCCTTGTGTCCCGCCTTATGGATATAATTCAAGACCGAGTCGGCCTGCGGACCTCGCACGCGGCTCGCGCCCGCCATTTTCTTCACCAACTCCTTGGAATTGTCCTCCATGTGCCCGTTTTCCGGATCCTTTATGATTTCCTTGTATTTCAGTTTGTCCTCCGCCGTCAGCTTGTACGACTCCAGATGGTTGTTCACCAGCAGCACCGTGTCCCCGCCGTATTGCAGTTCCACAGCCATGCTTCCGTTTCCCGTGCTTTCATAAGCGACACGGTGTGCGGACAACACCGGCAACCGGCTGTACACCAACAAAGCCCCCCGCTTGCCGTCATCCAGACCGGCGACCTGATAGCCGCACGCTTTCATGATACTGTCCGCATACTCCACCTTGAGCCCCTTCATCGACGAAGCTTCCTGAAGACAGATGATATCGGCATCCGAAGCCGCCAGATAGTCCAGCATCGGCGACCGGCCGTCCGCCCCTTTTTCACCCCGCCCCAGGAACTCCGTGTTGTAGGTCATCAGCTTGAGTGCGCCAGCCGGTGCCTTTTCCGGCCAGTTCAACGGACAATAGTCATATATATAGGAAACGGAAAGCATCATTCCCGCGAAAGGCAGCCAGACATAACGGACATAAAACACGAGCCAAAAAAAGACAAAGGCAAGATTCAGCAACAATAACAAGGGAAAGCCCAAACCGAACAAAGCCACACGCGGATGCTCCGCCGGGTCCAGCCCCGCGCTCAGGCCGCACAGCCACAGCAGCAGGGCCGCCATCACATTGGCCCCGACAGCCAGCTGCAACAGGAAACGGCGCAGCCAGCCCATCAAGCTCCCGCCTTTCCTAACGTTGGCTCGCATCGAACAGTTTCCGCTTCTCGTCCTCCGTCAGACTGGCATAACCGGACCGCCGCACCTTCTCCAGGATGCGGTCCAGCTCTTCCTCGTCCGCCCTCTTCCGGGCATTATACTCATAGTCGTCCTTCCGGTCGCCCATAGACACTTTCATCTTAGGCCTGCGGTAAGAAGAGAAACGGTCCCTCCGGTCGAAGAACCACCGCTTGAATTTCCCGGAATACGACTCTCCACCGCCATAATACCCACCATCGCGCTTACGCCAATACAATATCAGCAGCAAGCCGAACACCATACCGCCCAGATGGGCGAAATGGGCCACTCCGTCGCCGGAGTTCCCCAGCGCGGAAAGCAGCTCGATGACTGCGTATCCAATCACAAAATACTTGGCCTTGATGGGTACCGGCAAGGGAAAGATGAACAACCGCTCGTTCGGGAACGACATGCCGAAGGCCAACAGAATGCCATATACCGCACCGGAAGCCCCGATGGTCGTCCAGCGGTTCAGGTAATCCCCCATCGGGATGATACCATAACCGACATTCACGGAATCATACGCCGCCAGGCCTTCCCACAAGTATTGCACATACTGCACGCCTTCCTGAACCAGGCCCGCGCCGACACCGCACACCATATAATAAACGAGGAAACGGCGGCTGCCCCAATAGGACTCCATGACACGGCCGAACATCCATACGGCAAACATGTTGAACACGATGTGGGCGACGCCGCCGTGCATGAACATGTAAGTGAAGAACTGATAAAAGCCAAAGTCGGGAGCCAGAAAGAAATGCAGGCCCAACACATTATCCAAATCCACGCCGTAGCGTACCGAAACAATTTTAGCCAGGAAGAACAACAAGTTGATAATAATCAGGTTCTTCGTCACGGGAGGCATATTCATCATCTTCTTACTCTGTTTTCAGGGTTGATTGCGACCGCAAAAATACGAATTTTATTCCATTCCATTTAAAATAATCCCTCCAACTGTATGCTTTTTCATAAAAAGAAATATTTTTTCAACGAAAAAGTTTGTTTTAACGCCCAATTTACATACATTTGCAAAGAAAGATACGAAACTTGAATTTATTGTCTACTTAATTACTTCATCAAATGAACAAAACAGAACTCATCAACGCCATTGCAGAGAATGCAGGCTTGAACAAAGCTGAAGCCAAGAAAGCGTTGGACGCTACCCTCAACGCCATCTCCGACGCATTAAAGGAAGGCGACAAGGTCGCGCTCGTAGGATTCGGGACATTCTCCATCAGCGAAAGGCCCAGCCGTACCGGCATCAACCCCAGGACCAAAGAGCAAATCACCATCGAAGCCAAGAAAATCGCGAAATTCAAGGCCGGTGCCGAACTGACAGAGGCTATCCAGTAATCCGATGCCAGCCGGAATTATCCGAAAAAAGGAGGGAAGCAAACGCGTTTGCTTCCCTTTTTTATGTATCTTTGCAGCCTGAACGAACCGGTAAAAACAAAGTCATGAAGATAGAAAACAAAATCGCGGAAGCCGTCATCAGCGGCATCAAGACCTTATACGGGCAAGAAGTACCCGCCCAAACGGTGCAACTCCAAAAGACGAAAAAGGAATTCACGGGGCACCTGACGCTCGTGGTCTTCCCGTTCCTGAAAATCTCCCATAAGAAACCCGAAGAGACAGCACAGGAAATAGGGAATTACCTGAAAGCGGAGATTCCCCATGTCGTATCCGGCTTCAATGCCGTCAAAGGCTTCCTGAACCTTGTCATCTCGCCGGAAAGCTGGACCGAGCTGCTCACCGACATGCACCAGGACGAGCATTTCGGACTGACAGCCGCCACGGAAGCCTCACCACTGGTCATGATCGAATACTCCTCGCCCAACACCAACAAGCCGCTGCATCTGGGCCACGTGCGCAACAACCTGCTGGGAAACGCCCTGGCACGCATCATGTCCGCCAACGGCAACAAGGTGGTCAAGACCAATATCGTCAACGACCGCGGCATACACATCTGCA
The DNA here is from genome assembly GCA_944320765.1 of uncultured Paraprevotella sp. Classification (GTDB taxonomy): domain Bacteria; phylum Bacteroidota; class Bacteroidia; order Bacteroidales; family Bacteroidaceae; genus Paraprevotella. Next base: position 6,663 of record CALUIS010000028.1, read on the forward strand.
AAAGTATGCTGGCCTGGCTAAAGTACGGCAACGGGGCCACCCCAGAAACTACCGGCATCAAAGGCGACCATCTCGTGGGCGACTACTACGTGGCCTTCGACAAGCATTACAAGGAGGAAGTCAAGGAACTGACGGACAAAGGCATGAGCGAGGAAGAGGCCAAGAACGAGGCCCCGCTCATCAAGGAAGCCCGCGAGATGCTTGTCAAATGGGAACAGGGCGACCCGGAAGTGCGTGCCCTCTGGCGCAAGATGAACGAATGGGTGTACAAAGGGTTCGACGAAACCTACAAAGCCCTGGGAGTAAGCTTCGACAAGATTTACTATGAATCGGACACCTATCTCGAAGGCAAGGAGAAAGTGATGGAAGGGCTGGAGAAAGGGCTGTTCTACCGCAAGGAGGACGGTTCCGTGTGGGCCGACCTCACCGCCGAAGGGTTGGACGAGAAGCTCCTGCTCCGCGCCGACGGCACATCGGTCTACATGACCCAAGACATCGGCACGGCCAAGCTCCGCTTCCGCGACTATCCGATAGACAAGATGATTTACGTGGTGGGCAACGAACAGAACTACCACTTCCAAGTGCTTTCCATCCTGCTCGACAAACTGGGCTTCGAATGGGGAAAGAGCCTCGTGCACTTCTCCTACGGCATGGTGGAACTGCCCAACGGCAAGATGAAAAGCCGCGAAGGCACCGTGGTGGATGCGGACGACCTCATCGCCGAGATGATCGCAGGCGCCAAGAAGATGTCGGAAGACAAAATCAACAAGCTTACAGACCTGAGCGAGGAGGAAGCGAACGAAATAGCCCGCATCGTGGGACTGGGAGCCTTGAAATACTTCATCCTGAAAGTGGACGCACGGAAAAACATGCTGTTCAACCCGGCAGAAAGCATCGATTTCAACGGCAACACAGGCCCGTTCATCCAATATACCTACGCCCGCATACGCTCTATCCTGCGCAAGGCAGCCGAAGCCGGCTTGGACATCCCGGACACACTGCCGGCCGACACGGAAGTAAGCGAAAAGGAAATCGGACTGATCCAGATGCTTGCCGACTTCCCCGCCGTCGTGCGTCAGGCGGGCAGCGACTACAACCCAAGCTGCATCGCCAACTACTGTTATGACCTGGTGAAAGAATACAACCAGTTCTACCATGATTTCAGCATCCTGCATGAGGAAGACGAAAAGAAGAAACTCTTCCGCCTCGTCCTCTCCGCCAATGTGGCCAAGATTGTCCGCACAGGCATGGGACTGCTGGGCATCGAGGTGCCGGAACGGATGTAAAAAAGCCCATGCCAAGAAATGGGGAAGAACAAGTTTTACGTGGTGTGGAATGGGGTCAGTCCGGGGATTTATACTTCCTGGACTGACTGCAAACTGCAAATCAACGGCTTTGAGGGGGCCGTCTACAAGTCGTTCGACACCCGGGAGGAAGCCGAGAAAGCTTACAGCTCATCTCCCTACCTCTACATCCGAAAGAAAACAGCCAACGCCCCCGCCACAGGACCGGCCGACGTGCCGGCTTACCGGAACGACACGGTCCTGCCCCTCCCCGCGGCGGTATGCGCCGAGGCCTTGGCCGTGGACGCGGCCTGCAGCGGGAATCCCGGCCCCATGGAATACCGGGGTATCTATCTCCGCACGGGAGAGACCGTGTTCCGCTTCGGCCCCGTATACGGCACCAACAATATCGGCGAGTTTCTGGCCATCGTACACGCCCTCGCCCTGATAGACCGGAAAGGCATCCGTATGCCCGTATACTCCGACAGCCGGAACGCTATCGGATGGGTACGCCAGAAACGCTGCAAGACCAAGCTGGAACGCACCCCCCGCACGGAAGCCCTTTTCCAGATGATCGAACGGGCCGAAAACTGGCTCAAGGCCCACCCTACCGACATCCCGGTCCGCAAATGGGAGACGGAACAGTGGGGCGAGATTCCGGCAGATTTCGGCCGCAAATAGGCTTTCACCTTATATTCCTATATATAATATGGTAGCACGCATATTTTATCTCGCCAAACTTTTCATCGTATTCCTGCTCTTCTTTTTCCTGCAGAAAGTCCTTTTCATCTACTCAAACGGGACGGCATCCGCCGGAGAGCTGTTCCAGGTGCTTCGCCACGGGTTGGGTCTGGACATGTCCACCACAGGCTATCTGCTCATCCTGCCGTTCATCGTGATATGGGCCAGCATCTGGGTGCGCCTCAACCCGAGGACCATCCTGCGCCCCTACTTCATCCTCATAGCCATACTGCTATCCGTGATTTGCGTGGCGGACACATCGCTCTACACCTTCTGGAAGTTCAAACTGGACGCCACCATCTTCAACTACATGGACGCGCCCAAACAGGCCCTGGCCAGCGTGTCCGCCGGCTACATCCTGCTCCGCCTGCTGTGGATGTCCCTGTTCGCATTCCTCTTGTCATGGAGCTGCATCAAAACCACCCCCAAGCTGTTCAACCCGCTATCCGTCAGCCTCAGGATGGTTCCCCGCAACCTGGCCTACATCCTCACGGGCGGCCTGATATTCCTGTCCATACGGGGAGGCGTCGGGAAATCCACCATGAACGTGGGCAACGCCTATTTCAGCGAGAACACCTTCCTCAACCATTCGGCCATCAATCCGGCCTTCAACCTGATGTACTCCTGGAACAAATCGGAAGACTTTGCCGGAAAATACAACTATCTGGACGAGAAAGAACGGGCTGCCGCCTATGCGTCCCTTTATCCCGCCTCCACGGAAGACTGCACCCGGCAGCTGCTGAACACCCCGCGCCCGAACCTGCTCATCATCATTCTCGAAGGCTTCGGCGGCGAGTACGTGAAGGAACTGGGAGGAGCAAAGGACGTGGCCCCCAACCTAAGCCGCCTCATCCGCGAAGGCGTGTTCTTCGACCAAGTCTATGCCAACAGTTTCCGCACCGACCGCGGACTGGTGAGCGCCTTGAGCGGACACGTCAGCTACCCCACCACATCCATCATGAAGATTCCGGCCCAATCCCGCCTCCTGCCCGGCATCGCACGCACCCTGCGTGAAGCAGGCTATGAAACGGACTTCCTCTACGGCGGCGACATCAACTTCACCAACATGCGGAGCTACTTCACCACCACCGGCTACCAGCATCTGACCAGCGACACGGACTTCAGCCTACAGGAGCGCACGTCCAGCTCCTGGGGAGCGCATGACGAATACACCTTTAACCGGCTGCTTGAGATGATCAAAGCCCGCCCAGCCGGCCGACTGTGGCACACGGGATTCCTCACCCTCAGCAGCCACGAGCCGTTCGAGGTGCCTTACAAACGGTTGGAAGACCCGCGCCTCAACTCTTTCGCCTACACGGACCATTGTCTGGGCACGTTCATCGACCGCCTCAAGCAGCTTCCGGCATGGAAGAACCTGCTGATAGTCTGCCTGCCCGACCACGGCAGCTCGGACAAGCTGAATGTCACCTCACCCGGTTTCTACCGCATCCCCATGCTCTGGCTGGGCGGAGCCGTAAAAAGCCCGGCGGTAGTCCACACCCTGATGAACCAAAGCGACATGCCCGCCACGCTGCTCGGACAGCTCGGCCTGCCACACCACGACTTCAAGTACAGCCGCAACATCTTCTCGGAAGCTTACACTTATCCTTTCGTCTATTCCACCTTCAGCGACGGCTTCCTGTTCAAAGACAGCACCGGCGTGACCGTGTTCGACAACGCCGCCCGCCGGGCCGTCTGCAACGAGCCTGCTCCGGATGCCGACCGCGAAAGGAAAGGCAAGGCCATCCTGCAGACTTCCTACGACGAATTAGGGGGACGCTGAACGTCCCCCTAATCCCAAATTCTCCGCATTCCGCCCGGCTACAGGATGCAAGCCAGCAGCCAATAGATGCCGGCCGCCAGCAAGGCACTCACCGGGATGGTCAGCACCCAGGCCGTCATCAGGCTCTTCGTCACGCCCCAACGCACGGCCGAAAGCCGCTTCGTGGCACCCACGCCGATGATGGCACCGGTAATGGTATGGGTGGTGCTGACGGGAATCTTAAGATATTCAGTTAAATAGAGTGTGAAAGCACCAGCTGTCTCGGCAATCACGCCCTCGAAAGGCGTCACCTTCGTAATCTTCGTACCCATCGTCCGCACAATCTTCCATCCGCCCGACATCGTCCCCAGCGAAATGGCCGTGAAACAAGAGAAGGCCACCCAGTCCGGCAAGTCGTCGATGCTGTCCACTCCCAGCCCCAGCCCTTGTGAGTGACCGGCAATCATAGCGGCGGCAATGATACCCATCACTTTCTGTGAATCGTTCAAGCCATGTCCGATGCTGAACAAGGCCGACGAAACGAGCTGCAGCTTCTTGAACCACACCTCCGCCGTATGCGGCCGCGCCTTCCGGCAGGCGTGCAGCACTATGAGCGTGAAACCCAAGGCCACCACCATTCCGATGAACGGGGCCAAAAAGATGAAGGCCGCGATCTTCAGGATAATCTCCAGCTGTATGGAGCCCCATCCGCTGGCCATGATGGCCGCGCCGGCGAAACCACCGATCAGCGTGTGCGACGACGAGGAAGGGATACCCTTCCACCACGTGAACAAGTTCCACGCGATGGCGGCCAGCACCCCGGCCAGAATAATCGGAAGCGTGATATACTCCTCCATCACCGTCTTCGACACCGTATTGGCGATGCCGAAGCCACCAATCACATACTTGGCGATGAAAAACGCCACGAAGTTGAACGCCGCCGCCCACAGCACGGCCTGAAAGGGCGTCAGCACACGGGTGGAGACAATCGTGGCGATGGAATTGGCCGCGTCATGAAACCCGTTGATATAGTCAAACAGGAGCGACAGGACAATAATGATAATCAACAACTCCATAATTCCGGCGGATTACACATACTTCACAATCAGGTTCTTCAAAATCTTTCCCACATGCTCGGCCGCATCGGTAGTCCGTTCCAGCTCCTGCATCACCTCCTTGATCTTCACCAGCTCCACCGCGTCCTTCTCCTCCTCGAAAAGCTTCTTGATGAATAGTTCATAGACATCGTCGGCCTGATTCTCCAGATCGTGCAATGTCACGCAATAGCCGCGAAGCTTGGCAGGATTCTTGCGGAAAGTCTCCAGTTCGTCCACCGACTTACGGATGCAGGCCGCCTCCTGCCGGATAAAACGGCACAACTCCTTCGCGCTGTCGCCCAAGCCATGCGGATTGTAAATGTTGATGCGCTTGGCACAACTGTTCACACAGTCTATCACATCATCGATGCCGGAAGCCAGCGCATTAATGTCCTCCCGGTCAAGAGGCGTGATGAAAGTGGTCTCCAACTCATCAAGCACCTTATGGGTCACCTGATCTCCCCGGCGTTCCACTTCCTTGATGCGCTTGTAATACATTTCCCTCTCCTGCGGAGTGACATGCTCCATACTCTCAGCCAAAATACCGGCCGCCTCTTCCAACACATTGGCCAGCTGCTCCAACAGACTGAAAAACTTCGGCTGTTTCGGGACAAACCGGTTAAAAAACGAATTCTTCATAACATGCTACTGTTTAAACTTTATTTCTCTTCAACTTCATTCTCTCACGCATAACCTCCACCACTGCGGGCAGAATCGAAATGACAATAATGGCCACGATGAGCAGCTTCAGATTCTGCTGCACGAAAGGCAGGTCGCCGAAGAAATAACCGGCGAAACTAAACGAAGCCACCCAAAGCGCACCGCCCACAATATTGTACATCATAAAATAATAATAATGCATCCGTCCCATGCCGGCCACAAAGGGGGCAAACGTACGGACTATCGGCACGAAACGGGCTATGATAATCGTCTTTCCGCCGTACTTCTTATAGAACTCATGCGTCTTGTCCAGATAGCTTTGCTTGAAAATCTTGGAGTCCGGATTCCTGAACAACCGCTCACCCAGGAAACGCCCTATCATATAATTGCAAGAATCTCCCAAGACGGCTGCCGAGAAAAGGATAAGGAACAAAAGGTTTACATCCAAAGGCATTCCCGGCAAGGCGGAAATAGCCCCGCCCACAAACAACAGGGAATCCCCAGGAAGGAAAGGCGTGACCACCAATCCCGTCTCACAAAAAATAATGGCAAACAGAATGGCGTAAGTCCACATGTGATACTGCTGCACCATCTCGATCATGTGCTGGTCGATATGCAGAATAAAATCTATGATAAAATCCATAACAAATATATTGAAACATAAAAAAAGCAGCTCCAGGGCTGCCGTAAAAGCTCCCTCATGAAAAAAGACGGAAGGAACTCAAATCAATATGCGCCGCAGCGCATACACATAATATAATATAGGTTCCGACAAGGCCAACGCCCGCACGACCTCCCTTTCCACCATAGGACCGGGGGCAACACGGGGCAACACCTCGCTGCTCCCATTACAAAGAAGACATTCGGAATCTTCCGAGAAACGGGTCTTCCTTACGTGGCTTCCCCACGTCCAAGAACGCAACGCGACACTATAATCCGCAGGGGTATCATATCCGTAAAGCCGTCCCCCCACTCCCGTCCCGTTCTCGACGGCAGCCTCACAGACTACGCATCCGACACGGCACTCACGGGAGTCTGGCCCTTCCTTGCTTTCTTCCACAGCAGGCAGACCGCCCCACCCAAGAAGAAACAAAGCGAACACGATGAAAGACAACCACTTTGCCATAACGGCTGCAAAGATAGAGATTATTTTCCTTTCCCGCAAAAAAATGTCACTCCCATGACAAAAAGCACAAAAAAACACAGAATCTTTTGGCCATTAAAAATAAATCACTACCTTTGCACTCGCAAACGAAAAACGTTGGTGCCATAGCTCAGTTGGTAGAGCAAAGGACTGAAAATCCTTGTGTCCCCGGTTCGATTCCTGGTGGCACCACTTTGGGAGGAAGAGAGTTACAGCGATGTGGCTCTCTTTTTTTATGCCCTTTCTGAAGCTGGAAACGGTTCTGGCGCGGCACACGGAGGCTTGCGGTCGAACCGGGAGTCAAACCAAGCAAACCGGAAAACTGTAGAAATCCAGTGGGGCGGAACCTCCAGCCGCGTCAGTGACGGATTGTCGCCGAATCTCTGGATTTCCTGTCAAAAAGGAAGGTTTTCCCCTGATTCCGCGTCCGTGCAGCGGGACGGTAGAGACGCGATTAATCGCGTCTCTACATAAAAACGGGCGCGAGAACTGCCTGTATGAAGCATTTCTCCGCTTCAGTGGGCGTTTTTGTGCGGCAAAAAATGGAATTTCTTTGCTGAAAGAAATTTATTTCTTGCCGCAAAGACGCAAATTTCTTGCCGCAAAGGCGTTCACGGGAGCGTGGAAAGCGGGGAAAAACGGGGCTTCGGGCGGATTTTTTCTCCTATTTGGAGGTCGTCCGCGTGCAAAATCCATTTGTCCTTTTGCAAGCCTTTCCCCTCACGGGCCGACGCGGGGGCGGCTCTCGTCCGCACGGTGTCCCGTGGCGGGCGGCAAAGTGTCGCGGAAAGCGGGTTCCGGCTTTCATCCTGCATTCCCGCAGGCCCGCGAGGTTCGCGCGTTTCCGTCCGGTCCCGTCCCTGCGTCCGTTTGCGCGATTCTCGCGGGGCAAGTTTTGACGTTTTGACAGAATGAACATTTTGATTTTCCAACAACAAAGCCGTGTGCCGTTAGTTCACCAGAACCGGCACACGGCCTTGCTGTTTTCCGGAGTTCGCCATTCAGCGGACAACGGGCAACCGTTCGCATCAATCCTCTAATACCTGACTTTCCGCACTGTGCCGTCGGTGTACTTCACGATGTTCACCGCACCGCGGCGGGGCGCATCCAGCTGTTCGCCCGTAACGGAATAAATCCGGCTGACTTCCTTTTCCCCGTCCGCGCGGACAGTGCCGACCGGCACGCTTTCCTCATACGCAGCCTGTGCGGCCTCGGCATCTTCCAATATCTGCGAGAGCAACCGGATGACGTCGCCATAACCTTCCACTTCATAGCTTTCCGTAAGGAGGCACGCCTCATACAGGCTGTCCACCTCGGCCTTGATGGAGTCTATGTCGGCCTTCGCCTCCTCCAAGTCATCTTCAAAGCCGGCCGCCACGTCCGGACATTCCGTGGCAATCTTCTCCCGCGTGTCCTCCAGCTTCGTATACATCCGGTCGATCCGCTTGGACGCGACGCCATATCCTTCCTCGTTCCGCCGTGCCAACCACTTGAAATTGTTGGCAATCAGAGTGTCCACCACTTCCTTCCCGCGGGTGGCATAGCCGTTGGCTTCGTCCACTCCCACGAAATCCATCAGGACGATGCCCGCCGGGCCGGCCTCGTGGGTCTGGAAATACTCGATGATGGCCGCATGGGTATGGGTGGCGTTGTCCCGGTAACCCGCGCTCGTGGAAATCGCCGTATTATAAGCCGACGCGAAGTTATAGACCCAAACGATGTCCGCAGCGTCCTTCACCACATGCTGCGTGCTGAAGTCCAGCATCAGAAGCAAATCGCATAAAAGTTCTTCATAACAGTTGTGTTTTAAAGGTTCTTTCGTCTTTCAAAATTAGTCATAAAAAGCCAGAGCGCAAACGCATTCCCTGACAAAAAAGCAGAATCCGCCGGGGAAAGCCCGTCACTCGGGAATCACTTCCTGCATATAGATGGCCGCCAGGCTCCAGGTGGCCGCGTCGTTCGTGCATACCACCGGATTCTCGTCCAACGGGGCGGGAGCCTCCGGAGCCTCCACCCGGCGAAGGGCGAACGGCTTGTCGTTATGCCACACATGCCACAGCTCGTCCCATGCCTCGGCCGCCCAGTCCGCGCGGCCGGCCTTGTAGGCCGCATAAGCCTTCAGGCGCGTCACGGGGAACGGGTTATGCGTGATGGAGAGGGCCTTCTCCTTGTAGTCCCTCGCGAACTCCAGCCACGTCCGGTTCCATTCCGGGAGGTCGATCATCCCCATCAGCTCGTTCATCACCTGGAATCCCCCCATGATGGTGGTCAGGTGCTCGGTGTGCTGCAGCTCCGGGTCTCCCTCATAGCTCAACACGCCCGTGGCGGGGTCGAAGCCCAGCACGCCCGGCCCCGTAAAGATGCCGTGGGGCAAGGCGGCGATGCTCTTCATCCCGGCAACGATCTTGTCGCGATAAGCCTTGTCGCCCGTCCGTTCCCACTCCGTCATCCAGTTCCCGGCATAGGCCAGCCAGTCCGGCCCCACCCTCAGGCGCGCGGGTGCCGTGCAGGGATACTTGCTCCTCGGCAAGGCCAGCCGCATGGGGTCTATCTCGTAAAGCTTCTGGTCGGCATCCTTCACCTCCGTCATCAGGTCGCCGCTCCGCTCGTCCGTCGTCAGGTAATAATAGAAGCGGTTCCACGCCGCCTGGCTGATACGGGCTTCTTTCGCCCCGCACCCCCAATGGCTCACGTTGTGCCGCGAACCCAGTCCGGCGTACGGGCCGAGGTGGTACACGTCGCATTCCGCCGTATGGCGGCTCATCGCCACGGCCATCCGCCAGATGTCGGCCCGCCCGGTGCGCAGGAAGCTGTACCAGAGCCACATGTTGCTGGCCAGCTCCGTATTGTCCCAGGCATATCCGCCCACGTCGTACCGCCACGTGTGCCGCACGGAATCGTACGTGTGCATGAAGTCGCCGTAGTTCCAGAACCCGTACCACCGGTGCTGGTCCACGGCCTTGACGTAATAGTCCAGGTAATCCTCCAGGCGGTCTTCCACCCTCGCCCGCTTCGCGTTCGTCCGGTCGGGCAGGCTCCACACGCCGAACGCCTTCTTGGCATGGAGATATTCCGGCGTGCACAGCAAGGGCGCGTCCTCGGCCAGCAGCGCGGCCACTTGCGCCACCCGTGCCTTTCCGCCATAAGCCCCGGCCGGCACGAGGGTCAGCGTATGGGTCCGCGCCACCCCGTAGGGCGTGCTCATGCCTTCCTGCACATCCTCATAACTGGCTTCCAGCCCGTGTGCCACGCCGTCATAGTGTCGAAGGTCCATCGCCCCACCGTCGGGACTCCACAACCAGACCGTCAGTTCCGCACAGTTCCCTGCCGCCCCGTCCACCTGCAAGCCCGTAGGGCAAGATTGCCAGAAGTCCTTCAGGGCCACGCCCAGGCCGCCGCCCACGTCCCCGGCGAAGACATAGCCCGGGGCGCGGGTGCCGGAGAACGTCCCGATCCAAGGGCGGTCCGCATGGGTGCGTTTGCGGACGGTGAAGGCATCCGGCGTCGTCTGGCTCAGCCGGAAACCGTCCCACACGGCCCAATGGTCCATCAGGCCCCGGTTCTTGGCATCGAACCGTTCATACGGGGGGATACGCTCACCGCGCATCTGCCGTGCCTGCCAGTCCGTCTTCCCGTCCAGCGTCAGCACCCTCCGCCCGACCAACGGCTGCACGGGTTCGGCCCACACGCCGCCTTCCGCCGTGGCGAAGGCCACATGGCGGTTGTACGCCGCCTCCCGCATGGGAACCTCGAACCGCACGCCCAGACTCCGGATAAAATCATGCTCCATATCCCCGTCGAACACGAAAGTATGCACCATCTTGACTTCCTCGCTGCCCGCATAGAAATAGAGACGCACAGTGAACGGCAGCCACGAGCGTCCCTCGCCGTCCGCATAATGCCCGTCCAAGCGGACCACCGCATGCATCGCCCCGGCACGCTCCACCGCGGCCCGTTCCACCCGGCCTTCATAATCCGTGAAATGCAACACATCTCCTCCCTCAGCCGAGGGCCGGTCTTGTGTGGAGCACAGCAGACGCGCCGCGCCGCCCACCTTCCGGCCGTGCAGGCAAAGGCTGTCCAGCAGCCGCGTCCCTTGCTTCGGGACGTATGCCTTCAACCGTCCGGTGGAGAACACAAAAGATTCCGAGGTCTCATCCACATTCAGCCACGCAGGCGAAAATTCGTCCGCCTTCCGCTTTTTTCCTACGGTCTCGAAACGGATGGTTTCCGCAGCCGACGGTATGACAGCCGCCACCCCCATCCATTTGACGGAACCGTCCGGCCAATAAGCCAGCGGCCAACAGTCCGAAGGCAGGCACGAGCCGTCGGCCTCCAGACATACCATCCCGTCTTTCTTCAGCTCCCCTTCCAAGAAAGGAATGCCCAAGCTGACCGGACGGTCCATCGACGGACGGGGACCCACCCAACGCAAATCCCCGGACACCGCGCCCTTGCCATAAAGGACGGACGCACACAACCACAAGCCCAAACAGAAGAACGGAAACAGTTTTTTCATGCCATAGTCTTTAAGATGGATACAAAATTCGGCATAAGTTCCGGAATCTCCAACTTTTTGCCTAACTTTGCTCTCCATACATCTTGATATTAACCCGAAAAAACGCACAGTACACATGAAAACCCTCCGAAAAGCCTGCCTCCTTGCGGCAGGAGCGGCTCTGACGGCCGGCACCGTATGGGCGCAAGAACCCGAAATCAACGACATGACCACCCCGCTGCACCTGCTCCAGCCGGCATACAAAGTGCCGTACGGGGATTTGACCGCAGGACAAGTGAAGGCCGACATCGACCGTGTGTTCGCCTACATCGAGGCACAGACTCCCGTCCGCGTACTGGCCCCCGACGGCAAGGAAGTGGCCGACTACCGGGACATCCCGCACGGCGCGACCCTCGAGCGCGGCGCGTTCCGCATCGGGAGCTACGAATGGGGCGTCACGTACCAGGCCCTGCTGGACGCGGCGGAAGTGACCGGCGACACGCGCTACAAAGACTACGTGACCCGCCGTTTCAAGTTCCTGGCCGAAGTGGCGCCGGGCTTCCGCAAAATCTACGAGAAATACAAGGACACCGACGCGCAGATGGAACAAATCCTGCACCCCCGCGCCTTGGACGACGCCGGGGCCATGTGCTGCGCCATGATGAAAGCCAGCATCGCCGACCCGTCGCTCCCCTTGTCCGGCCTGATAGAAAACTACTTCGGCTTCATCGAGCATGGGCAATACCGCCTGCCGGACGGCACGTTCGCCCGGCACCGCCCCCAGCACAACACACTCTGGCTGGACGACATGTTCATGGGCATACCGTCCATCGCCTGGCGCGGGCATTATAAAAAGGAGGAAGCCGCAAAATACTTCGACGAGGCGGCCCGGATCAGCCGCCAGTTCATCGAGCGGATGTTCGTGCCGGAAAAAGGACTATACCGCCACGGCTATGTGGAAGGCCTGGCGCAACAGCCCACCTACCACTGGGCCCGCGCCAACGGATGGGCCATCCTGACCACGTGCGAGGTGCTGGACGCCCTGCCGGAGGACCATCCCGAACGCCCGTTCCTGCTGGAGCAGCTGCGCCGCCACATCCAAGGACTGGCCCAGTACCAGAGTTCCGAAGGATTCTGGCACCAGCTGGTGGACCGCAACAACTCTTATCTGGAAACCTCGGCCACGGCCATCTACGTCTACTGCATCGCCCACGCCATCAACCAAGGCTGGATAGAGGGCATCACCTACGGCCCCGTGGCGCAACTGGGATGGCACGCCGTCAGCACCAAAATTCTGGACGGCGGGCAAGTGGACGGCACTTGCGTGGGTACCGGCATGGGCTTCGACCCCGCCTTCTACTATTACCGTCCGGCCAACTGGCAGGCCGCCCACGGCTACGGCCCCGTCATCTGGGCCGGCGCGGAGATGATCCGCCTGCTCAACCACTGGCATCCGCGCACCAACGACAGCGGGCTGCATTACTATGACGTCAAACAAACCAACCCCTCCCCGCTGTTCTACCTCACGGAAGACGGGAAAGGGGAAGCTGTAGAATAATAAGACAGAGACCATGAGATTCCATCTTTTCCATCTGGCCGTGGCAGGTTTCTGCTGCATCTCCTCCCTCCAGGCCCGCGAGCTCGTGCGGGAAGTACGCATCGCCAACCCCACCGGACAGCCCCGTGAGGCCTGCCCGGTGGTGCTGGACCTAAAGACATACGCCAAAGGACTGGACGTGCGTTCCGCCACCGTCCTTTGCGACGGTTCGGAAACCGCGTCCCAATTAGACGACCTCAACGGGGATTTCCGGGCCGACGAACTGGCCTTCGTCGCCTACGTCCCCGCACAAGGCAGCGTCACCTGCCGCGTCACGCTGTCGGACCAGGAGTCCCCCCGCACCTACACAGCCAGGACCCGGGCCTACATCAAGCTGCACGACCAGAAAGGGAAACATCCCGAGGTGAATTCCATCACGTATCCGGGCAACGCCGACCTGCTGGACATGTACAACAGCCTTTACGGCCACGGGGCCGTGTTCGAAAGCGAACTGGCCGCCTTCCGCATCTACATGGACAACCGGCAGAGCATAGACATCTACGGCAAGACCCACCCGAGGCTGGAAATGGACCATACCGGTTTTTACACCACCAAAGAGCAGCTGGCGCAAGGCTACGGATGCGACATCCTGTGGGCCGGACAGTCGGTCGGCGCCGGTTCGTTCCGAGGCTACCAGAATGAGAAGCCTTGCTACATCGACACCGTGGCATGGCGCAGGCAGACCGTCCTGGCCAGCGGCCCCGTCCGTGCCATCGTGGAAGTGGCCGACGGGCAGTGGACCTACAACGGGCATCCCCTGCAGATGCGGCAACGCTACACGCTCTATGCCGGACACCGCGACGTGGAAGTGTCGGTCGACATTTCCGGCCCGCTGCCCGGCGACACTTTCTGCACCGGCATCCAGAAGCTGGAAAGCGAACCTTCCGGATTCATGCAGGAGGACGGGCTGTGCGGCAGCTGGGGCTGCAACGTGCCCGAAAAAAGCAAGCCGGACCACCGGGAATGGGTGGGGCTGGGCCTCTATGCCGCCCCCGGGAACCGCATCGGCATGGAAGAGGATGACTTCAACTACCTCACCCTGCTCAGGCCGGACAAGGACCGCCAAATCCGTTACCGCCTAACGGTATGCGCCCGGCGGGAAAAGGACGGCTTCAAGACCGCCCAGGAATGGTTCGACTACCTCCGCCAGTGGAAAGCGGAAGCCGACAGCCCCTGCACCGTCACCGTCCGGTAAACATGAAAAATATTCCCCGGGACACGCCGCCGCGTGCCGGGGAATACCCATCTTCAGATATAAAGGTTTCCGCCTTTATTTCGTCCAGCCGGACATCCACATGTTGGAAGCCTCAATCTTGTCGCGGCTGCCCAAGTCGAACGTTTGGTTCGCCAGGTTGCCGGCGGCCACGAACATGGCATTCGTGTAGGTGCCGTTCTCGGAGTTCAGCTCGCCGGAGATGGCCACGTTCGTGAACTTAGAGCCGCCCCCTGCGAAAGAGTTCTCCGTCTCCGCGCTTTCGAGAGCCAGCGCGTTCGTCTTGCCTGTAATCTGGGCATTGCTGATTTCAGCATAAGTGCCGCGGCGCAGCAGCACGCCGTTCGGCTCCTCGCCGTTGTTGCCCACCAAGGTCAGGTTGCTCAACACCGGGTGGGAAATCGGAGTTGCCGCGAAATTCGTCTCGTTGTTGTCCGCCTCGATCAGGCAGTCGCAAGTCGGGTCGGTCTGGTAAGCCACCATATAGCTTCCACGGCCGCTCCATCCTTCTGTCCAGTCAAAAGAATCATCGGTGCAATCCACCACCACGCAGTGGTCCACGTTCACCGTTCCGCCGAAGAACTCCAGTCCGTCATCCGCGCCCATGTAAGCCTGGACATAAGACACCTGCGTCCCGTTTCCAACGCCGTAGAAGGAGATGCCGTTGGACTCATGCTCGTCGTCGAAAGCAAAGCCCGTGTACTCCATGCGCACATATTTCAAGATGCCGGAATTGTCAGCCGCGTTGTTGCCACCATAAGCGGCATTGCCGATTTCTGACACGCCGGAGCCGCTGTTGGTCGGGGCGTCGCCGCAGATATGCAAGCCGCCCCATGCGCCGTCTTCCTTCACCTCGGCCGTCATCACGATGGGTTCCTCCGCCGTGCCTTGGGCATCGATCTTAGCCCCCTTCTCTATCAGGATATAATCCACCTGCCCGTCGTTGTTGGCCGTGATGGTCACCCCCTTCTCAATCTTCAGCGTGGCGGGAGCCTTCACTTGCAACGCGCCGTTCAACGTGTATGAGCGGCCGGCCTCCAAGGTCAGGTCTGAGTTGATTACGCCCGAAAGGGTTTCTGTGGAAGGCGGTGTCACAGTCCCTTCTTCATCATCGTCGTCACACGCCGTGAAAGCCGTCATAGACGCGCCCAATACCATCGCCCAAGTGGCGGTTCTCAAAAAATTCGCTTTCATGTTCACTTTTCCTTTCTTTAATGAATGATTAATAAAACGTTTTTCTTTACACTTTATCTTCTTACAAGTTATACGTCACGCCGAGGCTCACGCCCACGCCCTCGCTGAAGCGTTCCACTTCCACGTCCGTGCCGCGCTGGGGAATCTCCTGGCGGAACACCACGTCGGAGTTCAGGATGTTCTTCACCGACACCTTCGCGCTCCAATGGCCGTTGAACTTCATGCCGGCATTGAAGTCCAGCGTGTGCAGGTCCTCTTGCTCCACGTCGCCGATGCCCTGGATGCCCACAGCATGGATGCGCCTTCCCTGCAGGTTGTAGAGCAAGGCCATCGTCAGCTGCCGCTCCTTCCTGAACTTCGGTGCGTAGGTCAGGTCGGCGTTCACCAAGTAAGGGGAAGCTCCCTGCAACGGGCGTTCGGTGTTGGTATAGACCCCGCCGTCGGGCAACTTCACGTCAGTGTACATATAAGAGGCGTTCACCCCGAAGCGCAAGTCCTTCACCAGCTCCTTCCGCAGTTCCACCTCCACGCCGGCGGCCAGGCCGTGCGACGCGTTCTGGAAAGAGTGCATCATGGCTCCGCCGGACACCGTCTGCGTCTGCTCGATCGGGCTGTCCAGGTACTTGTAGTAGGCCGTGACGGCCACCATGTCCGTGGAAGACGGGCGGAACCATTCGTAACGCAAGTCCACATTATAATTGTATCCGTTCTCCAAATCCTCATTACCCCGCATCTGAACTCCCCCGTAAACTTCCTGGTAGAGGAACGGTGCCATCTCCACGAACGAAGGCCGCGTCACCGTGCGGGAACCCGAGAGCCGCAAGCTATGCGCGTCGTTGAAGGCGTATTTCAGGTTCAAGGCCGGGAAGAACTCGTCCGTATCCAGATTGCGGCGGAAGGGGAGTCCCCCGTCGTCGAAGTAATCCACCCACTGCCGGGTACTCTCGATGCGCACGCCGACATTAATCAACAAGGGGTCTATAGGATAATAGTCCGCCTCGACGAAACCGGCGTAAATGCGAGTGCCGGCCGAATAGGCATCGCGCTTCTGGTGGTTGCGGTCGATTTCCAGAACGCCGTTCCGGACATTCTCGTCGTTCAGATACCCGTCCGTATGGTAGAAATCCGTCATTTCCAAATCTCCCAACCCGTCCAAGTTGTAATAAAAGCGGGTGCAGGTGAAATCGCGGCTCTTGTCCCTGAAAGCGAAGCCGAAACGCAGCTTGTCCCGGTCGTTGAAGTTATATTGGGCACGCAAATCCGCCACCCACTCGTTCTCGTCCAACGCGCCGAAGTAACGGGAAGTCTGCTGTTGGTTCAACCGGAATAATTTCCAAACGCCGTCTATCTTGCGGAACATCACCTGCCGGCGGTCCGGCTCGTCGCTGGAGGTCGTGCTGTAAGAACCGCTCCAATCCACATCCCACTTGCCAAGAGTGTGGTTGCCGGCCAACTGGTAGTTCTGCAACATATACACGTGGGAAGTCTGGTTGCTGGTCGTCAGGATACGCTTCTCGTCATCACGCCCCTGGCGCAACATGTAGGAATCCGACGCATTGCGGGCGAAGAAGGCGGAAACACCGATGCGGTCGGTCCGGCGGAAGTTATAGCCCACATTCACCAACCCGGCCAGGCTTTGCTTCTTCGTGAAGGAGTCGTAATCGAAACGGCTCATCTCTGTACCCGCCGCCTCGAACGTACGCACGTAGGCGTTGTCCAGGCTCTCGCTCCCCGTATCCAGCCCCAGGGTGGCCAGCAGGTCGACCTTGTCCCCGCCGCCCAGGTTGAACGTGCGCCCCAGGCCGAAACTGCCCGAGAGGTCGGGCAGGGCGGAAGTCTTGCCCACTTCGAAAGTCGTGTTGAAGATGTCGTGCTGCCGGCTATAGTCCGCGAAACCGGCAAAGGGCATGTTCAAAGCCGTCTCGTCCATCTTTATGGTTGTGAACAGCGTGTTCGGGCGGTCCATCTGGTAAAAGTCGCCGAAGACGGTGCCGACCTTTCCGCCCGTGCCGAACGAGAGGCTGAAGAAATCCTTCGTGCCGCCCTCCTTGGTGCTGATGTCCACGTGCGCACCGGAATAGTCCGCGAAGGCATTGGCCTCGTACACCTTGCTCACCGTGATGTTCTGCACGGCAGAAGACGGGAATATATCCAACGGAATCAATTTATTATCAGGGTTCGGCGAAGCGATAGGCAGGCCGTTGAGCGTCGTGGTGCTGTAACGGTCGCCCAAGCCGCGGACAACCAGCTGTCCGGCCTCCGCCACGGAGATTCCAGTGAGCTTCTTCACGCCTTCCTGCACATTGGAAAGTCCTTTGATGGACATCTCGCTGGCCCCGAGGTTCTCGATGGACAGCACGGCATTCTTCCGCTCCACCATCAATGCCTGTTCCAATTCCAGGTTTTTCCGGGCCGTCACCGTCACTTCGCCCAGTTGCTTGTCGTCGGTCATCATCTCCACCGACACCGTAGCCTCTCCCTTGGCCGGCACCTGCACCGTCAGCCGCTGCGGGAAGAACGACACATAGGAAACCTCAATCGTGTACGTTCCTTTCTTTAAATTGCGCAGGCGGAATTTCCCGTCCAGGTCCGCCGTCGTGCCGATCTGCGTGCCGGCAATGCGGATGGACGCACCCATCAACGGTTCGTTCAGTTCCTTGTCCATCACCACGCCCGTGATGTCTCCGGCATAAGCCGTAACCATTCCGGCCACCACCAAC
The DNA here is from genome assembly GCA_944320765.1 of uncultured Paraprevotella sp. GTDB lineage: Bacteria > Bacteroidota > Bacteroidia > Bacteroidales > Bacteroidaceae > Paraprevotella. The sequence goes on from CALUIS010000028.1 coordinate 24,572, forward strand.
AAGGCACTCAGATTACCACGTTTTCTACTATTCATTTCTCCTACTTTTGATTTCGCTGCAAAAGTAGGCACGGCATACTACGCCAACGTTACGAAAAAATAAAGATTCCGGTACGAAACGGAAGATTCACAGCTTCTTAACAAGCCTGTCCCCGTTTTGTACCGGATTTGTATCACGAGTTGCCGGACGCAAGCCTAATCCTTGACGATTTTCTTTCCGTTGACGATATACGTCCCTTTCCGCAACCCGTCCAGTGCCTCGGCCTCCGGCACGTCCGCCTTCAACCGGACTCCGTCAATCGTGTAGACATCCGCCCGGCCTTCCTGCGCCAGGACTTCCGCCACGCCGTCTCCTTCCTCCGGGGCCTCGTAATACAGCCTGAAGTCATCGAAGCAGCACCAGCAGTCATATTTCTGCCCGTTATTCATCAGTCCGAGACGCAACTTACCGTCTTCCACGTCCACTTCCATGGTATTGACATACCATCCTTGCGCGAAGCAAACGCCGGCTGCATACATGCTGTTGATATAACCATTCTTCAGGTCCAGGTCTCCGAAGTCCGGATTCTCCTCTTCATACGGGAAAGCATAGAGGGAAACCACCGACTGTGTCTTTTCATTGGCGAACAAAGTGGCCGGAATCGTTTCAGTTCCGTTCTTATAAGCCTCTCCGCCATCATTCTCTCCCGTCCGGTACAAGGCCTTCACCCGAATTGTATATTTTCCGTTCTTCAGGCCGGTGAGAGTCTGAGACATATTGAAATTACGGTTGTAAAACTCCGCTACGCCACTCCTCTGCGTCGGCATGTCATTCCATCCCTTCTCCTCCGGGTCAAAAGAAGGATTGTCCATCAACAACGTCACATCCCAAGACTCTCCCTCTTTGGGCCATGCCTCAGCCGACGTAAGGAACGCCACGGCCGCATCCTTCAAAGAAGCCACGGCCGCATCCACCGACTCCTTCGTAGTGGCATTGTCCATTTGTAGCACAGCCTGTTCCATCTGTGCCACGAACTGTTCCAGCGCATTCCCGGCTTCCGACTTGTCCGCGTTCTCCCTGCACTGCTCCAACAGCGCGGTGAAACTTTCATAGCCGGCCTGAGCCTGCAAGGCGTTTTCCACTGCCGCCAACAAGGCCTCCGTGGCCTGTTCATAGCCTTCCCGGCTTTCTTCCACCTGTTCCGCCGCTGCCAACGCGTCTTCTACCGCCTTCCGCACATTGCCAGGCAAATTCTCTTGCAGCACCGTGTGCGCTTTGCCGACGGCACTCTCCAGCCGCTGCTTGTACACGTCCAGGGAATTCGCCTTCGCCAGCTCCATGCAGTCTATATCCGGCATCCATTCCGCCGCATTGTACAAGCGGATGATATTGTCGCCCTTCTGCAGCGTCACTTTCACCGTCCGTTGGGCCGGCTTGTCCCAGCCGCCGGAGTTCAACGAGAGTTCCTCGCCCTCGCCGCCGTTCACGCTCAGATACAGTTTCCGTTCCTCCCCACAGATATAGGTCAACGTCAGTTCATATTCTCCGCCTTCTTCGCTGTACACGTTCCTCCATTGCAAGTCGTTCTTCTCGCTTCGTCCCAGCCAGCCGGCCTTCGCGCCACCGGAGCAATAATCCGCCTCCTCGTAGATGCCCGTCTCCGCCGTCTGGTTGTTCGTCAGTTCCTGGTAAGCGTCCAGCCAGGCCGTTTCCCCCTCGTACTTCATCCGTTCATAACGTTCCTCGGCCTGCAACTTATAAATCCGCGTGCCATGGGCCGGAAGCTCCACCGTCATGTCTCCTTCGAAGTCCCCCAAATCTTCTTTCATGAACAGGTCACGGACACTGACCTTGCCACCCAGCTCCAAATCGAGGAAATCCACCGAAAGAGTTACCGGGCTGTCGGTCGGGTTATAAAAAGCCACGGCGCGCTGCGTACCGTGAAGCGTTTCCACATCCTTCACCAACACGTAAGCACCGTTTTCCCGTTTCACCACATATGCCTGCAAGGCCAACGGGTCTTGGTTCAAGGCTATGAGTTCCTTGTTTGTCAGCAAGTCAAGGGCCGTCTGTGAAATCGTGGTCATGTCGCACCCGATAAGCAACGGCGAACTCATGATGCACCACATTCCGAAATGGGTCTTGTCTTCTTCCGTAGACAGTCCGCGCCCCACTTCCAGCATGTCCATGTCGTTGAACTTGCCCTCCGTGGCATACGCCGACAGATAGAGGTTCTCCCCGATGATGCCCTTCACGGAGTTCCACCCCAGATAAATGTCACCCGTCACCCGCCATGATGTGGCCACGTCGTGCACCCAAGTGCCGGGAAATGCCCAACGACACACGTTCAGCCGCACGTCCGTGCGCCCCGTGTTGACAATCGCCTGGTGAATGTCCGTATAGCGTTCCTGCTCCGAAAGTTCCAGGTTGTCCTCGTTATATCCCGGCTCGCCGCCGCAGAAGTCCACTTTGATGAAATCAAATCCGAATGTCTTGAAATACAGGTCGATGTCTTCTTGGTCGTGGCCGTAAAGTCCCACGCCCTTACCAATCAGGTCTCCGCCGAAATACGAAGCGCAGGTATTCTCTCCCGCATCGGAATAAATGCCGGCCTTCAAACCCTTGGAATGAATATAGTCCACCACCGGCTGCATCCCGTTCGGGAAGCGGGTGGGATGAATGAGCAAATGCCCCTCGCTGTCCCGGCCGCCGAAAAACCCGTCATCTATATTAATATAGGTATAACCGACATCCTTCAAGCCCTTTTCCACCATGGCGTCGGTCTGCGCCTTAATCAAGTCCTCGCTGATCTGGAATCCATACGTGTTCCACGAGCTCCATCCCATCGTGGGAGTCTCATAAGCGTTTGCCACCCCACAGACACACAAGGAAGCCAACGCCATACAATAGAAATGTTTTTTCATGTTTTAGTTGTTAGTTATTAACTCAATGGTTTCCCAAAGATACGGACTTTTGGCAGATTTTTCCAAATTTTATTCGTAGTTTTGCACCCGTTAAAACCAACAAGAACTATGGCACACGAACATCCTTTCGCCCAGTTCCGCTTCTGCCCCAAGTGCGGCTCGCCGCGCTTCGTGGAACACAACGAGAAATCGAAGCATTGTGAAGACTGCGGCTTCACTTATTATTTCAACCCCAGCGCAGCCACAGTAGCCGTCATCGTGAACGACCGCAACGAGTTGCTGGTGTGCCGCCGCGGGAAAGACCCGGGAAAAGGGACGCTCGACCTGCCGGGCGGCTTCTGCGACTGTTTCGAAAGCAGCGAAGAGGGCATGGCACGCGAGGTGAAAGAGGAGACGGGACTGGACGTGACCCGCACGGAATTCCTCTTCTCCCTGCCCAACACCTACCTGTATTCCGGCTTTCTGGTCCACACCATCGACATCTTCTTCCGCTGCACGGTGGCGGACTGGCGGCCCGCCCGTGCCATGGACGACGCGGCCGAACTGATGTGGATGCCGCTGGCGGACCTGCGCCCCGAGGAGTTCGGAATGGATTCCGTGAGGAAAGCCATCGGCAAGCTGCTCCGAATCCTGCAATGAGGAAGGTGGAGAAAAACCGCCTATGAATGAACCGCCCCACCTTGCAGAATGCGTTGAATTAACATTTAGGCATCCCCTGAACGGTATGGTCTTTTGTCGTAGAGCAATTGAAAGATAATTTGTTTTCAATCCGTATGCGTCTTTTGGATACGTTGCTCCGGCTGGTGGCCATGAGGACGGCGATGTCGGTGGGCCGGACGTTCAGCCGGAAAAGGCAACAGTACACTGCCTCCTCGTCCGTCAGTCCCGGAGTGAGGACTTTCAGTCCTGCGGCAAAGCGGTTGAAGCAGCGGTCCATTTCCTGCAAGAACTCCATCTGCCTTTCTTTGTTGGCCAACAAGCCATCGAAATCTTCTTTGCGCGGTTGGTGGGGATTGTCGGCTACGGGTAGTCGATGGCTTATGGGCAGGTCGTACAGATGATGGCGGCGGATTTGCGCTTCCTTCTCCTTCCACTCCAATTGCTTCTGTTCGATTCGGTGGCGCAGTTCGTCTATTTCCCGAGTCAGGCGGGAGAATCTCGCCAGATCCTTTTCCTTGCCTTGCGCGAGACTGGAGAGTTCCTGTAGCTTACGTTCCCGTTGCGCCAGTTCCTCCATCCGTTTTTCTTTCTCCGAAATTTGGCGGCGCAGTCTTTCCGTGTCTTCCTGTTGTCCTTCCAATATTTGGATGGCCTGTTCCTTCTGACTGAGGAGAAACCGGACGTGTTCCAGTTCATGCTTGCGGCGGTGGCTGGCCACGGCATAGAGGCCTCCTCCCAGCAGCAGGGCGAACAGGGTCAGGGCGATGAACAGCGTGTGCTTCTGGCCGGCCGCAATGGCATCCCTTTCGGCAATCAGTCCTTTCTTCTCGCGTTCCGCTTCATCCATGAAAGTCCGGAAACGGGTGGTCCAATACTCATCCTGCATCCGGAGATACGTAGGCAGGTAGGACGTGTCCTGCAAGGCCAGCAGCCGGAGAGCCAATATCTGTCTTTTCCATAGGGCGGAGGTGTCGGCGGCAAGATGCGCCAGCCGTCGGTGCAAGGCTTCTGGCAGGGCTTGCCCTTGCGCGAGGAGCTGGGCGGATTGGGCCAACGCGGCTTCCTCTTCCAGTCCTTTTGTCAGGTCTGCCGGATAACCCTTCTCTTCCGCAATTTGCAAGGCACGACGGTTGTAGCCGTATGCCCGATGGTATTCCTGTCGTTGCAGGGCGATATCGGTCAGTTGGCGGCAGGCGGTGTACTCCGCCGTGTCCAACCGATGCCGCCGGGCGAACTCCAGCACGGCCCGGAAGTCCTTCTCGGCATCGCCCGTGAAGTTTTTCTGCAGCCAGATTCCGCCTTGCCCGCACATGCCTTTCCACCAGAACGTCAGACTGTCCTCGGGATTGTATTGGCAGAGCAGGGCTGTTAGCTGATAATGGAACAGCGCATCGTTCAGATTGCCCTCGCGGTGCAGCTTCAAGGCTTCCTGATAGACTCTTTCTATATAAGGTAAGGAGGTGTTCTCCCTGACGCAAGCGGTCAGGCTGAGGGAAAGGATGATGAGGACGGAGTTTTTGAAAATCGTATTCATGGCTGTAATTCTTTTGAAAGGAAGCGGGCGGCCCGGCTGGTGGGGTCGGATTCGCCGTTGAAGATGAGGGTATCGTTCTTGAAGATGCAGATGAAACTGTCACCTGACCGTGTGGCGAGCGGAGAAGTTTCCAACTGCTCGGCACGGATGAAGTATAAAGGCATCCTGACGTGCAGGGTTTGATATTGTGACACGAGGTTTTCCGCCTGTCTGGGATGTCGTTGGACGGCCAGAATGGAGAAACGCACGGGACGGCCACGGAACATCGCGGCCAGTCCCTCGTATTTCTTGATTTTCCAAATGTCGAAATAGTCCGTGACCAGATAGGCATGATAACCTTCCGGTGCGGAAGAGACAGTAGAATCCGGATGACGTATGACGAAGGTGGTTTGCTTTTCCATCCGCCCGGTAGCGGTTCCGTACCGGATTAGATGGGACAGGGTCGGCGCGAGGTGGAATCCGCCGATGAAGGCGTATGCACAAACCACGACCGTCATTCCGGCTCTTGCCGCTTTGTGCCGGGTTTGGCAGAGCAAGGTGGCGAGCAAGATTCCAGACAGACATACGATATGGGCTGGAATGTCCGGTTCTGCGATACGGATGAAGGTGTGCCAGTCGTATCCATACCCAAGTTTCGGACAGAAGAACAAATATAGCATTCCACCAAGGAAGGCACCAGCCATTTGCCAGGGTGAGACGATGGAATGGAAACGGGTGTGCCAGAGGACGAAAAAGACGCAGTAAAGGAGCATGACCGTCACGGTGTAATGACTGTAGTCTGTAAAGAGCCAGAACAGGGTCATGCCGAAGGTGCTGTATAAGGCAGCCGGCATTTGGAAGAGGAAAATGAGATTGCGGGCCTTGGCTTTGCAAAGAGATCCTATAATGCCCAGAATGAACAAGGGCAGGTAGAACCACCACTGCCGCCAGAGGAAGATGTCATGCCGGAGCAACCCGCCCAGAATGACGGGCGCGAATATCAGGCAGAGCGTGTAGGCGGCCAGATAGATGATGCGCGGCTTGTAATGTTGGAGTGTTTGTCTCATGACAGTATTTTCATCCTAATCTATTTTTTGTTTGTAGATGACCGGTTTCCCGTCTCCCCCGATGCCTTCGGCGGAGATGTGCAGGGTGTGGCAGGTGGAGTTGTTATAGAAGGTGACCCGTGCCCGCCCGTTCTCGTCCGCCCTCACTTCCGGATTCCAGTAGAGCGTGCGGCGGAAGTCTTCCTGTAGCCCGTCCCGGCTCTGCGCGTAGTCCGGGAACGGAAAGACGGCGGGGCGCGTGTATCCCTTCACCACGGTGATGCGGTTGGAGGGCGAAAGGCCGTAGCTTCTGAGCCGTGCAGGGCTTTTCAGTTCTTCCGGACTGTATTTCACGTAGCAGACCACGTAGCACAGTTTGCGGTCGGACGATTCCACGTCTCCCCAAGGTTGTTTTTGCCAGCCTCGCATATCTCCGTTCCAGTATTTTCTGACAAATTCCTTTTTGTCAAAACCGTAACGCCGACAGGTTTCCGGGTCTGTCCGGATGACGACTTCCTTGATGTCGGGCGGCAGCAGTTCAGACATTTCTCTGATTTCCCCAACTATGGGTACGTGGTCTCCCGGATACTTGTCCAATACCATCCACCGTGCTCCGCCGTCCGGATAATAATAGCGGGTCAGGATGCTGGAACCGACCTCCTGTGTAGAGACATTGCAGTTGGGGCAAAGGTCTGTGAGGTAGTCGATTTCCTCGGCCAGCGGGAAGTGCACCGTTGAGACCTTGAGGTATTCACGGGTATATCGGCGGCGTCTGGCCTTTACTTCCACTTCATCCAGCGACTTCATGTCATCGGACGTTTCCTGCAGGGTGCCCTCGTCTGTAGCCTTATAGGTGTTTTCGGGCAACAGGGTTTCTTCGTCCCGATAGGGCCTGGGGACGGGGCTGAACCATTTGTAGGTTTGGATGATGGCTTCCCTTCCGTCCGGCACGACATAGGGCGTGGAGAGATAGGCGATTCTGTCGCCATGAAAGTCTTTCAGATAGAAGGCCCAGTACCCCTTTTCGCTGGTCATGGTCTCTCCGGTCATTCTGAGCGTGTCTTCCGGCAGGCTGAGCCGGATAGGGCATCCGGGTTCGAGCCTTTTGATCCATCTGCGTGACGAGCGGGTATAGATTTCCCCGTCCACGGCCAGTCCCTTTTCCGGGGAGAGGAAGATGTCCTGTTTGGGGTCGAAACTCCGCGTGGCGTAGTAACTTCGTGCCACCCAGCCGCTGTCGAGGAAGAGCGACCGATGGATGTCTCCCCTATAGTTTGTGTATATGTCGGACGAGGCATCCGTGACGGCCAGCGAGAAGCGGCTACCCGGTGTGGTTCGGAAGGTAAGTTCCACCCTCTCTCCGGGCTTCAGACTGTCCGGTGGCGGTGTGAGGCATCGGATGGCAGACGCGGTGAAGTTCCGGTTGTGCAGCGCGACGGCTTGCATGGCCTGTGATATGGAATCAGGCAACGGTTCTTTTTGTACGGCTGCTTTTTCTTTAAGCCTTTTCCAGTCTTCCAACTCGTCAATCCATAGCCGCTTGTGTTCATGCAGCAAGTTCGGTCGTGTTCGGTCGTACAGGCGGCGGAAGCCGTAGTCTCCTTGGAACACGATGTCGAAGACGGGGAACACGCGGGTGAAATAGTTTTCTTCCCCGTAGTTCCTCATGTGCCGGGTATAGGCCCGGACTTCAAAAAAACCGGAGAGGTAGGCACTGTCCAGATAGAACTCGCCGTGGCATATCCCGTCCTCAATCTTGTATTTGTGGGTCGCCACCGCCCCTCCTTCCGGCGAGAGCAGTTCCACGTAGAGCACCTTGCTGATGTCCGTGGGGCGGTTGCTCTCGTTGAGTACGTAGGCCGTGAACCACATCGTCTCCTTGAGGAAGTATCCCGCCTGGTCGAAGTGCAGGTACACCTTCTCCTGCGCGGGAAGGCTCATTCCGAAGGAACGGGCCATTCCCGCGAGGAGGAAGAAGAGATATAGGAGTGCCTGTTTCATGGCCGGATGTTTTTATATTGTATGAACTTCCCTCCGGCGGTGATGCCCTCGGCCTCGATGCTGAGGCTGGTGGCCTTGCCGTTGTTGTAGAGGCGGACGGTGGCCTCCCCGTTTTTGTCGAACTTCACCTCCGGCATCCAGAGCATGGTGCGGCGGTGGTCCTTGGTGCCGGGCAGCGGTCGGCGGCTGTAGTCGGGACTGTAGAACTCCTCGCAGACGGCATAGCCGCGCAGCAGGTAGCGGCGGTCACGGCAGGCAGGCATATAGCCTTCGTCGGGGTATAGGCGGTAGTCGATGATGACTTCCGGCTGGTTGGACTGCTGGTATTTCCAACTGCCCCTTTCGCGGGGTACATAGTCGGTGTAGATGTAGATCTTGTCCAGACGGCTCAGGCGCCGGTAACTGTCCGCGTACCGGAATCCCCGGGTTTTGGGGCGTGGGGCAACGACCGTAGCCAGTCCGATTCGTGTCCCGTGGAGGTTCGCGTCATGCAGTTGTTGGGTATATTTCTCCTTTATGGGCCTTCCATCCTGCCGGATTTGTAGAAAGTAGTTCCGGTATATTCCCATATCCCCCAGATACAGAAATGCGAGGTTTTCGTTATATCTGTGGTGCTTGACATAATAGAAAGGCTTGTCGCCTTCCGGAAAACCGCAATCGGCATAGAGGTTATAGGCTTCGTAGGCATCTACTACGATGGCCGGACGGCTTGGGTCATATTGTCGGAGGCCATTCCTTTTTGCATAGACATCCACCGTGGAAAGCCAACGGTTGGAAAAGGTATCGAAAAGGCTGTCGTTTCCATTGAAAAAATCAGGAAGCAGGTCGCGGGGCGGAGCGTCCTGATAGTAATTGTACGGATGGGCGAAGTGGGGATGGAAATGATCCAGCCTGACGTAATAGTCAGGCCAGGCTTCTTCGTCAGTGAAGCCCTTTTCCCGTTTCCTTGTGACATATTCTTCCGTTTTGCCAAGATCGGCGGCTGAGAGGAACAACATGTACTCTCCGAAGATTTCAGGAGTGCGCATATAGAAGGTTCCATTTTGGGTCGTCTGTTTGAACTCCTTGGTCTTTCCGTTTTGGGTGAACAGCGTCCAGACGTTCACTTCTTTTTGCAGGTTGCTGGCGTGGGGGGAAGCCGGGTTTCCGTCCTCCGCCCGGCTGACGCTCCCGGATATGGTTTGTGACACTTCCGGAAGCCATTGCATTTTGAGTGGGGCGACCCGTGCCATCTCCATCCAGCCGTACCGTCTCCATCCCTGCACCATCAGCAGACGGTCAAGAGCCTGCCGGTGCAGGCTGTCGTCGGCCTCGAAGTAGTATCCGGGATTCTCCACGAAGCCTTTGATTTCGCTGGCGAGGAGCATTTCGGTGAGCATCGTACCGTTGTCATTGGACGGCTCCTCGGTGGCGCGGTCGCGGACGGAGAGGGAGAATCCGGCCACGGTGTCCTCCGGATGGGTGAGACGGAGGTGCAGGGTGATGGAATCGAACGGCTCATACTGTTGTTGTATGCCGGAGACGTCCAGCAGCGGCGCGTCGTAGTCGTGGTGGTTGACGAAGAAGAGGCGGTCGGCATAGATGCGCCCCTCCCCGTCGAACACGGTGAGCTGGTTCACGCCCGTGGGGAGGCTGTCCAAGGGGATGGCCACGGTCTGCCGTGCTGTCGTGTCCAACGGCTGGTAGAAATGTGATACGCCCTGACACATGACGTGTAGGGCAAGAGGCTGTGTTACGCTTTGCACTTGCAGGGTGACCGTTACAACGGTGTCGGTTTGGACGACGGCCAGTGCGCAGCCGGTCTCTTCCACTTCGGGCAGCCTCTCCTCAAAGTCACAACTTTGGTAAGAGAACACAGCACGATAGTCCGCCTCGCCAGATGCGTCTGGCAAGGTGAAGACGGCCCGTCCCCGTTCGTCGGTGCGGCAGCGTATGGTATCTTGCCCGTTCCGCCCGGTGACGACAATGTCGATATTACCCAAGTGCATCCCGTCCTCGTCGTTCAGCTCAAGGGCGACGCGGCAGTCCGCTCCTTCCACAAGTTTTCCCCCTTCGGGATAGAAGCGCAGGTCGAGTTCCGGTTTCTTTTCCCTTGGCTTCTTGTAATACCGCCGCATGGGCCGGAGGGTCATGCCCTTGGCGAAAACACCTTCTTCCTTGGGCTGGTCGTAAACGGGAAAGACGCGGGAGTAGATTTTCTCGTAGTCGCGAAAAAAGTCTTTTGCCAGCTGGTCGTTGTAGAAATCATGCTTTTTGTTGATTCGCGGATATTCATACTGCCCGAAGTTGAGCATCCAGCGGGTATAGGCTCGCAGTTCGTAGTATCCGGCATAGAGCGAATCCTGCAGGACGAACATGCCGTGTGCCGTGCCTTCTTTCATTTTCAGTTGCTGCCGTTCCACCAAGAAGCCGTCCGGTGTGAGGAGTTCCGCATAGAGAATCTGGCTCAGGTCGGTGAGCGTCCTCCGGTCGGAGCGCGTCACGTAACCCTTGTACCAGATGGTGTCCCCGATGAAGTAGCAGGTGTTATCCATGTGGAGGTACACCTTCTCCTGCGGCACTCCGGCGCCGAATTCCCGTACCTTGCGGTAAAGGGAATCCAAACCGACGTGCTGTGTCCTGACGGGCAGAAACAGCAAAAGAGCCATTCCATAGAGTAGCAGCCTTTTCATTGCCTTGGAGTTTAATGTTGCCATTTCATGGCAAATTTACAACGCGGAAATGGGAAACGCCAAATTTCCGTGTTGACAAATTCAGAGACTGCACGAAAGGCAAATCTCTATGAATTATGCAATTGTAATTTTAACGCTCCGGATTTTGTTGAATTAACATTTGCCGTACGACGTTTCCCGGTACTGTTCCGGACTATTCCCCGCTTTTTTACTTTGATATGCGGAGCGAAAGCAACCAAAAGAGGTGTGCAGAACGACGGGTTGCTGCACACTTCGCAAATGGAAAGGTGAATGGCGGTTGAGCGGCGGCCTACAGCAGCTCTATGGCTTCGGGGGTGAGCCCGGTGATTTGGGCTATCACGTCGGGGGCAATGCCTGCGGCTTTCATGCCGCGGGCATTCTTCAGCCGCTCCTGCTCTTGGCCTTCCGCAAGTCCTTTTGCTTCGCCTTCCTTGTAACGGCGCAACGCGCTGTTGACCAGGGTGCATTCCACGCGGATGGTGTCCCAGAA
>CALUIS010000029.1 GCA_944320765.1 uncultured Paraprevotella sp.
TCGCTCTCTTCCCAAGAGAGGAGCAGACGGAGACAATATAAAAGAGTACAAATAGGAAACATTTTTTTGACTAAAAACAAACGCCTATGAAAAAGTATCTACATGCATTAGTGTTTGCCTTGCTGGGCCTCACCGCCCAAGCGCAACAATCCACTCCGGCCATCACGCTGACCGCCGAGGTGGACGGCAACCCACGCTCGTTCAGCTTCTATGCCAAGGAGGCCGGACAGAAGTTCCAAATTGACTGGGGAGACGGAAAGCCCGTGGAGACCCCTGAAATCGCCGTCAATGACGGAATCGAATGGTACACGGAAGTGTCCGGAACGCCCGTCGGGAACGGGGAAATCAAGATCTACGGCGAAGGCATCGACTACCTCAGCGCCGTGTCCAAGATAAGCGGCGCGCAAATCACCGCCATCGACCTGGCCGGGGCGACCGACCTGACGGAGCTGGAAATCAACGGCAACGACCTCAAGGCCATCGACCTGAGCCACAACACCAAGCTCGCCAAGCTCACCTGCTCCAACAACCCCATCGAGAGCCTCGACCTCACGGCCAACACGGCACTCACACGGCTGGACGCGCAGAACATGAGCCTGAAGGCCATCGACCTGAGCCAAAACACCGCCCTCACCTACCTGCACCTGGGCAACAACCAGCTCGCCGAAATCGACCTCAAGGCCAACACCGAGCTGGCCAGCCTCTACCTGCTGAACAACCAGCTCACCGGAATCGACCTGGGCCAAAACAAGAAGCTGACCTACATCAGCCTCAACAACAACCAGCTCACCTCAATCGACGTGACCGCCTGCGAGGAACTGGGTTCACTCTTCTGCATGAACAACCTGCTCACGGAAGCGAAAGTAGAAAACGTGACCAAATCGGTAAACCTCAGAGGAAACTATTTCACGCCGGCCACGCTGCCCGTAGCAAATAGCACCAGCTACTTCTACGACCAACAAAACGACCTACAGATTGCCGCATCCATCGAGACCGGCAAACTCCTCGACCTCTCCGCACAGACCAACATCACCGGACTGGCCGACGCACCGCAGGCCACCGTCTACACCTGGACCAAGGAAGACGGGACAGCCCTCACGGAAGGCACGGACTATAAGAACTACGGCGGAAGAATCATGTTCCTCAAGGCGCAAGACCAACCCGTCAGCTGCACCATGGAAACCGAAGCCTTCCCGGATGCCACCTTCAAGACCACTGCCGTCACCGTCAGCGGGGAAACCGTTGAGGTGCCCAACATCCTGCTGGTGGCCGAAGTGGACGGCAACCCGCGTACCCTGACTTTCGCCGCCATGGAAGCCGGACACAAGTTCCAAATCGACTGGGGAGACGGGAAGCCCGTGGAAACTGAAGAAATCGCAGTCCACACAGACGACTGGACCTGGACGGAAGTCAGCGGCACTCCCGTGGGAGAAGGCGTCATCAAGATTTACGGCGAGGGCATCGACTACTTCGGATGCAGCTCGCGCGTGGACGGCGCACAAGTCATAGCACTCGATGTGACAGGCGCACCCGACCTGACCGAACTCACCGTCAACGCCAACAAGCTCACCGCACTGGACTTGAGCCAAAACACCAAGCTGACAGACCTCATCTGCAGCACCAACCCGATCAAACAGCTCGACCTCTCCCACAATACCGGGCTGGAGACCCTCGAGGCCAACAGTATGGAGTTGGAAAGCATCGACCTGAGCCAAAACACGAAGCTCACCTCCATCAGGCTGAACCTCAACCAGCTCGAAAGCATCGACCTCTCCAAGAACACGGCTCTCGAACAAGCCTACATCACGGACAACAAACTCTCTGAGATTGACTTGTCCAACAACGACGAGCTTACATACGTCAGCCTCAACAACAACCTGTTTACGTCCATCGACGTCACAGGATGCGCCAAACTGGGCACACTGTTCTGCACCGGAAACCTACAGCTGACAGAAATCAAAATCAACGATGTGACCACCAGAGTGAACTGCTCCAAGAATAACTTCACGCTGGCCACACTGCCGGTTCTGACCTGCAAGACTTTCACCTACGCCCCGCAGAATGACCTGCTCATCGCAGAGTTCATCAAGGTGGGCGAGACCGTAGACCTCTCCGCGCAGAACAACATCACCGGACTGGCCGATGCGCCGCAGGCCACCGTCTACACCTGGATCACAGCCGAAGGCGACACGCTGCAGGCAGGCATCGACTACACGGAAGAAGCTGGCAAGTTCACCTTCCTCACCCCGCAGGACTCCATCTACTGCACGATGGAAACCGAAGCCTTCCCCGCATTCTCCGGAGACAAGGTATTCAAGACCACGGCCATCGATGTGATCGCTCCGGCTGTCACACTGACCGCCGAGGTGGACGGCAACCCGCGCTCGTTCAGCTTCTATGCCAAAGAGACCGGACACAAGTTCCGGATTGACTGGGGAGACGGAATACTCGTGGAGACCCCTGAGATTGCCGTCAACGACGGAATCGAATGGTACACGGAGGTTTCCGGAACGCCCGTCGGAGAGGGTGCCATCAAGATCTACGGCGAAGGCATCGACTACCTCAGTGCCGTGTCCAACATAAGCGGCGCACAAATCACCGCCATCGACCTGGCCGGGGCGACCGACCTGACGGAGCTGGAAATCAACGGCAACGACCTCAAGGCCATCGACCTGAGCCACAACACCAAGCTCGCCAAGCTCACCTGCTCCAACAACCCCATCGAGAGCCTCGACCTCACGGCCAACACGGCACTCACACGGCTGGACGCGCAGAACATGAGCCTGAAGGCCATCGACCTGAGCCAAAACACCGCCCTCACCTACCTGCACCTGGGCAACAACCAGCTCGCCGAAATCGACCTCAAGGCCAACACCGAGCTGGCCAGCCTCTACCTGCTGAACAACCAGCTCACCGGAATCGACCTGGGCCAAAACAAGAAGCTGACCTACATCAGCCTCAACAACAACCAGCTCACCTCAATCGACGTGACCGCCTGCGAGGAACTGGGTTCCCTTTTCTGCATGAACAACCTGCTCACGGAAGCGAAAGTCGAAAACGTGACCAAATCGGTAAACCTCAGAGGAAACCACTTCACGCCGGCCACACTGCCCGTAGCAAATAGCACCAGCTACTTCTACGACCAACAGGCAGACCTGCAAATCGCAGAATCCCTCAAGGCTGGCGAGACGCTCGACCTCTCCGCACAGACCAACATCACCGGACTGGCCGATGCGCCGCAGGCCACCGTCTACACCTGGATCACAGCCGAAGGCGACACGCTGCAGGCAGGCATCGACTACACGGAAGAGGCAGGCAAGTTCACCTTCCTCACCACGCAGGACTCCATCTACTGCACGATGGAAACCAAAGCTTTCCCGGACGCCACCTTCAAGACCACGGCCATTGACGTGCAAGGCGGCGGAGACGGAGTGGAAAGCGTCAGCGGGACTAACGCGCCTGTCATCCGTGGCGGAAAGGGCATCATCACGGTAGACCACGCCGCAGCCGGCACCACCGTGGCCCTCTACGACCTGAGCGGACGCAAGGTGGCCACGCAGACGTCAGCAGGAAGCCGCATCACGTTCAACGTGAAGCCGGGCCTGTACATCGTCTCCACCGGCGGCGCGGCCCGCAAGGTGAACGCCTTCTGAAACCCTGACTGACCCCCACACGGGCGGGGAAGCCCGGCAGGCACGGCCTGACAGCTTCCCCGCCCGTTCCCTCTGAAAGAACAGCTACAAACCAAACATATCACACATCATGAGAAAAGGTACAGGATTATTCCTCTTATTACTGGCCGTCCTGGCAGCCTGCCCGCAGGCGGATGCCAAACGGAAAAACAAAAAAAAGGCAACGGCCGTCGCGGCGCTCGCCAAAGACTCCGTGGGTGCCGACTACAAGAAGGTGACGAAAGGCGCGGAAACCCGCCACGGCCTCTTCACCGTCCTCTACAACGCCAAAGAGGGCAAACTTTACTTTGAAATCCCCGATTCGGCCTTCAGCCGAAGCTACATACTGGCCAACCGCGTGGCTGCCACCAGCAACACCCGTGAATACGTGGCCGGGCAGATGGCCACCACCCCCCTGCTCATCCGGTGGAGCAAGGACGAACGCAACGTCTACATGCACCAGATACAGAGCGCGGACATCGTAGACCCGGACGACCCCATCCGCCCCTCCTTCGAGCGCAACTTCGCCGACCCCGTACTCAAAGGGTTCAAAATCGCGGCCCGCAACAAGGGCAACGTGGTCATCGACGTCACCTCCTTCTTCGGCGGGAACGAGAAGTGCATCAGCCCCATCAAGACGGACAACCCCATCGCCAAGCTCCTGGGCGGGGGCAGCAACCTGAAAGGCACTTTCGCCGCCGACGCCTCGGGCATCATGGAGTGCAAGGCCTTCCCCGGCAACATCGAGATAAAGAGCCGCCTCTCCTTCAGCCTCTCGCCGCTCGGCCAGCCCTACTCGCTCGTCATGCACCGCTCGCTCTTCGTCCTGCCCGAGGACCCCATGCCCATGCGCCTGCAGGACAACCGCGTGGGATACTTCTACGGCGACAAGAGCATCTACTCCTCCGAGACCGACGGCGTGAAGCTGCGCACCTTCATCCACCGCTGGAGGCTGGAGCCGAAGGCCGAAGACCGCGAACGCTACTTCGCCGGCGAACTCGTGGAGCCGCAGAAGCCCATCGTGTTCTACGTGGACTCCGCCTTCCCCGAGAAATGGCGCACGGCCATCAAGCAGGGCATCGAGGACTGGAACACCGCCTTCGAGGCCGCCGGGTTCAAGAACGCCATCCGCGCCAAGGACTACCCCGCGAACGACTCCACCTTCGACCCCGACGACATGCGCTACAGCTGCTTCAAATACGCCGCCACGCCCACGGCCAACGCCATGGGGCCGAGCCATGTGGACCCCCGCACGGGCGAGATTCTCACGGGCGACGTCATCTGGTACCACAACATCCTCTCGCTGCTCCACAACTGGCGCTTCGTGCAGACGGGAGCGGCCGACCCGAGGGTGCGCAAGCAGGTGTTCGACGACGACGTGATGTGCGAGTCCATCCGCTACGCCGCCGCACACGAGATAGGACACACGCTGGGGCTGATGCACAACATGGGGGCCAGCTACGCCTTCCCCGTCGACTCCCTGCGCGACCCCGCGTTCACGCAGCGGTACGGCACCACGCCCAGCATCATGGACTACGCCCGCAACAACTTCGTGGCCCAGCCCGGCGACGTGGAGCGCGGCGTGAAGCTCACGCCCCCCATACTCGGCGTGTACGACATCCACGCCATCAACTGGGGCTACCGCCTCATCCCCGGCGCACGGACGCCACAGGACGAGAAACCCGTGCTGGACTCCTGGATCGCCGAACACGAGGGCGATCCGATGTACGAGTTCGGCGCACAGCAGATCCTCGGCACCGTGGACCCCACAGACCAGACCGAAGACCTGGGCGACGACCACATCAAGGCCGGGAACTACGGCATCAGCAACCTGAAAATCCTGATGCGGAACCTGGAGGAATGGAACATGGACCGCGGCGAACGCTACGACGAGATGGAGAACATGTACCGCGAAATCGTCGGCCAGTACACGCGCTACCTGCGCCATGTGCTGCCCTACATCGGCGGCATCCGCTACGAGGAAGTGCGCCAGGGCGACGGCAAGGCCACCTCGAAGCACTACATCAGCCGCGAGAAGCAGCATGAGGCCATGCTCTGGCTCCTCGACCAGGCACGCACCTACGGCGACTGGCTCACCGACAAGGACCTCATCGGCAAATTCGAGATCAACCTCAACGCCAACGACAAGCTGCTGTCCACCGTGGTGGGCGGGCTCATGAACGCCGCCGTGCTCTACCGCATACAGGAAGGCGGGCAGGTGGACCCCGCGGAAAACTACGTCCTCGACGACTACATGGACGACCTCCGCGAGGCCCTCTTCAAGGCCCCGCAGGGAGGGAAGCTCCCCGACGTGGAGCAGAACCTGCAGGCCACGGCCATCACCCTGATGATGAACAACTCCGGGCTGGCCTCCAAAGCCAAGACCTCCACAGCTTCCCTCGCCGACGAGGAAGCGGCGGCCGCCGCGGACCTGCGGGACGGGCAACTGCCCGGATGCTGCGCCATCGGCCCGGACGGAACGGCCTTCGCCCGCATCAACTTCGGCCTGCCCACCCTGCCGAAAGACCGGCTGGGCGCACTCATGACGGGACAGCTCCGCCAGGTGCTCCGCCTCTACCAGGCACGGCGCGGCTCCGCCACCGGCTCCACCCGCGACTTCTACGACTACCAAATCCTGCTCATCGAGCGGTTATTCGCCAACTGATAAAAGCATACTGACAACATGAGAAAAAGAATATCGACATGGCTCGCCTGCGCCCTCCTCCTCTGCGGGGGGCTGGCGGCACAGAACACCGCCCCGCGACCCGTGGTGAAAGGAAAGGTCGTGGACCAGGGCGGGGAGACCGTCATCGGCGCACACGTGAAGTGGAAAGGCGACAAGCTGGGGGCCGTCACCGACCTCGACGGCAACTTCTCCATCCCCGAGAACGGCACCGAACTGGTCATCTCCTTCCTGGGATACAAGACCCGGACCGTAAAGGTGCGGCCGGGACAGCAGAACCTCGTGGTCACCCTGGAGGACGACGCGCAGGACCTGGACGAGCTGGTGGTCATCGGCTACGGCACGCAAAAGAAATCCTCGCTCACCAGCTCCATCGAGACCATCAAGCGCGAGGACATCCTGGCCATGCCCACCGCCAACCTGGACGAGGCGCTCTACGGGCAGGTGGCGGGCCTGCAAGTGATGCAGACCACCGGCGACCCGAGCAGCGCCAAGGAGACCGACCTGCACATCCGAGGCATCAACAATGCCCCCCTGCTCGTCATCGACGGCGTGCCGCGCTTCGGCACCAGCACCAGCGACGGCGAGATGCGCCTCTCCGACCTCAACCCGGACGACATCGAGAGCATCTCCATCCTGAAGGACGCGGCGGCCGCCGCCGTCTACGGCTCGCGCGCCGCCAACGGCGTCATCCTCGTGCAGACGAAACGCGCCGAGGGCAACCAGAAGGTGTCCGTCAACTACCGCGGGCAGATGAACATCCAGCAGGCCGCGCAGCTACCGGACTTCCTCGACGCCTACCAGTACGCCCTGCTCTACAACCGCGCCGTGGAGAACACCCCGGAGACCACCAACACGCCCTACACGCCCGAACAGCTCGAGATGATACGCACGCACTCCAACCCGAACGTCTACGGCGACGAGAACCTGCTGGACTATCTCGACAACGTGGGCTACACCACCACGCACAGCGTCTCCGCCAACGGCGGAAACCAGTACGTGCGCTACTACATCTCCGGCGGATACACCCATTCCAAGGGCCTCTACAGCGGCGTGAACCGCGACCGCTTCAACTATTCGGCCAAGCTGGACGCCACCCTCGCCAAAGGGCTGACCCTCTCGCTCGACATCACGGGGTCCAACAGCAAGAGCAAGAACTCCAGCTACACCACCGTGGACGCCGCCTACAACTTCTCGCCCCTCGAGGTGCTGCGCTTCCAGAACGGGGACCTGGCCAGCCTGGACGGCAGCAACCCGCTCATCAACATCTACGGGATGGGAGGCTACATCAAGGACACGGGCAAGATGAACACCGTCACGGCCAACCTGCGCTGGGAACTGCCCTGGGTGAAGGGCCTCTCCGTCTACGCCCGCGCCACGTTCGACAACAACTCGCGCATCGAGAAGACCTTCAGCAAGCCCGTCACCCTCTACACCTACGACGAGCAGACGGGAGAGTACGAGACCGACCCCAACACCGTCTACCCCACGGCCAAGGTCACCAACGAGCAGATCGACCGCTTCGTGGACAACCAGCTCTACGAGGCCGGCATCAACTATGCCCGCACCTTCAATGCCCGGCATGACTTCAGCGCCATGCTCGTGGCCAACTACCAGCAGACGCACAACCAGTACATGACGGGCGAGAACCAGAATGCCAGCATCTTCCCCGAAACCATCGGCACGGCCGTCTCCGCCCGCCTCGTCGGCAGCGAGACCTACAACCAGCGCGCCTCGCTCGTGGGCCGCCTCACCTACGGCTACGCCAACCGCTACTTCGTGGAAGGCAGCTTCCGCGTGGACGGCTCCACCTACTTCCACCCCGACAACCGCTGGGGCTTCTTCCCCTCCGTGTCGGCCTCGTGGGTACTCTCCAACGAGGAGTTCTTCCGGCGGTGGGACCAGCCCGTGCTGTCCAACGTGAAGTTCCGCGCCTCCACCGGACTGCTCGGCGACGACGGCCTCGTGGGCGAATACTCCTACTTGATGACCTACATCGAGTCCACCCGCGCCGGATACAACATCGGCGGCAACTTCCGACCCGGCATCATCATGAACACGGGCAACTACCCCAACCCGGAACTCACCTGGGGCAAGTCGCACGACTACAACATCGCCGCCGACCTCGGCTTCTGGGACAACCGCTTCGGACTCACCTTCGAGTACTACTGGCGCTTCGAGACCGACAAGATCACTTCCGCCCCGGCCTACCTCTACCCGCCCACCACGGGCGTGGACGGCAACGTGCCGAACATGAACTTCAGCAAACTCAAGGCCTGGGGATGGGACCTGACGCTCACCCACCGCAACACCATCGGCAAAGTGAAGTACAACGTGGACCTCACGCTGGCCAAGAGCGACGACAAGTACCTCGACTACGGCGACGAGTCCTCCCTCACCCCCAACCGCTGGCGCGCCGGACGCAGCAGCATGGTGTGGTCGATGTACGAGGCCGCCGGCCTCTTCCAGTCGCAGGAGGAAATCGACAACTGGCCGGTGGACCAGGACGGACAAGGCAACGCCACGCTGGCGCCCGGCGACATCAAGTACAAGGACCAAAACGGCGACCACAAGCTCAGCACGGAGGACCTCATCTACGTGAAGAACTCGTCCAACCCGGACTTCAACTTCAGCCTCCGCCTCGGCGCGAGCTACAAGGGCTTCTTCGTGAACGCCATGTTCCAGGGAGCGACGGGCTACCAGCAGAACATCAAGGAACTCTACACCACCAACAGCGGTACGCTGCAACGCTTCCAGGACTACCACCTGACGGACACCTGGAGCAAGGACAACCCGAACGCCTCGCTGCCGCGCATCAAGTTCGCCACGGCCAACGACAACAACCGCCGCGAGTCCACCTTCTGGGTGCGCGACTGCGACTTCCTGCGCCTCAAGACGCTCTCCGTGGGCTACGCGCTCCAGCCCAAGACGCTCAAGAAGCTCAAACTCTCGTCGGCCAGCATCGCCCTGCAAGGCAGCAACCTCGTCACGTGGTCCAGCATCAAGGACCTCGGCATGGACCCCGAGTCGCTGCGCGGCTACCCCATCCAGCGTTCCTACGGCATCACGCTCAACCTGGGATTCTAAACCTATAAACCCTACAAAAGAAGAAGAGAAATGAAACTCAAGAAACATATCCTTTGCGGATGGCTCGCCCTCGCGGGCGCGGCGGCCTTCACGGCGTGCGACGACCTGTTCCGCGACACGCCCGTGGACAAGATGTCCGAGACCGACATCTGGCGCAACCCCATGCTCTTGGACGAATACGTCCTGCCCTGGTACCGCAACATGCACTGCGGGTTCTCCACCTACGTCCCCACCACCATCGCGCTGGTCAAGAGCGCCTCGCGCTACTTCATGCCGTGGTTCGGCGACCAGATCGTACCCTCGAAGACGGACTACTACAACGCCGGGTACGGCGACTTGCTGAAAGGCAACCAGCAGGAAATCACCAACTGGGCACGGGTGAACTGGAGCAGCTACTACGCCCAGATACAGGCCATCAACCGTATGTTCGACAATCAGGGCGAGATAGCCGACGGCGACCAGAAACGCCGCGTGGAGGGCGAGGGCTACTTCTTCCGCGCGTACTATTATTATATCCTTTGGCGGCAGTTCGGCGGCGTGATGGTCATCAAGGAGCCGTTCGACCCGCTCAACGACCAGAAGAAGTTCCCACGCGCATCCTATCCCGAAATGGTGGAGGCCATCGTGAGCGACGCACGGCGGGCCGCCGACATCCTGCCGGTGGAATATGACGCCACCGACATGGGACGGGTGACGAAAGGGGCCGCCCTGACGCTCATCGCCAAGACCTACCAATGGGCCTCGAGCGAGCGGTTCCAGAACCAGGCCAAGCCTTACCTGGGCTTCACGGACGACCGCTCGAAGGAGATGCTCGACTCGGCCAAGGTGGCCTACGAAAGGGTGATGGGGCTGGAGCATTACCAGCTGATACAGATCGCCGGAACAACGGAAGAGGACTTCAAGAAGGAGTACCGCAACATCTTCCTTACCAAGAACAGCCAGGAATCCATCCTCGAAGTGCAGCACTCCGACGACGGCAACTACGACACGGGCTTCGGCCACAAGCTGGACCGCGACGCGGCCGCCCCGCACTTCACCGGCACCACGGCGGCCTATACGCCCACGCAGAACCACGTGGACGAGTATGGCATGCGCACGGGCTTTACCTACGACCCGCAGCATCCCTACAAGGGACGCGACTGGCGCTTCTACGCCAACATACTCTACGACGGGTCGACGTATGACGGACACGTGATGGACATCCACTACACCGTCCAGGACGGCGAGGAAGTGGCCGGAGAAGACCTGACCCCTTATGGCACCTCGGAGACCGCCGCCGTGACCCGCACGGGCTACTACATGGGCAAGTTCGTGGACGAGACGCAGGAAATCAACAACGACGAGGCCTACGCCAGCAGCCAGAACTACATCATCTGGCGCTATGCGGAAATCCTGCTGGACTACGCGGAGGTGATGTTCCGGCTGGGCGACACGGAAGCCGCCCGCGCCAAAGTGAACGACATCCGCCGCCGCGCCCACATGGACGACCTGCCCTCGCTCACGTGGGACCAGCTGGTGAACGAACGCCGCGTGGAACTGGCCTTCGAGGACGCCTCCTACTGGGACATCATGCGCTGGGGCATCGCCGAGGAGAAGCTCAACGGCAACGACAACCCCATCGAGTCCATGACCATCACCGTGGACCCCGCCACGCAGGACACCACCTACACCGTGGGCAACATGGACCGCTTCCCCGGCCGCGTGCGCTCGTTCAGCAAGATGCAGTACTACCTGCCCCTGCCGTGGGACGAGATCCGCTACCACGGCGTGGAACAGAACCCCGACTGGATAGAGTCCTGATGCCGACCTTAACTGAGATTACAGATATAGATTGTTTCACTTTAAAAAAAGAAAGATGATGAAAAAAGGTATCACAACATTGTTTTTAGGACTGGCCGTCGCCTTGGGCGCACAGGCCCAGGAGTACAACCTCTTCTACGACGTGGACGAGGACGGCTGGCTCTGGTTCGACTCACAGGAGAAAATCGACAAATACGTGGGAACCTGCGACGAGGACAACTACTGCGTGAACCCCGACGGGAAGCCCATCCAGTTGATTTATGCGGACATCAATCCCGATTATCCGGCTACGATTGCCGACCCCGACTTCATCGGTGTGGGTGCGGACGGTGAGGACTTCGGCACGGAAGGCTACCTGACGGGAGCATTGGTTCTCCCTGGAAGTTCTGGCTTAGTAGGTACCACTAACGGCGGCGGATTTGTGGTTTGCATGCCGTCTTGTACCAGCTACAGCATCTGCCTTTCCTCTGGCTATTCCGTATATTGCCGTATGTTAGGAAGCAGGGATGCCAATGCGAGTTTCTCGAATGTAATAACCACGACTTCAAGTTTCGTCGAAAGTGCTTACATCAACATGTCGGCCCATTCCATGCTGAACCCATTGTGTGGAGCAGGCATCTTCACATGGAACGGCATTGAAAACCAAGATGGCGGCTATGACAACCCGGACGTGCTCAAGGGCGACCAACCCGTCTACGCTTACTTCCAGAACAACCGCAACCAAGAAATCTACATCCACGGCATCCGCGTGACCACCCCGACGAACAGCACGCTCTCCGTGCGCGACGTGACGGTGAAGCAGCAGAACCGCATCTTCTTCGAGGGCAACCGCGTGGTGCTCAACGAACCTGCCGACATCCGGGTGTACAGCACGGACGGCCTGCTGATGAACGCCGCCACGCACGCCGACCGCATGGACCTCTCGAACATGCCCAAGGGCATCTACATCGTGAAGGCCGGCGACGCCACGCGCAAGCTTGCTGTACAGTAAGCTCTCCCGGACAATTGATTGAAAGAAAGCCGCTCCGCCTGGAAAATCCCACAGGCGGAGCGGCCTTCTTTTAAGCCAGTCTCACAAGGCCGCCACGGAGTCGCGCAGCACGAGCAGCCCCTCCGGCCCCATGTTAAACAGCAGGTCGGCGATGCTCAGGTTGGGCAGGAAGCCATGTACCTGGCCGAACACCTGCCAATACGCCCGGGGCGAGAAGGCGGCATCCTCCGCCCACGCCACACGCGGGCTGATGCGGTCGCGGAAATCATCCACGGAAGCGGCAGCGCACTCCGGGGAAACGCCCTCCACAAGCCCGTAGGAAACCGTCTGGCACACGTTCGGGTGCAAGTCCAGCAGCTCGCACACCTTCAGGCGCACCGCCTCGTTGAAATCGAAAAGGAAGTCCCACTTCCGGGTATAGAAAGGCAGGAAGTCGTCGGCATAGTATTCAAAGAAAGGGCTGCCCCCGTAGGCCGTCTCCAAGGCATTCCAGTGCAGGTGGCGCCAGTTGCCATGGTCCGAGATGCGGATGTCCTTCACCGGACACTTGGGACTGTCGGGCTTCACCACCGGCACGGTCAAGGCCTGCGTCCCGGCGGGCGAGGCAATCAGGCAGCGGTTGCGCCACGTCTGCTTCACATAATGCTCGTGCGCCTCCATCCACACCTCGGGATAAGCGTAAAGCTTCGCATAATATTGCACGGGGGCCAGATAGGCCGATGACAGCAGGCAGGCCGGACGTTTCATGGCAGTTCCTCCTCCCCCACTTTCTTCATCATACGGCCGAAACGGAAACGGGCGTACCACGGCGCGGCGGCATCCCACGACCAGACGACCCGCGAGAGACGGCCCAGCAGATGCGTGTCCGGCACGAAGCCGAACGAACGCGAGTCCTCCCCTCCGCCCGAAAGCCAGAAATAATCATGCGAGAAACGGAAACTGGGGACGAAATGCCCCGACACGCAGAGCGAATCCGCGATGATGACGGCATGCGCCCCCTCGTGCAGGTTGATCATCCGGGCATACCAGCGGATGTTGTCCGGCGTGATGGCCACGTAAGCATCCCGCCTCGGCAGCTCCACCACACGGCACCGCCGTCCGCCCGCAGGCCGCCTGCGGTACACGCCGCCCAGCGAGTCCACCCAAAGGCTGTCGCCCGGCAGGGCATAGACGCGCCCCGCGAACACGGGGCATTCGTCCGCCAGCAGGCTATCGCTGCCGGCGGAAGGGTCGTTGAACGCCACCCACTCGCCACGCCCGGGCCGCCCTTCGCCCCGGCGCACGTAGCCCCACCGGCGCATGGGCCACAGCCGCAGGCCGTAGGCCGTCTTGTCCACCGCCACGCGGTCGCCCGCAAGCAACGCGGGACTCGCGCCGCCGCCCGGTATCTCCACGAAAGACACCCCGCACAGCCTCACCCCCGCCGCCAGCAAAAGGGCCGCTGCCGCCACGCCGATCCACCGCAACGCCTTCCTCACACCTTATATTTTATCATTTGATATTGTCCACCAGGCGGAACAAGCGGTCCCACCGCACATGGCCTTCGAACCAGCCCCTGTCCTTGTCCAGCGAGAGCCACACCAGAACGGGCTTGCCCACGATGTGGTCCTCCGGCACGAAGCCCCAGTAGCGCGAGTCGGCCGAGTTGTGGCGGTTGTCGCCCATCATCCAGTAGTAATCCATCTTGAACGTGTAGCTGTCCGCCTCCCGCCCGTTGATGAAGATGCGCCCGTCCTCCACGCGCAGGTCGTTATGCTCGTACACGCGGATGGGCCGCTCGTAGACGGCGATGTTGTCCATCGTCAGGCGCACGCTCTTCCCCTTGGCGGGAATCCACACGGGGCCGTAGTCGTCGCGCGTCCATCCCGTCCAGGCGTTCAGCGGGTACAGCCCGTCCGGCACGGAATTCAGGCTGTCATACGCGATGCCCTCCACGATGTCCGTGCAAGCCTCCAGCCGCTCCTTCGCCTTGCGGGTGAGCGGCATCGCACCCGTCTCAGCCAGCGACTGCAGGTCCTCCGCGCTGATGCCGAGTTCATGGGCCAGCTCGTCCGGAATGTCCCGCTTCAGGCGCACGAAGTAGTCATACTGCACGTTGTCCGGCTCCTTGTTCGGCTTCCCGTCCAGATACACGACATGGTCCTTGATTTGAAGCGTCTGCCCCGGCAGGCCCACGCAACGCTTCACGTAGTTCTCCCTCCGGTCCACGGGACGCCACATCACGCCGCCGAACATCTGGGGATTCTGGTCGATATACTGCCGCCCCATGGCGTACAAGCCGTGCAAGAAGTCGCGCTGCTGCTGCCGCGTGAGCGAGTCCATCGGCGGGAATCCCCCGCGCTGCTGCACGTACTGCTGCCCTCCTATGCCGTAGGCGATGGCGTAGAAGTCCATGTTCTGGTAGGCCGGGTTCGCGGTCACCGTGTCGCCCGCCGGATAGTTGAACACCACGATGTCGTTCAGCTGCACGCGCCCCCCCGGCACACGCTCGTAGTCCCATTGCGGCCATTCCAAGTACGACTTGCAGCCCGCGATGGGCATCGTATGCTGGGTGAGCGGCATGGAAAGCGGCGTGATGGGCTTGCGCGGGCCGTAGCTCATCTTGCTCACGAAGAGGTAGTCGCCCACGAGGAGCGACTTCTCCAGCGAGGACGAGGGGATGGTATAGTTCTGGAAGAAATAAAGGTTGACGAAATACACCGCCACGAGGGCGAACACGATGGCGTCCACCCAGCTCATCACCGTGCGCGTCACGGGATTGTCCGCCTCCTTCCACCACGTCCAGGGAATGCGTTTCGTGATGTAGGCATCGAATATGAACGGCACGGCAACCAGCCCCCACCAGCTTCCAATCCATAGCAGGAAGGCGAGGTAGAGTGCCATGACCGCCACCATCTTGATCCATTGCGCCCGCGTGGGCTTCTTTCTGATTTTCTTCATCGTCTGCGTCAGTTTTCGGTTAGCGTCATGCCCGTCTCAGTCCTTCAGGAACGGGAAAAGGTCCTCCATGGTGAGCAGCCCGCCGTGCGTGGCCGTGAACTCGGCGGCCAGCACGGCCCCCAGGGCGAACCCCTTGCGGCTGTGGGCGTCGTGGGTCAGCGTGATGCAGTCCGCCTCGCTGTCGTAGATGACGGAATGTATGCCCGGCACCTCGCCGCGGCGCACGCTGTCGATGCGCAGCTCGTCCGGCTTGCAGTCCGTGCAGCCCGAAACCGTCCCGTCCGGGGCCGTGAGCGTACCCCGCGTCCACCGGTCCTTGCGGCCCATCTGCCCGATGATGCCCTCGGCCAGGGTGATGGCCGTGCCGCTCGGCGCGTCCAGCTTGTGTACGTGGTGCGTCTCCTCCATCCGCACGTCATATTGCGGATACCCGTCCATGATGTGTGCCAGGTAGCGGTTCACGGCGCTGAACACGGCCACGCCCACGCTGAAGTTGCTGCTCCAGAAGAGCGTCTTCCCCTCCTCGCGGCACAGGCGCTCCATCTCGTCCGCATGGGCGGCATACCATCCGGTGCTGCCCGAAACCACCTTCACGCCGGCCGAAAAAGCCTTCATCACGTTGCCGTAGGCCGCCTGCGGGGCGGTGAACTCGATGGCCACGTCCGCGCTGCGGAAGGCCTCGCTGCCGAAATCGTCCTGATTGTCCACGTCTATAATGCTCACTATCTCATGGCCGCGCTGGAGTGCGATTTGCTCTATCATGCGGCCCATCTTGCCATAACCAATAAGTGCGATTCTCATATTTTTCAAACAGTATGCTGATTTTTCTACAGCAAAGATAGGGATTTGCCTTGAAATTCATTACTTTTGTTAGTAAAAATAAACCTTTCAGCCATCCCGCCATGGAAAAGTTGCTGCATTACATCTGGAAATACAAGCTCTTCCCCCTACGCCCGCTGCAAACCACGGACGGCCAAACGGTGGAAGTCATCGACCCCGGAACGCTCAACCGAGACGCCGGACCGGATTTCCTGAACGCCAAAGTGAAACTGGACGGGACGGTATGGGCAGGAAGCGTGGAAATCCACCAGCACGCCGCTGACTGGTACGCCCACGGACATCACGAAGACGCACACTACAACAACGTCATCCTGCACGTGACGGAGAAAGCCGACCGACCGGCCACGACACAAGACGGGAAAACCCTGCCGCAACTGGAAATAGAGATTCCCGCCTACCTACGCGACAACTACGAAGAACTGTGCCGCACCACAGACTATCCCCGTTGCCACCGTGTCATCCCGCAAATAGACACTTTCACCGTACACAGCTGGCTGAACGCCCTGCTCTACGAACGGCTGGAACAACGGGCCGGACGGATTATGGAACGCGTCCGGCAACTGCAAGGCGACTGGGAACAGGCCTGTTTCATCACCCTGGCCCGCAACTTCGGGTTCGGCATCAACGGAGACGCGTTCGAGACTTGGGCCCGCCACATCCCGTGGCAGGCCGTGGCACACCACCGTGACAACCTCTTCCAGATTGAAGCCGTCTTTCTGGGACAGGCGGGGCTGCTGGACATAGACACCGTACCGAAAAAATACCGCGACGAGGCCATCGACGACGGCTATTATCCCCGGCTGAAACAAGAGTACGACTATCTGGCGCACAAATTCTCCCTCGCTCCCATGGAAGCCGGAGCATGGAAATTCCTCCGCCTGCGCCCGCAAAACTTCCCACACGTGCGCATCGCACAGCTCACCCTCTTGTACTACAACCAGACCGCCGGACTCTCGCACTTGCTGGAAGCCGCCACCTTGGAAGAGTTGCACGCCATGCTGTCCACCCATGCCACAGACTACTGGCAGTCGCACTACACCTTCGGATGTCCCAGCCACAAGAACGCCAAGGCCCTGACACCCGCCTCACTGAACCTCATCGTACTCAACACCATCGTCCCCCTGCTCTACGCCTACGGACAAGCGCACGGACAAGACGAATACCGCACACGGGCCATCCGGCTGCTTGACCCCATCAAGGCGGAAAACAACTATATCACACGGCAATGGGCCGAATGCGGCATCCGCGTGGACAGCGCGGCGGACTCGCAAGCCCTTATCCAACTCAAGAAGGAATACTGCGACCGCCGCTATTGCCTGCATTGCCGTTTCGGCTACGAATTCCTGAAACAAAACCACAAACTCAAATAGAAAATGAATACGGATTATATCTTTGAACTGGAAATGAAGGTGCGCGACTACGAATGCGACCTGCAAGGCATCGTCAACAACGCCAACTACCAACACTACACCGAACACACGCGGCACGAGTTCCTCCTCTCACGCGGCATCAGTTTCGCCGCCCTCCACGAACAAGGCATCGATGCCGTAGTGGCCCGGCTGAACATGGCCTTCAAGACCCCGCTGAGAAGCGGAGACCGCTTCGTCTCCAAATTGCGGGTGGAGAAAGACGGCATCAAATATGTGTTCCATCAGGACATCTACCGCCTGCCGGACATGAAATGCTGCCTGAAAAGCCAGGTGGACACCGTGTGTCTCATCGAAGGCCGGCTGGGCACCTGCCGCGAATTGGACGACATCGTACCGAAGCCCAACGACTGACTCCCCGCATGACAGAACTGGAAATCATCTGCACCATGGCCCTGACGCGCATACCGCGGGTCAATGTCGCCACACAACGCCGGCTGGTGGAGGAACTGGGCAGCGCCTCTGCCGTGTTCGAACACCGGCACCATATCCGTGACCTTTATCCAGAGGCTTCGGACAAGCTCTCCGCGTCGTTGGAAGAGATGGAACGCCAGCTTCCCCGGGCGGAAGAGGAACTGGAATTCGCACGGAAGAACAAAATCCGCTGTCTCTGCTTCCACGACACGGACTACCCCAGCCGTCTCAAGGAATGCGACGACGCGCCGTTGATCCTTTATTATAAAGGTAACGCCGACCTGAACCGGACGCACATCATCAACATGGTAGGCACACGCCACTGCACGGAATACGGCAAAGACATCTGCCGGCATTTCGTGGCGGAACTGGCCCGCCTCTGTCCGGATGTCCTCATCGTGAGCGGACTGGCTTACGGCGTGGACATCCACAGCCATCGCGCGGCCTTGGAAAACGGGCTGGACACCGTAGGCGTCCTGGCACACGGGCTGGACCAAATCTACCCCCGTATGCACCGCGACACGGCCGTGCAAATGGTGTCGCAGGGCGGACTGCTCACGGAATTCATGAGCCGCACGAACGCCGACAAAGTGAACTTCGTGCGGCGCAACCGTATCGTGGCAGGCATGACGGACGCCACCATCGTGGTGGAATCGGCCGAAAAGGGAGGCGCACTCATCACGGCGGACATCGCCACCAGCTACCACCGCGATGTCTTCGCCTTTCCCGGACGCACAAACGACCCCTATTCGCAAGGCTGCAACCGCCTCATCCGCGACAACAAGGCCGCCCTCCTGCAAACGGCTTCCGACCTGATGGAAGCCATGGACTGGCAGCAAGCCGCATCCCACACCGAAGCCGTACAGCTGGAACTCTTCCCCGACTTGTGCGAGGAAGAACAAAGCATCGTACACTGCCTGGAGAAGACTGACAAGATGCAAATCAACGCCTTGGCCGTAGCCACCAACCTCCCCGTACACAAGCTGAGCGCTTTCCTTTTCAATCTGGAGATGAAAGGCGTGGTAAAGATGTTGGGCGGCGGAATGTACCGGCTGCTTTGACCCCTCTACCTCTTTTCCTTTTGGAACACGGAAGGCGACATGCCGAAGTAAGCCTTGAAAGACTTGCTGAAATAGGACAAATCGTCGAACCCGACCCTATAAGCAACTTCCGACACACTCAAGCATCCTTCGAGCAGAAGTTCCGCCGCACGTTTGAGCCGTGCCGTGCGAAGGAATTCATTGGGTGTCATGCCTGTGACATCTTTGGTCCGGCGGTAAAAAGCGGTGCGCCTCAACCCCATTTGTTCCGCCCAGCTCTCCGCCGTGAATGCCGCGTCTCCCAGATGTTCCGCCACAATGGATTCCATCCGGGCCTTGAAAGCGTCCGCTTCCGCCTCTTCCGGCCGCTTCCCGCCGTCCTCTTCCCCCATCAGGCTGGTATCCAAAAGAATCCGGGCTTCTTCCTGATCCGGCATACGGTCCTTGAACGTCAGTGTCTGCTGCAACAGTTCCCGAATCCGTCCCAGCTCCGCCCTTGTCCGCCCGCCGGCACTTCCTTCCGGCAGGCTTTCCCGCAAACGGTCCAACGGTTCGCACACGCCTTGGATGACGCTCCGGAAGAAACGGAGCTTGAAACCGGACATCCCACGTTCCATCTCCACCAATCGCCTCAGCCGCATCATACGGACCGTCACACGCCATGCCGTTCCCGTCACAAGCACTGCCAGACAGACATATCCCGCATAAGCCCACGGCGTTTGATAAAAAGGTGGAGACACCGATAACTCCAACCTTGCCGTCCCGGCACACCAAACCCCCGAACTGTTGGACGAACGCACGAGAAGCGTGTAATCCCCGGGAGGAAGATGGCGGTAGACCGCCTCTCCTGCCTCGGAAGGGACGCTCCAGCAAGTGTCGTATCCCTCAAGCTTGTAACTGTACCGTGAAGAACGGAAACGGGAATAATCCAAATTGGAGAAACGCACCGTCACGGAGTTCTGCCCCCATCCAAGCTCCATTCTGCGGAAACCGCCCGAAGAATCCTCTTCCAGCACCAAAGGCCGCCCGCCCGCATAGAATTCCGTAAAACACGGCGGAGGGGAAAACCTTTCGGCATCCATCCCGGACGGCCCTATCACAGCCAGCCCGTCGGAAGTGCCGAACTGCAAAGAACCGTCCTTCGCCCGTACGGCGGCATTCGCACTGTACATGTCGCCCTGAAGGGTGGAAGACAAGAAAAAAGAGGAAAAGGCATCCGCGCCGCTTTCCATGCGGCTCAACCCATATTGCGTGGCCACCCAGATTCCACCGTCCCGGTCTTCCACAACGGCCTGCACCTCATTGGCCGCCAACCCTCGTCCCACATCATAACGTTCCACCTCCAATCCGCCGCCGGACAACCAGCGGCAACGGAACACCCCATGCCCCAACGTTCCGATCCAGACAAACCCGCGGGAATCGGCGAACACGGTGTTCAACTCGCTGCCGCACAAACCGCTGTTCCGCGAAGTATAAAGTTCATAAGCCGTAGGAACGGCCCACAAGCTGTCCGGGTCAAAGGTCAAAAGCCCCGCTTCCGTAGCGGCCCAGACACGCCCTGCCGGGCCGACTGACATCCACCGGACTCTTCTTGCAGGCCCTGCCCCGCCGAACGGGTCACGTAATTCCCCGTCATCACACACCCGGAGTCCGTCCCCGAAACAACCCGCCCACACTCTTCCCGAACGGTCCGTACAGATGCAGAACACACCTCCTCCGCCAAATGCCTTCCCCGACCTCATGTCCCACAAGCCATGCTTGCGCGTCCCGACCCACACGTTTCCCCCGGCATCAAAACCGATGGAATAACCCGGAGACGGCAGACGGGTCCCGGCCGGCAGCTTGCAATGCGACATCGACTTGGGCGGACAGCCCGACGGCCTGTATCTGGTGGAAATCACCTGCAACGGGCAGCACCGGAGTTACAAGCTCGTCAAAAAATAGGGCCGTTTCTCTAATTCACCGGAGATTCCGGACAAAAGGAGCTTGCGAAAAAGCAAGATTTTAGTGACAAAGTGTCGGGTACACGGCTAAAAAACGCCAAAGCACCCGACACTTTTCTCGCAAACATCCGGAATGGGCGACAAAAAGGCAAACCCCACACCTCGCGAGAATCCGCCAAAACCTTCCGTCCGGGAAACGGGACGGAAATACGCCAAGGAAAACGCCTTATGGCCGGGTATCAAAAAAGACTGTCCCGCCGCAAGAGGGGGGACAGTCTTCAAACGCCTCATTGATGGCCTCCCGCATCCAAGGGCGGGAGGATTTTGGCTTAGTCGTCCAACTTGGCCTTGATGAACTCGCGGTTCAGGCGGGCGATGTTGGCGATGCTCTCGTTCTTCGGACATACGGCCTCGCAAGCGCGCGTGTTCGTACAGTTACCGAAGCCCAGCTCGTCCATCTTGGCAATCATCGCCTTGGCACGGCGTGCGGCCTCGGGACGGCCCTGCGGCAGGAGGGCCAGCTGGCTCACCTTGGAAGAGACGAACAGCATGGCCGAACCGTTCTTGCAGGCAGCCACGCAGGCGCCGCAACCGATGCAAGTGGCGCAGTCCATGGCCTCGTCGGCCTTCTCCTTCGGGATGAGGATGGCGTTGGCATCCTGGGGCTGCCCGGTGCGTACCGTCACGTAGCCGCCGGCCTGGATGATCTTGTCGAAAGCCGAACGGTCCACCATGCAGTCCTTGATGACCGGGAAACCGGCCGAACGCCACGGTTCCACCGTGATGGTGTCACCGTCGTTGAAACGGCGCATATAGAGCTGGCAGGTGGTCGCCCCGCGCTCCGTCTTGCCGTGCGGCGTACCGTTGATGTAAAGCGAGCACATGCCGCAGATACCCTCGCGGCAGTCGTGGTCGAAGACGAACGGCTCCTTGCCTTCCTCGATGAGCTGCTCGTTCAATATGTCCAACATCTCCAGAAAGGAGGTGTCGCCCGGGATGTCCTTCATCTCGCGCTCGTCAAAATGGCCCTTGTCCTTCGGTCCGTTCTGGCGCCAAAATCTAAGCTTGAATGAAATATTTTTCTCCATTGTAGTTTTCTTTAATATCGTTGAACAAACCGTTTTTTAGCTCTTGTAGTTACGCGTCTGCACCTTGATGGCCTCGTACACGAGCGGCTCCTTGTAGAGTACGGGCGGCACGTCGTCCGACCCCTGGTACTCCCAGCACGACACGTAGAAGTAGTTCTCGTCGTCGCGCTTGGCCTCTCCTTCTTCCGTCTGGTACTCCTCGCGGAAGTGTCCGCCGCACGACTCGTTGCGGTTGAGCGCGTCGTAAGCGATCAGCTCGCCCATCGTGATGAAGTCGTTCAGGCGCCAAGCCTTCTCCAGCTCCACGTTCACGCCTTCCGTCGTACCCGGGATGAAGAGATTCGTCTCGAACTCCTTGCGGATTTCCTTCAGGAGCGTCAGGGCCTTCTTCAGACCTTCCTCCGTACGTCCCATGCCGACATATTCCCACATGATGTGGCCCAGTTTCTTGTGGATGGAGTCCACAGATTCCTTGCCCTTGATGTTCATCAGGTGGTTGATGCGGTCGCGCACGTCCTTCTCGGCCTTCTCGAACTCAGGCAGGTCGGTGGAGAAGCGCGGCACGGTAATCTGGTCGGCCAGATAGTTCTGGATGGTGTAAGGCAGCACGAAGTAACCGTCGGCCAAGCCCTGCATCAAGGCCGACGCGCCGAGGCGGTTCGCTCCGTGGTCGGAGAAGTTGCACTCGCCGATGGCGAACAAGCCCTTGATGGACGTCTGCAGCTCGTAGTCCACCCAGATGCCGCCCATCGTGTAGTGGATGGCCGGATAGATCATCATGGGGTTGTAGTACTTCACGCCGTTGATCTCGTTGGCCAGCTTGCCCGGGTTCACGTCCGTGATTTCCTCATACATGTCGAAGAGGTTGCCGTAGCGCTGCAGCACCTGGTCGATGCCCAGACGCTCGATGCTCTCCGAGAAGTCGAGGAACACGGCCAAACCGGTATTGTTCACGCCGAAGCCCTTGTCGCAACGCTCCTTGGCGGCACGAGAGGCCACGTCGCGCGGCACGAGGTTGCCGAAGGCCGGATAGCGGCGTTCCAAATAATAGTCGCGGTCTTCCTCCGGGATGTCGCTGCCTTTCTTCGTGCCGGCCTGCAGGGCCTTGGCGTCTTCCAGCTTCTTCGGCACCCAGATGCGCCCATCGTTACGCAACGACTCGGACATCAAGGTCAGCTTCGACTGCTTGTCGCCGTGCACGGGGATGCAGGTCGGGTGAATCTGCACGTAAGCCGGGTTGGCGAAGTAAGCCCCCTTGCGGTAGCACTGCATGGCTGCCGAGCAGTTGCAGCCCATGGCGTTGGTGGAAAGGAAATACGTGTTGCCGTATCCGCCCGTGGCGATGACCACGGCGTGGGCGGCAAAACGCTCCAATTTACCGGTAACCAGATTGCGGGCGATGATACCGCGGGCGCGGCCGTCGATGATGACCAAATCCATCATCTCATAACGGGTGAAAAGCTTCACCGTACCGGCGTTCACCTGGCAACTCAGGGCCGAATAAGCGCCCAGCAGCAACTGCTGCCCGGTCTGTCCCTTGGCATAGAACGTACGGGACACCTGCGCACCACCGAAAGAACGGTTGGCCAACATGCCGCCGTATTCACGGGCGAACGGCACGCCCTGTGCCACACACTGGTCGATGATGTTGTTCGACACTTCCGCCAGACGGTAGACGTTGGCCTCGCGGGCGCGGTAGTCGCCGCCCTTCACCGTGTCATAGAACAAGCGGTACACCGAGTCGCCGTCGTTCTGGTAGTTCTTGGCGGCGTTGATACCGCCCTGTGCGGCGATGGAGTGCGCGCGGCGCGGCGAGTCCTGGATGCAGAAGTTGAACACCTTGAATCCCATCTCGCCGAGCGAAGCGGCGGCAGAAGCGCCGGCCAGACCCGTACCCACTACGATAATATCCAAACGACGTTTGTTGGCCGGGTTCACCAATTTCTGATGTGCCTTGTAATTGGTCCATTTCTCCGCCACCGGCCCTTCCGGAATCTTGGAATCTATAATCTTTGCCATAATTCGTTTCCTTTTTTAATAGTCATTGTTTGTAATTAGAAGCAAGTGCCGCCCGTGCAGTCCAACAAGTCCTGCAACATTTCCTGCTGCAGCATCATCAGCTGTCCGCTCTCGCCACCCATGCATCCGGGGCAGAAAGAGAAGGCCAAGGCCACCACGAGGAACATCAGGATGACGATGGTGACGTAGATGTTGCCAATCACCCGCCAACGGTTAAACCACACCTTTCCGTTCCAGCCCAGCGTCTGGATGGCGCTCCAGAAACCGTGCGTCAGGTGGAACCACAAGGCCAGGAGCCAGATGACATACAGCACGGTGTAGACCGGACAGCTGAACGTCTTCACGATATAGCCGAAACCGTCCGTGGCCTCCAGGCCGCCCAAGAGGGGGTTGCCCACCAGTTCGGCAAACATCATGTTGTACCAGAAGTTGAACAGGTGCAGCGCGAGGCCCAGCACCACGATGATGCCCAGCACCAGCATGTTCTGCGAAGCCCATTCCACCTTCTCCGGACGCGCCGTCACGTCGTAGCGGTTGCTGCCGCGGGCGCGGCGGTTCTGCATCGTGAGCCAGAAGGCGTAAACGATGTGGATGACCACCAGGGCCGCCAATGCCAGCGTGGCCGCCACGGCGTACCAGTTGGAGCCCAGGAACTCGCAAATCATGTTGTAGCCTTCTGCCGAAAACAGGGCCACCACGTTCATCGACGCATGGAACGTCAAGAACAGGACCAGCGCGATACCGGTGACCGACATCACGACTTTCCTACCAATAGATGAATCACATAACCACATAAATGATTGAATTTAAATATTTAATAAATAATATAAAGGAATTCCTATTTTATCATCTCCTTGATATGGTTCTGCAAAATTAGTCTAAATCCTGAATAACACAAAGAAATAGCCAAATTATATTCCTAAAAATCACTACTTTTGCAGCCATAAAAAAAGTGAAAATGAAGTTTGACTACGATGTGATTGTGATTGGAGGCGGCCACGCGGGCTGCGAGGCGGCGGCGGCGGCGGCCAACATGGGGGCGCAAACCTGCCTCATCACCATGGACATGAACAAAATCGCACAGATGAGCTGCAACCCCGCCATAGGAGGTATCGCCAAAGGACAAATCGTCCGCGAGATAGACGCGCTGGGCGGGTTCACGGGCATTGTCACCGACCGCACGGCCATACAGTTCCGGATGCTGAACCGCTCCAAGGGCCCGGCCATGTGGAGTCCCCGCGCCCAATGCGACCGTGGCAGATTCATTTGGGCCTGGCGCGAAATACTGGAAAACACGCCCAATCTCCACATCTGGCAGGACCAGGTGAAGGAAATCATCGTGGAGCAAGGCGAGGTGTCCGGGGTGAGGACCTACTTCGACCTCGACATCAAAGCCCGCTGCGTCATCCTCACGGCCGGAACTTTCCTCAACGGCCTGATGCATATCGGGCGCACCCAGCTCCCCGGAGGACGGGTGGCAGAGCCGGCCTCCTACCATCTCACCGAATCCATCGCCCGGCACGGCATCGCGTACGGAAGGATGAAGACCGGAACACCGGTGCGGATTGACGGCAGAAGCGTCCATTTCGAGGACTTGGAAATACAAGAGGGAGAGAATGACTTCCACAAGTTCTCGTTCATGGGAAACGACCGCCACCTGAAACAACTGCCGTGCTGGACGTGTTTCACCAACCCGGAAGTGCACGAGGTCCTGAGAAGCGGATTGCCGGATTCTCCCCTGTACAACGGACAAATCAAAAGCATAGGCCCCCGGTACTGCCCCAGCATCGAGACCAAGCTGGTCACCTTCCCCGAACGGGACCAACACCAGCTCTTTCTGGAACCGGAAGGAGAGAACACCCAGGAATACTATCTCAACGGCTTTTCATCGAGCCTCCCGCTTCAGATACAAATAGAGGCATTGAAAAAAATCCCCGCATTCCGCGACATCTGCATCTACCGGCCGGGGTACGCCATCGAATACGACTATTTCGACCCTACCCAACTGAAACACTCGTTAGAATCGAAAATCCTGCCCGGACTCTTCATGGCCGGGCAAGTGAACGGGACGACCGGCTACGAGGAAGCTGCCGGGCAAGGCATCGTGGCCGGCATCAACGCGGCACTGAAATGCGCCGGCAGCGAACCGTTCGTCATGCACCGCGACGAATCGTACATCGGCGTGCTTATCGACGACCTGGTCACCAAAGGAGTCGACGAACCCTACCGGATGTTCACGTCCCGTGCGGAATACCGCATCCTCCTGAGGCAAGACGATGCAGACGCCCGCCTCACCGAAAAGTCCTACAAGCTGGGGCTGGCCACCAAGGAACGGCACGAACATTGGATGACGAAGAAAGCATCGGTGGACCGCATCGTGGAATTCTGCCGGGACTTCCCCTTGAAGCCCGCGCTCATCAACCCGGGACTTGAAGCCTTAGGCACAACCCCGCTCCATTACGGCTGCAAACTTTTCGACCTCATCAACCGTCCGCAAATCACGGTCAAGAACATCGCGGAACATATCACACCATTAAAATCATTGCTCGACACCATCACAGACCGGAAGGATGAGACGATTGAAGCCGCCGAAGTCCTGATGAAGTACCATGGATACATTGCCAGGGAACGGGTAATAGCCGACAAGATGCAACGCCTCGAAAGCATCAAGATAAAAGGCAAGTTCGACTACAAGAACATGAACTCCCTTTCCACAGAGGCCAGGCAGAAGCTGGAACGGATCAACCCCGAGACGCTGGCCCAGGCCGGACGGATTCCGGGCGTCTCCCCCAGCGACATCAACGTCCTGCTGGTCCTTCTGGGCAGATAAACGCAGGCCGTACGTTTCACGTGAAACAAAGCTTAAATTATGAACAGATAAAAGACTGGTTATGAACAATCCAACATTACTGAAAAACCTGAGGAACATTCCGGACTTCCCTATTCCGGGAATCCAGTTCAAGGACGTCACGACGCTCTTCAAAAGCGCAAAGTGCATGAAGATCATGGTGAACGAACTCTATGAAATCTACAAAGACAAAGGCATCACGAAGGTGGTCGGGATAGAGTCCCGCGGGTTCGTGGTCGGAGCGGCCCTGGCCGTCAAGCTGGGAGCCGGGTTCGTCATGTGCAGGAAGCCCGGGAAGCTCCCCGCCGAAACCCTGCAGGAAAGTTACATGAAGGAGTACGGCAAGGACACGATAGAGATACACCAGGATGCCATCGACGAGAAAGACGTGGTGCTCCTCCATGACGACCTCCTCGCCACCGGCGGCTCCATGAAAGCCGCCTACAACCTGGTGAAGAGGTTCAACCCGGCACACATCTACATCAACTTCATCATCGAACTTACCGGAGAGGGCCTCAACGGGCGCGAGGTGTTCGACGACGACACGGAAATCAGCACGCTCATCCGCATCTGAAGGCATACACATCGCGGGGGCGTGGCAAAACGAACAATTTGTTCCGGCACGCCCCCGCACTTTTCTTAATAAGAACCGCCATGACTCCCGAAGAAAGAGAAAAGCTGGACGCCTACTTAAAAGGAATCGTACTCAACCTGCCGGACAGCCCCGGATGCTACCAATACCTGAACGACGAGGGGGAAATCATCTATGTGGGCAAGGCCAAGAACCTGAAACGGCGGGTGTATTCCTATTTCAGCAAAGACCACCAAAGCCGGAAGACGGCCATGCTGGTCAGCAAGATCAGGGATATAAAGTACATCGTGGTCAACACGGAGGAGGACGCGCTTTTGCTGGAAAACAACCTCATCAAACGGTACAAGCCGCACTACAACGTCCTGCTGAAAGACGACAAGACCTACCCGTCCATCTGCGTGACCAACGAATACTTCCCGCGCATCTTCAAGACCCGGAACATCGTGCGCAACGGCTCCGCCTACTTCGGCCCCTACAGCCACATCCCCACCCTCAACGCCTTGCTCGAACTCATCAAGAACCTCTACCCCCTGCGCACCTGCCACCTGGCGCTCACGCCGGAGAACATCCGCGCCGGAAAGTTCAACGTCTGCCTGGAATACCACATCAAGAACTGCAAAGGCCCCTGCATCGGGGCGCAAAGCCACGAGGACTACCTCCGGGCCATCCGGGAAGCCAAGGAAATCCTGAAGGGAAACACCGCCGAGATCAGCCGGGGCATGCTGCACGAGATGCAGGCCCTGGCCGCGGAAATGCGCTTCGAGGAGGCGCAAGCCATCAAGCGCAGGTACGAGCTGCTGGAAAACTACCGGAGCCGGAGCGAGGTGGTGAGCAACGTGCTACACAACATCGATGTCTTCGCGATAGAGAACGACGGGAACACGGCCTACATCAACTACCTGCACGTCACGAACGGCTGCATCAACCAGGCCTTCACCTTCGAATACAAAACCCGGATGAACGAAAGCCGGGAAGACCTGCTCGCCCTCGGCATAGCGGAGATGCGCGAACGCTACAAAAGCCAGTCCCGGGAAATCATCGTGCCCTTCCCCGTCGGCGTGGAGATGGACGGCATCACCTTCACCGTCCCCCAGCGCGGAGACAAGAAGAAGCTGCTGGAACTCTCTATCCTCAATGTGAAGCAGTACAAGCTGGACCGCCTCAAACAGTCCGAAAAGCTCAACCCGGAACAGAAAAGCGTGCGCCTGATGAAAGAGATACAAGAGGCCCTGCACCTCGAGAAGCTGCCCATGCACATCGAGTGCTTCGACAACTCGAACATCTCCGGGACGGACGCCGTGGCCGCCTGCGTCGTGTTCAAGAAATGCAAGCCCAGCAAGCAGGATTACCGCAAGTACAACATCAAGACGGTCGTCGGGCCGGACGACTACGCCTCCATGAAGGAAGTGGTCCGCCGCCGTTACTCGCGCATCATGGAAGAAGGGGGCGAACTGCCCGACCTCATCATCACCGACGGCGGACGCGGGCAGATGGAGGTGGTCCGCGAAGTCGTGGAGGACGAACTCGGACTGCGCATCCCCATCGCCGGGCTGGCCAAGGACGACCGCCACCGCACCAACGAACTGCTGTTCGGCTTCCCGCCCATCGTCATCGGCATGAAGACGGACAGCACCGTGTTCCGCCTCATGACCCAGATACAGGACGAGGTGCACCGCTTCGCCATCACCTTCCACCGGGACAAGCGCAGCAAGCACCAGACGGCATCCGCGCTGGACGGCATCAAGGGCATCGGAGAGAAGACCAAGACCCTGTTACTCAGGAAATTCAAGAGCGTGAAGCGCATCCGCGAGGCATCACTTGAAGAGCTCTCCGCCGAAATAGGCCCCGCAAAAGCCCGAATCATCCAAGAGAACCTGAGGGAAGAAGAATAAAATGCCATTTTGTCAAAACGTCAAAACCGACACCGCGAGAATCGCGCGGACGGGCGCAAGGACAGAGACGGACGGAAATATGCGAATCTCGCGGGCTTGAATGGACGCAAGATGAAAGCGGAAGACCCGCTTCCATGACACTTTGCCGCCAGTCAAGGGACACCGTGCGGAAGGAAACCGCCCCCGCGTCAGCCAAGCGGGCAGAAAGGCTTGCAAAAAGGCAGTCGGATTTTGCACGCGGAAAGTCCCCAACCAGAAGGAAAAAGCCGCCCGAAGCCCCGTTTTTCCCCGCTTTCCACACGCCCGGAAATTTCTTTGCGGCAAGAAATTCGCGTCTTTGCGGCAAGAAAGAAATTTCTTTCAGCAAAGAAATTCCATTTTTGCCGCACAAAAACGGGTGCAGAAGCGGAGAAATGTTCCATACGGACAGTTCTAACGCCCGTTTTTTAACACTTCGGACTCTATTTCAGCCTTTCCTCCCCGACAAGTGAACGCGGAGTTGACCGAAGGACATGTCTTTCTGACGGGAAACACCGCGTTTTGGCGACAATCTGCCACCGGCACGACAAGATTCACCTCCCTTGAAAATCAGCCGCCGGAAAGGGGGAAATCCGCCCGCTTTTGCGTATCTTTGCAGGCATGACAACCCAAATCCCCCTAAAAAGAATGGAACATCAAAACCCACCCGAAAACGGACGCATCCTGTCCGTCGACGCGCTCCGGGGCTTTGCCGTGATGGGCATCGTCCTGTTGCACAACATCGAGCACTTCAACTTCTACTCCTTCCCCGAAGCCGCCTCCCCCCTGCTGGCCAGCCTGAACCGCCACCTGTGGGACCTGCTGTTCTTCCTCTTCTCCGGCAAGGCATACGCCATCTTCGCGCTCCTCTTCGGCTTCACCTTCTACCTGCAAAGCCACAACTGCGAGACGCGGGGCGAGGACTTCCGCAACCGCTACGCATGGCGGCTCGTGCTGCTCCTCGGCTTCGGCTTCGTCAACGCCAGCTTCTTCCCCGGCGAGATACTGGTGCTTTACGCCCTGCTCGGCTTCGTCCTGGTACCCGTGCGCCATCTGCCGGACAAGGCCGTGGCCTGGATAGCCGCCATCCTCATGCTGCAACCGCTGGAATGGTGCAAGGCCGTCTATGCCCTGATGAACCCCGAAGCCAACCCGCAACAGATGATTTACTCACTGGGCGACGTCTATCCGCAACTGGAAGGCCACTCGTTCTGGGAAATGGTCAAGGTGAACTTCGTCACCGGCCAGCTCGCCAGCCTGAACTGGGCCTGGTGCTACGGCCGCGTGTTCCAGACCGCCTCGCTCTTCATGTTCGGCATGTTATTGGGCCGGAAAGGGCTGTTCCGCTTCACGGAGGAAAACAGCGGGCGGGCGACGCGCTTCTGGCTCCGCACCACCCTCTGCGCCCTCCCCTGCGCCGTGCTCCTCTACTTCCTGAAAGGCTTCATCTACGACCAAATCGGGAACCCCTTCCTGGAAGCCACGATGCAGACCATCTGGAACTCGTGGTACAACCTGGCCTTCATGCTCGTCCTCGCCAGCGGCTTCCTCCTGCTCTACCAGACCTTCCGGGGCAAGGTGCTGGGCCTGCTCGTCCCCTACGGCAAGATGAGCCTGACGGACTACGTCATGCAGTCCGTCGTCGGCAGCTTCCTCTACTACGGCTACGGCCTGGGGCTGCACCGCCATCTCGGCGTCACGGCCAGCCTCCTGGTGGGCATCGCCTTCTTCCTCCTCCAGCTGCTCTTCGCCCACTGGTGGTTCCGCCACTTCAAGCGCGGCCCGCTGGAGACCGTCTGGCACCGCCTGACATGGATGGGCGCAAAAAAAGCGTAAGACCATAGGACGGAAACAAAAAACTCCGTAAATTTGCCGTAAACAAGCCCATACAGACAAAGACATGAGAATCGTGATACAACGGGTCGCCCACGCCTCGGTGACAATCAACGGACACTGCAAAGCCTCCATCGGACGGGGGATGCTCGTCCTCCTCGGCATCGAGGAAGCGGACGGGGAGGAAGACATCGACTGGCTCTGCAAGAAGACAGCCGCCCTGCGCATCTTCGACGACGAGAACGGAGTGATGAACCGCAGCATCCTTGACGCGGGCGGCGACATCCTCGTGGTAAGCCAGTTCACCCTGATGGCCTCGTACAAGAAGGGCAACCGCCCCTCCTACATCCGCGCCGCTAGCCACGCCACGGCCGTCCCCCTCTACGAAAGCTTCTGCCGCAAGATGGGCGAAGCCCTGGGCCGCCCCGTGCAGACCGGCGAGTTCGGGGCGGACATGAAGGTGGAGCTGCTCAACGACGGCCCCGTCACCATCTGCATGGACACGAAAAACAAGGAATAAAAGTATGACCCTCAAAGAAGCACAAGAACAGGTGGACCGGTGGATACGCACCGTGGGCGTGCGCTACTTCAGCGAGCTGACCAACATGGCCTGCCTCACGGAAGAGGTGGGCGAGCTGGCCCGCGTCATTGCCCGCAAATACGGCGACCAGTCGTTCAAGGAAGGCGAAAGCTGCAACCTGGACGAGGAGATGGCCGACGTGCTGTGGGTACTCATCTGCCTGGCCAACCAGACGGGCGTGGACCTGACGGAAGCCCTGCGAAAGAGCTTCGAGAAAAAGACAAAGAGAGACAAGGAACGACATATCAACAACCCCAAACTGCATTGAATATGAGCGAACACACACATCATCATGAGCCTGAAGTGAGCAAGTACGAACAGGCATTGAGAAAATACAACCTCGACCTCAACGACGAGGAAGTGAAGGAAGCCGTGGCGAAAATCATCGCCGAGAAAGTGCCGGAAAATGACACGCCGGAAGTGAAACGCTTCCTGATGGGCAGCGTGGAACTGACCTCGCTGAACACCACGGACAGCGAGGAGAGCATCCTGCGCCTCACGGAGCGCGTGAACGATTTCGACTCCGCCTACCCCGACCTGCCCCACGTGGCCACCATCTGCGTCTATCCCTGCTTCGCGCAAATCGTCAGCCAGTCGCTCGAGGTGGACGGCGTGGAAGTGGCCTGCG
Source organism: uncultured Paraprevotella sp. (assembly GCA_944320765.1). Classification (GTDB taxonomy): domain Bacteria; phylum Bacteroidota; class Bacteroidia; order Bacteroidales; family Bacteroidaceae; genus Paraprevotella. The sequence goes on from CALUIS010000029.1 coordinate 32,335, forward strand.
TCTCCGGCAGCTTCCCCTCCTCGCAGGCCCTCATCGAAGTCAAGATGGCCGAGACGGCCCTGGCCGTCAAGGACGGCGCCACGGAAATCGACATCGTGATGTCCGTCGGCAAGTTCCTCAGCGGCGACTACGAGACGCTGTGCGACGAAATCGCCGAACTGAAGGCCGCCTGCGGCGAACACAAGATGAAGGTCATCCTCGAGACGGGCTGCCTGAAGACGGCCTCGAACATCAAGAAAGCCTCCATCCTGGCCATGTACGCCGGGGCGGACTACATCAAGACCTCGACCGGGAAACTGGAGCCTGCCGCCACGCCGGAAGCCGCCTACGTCATGTGCCAGGCCATCAAGGAATACTACGACGAGACGGGCATACAAATCGGCTTCAAGCCCGCCGGAGGCATGCACACGGTGCGCGACGCCATCGTGTACTACACCATCGTGAAAGAAGTTCTGGGCGAGAAATGGCTCACCAACCAGTGGCTGCGCCTCGGCACGAGCCGCCTGGCCAACCTCCTGCTGAGCGAAGTGACGGGACAGGACGTAAAGTTCTTCTGAACCCGTTACACTTCCTAACAGAAAATCCCGTCACCACTGTCATCAAAATGATGCCCGGCGTAACGGGATTTTCTGTTCTTCTTTCCATCTCTTCTAAAACAAATCCGCTATATTTATCTCTTGATATAAAACTACACACACATCATGAGAAACAAAATAAGAATCCTCTTATATGAGGTTATCACGCTTATGGCATATATCTCCTGTACACACCCACAAGACAAAGCGTTGGAAGAAGCATTGCAACTTGCCGGAAAGAATCGTACGGAATCGGAAAATGTCCTCACGCATTACCAAAACTCACCGATAAAATTACTCCCATACGGCAACAGATACGATGAGTCTACTGGAAAATGTCTACCTACTAATATTTTTCTTCCCCATAATTAACCCCTTCCACGATGAATACTCCGTCTGGCATATAATAAATCACATAAGGCTCTATCTCATCCATAGAGTCATCGGGAAATCCGCCACCAAGCGTAAAAACAATTGCATTTCCCTCTATGTGACCAAGATAGCTTTCAACAAGTGCTGGCAGAATAGTGGCATCCGGCAAGATTCGCATAGTCTCTTTCACCATCAGAATTTGATCGTCCCTCTTTTCAAAATAAATGGAAGTAAAATCATTGGAATAGGACTTAGTAAAGGCTTCGTCCGGTATCTTATTGTCCTTGAGATAGTAAGCATACTGAGGCGACACGTAACCAACTTTTTCGTTATTAGCAGAGAGAGAGACTTTGAACCATCCTTGTTTTCTGTCTATGAAGCGGAAACTCTGCCCCCGGTTTGCTTTGAACAGGGGAGTGCCTGAAACCGGAGCGGAACGGACATTGATTTTATTTGCTCCATAAAGAAATACATAACCATATTTGTCTTTTTGTTTAAAGACAACCGGTTCCTCCATGTTTGAAGCTTTGAAAGAGATATTTCCTGAAACGGGATCATACTTCAATGATGCTTTCTGATTCCCGATGTAATTATCAACTATCACTTCCGCTTCGTTCCCTTGTATCGTAAGTACGTTGATTATCCGATATTCCATTGATGTGTCTTCATAATGATCTGCATATCGTCCGTAACTTCCGTCAGGCAATGCATCATACAAACTTAATTCCAACTCATAGAACAAACCACCTTCCCAAAAGTCCCAATTTCCCACAAAAGGTTTTCCATTTTCGTTCACTGAGGCACATACATTCGCAAAGCCAGCCACGAGGCTTACTAATAAACAAAATGCAATTTTTTTCATCATAACATGTTTTTCAAGTTATAGTTTCAATTAAGGTGAGTTCTATCAATTCAATTTATCCTCTTGTATCAGACAGCAGAACTCTTTAACTGCCCAATTTGTGAGC
>CALUIS010000030.1 GCA_944320765.1 uncultured Paraprevotella sp.
TAGGCATCACGCAAGCGAGTTTGAGCAGGATTAGAGCACAAATAAAGTGACGTTTCAACCAACGGGAGGGGTAGCAGATAGATTTGGGTCGTTTCGATGTTCGTATGCCCCAAAATGCGGCTTACGCTCTCTATCGGCATACCCTTGCAGAGGGCCAGGGTAGCGAATCCATGACGTGAGCAATGGAAGCTGATGTCCTTATTCACACCACATTCCCGTATCATTTTCTTCAACGGCTTGCAGATGGACCAATAGTTCAGGTTGGGGAACACGAGGTTGTTTTCTTGGAACGGTCGGTAACGCTCAATTATCTGCAACGGTATGTCCAGCAGCTTCACTTGAAACGGTACGCCCGTCTTATGCCGCTTGGAGATAATCCACTTCTCGCCGTTCACCTCCACGATGCGGTCGTTGGTCAGTTCCTTGATGTCCACGAAAGAAAGGGCGGTGAAGCTCGCAAACACGAACAGGTCACGGATGTACGCCAGCTTCGGGTCTGCGAACTCGTGCGTCATCACCGCTTTCAGTTCATCTTCTGTCAAGAACTCACGCTCCTTGACATTCGGACTGATGTGGAACTGCGCAAACGAAGCGGCGACTGTTAAATATGCACTTTTTACGGGTAACGATTTGGAAACCGTTCTCTTTCTCCAATCTGCTTTGAAACGGTTTTCAGCCCTCTGCCCAACTTCCGAGATTTTCTCCTAACTTCCTAATTCTCAATTTCTATTGCGTTAATCTGCCGAAATTCGGCGGATATTTCACGGATTTTTCGTAAATTTGTGCGTGAATACGAACGTATAAAACTATGTCTGAAGAAGAAATAAAAGGCAGCAACTATTCGGCCAGCAGCATCCAGGTGCTCGAAGGGCTGGAAGCCGTGCGCAAACGCCCGGCCATGTATATCGGCGACATCAGCGAGAAAGGCCTGCACCACCTGGTGTATGAGACCGTGGACAACTCCATCGACGAGGCCCTCGCCGGCTATTGCACCCACATAGAAGTCACCATCAACGAAGACAACTCCATCACCGTGCAGGACAACGGGCGAGGCATCCCCGTGGACATGCACGAGAAGGAACACAAGTCGGCCCTCGAAGTGGTCATGACCGTGCTCCACGCCGGAGGAAAGTTCGACAAAGGATCATACAAGGTGTCCGGCGGCCTGCACGGCGTCGGCGTGTCCTGCGTGAACGCCCTCTCCACCCACATGATTTCCCAAGTGTTCCGCGATGGCAAGGTTTACCAACAAGAATACGAATGCGGCAAACCGCTCTATCCGGTCAAGGTGGTCGGCGAGACCTCCCTGCGCGGCACACGCCAGCAGTTCTGGCCGGACGGCAGCATCTTCATCACCACGGAATACAAGTATGAAATCCTGGCCAACCGGATGCGCGAGCTGGCCTTCCTGAACGCCGGCATCACCATCACCCTGACGGACATGCGCGACAAGGACGAGAACGGGAATCCGCGCCAGGAAGTGTTCCACAGCAAGGAGGGACTGAAGGAATTCGTGCGCTACATCGACTCCAGCCGTATCCACCTGTTCAACGACGTCATCTACCTGAACACGGAGAAACAAGGCATCCCCATCGAGGTGGCCATCATGTACAATACCGGCTACACGGAGAACATCCACTCCTACGTGAACAACATCAACACGATAGAAGGCGGCACGCATCTGGCCGGCTTCCGCACGGCACTGACGCGCACGCTGAAGAAATATGCCGAGGACGAGTATGCCAAGGAACTGGAGAAACTGGAGAAAAACAAGGTGGAAATCTCAGGTGAGGACTTCCGCGAAGGACTGACAGCCGTCATCTCCATCAAGGTAGCCGAACCGCAGTTCGAAGGGCAGACCAAGACGAAACTGGGCAACAACGAAGTGGCCGGCGCCGTGCAGCAGGCCGTGGGCGAAGCACTCAGCTACTACCTGGAAGAGCATCCCAAAGAAGCCAAACTGATTGTCGACAAGGTGATTCTGGCAGCCACGGCCCGCGTGGCCGCCCGCAAGGCCCGCGAAAGCGTGCAGCGCAAAAGCCCGATGTCGGGCGGCGGCATGCCGGGAAAACTGGCGGACTGCTCGGACAAGGACCCGGCCAACTGCGAGTTGTTCATCGTCGAGGGAGACTCGGCGGGCGGTTCTGCCAAACAAGGCCGCAGCCGCCAGTACCAGGCCATCCTGCCCATCCGCGGAAAGATTTTCAACGTGGAGCGCGTGATGTGGCACAAGGCCTTTGAACACGAGGAAGTGAACAACATCATCCAGGCTCTCGGCGTGCGCTTCGGCTTGGGCGAAGACAGCAAGGAGGCCAACTACGACAAGCTGCGCTATTACAAGGTCATTATCATGACCGATGCCGATGTCGATGGCTCGCACATCGACACCCTGCTGATGACCCTCTTCTACCGCTACATGCCCGAACTCATTCAGAAAGGACACCTCTACATTGCCACCCCGCCGCTCTACCGCTGCAAGAAAGGCAAGATCGAGGAATATTGCTACACGGAAACCGACCGCCTGCGCTTCATGCAGCAGTACAACAACGGTTCGGAACAGGGCGTGACCACGCAACGATACAAAGGTTTGGGCGAGATGAACCCCGAACAGCTGTGGGAAACGACCATGAACCCCGAAACGCGCTTGCTGAAGCAGGTGACCATCGAGGATGCCGCCGGGGCGGATTACGTGTTCTCCATGCTGATGGGCGAGGACGTAGGACCGCGCCGCGAGTTCATCGAGCAGAACGCTACCTACGCTAATATCGACGCATAAAAGCCGCCCCCGACGGCAGGCTTGCATACAACAAACCTCCCATCCGCACTACGCGCCATGGGAGGTTTGTTGTATCCGTTATTTTCCGCACTGTTTAATTCAAGGCACGGGCCAGAGTGACGTATTGAGCAGAATATCCCGGAACGGACTCAGAAGCCGTAATCGTCATACGATTGCCAGAGAATGCCACGTCTGCCACGCCGGCATCCTCGTCCCCCTCATATTCATATGTATATATCTTTCCTTCATCCTCATTTTCCCAACGCCACAACGCCACATCCACGCTGCCGTCGCGATTGACATACAGGTAAGTTCCGTAGGGGGAAAAGAAAGTCTGCATCGTCGTTTCATCCCCGAAATCAAAGAATTCGTCCGGACTGGCATTGATGGAATTGGAGTAGACAGACGCATGGTCTTCTGCCGCATTGTAAATCGCGTCGAAAGCAAGGCTGCCTTCCATCCATACGGAAGCACGGTCCTTCACCAACTGCCACATACGTCCGCAAAGAAGCGCCGTGTTGCCTGTCAGTTCAATTGCATCTCTTTTCTCTACCAGCAGCGAGAATGTACCGTTAGCATTGTCTGTCAGAATGATATGGGTAACTTTCCCGTTGCTGTCGTAGCCGGACACCTCCAATGTGCCGAAGCCATCCAGCGCATACACCCCGTCGGCACTTTTCTCGAAAGTCCCATAGAAGACATAACCCATGTCTACATATTCGCGTTTCAAGGGGCTGCGCAACTGTCCGCGCTGTTCCAACGGCGCTTTGCCGGCCACCGCGTAATACGCACCATCTCTCAGAAGGATGTAATGTCCGTCGCCCAACAGTTCAATGGAAGCATAACCGCTTCCCGCCGCATCCGTGATGTCGTATTTCCCACTAACCTCTGGATAAAGGTCGACAGCGGCATCCAAGGTTGAAGGCTCAGACATATCGAAATCCGCATCCTCCACAAGTTGCTGTCCGTCTCCGCCGCCATCGCCTCCTTCATCAGAACCGGAATCTTCGCGCGTGAAGACTATTTCATTGCCTTCGGAATCCTGGGCTACCAGCCTGTCGGAAGACAAGGACATCACTTCCCACACCTCCGTATCCCCATAAGGAAGCGTCACCACCACGGTGCCATTGTTATAAGTATATGAGAATGTCTCGCTTTCACCGTCCGAATCCGCCCAAACACCTGTACCATTCGAATTAAACGTGACTTTCTCTCCGTACAAATCCCACGTACCGAAGAACTCCTGGGGCGCATTGACCACTGTCCCGTCCTCATCCTCGCTGCAAGCCGCCAGCCCAACACTCACGACCATGGCGAGGAACACCATCCACAAAAAACCTAACTTTTTCATACTTCATGTTTTAATATTAAACAAATTCTCCCTCTCAGGGGGATTCCACAAAAACAAAGTTATATGAATAAAGCCATAAGAACAAATATAAGAAGGAAAAAATTATCCGTACGCCATCTTTCATTCCAGATAGCCCTGCTCCCTCAGTTCGTCCGCAGCCTGCTCCAGCTCGGCATACCACGCCTCGCCGAAACGGCGCACCAACGGTTCCCGCAGGAAGCGGTAGACTGGAAGATTCAGCCGGCGGCCCTTCTCCACCGCCATCTTGCAGACTTCCCAGCGGTGATAGTTCAACGCCACCCCGTCGCCGATCTTCTTGAGCCGTATCGGATACAAGTGGCAGGAAAGGGGCTTGAAAAAACGGGTCCGTCCTTCACGGAAAGCCTTCTCCAAGGCACAATAGCAATGCCCGGCCTCATCGTAGCAGGTGAACACGCAATCCTTGCCGTTCACAATGCTGGTCACCAAATCGCCCTCTTCATCGGTATAAGCCACGCCCTGCCGGTCAATCACGGCCTGCGCCGAAGCCGAAAGCATGGGCCAGACTTCGGGCAATGCCTCCTCTATCCCGGCCACCTCGTCCAAGTCTACCGGCGCGCCGGCATCCCCCTCCACGCAACAGATGCCCTTGCAGGCCTCAAGGTCGCAACAGAACTTCTCGGAAAGGCAATCCACCGACACCAGCACGTCGTCTATCTGAATCACCGGAATACAATTCTCTTTCATCGTTTTTCTACCATTTAATCGGGGATTCCCCGTGTTGTTCCAAATAAGCATTGGCCTTGCTGAAGTGCCGGTTGCCGAAAAAGCCGTGATAGGCGGACAAGGGCGACGGATGGGCGGACGACAGCACCAGATGGCGACAGCGGTCGATGAACGCGCCCTTTTTCTGCGCATACGCTCCCCAAAGGATGAACACCAGATGCTCGCGCCCCTCGGCCAATGCCTTGATGGCCGCATCGGTGAACTCCTCCCACCCCTGCCGCTGGTGCGAACCGGCCTGATGCGCCCGTACGGTCAGCGTGGCGTTGAGCAGCAGCACGCCCTGCTCCGCCCAACGGGTCAGGTTGCCGCTTTGCGGGACGGGAGTCCCCAAGTCATCGTGTATCTCCTTGAAGATGTTCTGCAAGGACGGCGGGAAAGGCACCCCGTCGTTCACGGAAAAGCACAAACCGTGTGCCTGCCCCGGCCCGTGATACGGGTCCTGGCCGATGATGACCACCTTCACCTTGTCGAAAGGACAGAGGTTGAAAGCGTTGAAGATGAGCCGCCCGGGAGGATAGCATGTACCCCTCCGGTACTCCTGCCGGACGAAATCCGCCAGGTTGGCAAAGTAAGGTTTCTCGAACTCGGCGGCCAGATGCCGCTTCCAACTCGGTTCTATCTGCACGTCCATAACTGTATCTCCATCTTCGCCTGCAAAGGTAAGGCATTTCTCTCAAGAACATGCATCCCGCAAATGTTTTTTCTTCCATAAGCTTGCTATCGGCCTCTCCACCATGGCATGCAGCACAAAAGCCATGACAAGAGAGGTGGCAAAACAAGCAACCGTCCATAAATCCCTGGATTCCAAAACTCCCTCCGGCCACAACGCCTCACCAGCCCGGATGCAAACCTGATGCACCATGTAAAACGTAAAGCTGATGTTCCCCAAACCAGTCCAGCAAGGCAGAGACAAACAAGAAGCTATCCGCCCGGACCATGCCTCAGACAAGGCAAACACCAATATAAAGAAAGCGGATGGAATCCAAAAGATAAAGGCAAACGTAGCGTTCAACGGCACATGATAATACAACCAGCAAGTACCCGCCATCCCCCCGATGGCACAAAACTCCAAACCTGTCATCCGCCAGCCAGACAGGATTTGTCCCACATCCTTACGCCGGACAAGCCTCCCATAACATTCATAAACCAGCATCCCCAACAGGAAATCCGGCAAGCGCATCAACGGAAACACGTAAAAGACGGTATTGCCATATTTCTCCGGCAAGAAACACATGAGAGCCATATACGCACATGACATAAGAAGTATCACACTCGCGCTTACAGCCCAACGCCTTGAAACAACCACAGCGTCCAACTTGCGATACATCCATGGGAAAATTGCATAAAAGAACATCAAATCCGACAGACACCACGAAACTCCATTACCTGAAAAATAAATGCCTTGATATGGGACCCACGACTGAAGCAGGCAAGCGTTAGGTATCCACCACCAGCCACCTACTTCCGCGCCACGCAAGAAACAAGACACAGACACTGCAAGCAACAAAGTCACCACATGCAAAGGGTAAAGCCGCACCAGCCGTCTCGTCATATAACGGCCATAAGAAAAATCCGGAGACAAGGCTCTCCCGCCATAACCTTTTGCCATGACAAACCCGCTTAATACCAAGAAAAAGCTCACCCCACACGAACCGCCGGCCTCGAATACCCCCAGATGATGAGCGAATATGACTACAGCGAACAAAAACCGAAAAGCCTGTAACGCACGAAACATATATAAAAAAGTCGGGCAAAGCCTCCGCCGGGAAAGCGGAGACTTTGCCCTGTCCACCTATTTCTGAAACATAATCAGTCCTGAATCAGGTCTTTCCCTGTCATGTCAGCCGGCTGCTGCAGGCCCATGATGTGCAGGATAGAGGGTGCCACATCGGCCAGAATACCGTCGGAAACCTTGGCGTTCTTGTTCTCCGTCACATAAATGAACGGCACCGGATTCAAGGAATGGGCCGTGTTCGGCGTGCCGTCCTCGTTGATGGCATGGTCGGCGTTGCCGTGGTCGGCGATGATAATGACCTCATAATCGCCCATGGCCTTGGCGGTCTCCACCACTTCCTTCACGCAAGCGTCCACAGCCACGACGGCTTTCTCGATGGCCTCGTACACACCGGTATGGCCCACCATGTCGCCGTTGGCGAAGTTCACCACGATGAAGTCGTACTTGTCCTCCTTGATGGCCGCCACGAGCTTGTCCTTCACCTCATAGGCGCTCATCTCCGGCTTCAGGTCGTAAGTGGCCACCTTGGGCGACGGCACCAGAATACGGTCCTCACCCTCGAAGGGAGCCTCGCGCCCGCCGTTGAAGAAGAACGTCACGTGGGCGTATTTCTCCGTCTCAGCCGTGTGCAGCTGCTTCAAGCCTTGCTTGCTCAGGTATTCGCCGAGCGTATCCTCCACGTTCTCCTTCGGGAAAAGGATGTGCACGCCCTTGAAACTGGCGTCGTACGGCGTCATGCAATAGTACTGCAAGCCCGGGATGGTCTGCATCCCCTCTTCCGGCATGTCCTGCTGCGTGAGCACGATGGTCAGCTCCTTGGCACGGTCGTTGCGGTAATTGAAGAAAATCACCACATCGCCCTCCTTAATGGTACCATCCACCGTGGAGTTGTTGATGGCCTTCACGAACTCGTCCGTCACGCCCTCATCGTATGACTCCTGCATGGCGGCCACCATGTCCGTAGCCTGCTTGCCTTCGCCCTTCACCAAGAGGTCGTATGCCTCTTTCACGCGGTTCCAACGCTTGTCGCGGTCCATGGCATAGAAACGGCCGATGATGGAAGCGATGACGCAACCGGTCTTCTCGCATTCGGCCTGCAACTGCTCGATGAAGCCCTTGCCGCTCTTCGGGTCGGTGTCACGACCGTCCATGAAACAGTGGACGTATGTATGCTCAATGCCGTATTCCTTGGAAATCCCGCACAACTTGAACAAGTGGTCCAAAGAGGAATGCACACCACCCGTAGAAGTCAGCCCCATCAAATGGACGCTCTTGCCGCTCTCCTTGGCATAGGTATATGCCGAAACGATTTCCGGATTCTTCAGGATGCTGCCGTCCGCACAGGCCCGGTTGATCTTCACCAAGTCCTGATACACGATGCGGCCCGCACCGATATTCAGATGGCCCACCTCGGAATTACCCATCTGACCGTCGGGCAAACCTACGTTCTCGCCCGAAGCCAGCAGCTGCGAGTGCGGGTAGTTCTGGGCCAGATAGTCCATGTAAGGCGTGGGGGTGCAGAAAATCGCATCGTCCTTGGCGCGGTCGCCGATGCCCCAACCGTCGAGAATCATCAAAAGTGCTTTCTTTGCCATAATTTATCTGTTTTAAAGTGATTGCCTTTCCGTTATCCGTGCAAAATTACTAATTGTTTTCGAGAAAAGCCGCGCTTGCAAAGGATTTTCACACCTTTTATCTCAAATCTGAGCCGGAGTATCTCAACGGAGGCCGGCACGCCGGCATCCCCTCACCGACAGCACGAACCACAACAGAAACAACAGACGCACCCACGGGGAGAAGGGCAGCGGGAAGAGCAACACAAAGAAAGCACACTGGGCATGGAGCAGATGAAGCGTCTGCCGGGGCGTGACACGCATCTCCAGCAAGCGGCTGTAAAAGGCGGAAAGGAACAGCACCGGGGCGCAACCCAGGCAGAAAGCCTTGAAGGAAGCCAGCCAAGAGGAACGGCCGGAGGATTCGCGCCCGCAACCAAGGGAAGAAACCGGAAGAGTCATTTCTTTTTTCATCATCGTAAAGTTTTAAGGGTTGAACTTCATGATGCAAAGAAACGTCCCCTCTGTGTCAATCTACGACACAAAACCGGATTTCTTTGTTAAATCTTTGATTCTCCCCCGCAAGAACGCCTTGAACTCCGGAGATTCCAGCACCTCGATGTCCTCGAACAGTCCCAAAACAAAACGGGCCACCCCTTGAAAACTGCACACTTCCGTGGAGAGCAGCCAATGGCCATCACCGTCAGAACGCAGCTGGCGGACAGCCTGCGGATATTCCTCCTTCAGCAGGTTGCACGACAGACGACCCAGACGAAGCGTCACCGGCCACCGCTCCTCGCCGCTGAAACGGAACAAATCGGTGTACACCCTCGCATGTTGCCCTTCGTGGCTCCACAACAAGTCCAAGACTTCCACCCGCCCGATACGGCTCACCTTAAACGTCTTGTTCTGCCCGCTGCGCAACTCATAGCAACGGATGGCCGCATGGTTCTCCAGAAAACAATACGGCTCCACCGCCCGGTCGTCCGTGCGGTTGCTATGGGAAGAACAATAGTCGTGCAGTATTACCTGACGGTGCAACTTCACCGCCTCATAAAGCCGCTGGAGATTCTCCGCCTGCACGGGACGGGTTTCCATGGCGTTCAGAATGCCGAAATCATAAATACGTTCCAGTTTGTGGCGGAGACGGCGCACCTGCACGTCGGTATCGGAAGCCATGTCGAGCACATGCCGCAAGGTGAGTGCCTCATCCTCGGTGAAATGGACCAGTTGCGTGATTTCCTTGAAAAACGGGGACGACTTGTCGAGGCGGTAGACGTTGCCTTGCTTGACCACCTCAAACCCCGTGTCGCGGAACAGCTCCAGATAACGGTACAGCGTGCGGCGGCTCAAGTCCAGCTTGCGGCACAACTCGTCTATCGTATACTCCCGGTTCTGCGTGAGCAGCACCATCAGCCTCAGCTGCCGCTCGAAAATCCCCAGTTCCATCTATCATTTGCCTCCTATCTCTTCCGGCGGGAAAAGGGACAGCTGCCCGTCGCCCAAAAGATTATAACTCATGCGATGATAAGGCGACGGCCCGAACTTCCGGATGGCCTCGCGGTGCGCCTTGGCCGGATAGCCCTTGTTGGAATCCCAACGGTACATGGGATATTCCCCATGCAAGCGAAGCATGTAGCCGTCACGGTACGTCTTGGCCAGGATGGAAGCGGCGGCGATGCTCATATACTTGCCGTCGCCCTTCACCACCGCCGTATAGGGCAAGTCTCGGTAAGGACGGAAGCGGTTGCCGTCCACCAAAAGGGCCTCCGGACGAACCCCCAACTGGTCCAACGCCCGGTGCATGGCCAAGAAAGAAGCATTGAGGATGTTGATCTCGTCAATCTCCTGCGGCGACACCACCCCCACAGCCCAGGCTAGCGCGTCGCGCTCAATCTCCTCGCGGAGCGCATATCGCCTCTTTTCGCTGAGCTGCTTGGAATCGTTCAACCGCTCGTTCCGGTAATCCTTGGGCAGGATGACCGCCGCAGCATACACAGCCCCCGCCAGACAGCCCCGCCCGGCCTCGTCCAGTCCGGCTTCTATCACATCAGGGTTCAAATACGGCAACAACATAAGGCAAAATCATCTCCTCTCTCCAATCCATTCGGTAATCTCTTTCCTGGACACGCCGAACTTAATGCCCCTCTTCGTGCCCTTGACGTCGCAATAGCGGCAAAACGGCATAGGCTTGCACAGAAAATCCAGAATCTCGTCCAAGCTCCCGACCTTATAGATATCAAGACAATCCGCCGCAGTGACCTCCAACCGCTGATTAAACTGGCGGTTGAAATATTTCACATAAGGGATGAGCGAACAAGTGTATATCTTTCCGTTATCCAAAGCGATGCAACGGTTGGCACGCGCACAACGCAGGAAACTGTCGCGCGCGTCCTGCCGTCCCTCCAAATCCAGCGGCACGCACTCCATGGTCTTTTCCACCACGTCCGTACTGCCATAATAAGAAAGTTCCACGCCATGCTGTCCGGCCAGCCGCTCTATCTCCTGATGGTCCAGCCTGACCGGGTATTTGGTCACGATGATATGAATGCCATGCCTCTTGCAACACTGCCAGAACCCGTCGCCTTGCTTGGGCAGCAGCAAGCCGTTGCTGACCAGATTGACCGGCGTTTCGGGAAAGTATCTTCTCGCGATTTCCATAAAAGACGTCACTTGCGGATGGAGCAAAGGCTCTCCGCCCAGCAGCTGAATCTCCGCAATCCGGTTCCGCCCGCCCATCAGTCCGGCCATCCGCCGGCAGTCCCGTTCAAACACAGCCACATCCGTAAACACATCTTTCGCCAAAGGAGAGAAATTGTCACAACCCCTGCAATTCAAGTTACAATGGTCCACAAGATGAAAATGCAGTATGGGAATCATGTCCTTACGCCGCATGTTCTTCTTCGTCAGCCTGGCCCAAAGAGGAAGGAGGTCCCTCCGCAACAGCACCAACCTGTAAGGCACCAGCCTTTTTATCGCATCCTTTATTTGTTTTTCCATTCTGAAACCTGCTGTCAGCTTATTGTTCCACAAACGGAAGGTCAGTGCGCTCCCCCGCACCATGACATGCAGCCGTGGCGGACACCTCCCTCGCGCCCAGGCCTTCCTTTACCCTCTTGAGGAAAGCGGCGGCATCCGGGTCACCGCCCACGATACGGTTCACTTCCTTCCCGTCGGCATCAAGGAAAAGGAACGTGGGATAGGCACGCACCCGGAAACGTTCCTGCAGTGCCGGCCCCTCTCCTTTCTCCATGTCCACCTTCAGGTTCACAAACGCCTCGTTGAAATAGTCGCCGACCATCTTTTGGGGAAAAATCCTCGTGGCCATCATACGGCAAGGCGGACACCAGCTGGTATAACAGTCCACGAACAGCATCTTCCCGCTTTCCCGGGCCAATTCCAACGCTTCGGCAAAGGTCTTCCCTTCCAGAAAGTCCACACCCTCTTCTTTCTCTTGTGCCTGCAAACCGCCCACATACAAGCTGAAAGCCGTCAGCAACAGCAGTAACTTTCCTTTCATCTCTCTATCTTCTTTTATATGTCTCCTTGCAAAAATAGGCAAAATCAGCATCCGCCGCAAAGAAACCCCGCAAGAAAAGAGAAATTCTTCCCTTTTTCATAAGTTTGAAATACAAGAGGAGTACTTTTGCGGTAGCTTAAAAACGCTAAGGATATGGACACACAACTCTCTTACCGCATCGAAGAGACCCTGGACGGCTTTCTGGCCTACCAACTGCAGAACCCCTCATGCTACGCCTACGGCGCCACTGAAGAAGAGGCACGCGAAGCCCTTTCCGAACTGGCACGCGAAAGCCTCGGACTCTACGCCTACGATGAATGGAACTGACCGATACCCCCTCCTGAGGCCTTCTCAGAACATTTTCGCCACGCGCTCCACGCCTTCGGCCAGCGCGTCCACCTCGGCCATTGTGTTGTAAAGCCCGAAAGAGGCACGCACCGTCCCCTCCACGCCCAAGCGGCGCATGAGCGGTTCGGCACAATGATGGCCCGTACGCACGGCGATGCCCAGACGGTCGAGCAGCGTACCCATGTCCAGGTGATGGATGTTCCCCACGAGGAACGACACCACCGCGTCATGCTCCTCCGCCTCACCGAGAATCCGCATGTCCGGAATGCGGCGTAAACGTTTCAGGGCGTAGCGGGTCAGCTCCCGTTCATGCGCCTGGATCCGGTCCATCCCCAGGCGGGAGACGTAATCCAAGGCGCGGGCCAGCCCCGTGCTGGCCACGTAGTCCGGCGTGCCGGCCTCGAACTTCAACGGCAATCCGGCAAAGGTGGTGTGGTCGAAAGACACATGGCCGATCATCTCCCCTCCCCCCATGTAGGGCGGCAGGCGGTCGAGCCACGACTCTTTCCCGTACAGCACGCCAATGCCCGTAGGGCCGTACACCTTGTGGCCGCTGAAAGCGAAGAAGTCGCAATCGAGCGCCTGCACGTCCACCGCCATGTGCGGTGCGCTCTGCGCCCCGTCCACCAACACCGGCACGCCGTGGGCATGGGCCGTCTCTATCATACGGCGCACGGGGTTGACCGTACCGAGCACGTTGCTCACGTGCGTGACGCTCACGATGCGCGTCCGCCCGTTGAACAGCTTCTCATACTCGTCCAACAGCAGCTCCCCCCGGTCGTTCATCGGGATGACCCGGAGGCGGATACCCTTGCGGGCCTGCACCAGCTGCCAGCTCACGATGTTGGCGTGATGCTCCATCTCGCTCACGATGACCTCGTCGCCCTCGCGCATGAAAGCCTCGCCGAAGCAAGAGGCCACGAGGTTGATGCTCTCCGTGGTGCCGCGGGTGAAGACGACCTCCGCCGTGCTGCGGGCGTTCAGGAAACGGCGCACCGTCTCGCGGGCGGCCTCGTGCAGCTCCGTGGCCTGCTGCGACAAGAAATGCACGCCGCGATGCACGTTGGCGTTCACATTATAATACTCATCCGCCATGGCCTCCACCACGCACCGCGGCTTCTGAACCGTGGCGGCGTTGTCCAGATACACCAACGGACGCCCGTACACCTCGCGTCCCAAGATGGGAAAGTCTTTCCTGACTTCTTCTATATCATACATGTCTGGTCCCTCCTTATTTACACATACGGCATCCCGAGCAACGGCTCAGCTCACCACGGAAACGCTTCTCCACCAGATGACGGAGACGGTCGCGGAGCGCCTCGAGCGAGATGGCGTCGATGACCTCTCCCGCAAAGGCGAACTTCAGCAACATGCGGGCCTCCTCCAAGCTGATGCCGCGCTGGCGCATGTAGAAAAGGGCCTGCTCGTCCATCTGCCCCACCGTGGAACCGTGGCTGCACTTCACGTCATCGGCATAAATCTCCAGCATGGGCTGGCTGTACATCCGGGCCTCGGGCGTGGCACACAGGTTGGCGTTACGCTCCTCCGAAACCGTCTGCTGCGCCCCATGGCGTACCAACACACGGCCCGCGAAAGCCCCTGTGGACCGCTCGTCCATCACGTACTTATACAACTGGCGGCTCGTGCAACGCCCCACGCAGTGGTCGATGAGCGTGTTATTGTCCACATGCTGCTCCTTGTCGGCAATCACGCCGCCATAGAGGTTCGCCTCAGCCCCTTCGCCGGACAGTGTCACGTCCGTTCGGTTGCGCGTCAGCCCGTTGTGCAGCGTGAAATTATAAAGGTTCACCACGCTGTCGCGCTTCTGGTCGACATACATATTACTGAAACGGCGGTTCTTCACGTGCGTCTCCTCCAGTTCGTACAGTTCCAAATGCGAGTTCTCCCCCGCAAAGACCTCCACGACCTGAGTGGTCAGGAAATCCCGGTCGTCCATCGCATGGTCGCAGAACAGGAGACGGGCCTGAGCGCCCTCTTCCAACACCACCAGCACCCGGCGGTTCACCATCAGGTTCACATCCGACCTCAAGAGGTTCACCACTTGTATCGTTCGTTCTACCGCCACGTTCCGTGGCACGTAGACAAACAGTCCGTCCTGCGCCAACATCGTGTTGAGTGCGTTCAATGCGTCCTTCCCCGTGCGGGCCAACCTGCCGTAACAAGCCTCCACCTTCTCAGGGAAATCCTGCGCCGCCTGCCGCAAGGAGCAGACCGTCACACCCTCCGGCAAAGCGACTGCCGGGAGTGCCTTCTCCCCAAAAGCATCGTTGAGCATGAAATAAAGCGAGGTACTCAGGTTAGGAACGTCGCAACGGAATGCCTCGTATGGATTCACCGCAAACTCCACCCGCTTCAGGTTCACCCCGTAATCGGGCGCGAAAGCCTCCGCCACGTCGGTGTACTTGTAACGTTCCATCTTGCGTGTGGGAAAGCCTTGTCGGACAAAATCCGCAAAGGCCTGTTCCCGCAAAGCGTTCATCACAGCGGCACTGTTGCGGTCTATCAGCCCGCGGTTCGCGGTGAACAAGTCTATATATTGCTGTTCGCTGTTCATGTCCGTCTCTCCTTAAACGGCCTCCGTTCCGGCCTTGATCCAGTCAAACCCCCTCTGTTCAATCTCCGTGGCCAATTCAGGCCCGCCGGTCTTCACGATACGCCCGTCCATCAGCACATGCACCACGTCCGGCCTCAGATAGTCCAACAGCCTCTGGTAGTGGGTGATGACCAGTGCGGAAGTCTCCGGCGTGCGAAGCTTGTTGAACCCTTCCGCCACGATGCGGAGAGCATCCACGTCCAGTCCGGAGTCGGTCTCGTCGAGAATGCTCAGCTTCGGCTCAAGCATGGCCATCTGGAAAATCTCGTTGCGCTTCTTCTCTCCGCCGCTGAAGCCCTCGTTCACCGAACGGTTAGCCAACTTGCTGTCCAACTCCACAATCTTCCGCTTCTCGCGCATCATCTTCAGGAAGTCGCCCGCACTCATCGGTTCCAATCCCTGATACTTGCGTTTGGCGTTCACCGCCGCCCGCATGAAATTGACCATCGACACGCCGGGAATCTCCACCGGCTGCTGGAACGAGAGGAACAGCCCCTCGTGCGCCCGTTCCTCCGGCTTCATCGCCAGAAGGTCCTTGCCGTTGAACGTCACGCTGCCGTGCGTCACCTCATACGCGGGATTCCCCACCAGCACGTTGCTCAGGGTGCTCTTCCCGGCACCGTTCTGCCCCATGAGGGCATGGATCTCGCCGGCCTTTACCGTCAGGTCGATGCCCTTCAATATCTCTTTGCCATTGATGCAGGCATGTAAATCTTTAATCTCTAACATAATGTGTCTACCTTTTATATTGTTGCTTATCCCACCGTGCCTTCCAGCGAGACGTTCAAAAGCTTCTGCGCCTCTACGGCAAATTCCATCGGCAGCTTGTTGATCACGTCCTTGGCATAGCCGTTCACAATCAATCCCACGGCCTCCTCCGTCGGGATGCCGCGCTGGTTGCAGTAGAACAGTTGCTCCTCGGAAATCTTGGACGTGGTGGCCTCATGTTCCACGATGGCCGTGTCATTGTGCACGTCCATGTAAGGGAACGTGTGCGCCCCGCAATCGCTCCCCAGCAGAAGGGAATCACACGAGCTGTAGTTGCGCGCCCCGTCGGCTTTCGGCGCCACCCGAACCAGGCCGCGGTAAGAGTTCTGGCTCCGTCCTGCAGAGATGCCCTTGCTGATGATGGTACTCTTCGTGTTCCGCCCGATATGAATCATCTTCGTCCCCGTGTCGGCCTGCTGGTAGTTGTTGGTCACCGCCACGCTGTAGAACTCGGCCTGCGAGTTGTCGCCCGTCAGGACGCAGCTGGGATACTTCCACGTGATGGCAGACCCGGTCTCCACCTGCGTCCACGACAGCTTGCTGTTCGCCCCGCGCAAGTGCCCGCGTTTCGTCACCAGGTTCAGCACGCCGCCCCGTCCTTCCGCGTCGCCGGGATACCAGTTCTGCACGGTGCTGTACTTCACTTCGGCATTCTCGTTCACCACGATTTCCACGATGGCCGCATGCAGCTGGTTCTCGTCCCGCATCGGTGCGGTGCAGCCTTCCAGATAAGACACGTAGCCGCCGTCGTCGCATACGATGAGGGTACGCTCGAACTGTCCGGTGTTCCGTGCGTTGATGCGGAAATAAGTGGACAGCTCCATCGGACAACGCACCCCCTTGGGTATATATACAAAGGAACCGTCACTGAACACGGCGGAATTCAACGCCGCAAAGTAATTGTCCCGGTAAGGCACCACCGAACCCAAATACTGGCGCACCAAATCGGGGTACTCCCGCACGGCCTCGCTGATGGAACAGAAGATGATGCCCCGTTCCGAAAGCTTCTCCTTGAACGTGGTCTTCACCGACACGGAGTCCATCACGGCATCCACCGCCGTCCCGCTCAACGCCAACCGCTCCTCCAAAGGAATGCCCAGCTTGTCGAACGTCTTCATTAGTTCCGGGTCTATCTCGTCCAGCGACTTCGGCCCGTCCTTCTTCATTCCCTTCGTCGGGTCGGCGTAATAGGAAATCGCCTGATAGTCTATCTCCGGAAGGGTCAGATGCCCCCACGACGGCTGCTCCTGCGTCAGCCAATAGCGGAACGCCTTCAGGCGGAACTCCAGCAACCATTCCGGCTCCTCCTTCTTGGCCGAGATAAGACGCACGACCTCTTCATTGAGTCCCCGCTCGATGATTTCCGTCTGCACGTCGGTCGTGAAGCCATACTCATACTTCTTCTGCGCCACCTCGCGGACAAACCGGTTCTTTTCCTCTTCCTTATTATTATTACTTCCTTTCATATCTTCATTATAGCCAAAGGAAGGAATGTCCCACGAGCGAATCTCATGGCCACATTCCTGTCCCCTCCTTTATTCTTTTAAAAAGCACTTTCCAGCACTGGCTAATCCTCCCCGGCACCGGATGAGGTCATCCGCCCTACGGCCCGGACCACATGCGGCTTGCACACGTCAAAGGCGATACCCGCCAAGGCATGCACCGGGCCATACAACCGGGATTGTTCCGCCATCGGTTCCGGCACCCACTGCAGCCGGGAGGCCACATTCAGCGCACAACTCAGGAACAGCAAGTACTTCAGGCCACCCAGCAATGCACCGCCCAAACGGTTCAGGCCACCCAAATGGACTGTCTCCGCCGCCTTCGTCAACACAAAAGCCAACAAAGACAAGGCCACCGGGACACCCAGCCATATCAGCACAAAAGCCAACGCCCGCCCGACCGTCACGTCGCCCCCCACCAAGGGAGCCAGCCATTCGCCCAAAGCGGAATAAAGCATGAAGGCCACCAACAGCCCGGCAAAGAATCCCACCAAGGAGACCACCTGCCGGAAAAGGCCGCCCACCGCTCCTTTCACGAATCCCAGCAGCAGTACGGCCAGAATCAGCACGTCCAGCGCACCCATGACCGGCTTACAGCTTGGCCTTGACTTCCACTTCCTGGAACGTCTCTATCATGTCCCCCTCGCGGAGGTCGTTGTAGTTCACCAGGCTGATACCGCACTCGAAATTCGTGCCGACTTCCTTCACGTCGTCCTTGAAACGCTTCAGGTCGTTGATCTGGCCGGTATGCACCACGATACCATCGCGGATGACACGGGCCTTGTTGGTACGCTGCACCTTGCCGTCCACCACGTACGCGCCAGCCACCGTACCCACCTTGCTGATATGGTAGACCTGACGCACCTCAAGCGTGGCCGTGACCTCTTCCTTCACTTCGGGAGCCAACATGCCTTCCATGGCCGCCTTCACCTCCTCAATCGCATCGTAAATGATGGAGTACAGGCGGATGTCCACGCCTTGCTGCTCGGCCATCTTGCGGGCCGTAGCCGACGGGCGCACCTGGAAGCCGATGATGATGGCTTGGGAAGCGGCGGCCAAGGCCACATCGCTTTCGGAAATCTGTCCCACAGCCTTATGTATCACGTTCACGGCGATTTTCTCCGTGGAAAGCTTGATGAGCGAGTCGCTCAGAGCCTCAATGGAACCGTCCACGTCGCCCTTCACGATGACATTCAGTTCCTGGAAACCGCCCAACGCTATGCGGCGGCCCACCTCGTCAAGCGTAAGGATCTTCTGCGTGCGGAGTCCCTGCTCGCGCTGCAGCTGCTCACGCTTGTTGGTAATCTCGCGGGCCTCCTGCTCCGTAGACATCACATGGAAGGTGTCACCGGCCGTAGGCGCGCCGTTCAAGCCCAGGATAGTGGCGGCCTGCGCCGGCCCGATATTGTCGATACGCTGGTTGCGTTCGTTGAACATGGCCTTCACACGGCCATAATTCGTACCGGCCAGCACGATATCCCCCACACGCAACGTACCGTTGGACACCAGCACCGTTGCCACATAGCCTCGTCCCTTGTCCAGCGACGACTCGATGATGGACCCCGTGGCCTTGCGGTTCGGGTTGGCTTTCAGGTCGAGCATCTCGGCCTCGAGCAAGACTTTCTCCAGCAACTCGTCCACCCCAATGCCTTTCTTGGCCGAAATGTCCTGGCTCTGGTACTTGCCACCCCATTCCTCCACAAGGAAGTTCATGTTGGCCAACCCTTCCTTAATCTTGTCCGGATTAGCCCCGGGCTTGTCTATTTTGTTGATGGCGAACACGATGGGTACGCCGGCAGCCATGGCATGGTTAATGGCCTCCTTGGTCTGAGGCATGATGTCGTCATCCGCCGCGATGATGATGATGGCGATGTCCGTCACCTGTGCGCCTCGGGCACGCATGGCCGTAAACGCCTCATGTCCGGGCGTGTCCAGGAACGTGATGTGCCGCCCGTCCTCCAACGTCACGTTGTAGGCGCCGATATGCTGCGTGATGCCGCCGGCCTCACCGGCAATCACATTAGTCTTACGGATATAGTCGAGAAGCGATGTCTTGCCATGGTCCACATGTCCCATGACCGTCACAATCGGTGCGCGCGGCACCAGATCCTCCTCATCGTCCTCTTCCTCGTTCACCGCCTCGGAAACCTCCGCACTGACGTATTCCGTCTGGAAGCCGAACTCCTCGGCCACCAAGTTGATGGTCTCCGCGTCCAGACGCTGGTTGATGGACACCATGATGCCCACGCTCATGCACGTGCTGATGACCTGTGTGACCGGCACGTTCATCATCGATGCCAGTTCGTTGGCTGTCACGAATTCCGTCAGTTTCAGCACCTTGCTCTCAGCTGCCTGTTCTTCAAGCTGCTCCTCCATCGTGGCCCTTGCGTTCTCACGTTTCTCCTTGCGGTACTTGGCCCCCTTGCCGGCCTTGTTCTTGCTGGTCAGGCGGGCCAACGTCTCCTTCACCTGGCGGGCCACGTCCTCATCAGACACCTCTGCCTTGAACGCCTGCTGCCGGTTCTTGTTCTTGTTATGCTTGCCTCCTCCGGCATTTCCGCCGCCCTGGGCATTGTCTTTCTTCTTGCTGCCGCCATTATTGCCGTTCTGTCCGCCGGCCACAGCGTTCACGTCCACACGTTCTTTCCCGATGCGCACGCGCTTCTTCTTGCCGTCTCCGGTCGCGCCGCCGGAACGGTTTTGCCCGGCTATGCGGCTCTTTTCCTCCCGTTCTTTCCGCTTCTCCTCCTTGGTCTTCTTCTTGGGACGGGTAGACTGGTTCAGACTGTCCAGGTCGATATGCCCCTTCACCTTCAGCTGCGGAGCGGCCACCGATGTATGGTTCAGACGGAAAATGCCGTTCTCTTCCGTTCCGACCGCGCTTTCCTTGCCTGCAGAAACGGCTTCCCGCACAGGAGCTTCCGCATCAGCCGGCACCGAAGCCTTCTTTTCAGCCCCGGCCGGTTCTTCCGCCGGACGGGCGACCTCAGCTTCCGGGCGGACAGGTTCCGCCGGACGGGGCTTTCCCACACGGTCCAGGTCGATACGCCCCACCACTTTCGGCCCCTTCACGGCCTTCGCCCCCGCCACGTTCGCAGAGTCCGCCGCCTTTTCCTCCGGCAGGGCGATGGAAGCCTTCTTTTCCTTGTTCTGCCTCCTGCGGCTGACCACGTCCGCATCGTTCCTCAACCCCTTGTCTTTCTTGAATTCGTCCACCAGCATCCGATACTGGTCATCCGTAATTTTGGCATTGAGGTCGGCTTCCACGTTGAAGCCCTTCTTCTGCAGGAATTCGACAGCCGTCTGGATTCCCACGTTGCATTCCTTGATTACTTTATTCAGTCTTATACTCATACGTTGGTTTTATTCTTCCTCAAATTCTTCTGACAAGATTTTCAGCACATCGTCCACGGTCTCCTCCTCCAAATCAGCACGCGACACCAGCGTCTCGCGCGGTGTCTTCAGCACGTCTTTGGCCGTCTCCAACCCGATGCCCTTCAGAGCATCGATGACCCACGGGTCGATATCCCCCGCGAACTCATCCAGGTAGATGTCCTCGCCTTCGCCCACGCCTTCCACTTCGCGGAACACATCGATGGTGTATTCCGTCAGCATACTGGCCAGCTTGATGTTCAGACCGTTCTTTCCGATGGCCAACGACACTTGGTCAGGCGCAAGATAAACCTCGGCCTTACGTTCCTCCTCGTGGAGCCGGATGCTGTTCACCGTTGCCGGCGCCAAGGCACGGGTGATGAAAAGCTGTGTGTTCTGGGTGTAGTTGATGACATCGATATTCTCGCCGCGAAGCTCGCGTACGATGCCATGCACACGGCTACCCTTCACACCCACACAGGCACCCACGGGGTCGATGCGGTCATCATAGCTTTCCACGGCAATCTTGGCCCGCTCTCCCGGCATACGCGCGATTTTGCGCACCGTGATGAGCCCGTCGTGGATTTCCGGTACCTCGGCCTCCAGCAAACGCTGCAGGAAGACAGGCGAAGTGCGGCTCAGGATAATCTTAGGGTTACCCGTAGTGTTGTCCACACGGGCCACCACGGCCCTCACGGCCTCGCCCTTGCGGTAGAAGTCGGACGGGATTTGCTCCGTCTTGGGCAGGAGCAGCTCATTGCCCTCATCGTCCACCAGAAGCATCTCCTTTTTCCAAATCTGGTAGACCTCCGCGCTGACAATCTCTCCCACACGGTCCTTATACTTATTATAAAGGCTGTCGTGTTCCAACTCCAGTATCTTGCCGGCCAGTGTCTGGCGGAGCGTCAGGATGGCCCGGCGGCCGAACTTGGCGAAGTCCACGCTCTCGCTCACCTCCTCGCCCACTTCATAATCGGGATCTATCTGCCGGGCGTCGGTCAGGGAAATCTCGCGGTTGTCGTCCTTCACTCCGCCGTCTTCCACCACGGTACGGTTACGGTAAATCTCGAAATCCCCCTTGTCGGGGTTCACAATCACGTCATAGTTCTCGTCCGAGCCGAAGAGTTTGGCTATCACGCTGCGGAAGCTTTCCTCCAGCACGCTCACCAGCGTGGCGCGGTCGATGTTCTTCGTTTCCTTAAACTCTGCGAATGTATCTGTCAGACTGACGGTTTCTGCTTTCTTTGCCATGTTCCTTATTTAAAACTGATTGAATATTTCGTATATTTCACTTCGTCATAACGCAACGCGAGTGTCTCGTCCACCCACCGCGGACGCTTCTCGCCTTCGGCTCTCCTCTTCACCTTCACGGTGAGGGTGAAGCCGTTCTCGTCCGCAGAAGCCAGCACGCCGTGCAGCTTTCGCCCGTCGGCCGTCAGCACGTCCACCTCATGCCCCACGTGGTTCACGTACTGCTGCAGCACCTTGAACGGCTGCCCCAGCCCCGCGCTGCCCACTTCCAGCTCATAATCCTCCTCTTCCCGGCTCAGGCGGCTCTCGATGAAGCGGCTCAACTCCACACAATCCTCGATCCACACCCCTTCGGCATGGTCTATCTCCACCACGATACGGTCGTCCTCGTTCACCGTGACGTCCACCAGAAAGTAATCCTTGTCGGCGAGCCATTCGTTCGCCAGTTTCTCTACGATGCTCTTGTCTATCATGCGTACCTATTATAATATACAAAGTGAGGAGCCTTGTCAAGCCCCTCACTTCATCTTACCGTTGCAAAGATAAGGGATTTAGGGGAATTCTCCAAATCAGCAGCCGGAAATTTGCCCCCTCCCCTCCTTTCCGGGTCAAAAGGAATACATTTCCACTTCCCCTTCATGCTTTTGCAGGATGATGCGCCCGCCCTCCCGGGGCAGGCTGAAAGAGCTGACCCGGTCCTCTTCCGGGCTGGCCACCATCAGCAGGTTCTCCCCCTCGGGAAGGGACACCGTGACTTCCAACGAATCCGATTCCGGCCTGCCGCTGTACACCACGCTGTCGTTGACCATAAGCTGCAGGCTGTCACCCTGGAAGCCGGCGGAAAGGCAGAAGCCATACCGCGCCTGCGGCACCTGCCTCGCGTGCATCCCATCCGGGAAACACCAGAACCAGAACACGACCACCACAGCCAGCACAATCACGGCCATGGCCATGACTCCCCACATCAGCCCTTTATTGGGATTCGACACCTTATGCTTCATTTCTCCGCCGGTTTAAGCAGGTTATCATAACGTTCCGGATCGGAAAGAATCTCCAACGCCTCTTTCAAGTCTTTATCATCCTTCAGCTGTTGCCGGATGGCCCCACGCTGGAAATAATAACGGGCCACGATATCACCCTCCAGCAGCTTCTTGATTTCCGCCTTGTTCAGCGGACGCTCCAGATCCTCCTTCACATCGCCGCCCATTTTCCGTGCAAGCGCCTCGAACTCGGGCTTCGCGTCTTCATAACAACCTTCAAAACGCGCCGTCCTCTCCAACAGCTTCATCACGTCCTCCGTCCGGCGTTTATAGGTGAAATCGCTCGCCGCCACCATCTTCACGAACTCCGCATAATCCTCGTCCGAGAGCGAGAATTCCCCGGCCGGCGCAATCGTGGCATGGGTGCGCGTAAAACGGTTCACATAATCCAGGAACACGTCGGAAACCATAATGTCATACACCACCGAAGGCAGGCTGTCCGGCACCATCACCACGTCCGGCTTGATGCCGCCGCCGTCGCGCACCTCACGCCCCCCGGCGGTTTTGAACACATGGGTTAGGCTGTCCGGCACCGTACCGGCCGACCCGTCCGGGTTCAGATGGCGGTAGTCGTAAGCCTGGATGCACCGCCCGCTGGGAATATAGTAACGACTGGTGGTCACCTTCAGGCTCCCGTTATAAGGCAGCTCGCGTATCATCTGCACCAGCCCCTTGCCGTAAGTCCGCTCGCCGAGAATCACGGCGCGGTCCCAATCCTGCCATGCCCCCGACACGATTTCCGCCGAAGAAGCCGTTGAGCCGTCCACCAGCACCACGACGGGAATCTCCGTGTCCAACGGCTCCTTCTGGGTGTAATGCTCCGAATTGACCGAGGCCAGTTTTCCTTTGGTATATACCACCTTCTGCCCTCTCGGCACAAACAGGTTGGTCACCTCCACCGCCTCGCTCAACGGCCCGCCCGGATTTCCGCGCAGGTCAAGGACCAAAGCCTTGGCCCCCTGCCCCTTCAGGTCCACCACGGCCCGGCGCACATCCCGCGAGCATCCGTCCACAAAACGGTTGAAACAGACATATCCGACCCCGTCGGACACCATCCCGTAGTAAGGCACGGAAGGCATCGCGATGTTCCGCCGTGTGATTTTGAAGGCCAAGGGGTCCTTCACGCCCTCCCGCATCACTTTCAGCTCAAAGGTGGTGCCGGCATCCCCCCGCAGGTTCTCGCTTACCTCCTGGGTGCTTTTCCCTTTCATGTCCTCGCCGTCAATCGACAAGATGAGGTCTCCGGCCTTGACACCGGCCTCCGTGGCCGGACCGCCTTCTATAGGCTCGATAACCATCACCCGGTCTCCTTTCTTATAATAACGGATGACCGCCCCGATGCCGGCGTATTTGCCCGTGGTCATCTCCTTCAGCTCGTCCATCCCCTCTTCAGGATAGTACACCGTGAAAGGGTCCACCTGGCGCAGCATGGCATCAATCCCCCTTTCGATGACCGTGTCGGCCGACAGGCTGTCCACGTAAAACAAGTCCAACTGCTTATAAATGTCATTGAAGATTTCCAGATTCTTGGAAATCTCGAAATTATGGCTGTCGCGGCTTTGTGCGGACAAAGACACCGTTCCCATGCCGAGCAGCCCCGCCAATAATACTATCTTTTTCATACCGCAAAATTAATCATTTCAGCCAAACGGCACCCCAATATGCTCCAACTATTCGCCCGCCTTATGATTTTTTCAAATTCAAGTCATTTTTTTAGCGTATAAATTGCATAATTCAAAAATATGCGCTAATTTTGCAGCGCAATTACGGGAAACGTCTCGGACTGCTTCAGTAGCTCAGTTGGTTAGAGCACCTGACTGTTAATCAGGGGGTCGTTGGTTCAAGCCCATCCTGAAGCG
>CALUIS010000031.1 GCA_944320765.1 uncultured Paraprevotella sp.
CGCCAAGGGCGGGCACCGGCGTTCCGTGGCATGTCTTTGCGGTTCTTTCCATCTCTCCCTATTCTCTTTATTGGCTATGGATGATTATCGGGACACAAACACCCAATAACACCGCAAAATTAAACAAAATAGCTGAATACAGATGAGAAAATTTGCCACGATGTGAAAAAAGTACGCAATAATCTCCACAAAGTTCCATTTTTTCAGGAAAGTCCCGCCTTTTTCCGGCTCTCCTCTATCATATAATAATAAGCGGCGCAAGCCGTAAGGAAATACACTGCGGTCTGAATCCACAAACCGGCATACTCGAAAGAGACATCCCCCAGCAAGGCCCCCATCGTATTGATCCGGACAAAGCCATTGATACCAAACGTGGAAGGAATAAGCCAAGAGACATATTCCCAAAATGCCGGCACCGCCACGCCCGGCCATGAGATGCCGGAAATGAACAGCATGGGCAAAGACATGAACACAAAGAGCGGCATACAGGTCTCACGATGGGACACCAACAAGGAACATGTCATGGAGAAGAAGATACAAGCCAGCAGATAAGGCACCATGAAAGCCAGCAGGTCGGTGGTCTGGGGAATCTGTACCAGATGGAACACATGCGGCACAACCGCCAGCACCCAGATTCCCACCAGGGCATACACCATAAAATAGCACAAAGCCTTTCCCAACACCAGCCGCACGGTACCCCGTCCATGTCCGCTAATCAGTTGGGTATGGAACGTGGCGCGCTCGCGGGCCGTACCGTTCATCATCCCTATTCCCAACAACAACGTCTGCTGAAGCACCAACATCAACACCGCCGGTATCAGGAAGCTGGCAAACCCGTTGGCGGGATTAAACAACGCCACATCCTTGTAACGCAACGGTGCGGTGGCCACCTCGTCCTCACGGGCCGTAGAATTCCCCATCCGCTCAATCTGCAATTCCGTATTCATCTCCAGCGAGACCTCCGTGCAAGCCAGGAGCAAGGCTTTGTAGTAAAGCAATCCGCTCATGTCACAATACAAGCTCACATGAGCTTGCCCACCACGGCTCACCTCCCGGCTGAAATCGTCCGGGATGCGGATAATGCCATACACCTCTGCCTGCCGCATCCGCTCTTTCGCCTCTTCCATGTTCCCGGTCTTGGCCAACACATTCACATCCGGCGTGGCATCCACGCGACGGACAAACTCCCGGCTCAAAGCGGTATTCGCCTCGTCCACCACCACGGCCGGCACTTCGCGGACCGTCTCTTCCGTATAAATGAACGCGTAGAGCATGGGATAGAACAGCGGCACAAGGATGAAAAAGATCAAAGCGCCTTGGTCGCGGATCGTCCGCCCCGCCTCCTTCCGCCAAATGAAGAAAGTGTCGCTCACCGCTTCATGCAGCAACTTATGGAATTCTCTTAAGGTTCTCATGCCGGCTCAAGGTATATAATCGTAATTCAACATCACCGTGCGCAGCCGCCTCAACACCAGCAACGGCAACAAGGCGAACAGCAACAACGCCAAATAAGACTTCCAGACATAAGACAAAGGATGCCCGTCCAACGTCTGGCTGACATAAATCAAATAGTAATGGCGCAAAGGAAACAAATTGCATAGCATTTGCAAAGACGGATGCATCGCCATCACCGGAAACGAGAAGCCGGATATGGAGAACGACACCACGCCCCACAACGAACAGGCGCTCAACGCCAGCCGCAACGTGGGAATCACCGCTATGAAGAACACGCCCAAGCCTTGGGAAGCCAGCACCGTCATCGCCGCCTGCAGCAACAGCGGCCCCGCTCCGCAATGGCACGGAAAGGCCAACACACCATACAGATACGCGTAATGCGCCAGCATGACCAGAAAGAATATCACCGTATGGGGCAGCAATTTACCCAGCAACGCCCGCCACATGCAGTTGTCCGTCATGGCCAGCCAGGCCTTCCCCGTACCTTCTTTGATTTCCACACCGATGGAAAACGTCGTCATCATGAATATCAGAATCATCAGCACACCGGGGAGAATCGTATTGTTCAGATATACCGAATAATTAAGCCACGGGTTCGACAAAGCATGGGTGTTGATGACTATCGGCTGCAGAAAAGCCATGGCCGTACGATCGTCCACGCCCTTGGCCTGCAAAGTCTTCAGCCCGACCGATGCGTTGGCCAACACCGACATGGTCCGCAAGTCACGATAAATCAACGAACCGGCAATCAGCAGACTGTTGTTGGTGTAGAAAGACACGATAGGCTGGCGCCCGGCCAACACCTCGTCCGTCGTACCTTCCGGTATATAATAAAAGGCATATATGTCACCCTGCTGCATGGCCCGTCGCGCCTCGCTTACCGAAGCGTAATCCTCCGTGAGCCGGACTTGGCTGAAAGCGTCCATGTTGCGCAGAATCTCCCTCGTTGTCGAGGTGTTGTCCTCATCCACCACCCCCACGGGCATGTCCGTAGGCAACCCGCTATACATCAGTGTCGTGAAGAACAGACAACACAAAAGGGGCGCCACCACCATGCAGAACAGATACAACGGCCGGGAAACCAGCCGCCGCAACTCACGCTCCGCGATACCTGATATGCCATGGGAAAAACGCATCTCCGCCGCTCCTTTAACGTTTGATGATGACCGACATGCCCGGACGAAGCACTTCCTTCACGCCGACCGGAACGGCCCGCACCTCAAAAGTCTTCAGGTCATACTGCCCCGTCGTCTTGGTGGCCTTCCAGGCCGCATAAGTACCCCGGTCTTTCATATAGGTCACTTTCAACTTGATGTCCTTGTCGAACGCAGGCACATAAGCAGTGAATTCCGTCCCCACAGCCAAGCCTTTCAGCAAATCTTCCCGCACGTTAAAGGTGGCCCAACGGTCATCCAGCATGGTGACGTTCATGATGGGTGCGCCTGTCCCGACCAACTCACCTGTCTTAGGGAAGATTTCCGAAACCTCACCGTCCATCTGAGCCAGCAGGATGGTCTCTTTCACATAAGAGTTCACCTCGGCTATCGCGCCCTTGGCCCGTGCCACCTGGGCAGCGGCGGCCTCCTTGTCCTCCCGTTGCGCCCCGTTGCGCGCCATGTCGTACTGCGACCGTGCGGCCCGTTCCGTAGCCGCCATCGCCTGGTAGTTGGCGTATGCCTCATCCCTTTTTTGGGCGCTCATCACGCCTTCCTCGAACAGACGGTTGACACGCCGGTAGGACTTCTCCGCGATGTCCAGCCCGGCTTTCGCTTTCTGCCACATCTCGTAAGCGCCCTGCAACTGTTCCGCCCTGGTGCCGCGGTCGGCCTTGTCCTTCAAGGCCTGGGCCGCCTGCCCGGCCGCCTCGGCCTGGGAAAGTTTGGCCAGCACGTCCGGGGCCTCCAGCACCGCCAACGTGTCGCCGGCCTTCACATGGTCGCCCTCTTCCACATACAGATGCAGGATCCGGCCCGGCACCTTGCTGGACACCCGGTATTCGGATGCCTCCATCTCGCCCTGAATCGACTCGTCGTCATGCCCCAGGAGCAGCATTCCCGCTCCCGCCACGGCCAACACGACCACCACCAAGGCCACCAAAGCCCATATCACATTGTTATTTTGCTTTTTCTGTTCCATAAATCCGTCTTTTTATTAAATCGTTAAGGTTTACTTTCCTATCTCGTCCCGTCCAGCGTGCCCATGGCCTTTTGCAGATAAGTCTGAGCCAGTTTCAAGTCTATCTGCGCGTCTATCTTCTCAGACTGGGCTGAAAGCCAAGCCGTCTGCGCCTCCATCACGTTCGACACGGGAATGACTCCCTCCCGGAATCCCTTGTCGGCATAACGAAGATTCTCTTCCGCCTTCTCCATGTTCTTGTCTGACATGGCCAGGCGTTTCCGCGCCTCCGTGGTCTTGAACAGGCTTTGGTTGACTTGCAGTTCTATCTTCTCCTGCACCTCGCTTTGCTGCAAGCGGGCGATGTTGACCTCGCTTTTGGCTGCCTTTACCTTATATATACCCTCATTCCAGTGGAAAATCGGCACCGACAGCATGACCCCCACGTTCCACATGCCGCGGAACTTGTTCTCGAAACCGTTCAACAGTGCCGGATTCGACACCAGATAGCCTCCCGTCAAGGCCAGCGAGGGCAGCATCTCGGAACGTGCCACGCGGACCTTGTCTTCATAAATCTTATGAGCCAGATCCAGGCTCTTCAGTTCCGGGCGGTTCTCCATCGCCCGCTCCACCGCGTGGTCTGAAACGACCTCCGCCACCGGCAGGTCCGCATGGTCCTCGTCCGCCAAGGTGAACTGCGTGTCCAGAGGAAGGCCGCACAACTGGCACAGCACCATCTTGGACAAGGCCAGTCCGTTCTCCACCTTGGTCTGCAGCATTTCCGCCTCATTCAGCTTCACCTTCACGGTCAGCCCGTCAGCCTTGGTGGCCACCCCTTCCGCAATCATCTTCTCCACATCGCTGTCCAGACGGGTGACCAGCTTCAGGAAACTCTCGGCCATCTTTTTCTTATAGCTCAAGGATACCACCGTCCAATAAGCGTTGTCCGTGTCGAGAATCACCTCTTGCAGTTTCGCGTCATGCTGGGTACGGGCCAAAGCCTCCGAATATTTTGTGATGCGGTTATACGCCCGGATTTTACCTCCCATATACAAAGGTTGCGCCAATGTGACGGCACCGGCCCACACGTTCCTCGTATCCGTGCGGAAAGCGTCCGTCAGCTCGCTGCCCAGTTGGTTCAAGGCCGATGTGATGCCCGACAGGCTTCCGCCCTGCAAGGCCTGCTGCAAGGCCCCGGCCAATTGGGGGTTCGTCTGGCCGACTTGCTGGATGAGCGACGACGCGGACTGCATGACCCCCTGCTGCAGATTCGTCCCCATATGGTTCAGAGCGTTTTTCTGCCCGTCGTCCAACAAGGAAATCTCCTCGCTGAAGAACATATAGCCTCCGGTGGCCGAAAAGTCGGGAAGGAAATTGGTGAAAGCCGCCTTACGCTCGTAATGCGCCTTCTGCATTTTCTCCTGAGCCATAAGCAGGCCTTTGTTATGGGTCATCGCCATGTTCCGGCAACTGTCCAGATTGAGGACGCGCTGGGCATGAGATGTTCCCCACAAAAACACAAGCGCCAAAAAGCCGAAAAGTCTTTTCATCTTGCTCCTTTTTTAGATTTTTCCATTCCGTTGCCTGATGATTGCATAAGCAACGGAGCAAATGTAAGACAAAAATAGGTTAAATCACAAGGATTTAACCTATTTTCGCACATATTTGGGTTTCAACAACAATTCTACTTCTCGAATGTGAAGCTGGCGTTCCCGATGTTATGCCCGTCGGCAAACACCGCCACGCGGTAAGTCCCCTTGCTCAGGAACTCGTTCACTTCCCAATACAAGGTCAAAGGCATGGCTTCTCCGTTGTACTCGATATCCCGCTTGGCGGAGTACTCCAGGTTGCGGTTCTCATACATGAACGTGCCGCCGTTGGTCAGCACCTCGTTGTTCGGTTTGGTGATGCGCACATACACGCTCCGGTTGCCGGCCTGCGCCGTAATGTTGCGCGAAATGGTGAAGCTGACGGCAAACCGTTTCACGTCCTTGATCTTCCGGGCTTTCTTTCCACGCTTGTTCTGTCCCACCAGCGAGATGCCCGTGGCGTCCAGCTGCGAGGCGATGGCCACCTTTTCGCTCAGCGTCTCCTTCTCGGACGACAGGCTGGTGATGGTCTGCGTGGCCTGGCTGTACTGCGCCTTCACTTGCTGGTTCTCGCTGCGCAGCTGTTCGTTCACGCGGTTCAGGGAGTCAATCTCATGCACGTAACTGCGCAAGATGCTCCGCAACGTGGCCAGTTCCTTCTTCAGGCGGAGGATCTCGGCCGCATCAGTAGCCTTCACCTTCTTCAGTTCCTCCAACAAAGCCTCCGTGCGCTGTTGCTCCTTGTCGAGCTGCGCAATCAGGGAATCGTTGTTGATCTGGGTTTTCATCTCGCTGTATTGCTGGGCAAAAGCCGCGTATTCGTTCTCCATCTCGCGCTTGTCCATTTCCGCCAGCTTCAGCAGCTCCTCGTTCTCGGCGTTCTTCTGGTGCATCATGTAGAAAGCCACTCCCAGCCCGATGCAAAGGACGGCGGCCACGACGGACCAGATGACGATATGCTTTTTATCCATACTTTAATGATTTGCGCGCCATTTCCTCGCGCGCCTTATACTTTATTATTTTAACGGACACAAAGATAAACGTTTTCCACCAAGGAGAGAAAAGAAATCCCGTTTTTTATACTTCCTCATCCCAAATTCTACCTCGCGACCATGAAAGGAACGGCCTCCCCATACACTTCACGTACTTTCTGAAGCCCCTCGTCATCGCAAGTCACCGTCAGTTCCTCGCCGTCAGGCGTGAACACCGTCACCGTATTGTCCCCGTTCAGGCGCATCAGCTTGAGCATACCGCCCTCCTGTGCGAGATTCCATGTCTGTTCCTCCTCGTTGAACACCATCAGCGTCTCTTCTCCCGAAGTCTCGTCCTGGATGCGGTAGCCGTCTTTCTCCGTCACAATGACATACGAATGCCCGTTGCTTCCCACCATGTGGCGGGTCTCCCCCACGGAGGCCAGCAAAGGCTTGCCCGTCCAGAACTCTATCGTGTTCAGCACAATCCAGTCCGCCGTGAGGCAAACGCCATACACCGGAATGAAGATGATACCCAGGATGCCGTTGACGAACTTGGATTTCGTGAGGTTGACGTTGATTTCAGCAAACTTGTTGAACAGGCCGAACGAACCGATACAAGAGGAATATAACACGCAAGCCGACAATCCCACAGCTGCAAAAAGCAATTTACTTCTTTTCATAAGTTCAGGTTTTATGGAGTTAAACAATAAATGAAGCAAGACAAAGCTATACAAAAAAGCGGGAATCCGAAAAAAAACGAGGTTCGTCCTTATCCTTTCTAATATTTTTTCTAATTTCGCGGTTCGTAATCATAAAAAAACACAATTGGCATTAAAATGAAAAAAGTACGCTCATCCAAAAGGTTCCCCCTTTCTCTATGCTACTTGCTTTGTGTCCACCTTGCGGCATTGCTGTTCTTCGCCTTGTTCCGCCTGGCCCTTTTCCTCAATACGGGCTACGACCTGCCCGACGGGGTCTCTTCCGACTATGCCCTGCAGGGCATGGCCTTCCTGCGCGGCCTTTGGTTCGACAATGTCATCGCCTGCTACATCCTGGTTCTCCCGCTGGCCGTATTCTGGATAGCCGGATGGTTCGACTGCGCCGGCCGCTGGCTCTACCGCTCCACGGCCGTCTTCTTCATCCTTTTCTATGCGCTCTGCTTCATCATCTGCGCGGCCAACATCCCCTACTTCGACTATTTCTTCAAGCCCATCAACTCTTCCATCTTCAACTGGTTCGGCTATGCCGGGACCACCGCCGCCATGGTGTTCGGCGAGTCGTCCTACTACCTCCCCATGGCCTTGGCCGTCATCGCCGTCATGGCCTTTTCTTGGATTACGCTCAGGCTTTCACGCATATTCCACAACCTTGCCAGCCAAATTCCGGCAAGCCACAAATGGACAGACATACTCCCGACGGTAATCATTGGGGCCGGCCTCATAGGATTATGCGTCTTCGGCATCCGCGGGCGGCGGGGCTACAACCCCATCAAGGTGAGCCAGGCCTATTATTGCAACGACCCGTTCCTGAACCAGCTGGGCGTGAATCCGGTGTTCAACCTGATGACCAGCGCCATCGATGACAACCGGAAGGAGAACCGCACCCTGCACCTGATGGACGATGACGAGGCGGTGGCCGCCGTACAAAAGCTGCTGGACCGCCAAGGCATCGACGGCATCTCGCCCATCGCCCGCCACGTGGCCGCGGATTCCGGCAGCGTCCCCACACGCCAGAACGTGGTGGTCATCCTCATGGAATCCATGTCGGCCCACCTGATGGGCAACTTCGGGAACAGCTACGGGCTGACCCCCTTCCTGGACAGCCTCTACCACCAGTCGCTCAGCTTCAGCAACTTCTATTCTTCCGGCATCCACACCAACCACGGCATGTACTCCGCCCTCTACTCCTTCCCGGCCATGATGAAGCGCAACGCGATGAAAGGCTCCGTCATCCCCGTCTATTCGGGCCTGCCCACGGTGCTGAAGGAGAACGGCTACCACAACATGTTCTTCATGACCCACGAGTCGCAATACGACAACATGAACGCCTTCTTCCGCACCAACGGCTTCGACGACATCTACTCGCAGGAGAACTACCCCAAGGAGAAGGTGGTGAACGGTTTCGGCGTGCAGGACGACTTCCTGTTCCAATATGCCCTGCCGGTGCTGGACCGCCAGGCGCGGACGGGCGAGCCGTTTTTCAGCGTGCTGCTCACCATCAGCAACCATCCGCCTTACATCATCCCGCCCTACTTCCACCCCAAGAGCCGGAAGAAGGAAGAACAGATTGTGGAATATGCAGACTGGGCCGTCCGCGACTTCATGACGGAAGCCCTGAAACGCCCGTGGGCCGGGAACACGCTGTTCGTCCTGCTGGGCGACCACGGCAAGCTCGTCGGCACGCCGGAGTGCGAAAGCCCGCAGTCGTACAACCACATCCCGCTCATGATTTACGGGAAAGGCATCGAGCCGCGCATCGTGGAGGAGTACGGCGGGCAAGTGGACCTGGCCCCCACCCTGCTGGGGCTGCTCCGCATCAGCTACACGCAAAACGACTTCGGCGTGGACCTGCTGAAGGAGAAGCGCCCCTACATGTACTTCACCGCCGACAACCTCATCGGCGTACGGGACTCCTCACGCCTCTACTTTTACCTTCCGGACAGTCGGCAAGAACTCCGCTACCGCACGCAAGGCCGCACAGTACAAGCGGCGGAGGACGACTCCGTGTTCCGCGACATGAAACATTACGGTTTCTCCATGCTGCAGTGCGCCGAGGCGATGGTGCAGCGGGGGCAGACGCTCAACCACCCGAAAGCCCGGAAGCGGTAAAGCCCGGCAGCAAAGACAACGAGATTCGGGAACAAATCCAAGATGTTCATTGTGTCAAAACGTCAAAACCGGCACCGCGAGAATCGCGCGGACGGGCGTAAGGTCGGGGGCGGGTGGAAATTCGCGAACCTCGCGGGCCTGCCGAA
This sequence comes from uncultured Paraprevotella sp., assembly GCA_944320765.1. GTDB lineage: Bacteria > Bacteroidota > Bacteroidia > Bacteroidales > Bacteroidaceae > Paraprevotella. The sequence goes on from CALUIS010000031.1 coordinate 9,108, forward strand.
AGGCTGGATGAAAGCCGGAATCCCGTTTCCCGCGACACTTTGCCGCCCGCCACGGGATGCCGTGCGGACGGATGCCGCCCCCGCGTCAGCCAGGCGGGGAGGAAGGCTCGCAAAAAGACAAACTGATTTTGCACGAGAAAAGTCTCCAAATAGGAGGAAAAAGCCGTCCGAAGCCCCGTTTTTCCCCGCTTTCCACACTCCCGGGAATTGCTTTGCGGCAAGAAATTCGCGTCTTTGCGGCAAGAAAGAAATTTCTTTCAGCAAAGAAATCCCGTTTTTGCCGCACGAAAACGGGCGTCGAAGCGGAGAAATGCTCCATACGGACAGTTCCCGCGCCCGTTTTTTAACACTTCGCGTTCTAAATCCGTCCTGCCATCCCGACGCATGAACACGGCATCCGATGAAATCCCTTCCATTTTGACAGAAATTCCCGGGATTTGATAACATTCCGACATTCGCACGGAAGAGGAATCCTCCCCGCACGATTTCTACTGCCCTGCTTATGGTGTCCCGACCGGCAACCGGCAACGGGGAAGCCCGGATGAGGAATCCGGGAAGATTCCTTGGAAACACACGGAGTTTTCGCTAACTTTGCATACGGACCTATCCCCGTAGAAAGGAGACACCAAGACCGACCTGAAATTCCACGAACAGATCCCCGAGGCGGAATGGACACGGGTGGACCAAGCCATGGAGGCGTTCAACGCCGCCCGCACCGACGGACACGGACACTATGCCATCAGCATCGCCACGCCCTACCGGAAGTATTATGCCTTGTGGCGCGTCTTTCCGGACGGGCGGCCTCCCCTCTTCGTCCGCACCTTGGCTGACACCTTCGCCATGGCGGCGGGCAAGGCCATGGACATGCTGAAGCACTGCAAGGTGCAATTGAAATGGGAAGACAACGCCCGCTTCGCCCCTTACTACGAACAGACTTACGACACCCTTACATTCGGGAAATACCGGGGCAAGCGCATCTCCGAGGTGTACTACGTCGACCCCGGCTACGTGCTTTGGATGGCCAACCGGTTCGAGCCTGAAAAGAAAAAACTGCTGAAACTGAAAGAGACCGCCCGAAGCTTCGCCCTCATCCATGCCGAACTCACTCCCCCGCGGCGGGCCGTCTACCGCTCGCCCAGCCGGTTCGTGGGCGAAAAGGGAGACCGGCTGGAAGGATTGCGGCTGAAAGTGCTGTACGTCAAGCAGCAAGTGGACACCTACAAGCCGGACTTCTACATCGACCAGCGCATCCTGGCCGCCGACGCGGAAGGCAACCGCTTCATGTTCACCGAAAAAGCGGCCGGCAGAAGCCAGACCCCGAAAGCCCTGAGCTGCTTCAGCCGCGCCTTCTCGCCCGGCATGGAAGTGACGCTCTCCGCCCGCGTGCTCGGGCATTACGAGAGCCATGGGGTGAAATACACGCGGCTGGGATACGTGAAATACGGATGACCTACTCCAGCACCGTCACCTTGCGCACCACGACCTCCTGCAAGGGACGCTCCTTGGACGTGCGCACCTTCTCTATCGCCTCGGCCACGCCCATTCCTTCCACCACCTCGCCGAACACCGTGTACTCCCCGTCCAGATGGGGTGCCCCGCCCACGGTGGTGTAAGCCTGCTTCTGCGCCTCGTTGAACGGCAGTGGCGGACGGGCCGCCACCTCGTTCTCGGCCTGCCGGAGCAGGGAGTCCTTCAAGGCCTGCAGCTTCTCGGCCTCCCCCTTGCGGCGCATCAGGTACATCTCCTTCAAATGCCCGCGCGAGAGTTCCTCGCACCGCTCGTCCACGCGGTTCTGATAGATGGCGGAATAGAGTTCCATGAGCGTGCCCGGCGTATAGGTCTTTCCCGTCACGATATAGAACTGCGTGCCGCTCGACTCCTTCCCCGGGTTCACGTCGTCCCCCATCCGGGCGGCTGCCAGCGCCCCTTTCTTGTGGAAGTGGCGGGGGTAAAGGATTTCCGCCGGAAGGGTATAATTGTATGCCGCCGTATCCACCGCCAGCGGGACTCCCGCCGCCTTCAGGCGCGGGTCTCCGGTCTGTATCATGAACCCGCGCACGATGCGGTGGAACACGATGTTGTCATACGCGCCGGCCCGCGCCAGCTTGATAAAGTTGTCACGATGCTTGGGCGTGTCGTCGTACAGCCTCACCTTGATGTCGCCCATGGAGGTCTCGATCAATACTTCCGTCTCTTCCATACTCTTTTTCTTTTGCGGGCCGCAGGCGCACAAGGCCAGGCAGCACACGATACAAACAAACTTTTGCAGTCTCATCCCGCCGCTTTTTAGGTTATCACCCTGCAAAAATAAGGAATTCATGAGTACCCCGCGTGTTTTTTCAGGGGAAAAGGCAAAAAAATCAAAAAAAAGCCGTTCCTTTGTGTAGAGATACTACGACTGAGACGATGAAAAAAAGAATCCTGAAATGGGTAATCGGCATATTACTCACACCCGTCATACTTTTCTTTATCCTGGCCGCGCTGCTCTACATCCCTGGCGTGCAGGACTTCGCCGTGCGCAAGGCCACGGCCGTCTTGTCCGAATCCACGGGAATGGACGCGCAAGTCGGACGCCTGCGGCTGACGTTCCTTTTCGACATCGACCTGCAGGACGTGCAAGTGAAGGACGGACACGGGGATTCACTGCTGGACGTACGGCACCTGATTGTGGACCTGGGCTTCTCATCCCTGCTCCACGGGGAGATTGACGTGGACGGCATCGAGCTGCTCCAAGGCTCGGTGGACACGAAGTCCCTGATTGCCGGCGTGGGCATCAAGGGCCGCATCGGGCGCTTCTTCGTGGATTCCCACGGCATCGAGCTACCGCAGGAATGGGTGACGGTCAACACCGTCTCCCTCTCGGACGCGGAAGTGGACATCGCCCTGAACGACTCCACAACGGAAGACACCACAGCCAGCTCGCCGGTGAACTGGAAAATCGCCCTCCTGCAGGTGGACCTGGCCCGCACGCGGCTGCGGCTCAGTATGCCCGGCGACAGCATGAGGGTAACGGCCGGCATCCGCAAGGCCGCCTTGCGCGACGGCCTCATCGACTTGGGGAAATCGCTATATACCGTCAGGACATTCGGCCTGCAAGCCGACTCCGTCCGTTACGACCTCCCTTTCGAGGCCGCCGCGGAAGGGCTGGACGTGAACCATCTGGCCTTGTCCGATGTGTCCGTCGGGCTTGACTCCATCAGCTTCGACGGAAACGCCATCGCCCTGTCCATGGCCTTGAAGGACGTGCGGATGAAGGAAAAAAGCGGACTGGAAGTACAGTCGCTGGCCGGATGGTTCGGCATGGACTCCACCTCCCTGCATGTGCCAGGCCTGGCACTCCGTACGCCGGACTCCTACCTGCGGATACAGGCCGATATGGACCTCTCCGCCGTGGCCGAACATCCCCAAGGAAAAATGTCCGCCCGACTGATGGGGGAAATCGGAAAACAAGACCTCTTACTGTTTGCGGGCGGCCTGCCATCATCATTTGTGAAGGCTTATCCCAACCGTCCCGTCATCCTGCGCCTCTCGGCCGACGGGAATCTGGAAACGTTGAATCTGCACACACTTGAAGCCCGGTTGGACGGGGCTTTCGATATGAAAGCACAAGGACAGGCACGGCAACTCACAGATTCCCTCCGCATGTCCGCCGACATCGGCCTGGACTTGCGTACCTACAACCTGGACTTCGCCAAGACCCTGGCCGGAGAAGGAGCCATGGACGGCATCGCCCTCCCGCCCATGACGCTGACAGGAAAGGCGGGACTGGACGGGCAACGGTACACCGCCGACCTGCGCCTGCGTGAAGGCCGGGGCCAAGTGCGGGTGAAAGCCGGACTGGATGCCGCACGGATGGCCTACCAGGCCCTGCTGGACGTGAAAGACCTGCAGCTCCACCATTTCCTGCCCAAGGACTCCTTATACGGCTTGTCCCTCACGGCACAAGCCGAAGGCCGGGGCACGGACTTCTTCAGCCGCCGCACCCGGATGCAGGCGGACGTGAGACTGGACAGCCTGCAATACGGCAAACTGCACCTGAGCGGTGTCGGCCTGACCGCCCATGTACAGGACGGGCAAGGAAAGGTAAGCCTCGACAGCGACAACGACTTGCTGAAAATGGAAGCGGACATCCACGCGCTGCTCAACCGCCGCCACATCGGAATGGACTTGGGCGTGAACCTGCAGAGCATTGACCTGTACGCCCTGGGAATGATGCAGAACCCGTTCAAAATAGGAATGGACCTCCGGATAAACGGCGGCACCAACCTGAAGGACGCACACGCCGCACACGGCCGGATAAACGGCATCGCCCTGATGCTGCAAGACACCGTGTTCCACCCCAAGGACATCGCCCTGAACATACTCACCCGCCGGGACACCACCTTTGCCGACATCTCGGCCGGCGACTTCCGGCTGTACATCGACGGACGGGACGGCTATGAGACCCTGCTGAAGAAAGGGGAAGAGTTCATGGCCCTGGCCGAGGCCCAACTGCAACGCCGGCATCTGGACCAGGATTCCCTCAAGATTTTCCTTCCCCGGCTGACCGTAGACTTCGCGTCAGGAAAGGACAACCCGATAGCCAACTACCTGGCCACACAAGGCTATTCCGCCAAGGAAATGCGGATACAACTGAACGCCGACCCGGAAGTGGGGCTGAACGGCGGAGGCTACATCTACAGCCTGAACGCCGGCGGCATCCTCATAGACACCATACAGACCCATATCTTCCAGGACTCCACCGGCGTGAAAATCGACGGATGGATAAGGAACGGGGCGGGCAACCCGCAATTCGTCTTCGACTCCAAACTGAACGCCTACCTGCATTCCCGGGGGGCGGGGGTCAATCTGATTTACCTGGACGACCGCGGCCAGAAAGGAGTGGATTTGGGGTTGAGGGCCGATGTCGTGCCTAAAGGCATCAGGCTGGTGTTCTCCAACCTCCACCCCATCATCGCCTACAGGAGGTTTGACATCAACGAGGACAACTTCATCTTCATGGGCAACGACCGGCGGGTGGAGGCGGACGTGGACATGGTGGCCGATGACGGCACCAGCGCCCGCGTATTCTCCACGCCCAACGAGGAAGCCCTGCAGGACATATCGGTCAACCTGGACCGGTTCAACCTGGGCGAGCTGACCTCCGTCATCCCGTACGCCCCGCGCATCACGGGGTTCCTGCAGACAGACGCCCACCTGATACAGACTGAAGAGGACCTTTCCGTCGTGGCAGACCTGAGCGTAGAGGACATGGCCTATGAAGGCGTACCCATCGGAAACATCGGAATCGGCACGGTTTATCTGCCCAACGATGACGGCACGCATTTCGTGGATGCCCGCCTCTCGCACGAGGACACGGAAGTGCTGACACTTTCCGGAGCCTACAAGGAAGAGGAGGAAGGAGGACACATCCATGCGGACCTGGCATTGGCCGACTTCCCGCTGACCTTGGCCAACGGCTTCATTCCGGACCAACTCGCCGCACTGGAAGGATTCGCCAACGGCAACATGACCGTCAGCGGCCCGACCGACAAGCCTGACATTGAAGGCTGGCTGTCCACCAAGGACTTGAGAATCAAATCGTCCGAATACAGTCTGGACCTGAGACTGGAGGACGACTCCATCAAAGTGCAGAAGAACCAGCTCAATCTGGACCGCCTGAACGTGTACTCCACCGGAAAGAACCCGCTGGTATTCGACGGGACCGTGAATTTCGCCGACTTCAACAACGTCCTCCTCGACCTGCAGGTGAACGCGTCCAACTTTGAGCTGATTAACGCCAAGCGCACCCAACAGGCCGCGGCATACGGGAAAGTAGACGTGGATGTCAACGCACGCATATCCGGCAACCTGTCCTACATCAACGTCGGCGGCAGGCTCGGCCTGCTGGGAAGCACCGACGTGACGTATGTGCTGAAAGACTCGCCCTTGTCTTCCGAAGACCGGCTGAGCGGACTGGTGACATTCGTGGACTTCAACGACACAACCACCGTGGCGGCCAAAGAGCAGGCGCAACCCATGAACATGAACGTCATGATGCAGATCAGCATCGCGCAAGGCACGCAGGTGCATTGCCTGCTCAGTGCGGACCGCTCGAAATACATCGACCTGGAAGGCGGCGGAGACCTGACCATGAACTATACCCCGCAGGGCGAGCTGACCCTGACGGGACGCTACACGGTGCTGAGCGGCGAGATGAAATACTCGCTGCCGGTCATCCCGCTCAAGACCTTCACCATCACGTCCGGCAGCTACGTGGACTTCAACGGCCCCATCCTGAACCCGACACTGAACATCGCGGCCACGGAACGGGTGCGCTCCACCGTGACGGAAAACGACGTGCCGCGAACCGTCTCGTTCGACGTGGGACTGTCCATCACACGCACACTGGCCGACATGGGGCTGGAATTCACCATCGCCGCGCCGGAGGACATGACCGTGCAGAACCAGCTCGCCGCCATGTCGGCCGAAGAGCGGGGCAAAGTGGCCGTCACCATGCTGGCCACAGGCATGTACCTGGCCGGCGGGACAGAAGGCAGCGGCTTCTCCACCACCAACGCGCTGAACGCCCTGCTGCAAAGCGAAATCAACAACATCGCGGGCAAGGCCCTCGAGACCATTGACCTGAGTCTCGGCGTGGACCAGGAAACCACCGCCGAAGGCACATCCCGCACGGACTACTCCTTCCGCTTCGCCAAGCGTTTCTGGGGCAACCGCGTGAGTATCATCGTGGGCGGCAAGGTGTCCACGGGCGAGAATGTGGAGAACACGGGACAGTCGCTCATCGACAACATCTCGCTCGAATACCGGCTGGACAAGAGCGCCACACGCTACATCACGCTGTTCTACGACAAGAGTTATGAATCGCTGCTGGAAGGCGAGATTACCGAAATGGGCGCCGGTCTGGTACTCCGGCGCAAGATGAGCCGGATGGGCGAACTCTTCATCTTCAAGAACCGGAAAAAGGACGTACCGCAACCTGAAAACAAGGGAAAATGATGAGACCAAGACTGAGAACATACGTAGCCCTGCTCCTTTTCTGCGGATGGCTTCTGAGTGGCTGCTCCACCACCAAGAACCTGCCCGAAGGGGAAGTGTTGTACACGGGCATCAAAGAGATTGACTACGGACAGAAATCCAAAAAGAAGAAAAAGAAGCAAAAAGAACAAGCCACACAGGAAGGCGTCATCACCTCTTTTGCGGATGCTTACAAGGCCGTGGACGAACTGCTTACGCAACGGGACTTGTCCGCACTGAAGAGGCCGGCAGAACTGACCGACGAACAGAAAGACTCCATCGAAGAGGTCCGCCGTATCGAGGAGGAGGCTTACCAGACCGCCAAGGAGGAAGTGGACGCCGCCCTGGCATACGCCCCGAACAACTCCCTTTTCGGAAGCTCCTCGCTCCGCATCCCCTTCCCGTCCGGACTTTGGATTTACAATGCCACCGTGGGCAAGAAGTCCCGCTTCGCCAAGTGGATATTCGACACCTTCGCGGCCACCCCGGTACTCATCAGCACCGTCAATCCCAAGACCCGCGCCCTCGTGGCACAGAACACCTTGAGGAACTACGGCTATTTCAACGGCACGGTGGATTATGAGATTCTCCCCGAAAAGAACCCCAGGAAAGCCAAAATCAGCTACACCGTACGCCCGCGCAACCTGTTCCGTCTGGACTCCATCGCCTACCTGCATTTCCCGGCCCAGGGGGACAGCCTCATCCAAAGGACCATGCGGCGGCGGACACTCTTTAAGGGAGACCCCTTCAGCGTGGTCAACCTCGATGCCGAACGGACCCGCATCTCGGAACTCTTCCGCAACTCGGGCTACTATTATTACAAGCCGGAATACATCACCTTCCGCGCCGACACCCTGCAGCGGCCGGGGTTCGTGCAACTGCAGGTCGTACCCGCCGAAGGCATCCCGCCGGCCGCCAACAAGCGCTACTATCTGGGCAAGACCACCATCCGGATGTTCGGCACCGACTCCTACGCCCTGACCGACACCCTGAAGTTCCGCGACTACACCATATATTATAATGGAGGAGAAAAAGGCAGGCTTCCTTTGCGTTTCGGTGCCTTGCGGCGCAACATGTTCTACCGCAAAGGAATGCTTTACCGCCAGAACATCATGAGTTTCGTGCAGCAACAACTCTCCGGCATGGACGTGTTCAGCACGGTAAACCTGAAATATGTGCCACGGGACACTACGGCCACCAACGACACCTTGGACATCGAAATCACCGGAATGCTGGACAAACCCTACGACGGGGAGTTCACCACAAAGGTCACCTCCAAGAGCAACGGACAGATCGGACCGGGACTCTCTTTCAGCATGTCCAAGCGCAACGCCTTCCGGGGTGCGGAGAAGCTGAAGTTCGAGGTTCACGGCTCCTACGAATGGCAGACCAATTCCACAGTGCGGGGACGGAGTTCGGTCATCAATTCATACGAGTACGGCACATCCCTCTCACTGGACTACCCCCGGCTGATTTTCCCCGGCGCGCGCAAGTTCTCCCGACGGGCACAGACCAGCACCTCATTCGTGCTGGACGCCACGTGGATGAACCGCGCCAACTACTTCGGCATGGTGTCGCTCAGTGCGCGGGCCGCCTATACCTACCAGGCCCGGCCGACCATCAAACATGAGTTCGTCCCGTTCCGTCTGGATTACGACGAACTGCTGAGCACCACCCCCACGTTCGACTCCATCATGAACGTGAACCAGGCACTCTACGTCAGTATGCGCGACCAGTTCGTCCCGTCCATGCGGTACACCTTCACCTACTCCAGTCCGCGCCGTGCCCGCAACCCGCGCACCTTCATCTTCGAGGTCAAGGAGAGCGGAAACGTCACTTCCGGCATCTTCGCCGCTTTCGGCAAGCCTTTCAACCAGAAGGACAAGAAGCTCTTCAACGTGCCGTTCGCACAATATGTCCGCCTGCTGGCCGAATACCGTGAAGAGTTCCGCCTCACTCCGCGCACCAGCATCGCCACGCGAATCGGCACCGGCGTGATATTCAGTTACGGCAACTCCACCGCCGCCCCCTACAACGACCTGTTCAGCGTGGGTGGTGCCAACAGCATCCGTGCCTTCTCCGTGCGCGGCGTGGGGCCGGGCAGCTACATCCCCGGCGCGTCCGAATATTCCTATATCGACCAGATGGGGGACTTCAAGATAGAGCTGAACGCGGAATACCGCTTCCCCATCGTGTCCCTGCTGTCGGGGGCTGTGTTCCTCGACGCGGGCAACGTCTGGCTGCTGGACGCCGATCCGAACCGCCCCGGCGGCACGTTCGACATCTCACGTATCGGCAAGGACCTGGCCCTCGGCACCGGTTTCGGCATCCGCTGCGACCTCGACTTCCTGGTGTTGCGTTTCGACATCGGCGTAGGCCTCCACGCCCCTTACGACACCGGGAAGAGCGGGTACTACAACATGCCGAAATTCAAGGACAGCCTGGGCTACCACTTCGCCGTCGGCTACCCGTTCTGACCGTCATGGAATCCCGTAACACGCCTCCGCCCGGCCTCAAAATCCGAACCGGAAGAAAAAAAGCGGCCGGAGATTCCGCTTTTTCAAAGAAAAAAGCTACATTTGCAATATGTTAACATCAATACTTAACTTTTAAACGAACTAATATGAAACCTACACTTTTCTTGCTGGCTGCCGGAATGGGCAGCCGTTACGGCGGTTTGAAACAGTTGGACGGTCTGGGGCCGAACGGCGAGACCATCATGGACTATTCCATCTATGACGCCATCCGTGCCGGATTCGGCAAAATCGTCTTTGTCATCCGCAAGGACTTCGAGGAGCAGTTCCGCACCCAAATCCTTTCAAAATACGAGGGCAAGATTCCCGCCGAACTGGTGTTCCAGAGTCTGGACGCGCTGCCCGAAGGCTTCACATGTCCGGAAGGACGCGTGAAACCGTGGGGGACGAACCATGCCGTGCTCATGGGCAAGGATGTCATCAAGGAGCCGTTCTGTGTCATCAACTGCGATGACTTCTACGGCCGCGACGCTTTTGCTACCATCGGCAAGTTCTTGAGCGAGTTGCCGGAAGGAAGCAAGAACAAATATGCCATGGTAGGTTTCCGCTGCTGCAATACCTTGAGCGAAAATGGTTCCGTGGCCCGCGGTATCTGCGTCTACGACAATAACCATCACCTGACAGACGTGGTGGAACGTACGGAAATCATGCGCGTGGACGGCCCCATCTGCTACAAGGACGAGGAAGGCAAGTGGATTCCCGTGGAAGAGAACGTACCCGTGAGCATGAACATGTGGGGATTCACGCCCGACTACTTCCAGTACAGCGAGGAGTACTTCAAGGAATTCCTAAGCGACCCGAAGAACATGGCCAACCCGAAGGCCGAATTCTTCATCCCGCTCATGGTGAACAAGCTCATCAACGAAGGGACGGCCACTGTTGAAGTACTCGACACGACAAGCAAGTGGTTCGGTGTGACCTACGCCGCTGACCGTGAGGCTACCGTAGAAAAGATTGCCTCTTTGGTCAAGGCCGGCGAATATCCCGAGAAATTGTTCTGATTATACGTCGGAAAAACTCCTCCGCCTGAAAGGGGAGGTGTCGCGAAGCGACGGAGGGGTTTCACATCCACGAAGCATTCTTCTAACGGATGTGAGACCCCTTCCCTTTTCTACTTCCCGTCTTCCGACAAACGAGCCAGATAGTCATAATGCCCGCCTTTGGCCACCAACTCCGCCCGGAATCCATTCTCCCGGGCATAGCCGGCCAAGGTATCGGAATCCACATACAGCCACCGGAACGGCTCGCCTTTCACTTTCTTGTATTGCATCTGGAAATCCAACTCTCCATAATAACCCGCATTCAGGTCAATGTCCATCGCGCCGTCCTCATCCTCATAGATATAGCGCAGGTCACTGGAATCCATCAGCACCTGCCCGCCCGGTGCCAGCAGTCGCTTCATGCGCCTGAAGAACAGCGGCATACGTTCCAACCGCCCGATGATGCCCGAACCGTTCATCAGCATCAGCACCGTATCGTAGCATCCGGCAAACGACTCGTCGAACAGGTCGGCCACACGCGCCTCCTTCACGCCACGCCGCAGCATCACGTCCACGGAAAGCTTGGAAATGTCGATGGCCGTCACCTCCATCCCACGTTTCTGCAAAGCCAGACTGTGGCAGCCCGCACCAGCTCCCACGTCCAGCACCCTTCCCCGGCACAGTTCCAAGGCTTTTCGTTCCAAGGGCGGCATCTCCGCCTCCGTGCGGAACAACATGGCCACCGGCATCTCGTCTTCCTCAAATTGCGGGGAGAACACGCGGAGCCGTCCCGCACGTCCCGTCTCATAATAATCCCGTATGGGGGCAGTAGAAATTCAGTGGGGACAGCCATACAGCTTAGCGATTCTGAAGAGGAAAAACTTTTTGTCCACGACT
>CALUIS010000032.1 GCA_944320765.1 uncultured Paraprevotella sp.
CTATTTTATTATGCTAAACTTTATCAATCAGCGTGCTTATTTTCAACGGATTAGTTACAATTTTAACGAAGTATTATCTACCATATCGGCGACGCCGCCGAGTACGCCCCCGAGGAACGCACGCAGGCCCGCATCGTGAAGCACATCCAGGTGGACGGCACGCAGGACGTGCTGTCGGCCTACGCACGCCCGGACACGGAGGATGCCGAGCGGCTGGGCGACACCGACGAGGCCAAATACCTGATGAACCATGCGGGCGACCTGGTGTACAGCACCATGAGCGCACGGCAGTACATCGAGCCGCACTTCCGCGTGTCGCACGAGATGGCGCGCGTGGAATTCTCCGTCCGCAAGCCGCTGGACGAGGACCTGGGCGCGGGCCGCGAGGTGCGCATCATGGCCGTGGGCATGGTGGTGCCGGTGCGCGGCGAATTCACCGTGGCCGCCGACTGGGCGGGCGTGTCCGGCGACTGGAACGACGAGGCGAACCGTCCGGCCCTGGGCGTGGAATGGAGCGCGGCGGAGGCCGACATGGACACCCTCTTCATCCCCACGGATGACACGCCGGACACCTTCGGCAGCACCTACGTGAAGGAGAACGCCCTCTTCTCGCCCGAGGTGGCGGTGAGCGACGCCGAGCCGGGACCCACCGCGTTGGGACGCACCCTGCTGGTGCCGGCGGTGGAGCGGGTCAAGTTCTGCCTCTTCTACCGCTACATGACCTCCCACGGCGACGAGTCCCAGCTGAACGGCGCCTTGTTCGAGAGCGGCACGGAGATGGAGGTGAACTTCCAGCCGGGACACCGCCACGAGGTGGTGCTCTACGTCTACGGCCCGAAGCGCATCGCCATCGAGGTGGACGGCGCGGGGCTGGCCTGGATCGACGGCGGGGACATCGAGGTGGACGGACGGTGAACGAAAGAGACACAGTAGTGTAAAGTTAACATATTGTTTTACTTAAATTCAGAGATCATGAAAAAGTTATTTTTTGCTTCAGCTCTCGTAGCTGGTTTGGGTATGCTGGCAAGCTGCTCGAATGACGATGTAGTGGCCGTGAACGGCGGCGCACCGGGTATCGCCGAAAACGGTCTGGTTCCCGTGGAACTGGGTATCAGCGGCCCGTCCGTGAGCGTGCAGAAGCGCGGTATCGGTACGGTGGGTGACATTACTGGCGAAGCCGGAAACGTGTGGAAAGGAGAAACGCTGAACCTGTTGATGATGGAACGTTCGGTGCGGAACTTTGCCGGTGATGCCGACAGCATCCAGTGGGGCTTCTCGCAGTGGAGCTACACACCCGACGGGGGTGGCCCGGAAGTGACTGTAACAAACTTCGCCAATGTGGCTGTGAAGACTCCGACCGATGTGGCTTCAGGTGCGTTGACGTGGGAAACGGAGCCCACCCCGAAGTATTATCCGAACAGCGGTACGCACGACTTCTTCGCTTATCATTATGATGGGGCTTATTGGGAAGATTACACTAATACGACCGATCCCGAGGATGACGCTTATGTGCTGAAGGACTCTACCGTGATTCCGGATGCAAATCCATCCATCAAGTATGTATGGTTCAAGATTGACGGTTCGCAGGACCTGATGGCCGGTCTGGCCCAGAATATGGTGGGCGAAGAACCGGACGCGCAGACCAACGTCGGTTTCTCCGCCCAGACGGCCCGTGCGGGTGTGACGCCGAACATCAACATGCAGCACCTGCTGACCCGCTTCACCTTCACCGTGTTGGGTGCGGATGACACGGCTGAAGGCATCACGGTAGAGAAGATTACCGTGAAGTCCAAGACTACGGGTAAGATGATTGTGGCTTATGACCTGGGCCAGGGCAAGCAGGCTCCCGAGAACCTGATCAGCTTCGAGTTGCCAGTGGATGCTGTCAGCAATCCGGATGGAACTACGGCAGAAGAACCCGTGGCTCTGGAATTGAAAGACCGCACGGGTGGTGCCAATACTACTGTAGGTGACTTGACTCCGATAGTCATTGCCGGAGTGGATGAGGATGGCGACAAAGCGGGTTATGTATTCACCCCGCAGCCTATCGGCCACGCTTTGATGGTGGCTCCGGGCGAGGCTGAATATGAGATGAGCATCACCCTGAAGCAGACCTTTGATGTGACGAATCCGGAGTATGGAGAAGGTCAGACGCATCCAGACCCCATAGGCTCCACCACTTTGACGCGCAACATCGTCATCCCGAACGCAGAGGTAGCTCCTGAAACTCCGACCGAGGACACTGTAGCCCAGCCGGGTTCTTCTTACGCTGTGAACGTGAAGGTTTACGGCATGGCGAAGATCGAGGTTGACGCCACGCTCCAAGGCTGGAAGAACGGCGGTGACATCGAGGTGGACACCAACGTACAGTAATCAGTGAATGCTTAAAACGAGACAGATGAGATTATTGCATTATGGCTTGGCCGTGGCGGCAGCGTTCGCGCTGCTGCCCGGCTGCTCCAACGAAGAGCTGGCGGGTCCCGCCATCCCCGAGTACATCCCGGGCGACAGCGAGGTGGAAATCCGCTTTGCCACCCAGACGGCAGAAGTCTCTACCACGGTGGACAAACGCCTCGTGGTGGATGACAATACCGAGATGGATATGGGAGTGTTCTGTCTCGCTCGTGCCAAGCAGGTAAGCAGCGCACCGGACATCAACTGGTTTGCCGAAGAGGACAACTACGACAATTGCCTGATGAAGAACGTGAAGGCCACCAAGAATGGGCGTAACCTGACTTGGGAAGGCCAGTACTTCTATCCCATCAGCCAATATTACATGTATGAGTTCTATGGCTACTACCCCTATTCGGAGGAAGTGACGTACACGTCCACGCCCGAGAGCCACCGCGCCGTGGTGAACTATACCCTCGACGGCACGCAGGACATCGTGTGGGGGCGTGCCACGCAGGAGGACAAGTTCGCCTACAGCGCGCGCTACTTCCGCGAGCAGGGAGCGGACGCACAGATTCCCATCATCGGCGCGAACAGCGTGGATGAGGATGGAAATCCCCATCCCGGGATGAAGCATCTCCTGACCCGCCTGAAATTCAAGGTGACGACGGGCAGCGAGCCGGAGGGGGACGGCGAGAAGGTGTTTGACGACGCCGATCTCGTCAGCGTGAAGTCCATCTCCATCGTGGATGCGGTGCAGAACGTGGGCCTCGTGGTGGCCGACTGGGAGATGCGGGGTGACCGGAGCAAGGACAACTGGCACAACCGGTTGACCGTGGTGGGCGACACCGTACGCACCGAGTTCAAGCTGCGCGAATCCGACACGGATGACAGCGAGATGCAGCCGGTAGCCATCCCCACGGAGCTGAACACCACGAAGGAATTCGGCGGAAGCATCATGCTGCTGCCGGCCGGCAGCTACCTGATGAAAGTGGTGCTGCACAAGGCCGACGGGTCGAACGACGGGGCCGGAGCGGATGTTGAGACCGAGACCCCCATCAAGGTGACCTCCGTGGTGGGCGAGCCGGGAACGGGTGTCAAGCCGCTGTTCAATGCCGGCTACACCTACACGGTGACCATCAAGGTGAACGACTTCAAGGAAGCGAAAGCCGAGGCCAACGTGTCCGAGTGGCAGGTGTCGGATTACAATCCGGGCGTTGTCGAACTGTAAGGCACGGAACGTCAGGACAAGACAGAATGAAGAAACTCCTCCGCCTGAAAGGGGAGGTGCCCCGGAGGGGCGGAGGGGTTTGGCACAAGCGGGACAAACATTTGCCCCGTCGACCCTATCCCGCCGGGTGGAAGAGTCCCATTCCCCCATACAAACCTCTTCCGCCAGCGGCGGGCACATCTTCCGGGCGTGCGGACCATACCCGCACGCTCCGGGGGATGTTTTAAAAGAAGAACAAACCGGAAAAGTGACGAACAAGAGAAGAACGAGCACACACATGAAACGCCTGATATTGACATTCGCGGTCATCCTCGCGTGCGGCACAGGGCTGAAGGCACAATTGCTGGCACTGAAGACAGATGCGTTGTGGGACATCATGATGACCCCCAACCTGGGAGTGGAGCTGGTCACGGGCAACAAGACCAGCGTCAACGTATCTGTGTTCGGGAACCATAACCCCTGGGGCACGGACCTGAAGATGCTGGGGGCGATACCCGAGTTCCGCTACTGGTTCAGCGGGCGGCCCATGATCCGCGAGTTCATCGGCGTGGCCGGCCTCGCCGCCTCCTACGACATCACGTGGGGAAGCGAGACCTACAAGGGCAACGCCTACGGCGGCGGCCTCACCTTCGGCTACGCCTTCTACCTCTCCCCGCACTGGAACATCGAGTGCTACGGCAGCGTGGGGGCGATTTACTACGACCACCAGCACTACTACCGCGAGGACAATTACACCGAGAACCGGCGCAACGCGCACGGCTATGCCCTCATCCCCTTCAAGATAGGCGTCTCTTTCGCCTACATCATCAAGTAGAACCCAAAAGCGACGAGATATGAATCCTTTATTCTATAATATCGGAAAACTGAAGAGCATATTAGCTATGCTGCTGTGCCTGCTGTGGCTCTTCGGCGGCGCGGATGTTTGCCGCGCGCAGGTGAAGGACATCACGGTGACGGTCTATATGTTGGACCAGAATGGGGAGAAGAAAAAGCAACAGAACGTGAATGTCTATGGCTTCTACGACCTCAGCCGTGCGATGGCTTTGAAAAATAGGCAGAACAGGGACAGGCTGGCTGTTAATCCATACGACTTGGGCTTCGTGGAAGATTCGGTCGTATGGGGGAAGCAGAAAGCGCAGTTCCGTCCGGCTCCTGGGGATTATGAGGAATATGCCGTCACGGACGAGAATGGTCGATGCGCCTTTCCGCTTCCTTCGGATGGATATGTTCTGGTGGATAATGGAATAGACACCGTGCTTATGGGCGTACGTGGACGGACGGAACTTTCCGTTCGCGTTCCTCACACATGGATAGATTCTGACCCCGCTCCCGGGTATCAGGCAAAAGATGGCATGGAATAAGAATAACTTAAAGTCCTATCTTCAATGGAAAGACGCGATATTTTTAACAAGATTGGATTGTTACACCTGAAATGGGTATCTCTGGAAACTTTCTGGAAGAGAAATTCCGCCTGCAATGGATCGAAGAGCAAGGAAACCTGCAGTTTGAGCTTCAGCCGCCATCACAATTCCTTTTCCTTCCGTGCGGTCTTCCTCCTGTTGTGCCTGTTGTGGCTCTTCGGCGGCGCGGACGTGTGCCGCGCACAAATGAAGAACATCACGGTGAGGGTGATGGGCGTAAAAGAGGGAGCGAAGAAGAAAGAGCCGGTAGAATTGGCGATTGTGTATGGCTTCTTCAACAAGAAGATGGCCGATGCCTTCGTGAAGAAGTGTGAGAATAACGGTTATAGTTTCCCTTTGGAAGATTATTATGACGGGGGAACAGAAGCGGAGGGTACTGACCCTGACGGTTACTTGGAAATCGCGCTTCCTCAGACGGGGTATATTGTGGTGCGGAAAGAAGGCTATGTGATGTCCAAACCTACCGCAGTGGGTAAAAACCTGGAACTGACCATCACCATCACTCAGACGCGAAGCCTGAAAGAGGTGGATGTGAAAGCGGCAGGGCAACTGAGGAATGAACCAGGTATCTCTATCAGTATCGGGAAAGATAAGTATGTGAGCCATAAGGTGTGGCTGTTTGAAGAGCAGAACCGTAGCAACTCGCGTATGTTGCTGACACCGGTGGTCGTAGAATTGGAGACAAAGGATACATTTGAAATCAGGAATCCGTATGTGAAAGACGGGAAGCAGTACCATGATTCCCAATTGCGGAGAATGGGTTATGACTTGAAGAACGACAAGCTGGAACCTTACCGTGTGGAAGGCTATTTGCCGGAGCGGGGACTGGACAGCGTGATGGTGGAATTCATGATTCACAAACGCAGCGTGAAGAACCATTATATGGTGATAGGCTGGCAGCGTTATGCGGATTTCAACACCGTGTATTATAGGGATGACAGTCTGGTGATAGACGAGGGGAAGGATATCGAGCCGATGCGTTTCCTGGAATATGACATACTTACTGATTCCATCCAGAAGGAAGAACGCTACAAACGAGTAGGACGAAGTTCGATGCAGAATGCCAACCAGCGTTTGTACCTGAACTTTATGACCGGTGAGGCACGCATCGACCCTTCCGACTCATTGAGTTGGATGCAGCTGGAAAAGTTGAGAAAGGATTTGGCGCGGTATAATGATGTCAATTCTGGTATTATCTCCGCCAAAATATACGGTTTGGCCTCACCGGAAGGAGGCATAGAGGTTAACCGCCGTCTATGCCGGGAACGGGCGCAGTATGTACGGAATGAGATAGCCCGCTCCCCATCCTTGCGGGGAGTAAATGTGGATGTCTCGGCGGATGTGGCGACATGGGAGGATGTGGCCGCCGAGTTGGAACGCGATTCCTTGAAAGAGTATGCAGCACAGGTGCGTGCCATTGTTTCTGCCGTGAAGGATACGCGGCGGCAGGAAGAACAAATCCGCAAATTGGCTTGTTTTCCATGCATCAAGGATACGATACTGCCCCGTCTGCGAATCGTGGACTTTAGTTTCCAATATTATACTAAGCGTGTGAAGACTCCGGAAGAGGTTTATGAATTGTATCAGACCGATCCGGGATATAGAAGCGGTGAGAAGGAGCAGGCCTATGAGTTTTATTATCTGTTTGACATGGTGAAAGATCCGAAAGAGTTGGAGGTGTTGGCCAAGGCTGCCATGTCGGCGGTAAAGGATTGGGGAGGAGACCGTCCTTGGCCTTTGGCGGCTTATGTGTTGGCCCGGTGCTATTTGGAGCGTGACACTTGTGATATCCATTTACTGGAGCCTTATTTGCATTGGCGGAGGATTCCCGAATATGGGCAGATGATAGAGGGGAGTCAAGGCGGGCAGCGTAAATGGTACAATGACGCGGCGATTGTATCTACGCATATCATGATGCTTTGCAAGGACGGGGAGTTCCGTGAGGCAGCGCGGGTAGCGGCTAACTTGTTGCCCAAACAGCCCAAGTACGAGAGAATGAACAGCTTCTTGAAATGCTTGGCGGGAAATTGGTTTGAACCGGGTGTGCGTGATACGGTCGCGGCCTCTTCCGTATGGAACAAGGCTGTGGTTTATGCGGCCCAAGACAAACGGACACCGGGATATAAGATGTATAATGATGAGGCACTTGAGCTGTTGCAGGATGAGACACAGATAGACCAGAACGATCCCCGTACACATTATATGATAGCCCAGTTGCGGTTCCGGGAGGTGAAGAACGTCACTCGCAAGGATACTGTTCCGGAGAAACACTTTGTCAAGGCGGATGTTTTTGACCCTTCTGAGATTATGGGACCGACGGGATATGGTGCGGACTTGTTGGAGGAAGAGGTACCTGAGGATTGGGGATATCCGATGGTGCAGTGTTGTTTGAAAGATTCGTCATTCTTGGAGTATTTGCGATATGACGGTGAGTTTACGGATGCTTACCGCCGTGGATTTAAAAAGTACTGGACGAAGTTCCAGAAACGGCTTGCCGCATTGAAGGCGGCTGCTGCGGCAGAGCCGGAGATGCAGACGGATTCGACATCGGCTGATACAGAAAGCTTGCCGGTGGACAGCGTGCCACAAGGTCAGTCAGATCCGGTTGGTGGAGGTGAACTCCAACAAGCTTCCGTGCCGGAATCCAATGAGGCGGATGGAAATGCTGAAAGCAGTACTGTCCCGTCTCCTGTAGCCGTGCCTGTACCGACTGTTCCGGAGAATCCGGTGCCGGCTACCGTTCCGGCCACTGTCCCGGCGTATTAATAAAGAGGAAACCGTATGGAAGGCATGAAGGCATATCAACACGTCTTAACTGCTCCGCCTGAAAGGGGAGCTGTCGCGAGGCGACTGAGGGGTTTGACGCGAACGGGGCAAACGTCCGGGAATGCTTCATGGATGTTTCGTGAATGTAATAGCGGGTGTTTCCGTGGGTGTTTCTGTGGATGTGAGACCCCTCAGGCCCTACGGGCCAGCTCCCCTTTCAGGCGGAGCAGTTTGTTGGCTTCCGGTTTCCGTTCCAGTTCCAGTATGATTTCCGGGTTATGTTCCAACCTTGCTTCCGGTTTTTGCTTCTTCTTGGGCGTGGTGTTGTTCTGGTTGCTGTTTCCGGTAAGGACGATGGGACAATCCGTTGCTCCTGCACAGGTAGACTCCTTGGTCAAAAAGGTATTGGCCGAAACACGGATTGACCGGGAGCGGTATAAACGGGTGGCGCGGAAACGTTCCATTGACGGGGTGTACCGTATTACTACGCCGGAAGAGGTTTGGAAACATTATCAGGCGGTAGGGCCGGACAGCTTGCTGCCGTACGAATATTATGAGGTATTCGAGATGGAGAAAGACCTTGCCAAGAAAGAAGCCTTGGCTCAGGTGGCGTTGCAATCAGTGAAAGATGAAGATGGGAAACGCCAATGGCCATTGGCGGCTTATGAGTTAGCACGATGTTATTTGGAACGGGGCGTGGTGGATACTACGTTGCTTCTGCCTTATATCGATTGGCAGAAAAACTCAGATTATCATAGAATAGGAATGGATGATTACGGGAATGAGAGTTGGGGAGGCTGGTACAATGACGCGGCCATCGTGAGGTTGCAGATGATGATGTATTGCAAGACCGGGAACTATCAGATGGCGGACAGTGTAGGTACTTATCTTTTGGGTGAGGGATGCCAAAGGAGCTGTCTTTTGCAGAATTCGGAGGATGGAAACCGTTGCATAGAATGCAGTCGCGAAATAGACAAGGATGAAGAGCTTTTATATATGATAAGAAGGTTCTATAAAACAGAAGAGGAATGTGTAAATCAAAGAAGATATATGTAAGTGCGATGCGAGGAGTAAGCATGGCTTTTTGCTTGCTGCTTTTGCTGTGTGGGAATACTTCTGCTTTTGCAGGAGAATGGACAACCCTACCCGAGGATTCTTTGACGCAACCTCAGCCGGTTCAGCAGGAAACGTCGGAATCCGTGTCGCGAGGTGGAATTGGTTTTAATCCGGATGATTATTTGTTTCAACCTCGTTATGTAGCGAAGGGCGACACCTTCCGCCACCGTTTCCTGGACCATCTGTCCCTGGGCTTCGTCACGGGCGTGGCGCAGGTGGCCCCCAAGGGGGGGCGCTCGATGGACTGGGGCATTCCCGTGGGCGGCATGGTGGGCTATGAGTTCAACCGGCTGCACGGCATCCGCGGGTCGTTCTTCCACACTAACTATGAGATGAACGACGAGAGCGGGACGGTGAAGCAATGGGAGGTGGACGTGGACTATATGTTCAACCTGACGAACTACCTGTACGGCTACAACCGGCGGAGGATGTTCCACGTGTCGCCCACCGTGGGGCTGGGATACGTGCATTCCACCTACCAGAACGAGAGGGCTTCCATCTTCAAGGGGCAGCTGGGAGTGAATGTGGGCGTGGGATTAGGGCGCAACGCCCGCTTCTTCGTGGAGCCGTTCGTGGCAGGACTGAGCGACGAGGCGGACCATTCGGCGGACGAGAACGTCTCCAAGTTCGACATCCAGTATGGCGTGAAGGCCGGCCTGGCGGTGAACCTGGACAACACGAACGACTACTACAACAGCGAGGTGGTCTACACGCGAGGGTTCTTCTACGAGATCGCACAGGGGGCGACATTCTATCAGAGTGACGACCTGGGCTTCTTCAAGACCGCCGGAACGAGCTACAAGATTGCCGTGGGACGCTGGTTCGACCCCATTGTGGGGCTGAGGCTCTCCGCCACGGGGTCGGAATATTACTGGAGCTACAAGCTCTCGCAGCCGTCGCTTTCCCGGCCTTCCTACGAGACGCGCTACAAGGGCAGCATGTTCGCCGGGCGGCTGGAGGGACTGATCAACCCGCTGAACTTCTCGCCCTATTGGCGGCAGGTGCGCCATCCGTTCGAGATGAACGTGGCCTTGGGCGGCGAATATGGCTGGCTGACGAAATATGTGCCCGACACGGAGAACGGGCTGAAGTGCAACTATGCCGGATTCACGGGGGCGCTGACTTTCCTCTACAACCTGGACAAGGAGACGGCGGTGTTCGTGGAACCCCGCGTGGTGGTGGCCAACTTCCGCGAGCCTTACGTGAACGTGAACCGCGAGGCTTCCTTCACCGAGACTTCCGCCATGATCCAGGCGGGCTTCCGCGTCTGTGCGGCCAACCGCAAGGAACGGGCCTCGTGGGGGAAGTACATCTTCGTGCCGCACTTCTTCACCGGCCTGCAGGTGGGCGGACTGAAGCACATGCGCTCGGTGAATACGGTGGGGGACTTCGCGCTGAACTATTCGGGCAAGTTCTACCTGGGCTATCACCTGTCGCGCTTCGCCACGCTCAAGGCCGCCATCGAATACGAGACGCTGAACGAGAACAAGTATGACACTTACGTGGTGGACTTCATGGGGGTGGAGAAGCAGTTCACGGCCTTGTGGCGTTACCGCTACCGCTTCCTGAACTTCAAGCTGGCTTACATGCTGAACCTCTCGAACATCTATCAGAGGTATGACCTGAAGCGGAAGTTCAACTTCTATGTGGAGGCGGGGGCATTGTACACCAAATGCCAGTCGGACGGCGCGGAAATCTACAGCGGCGAGCTGGAGGTGGGAGAGAACCCGCGCCCGATGTCGGGCAAGATGTCGTCCGGCGCACCGGCGGCCTTGCTGGGGGCGGTGGCGCAATACCGCTTCAACGACCAGTGGAGCCTGATCATCGAACCGGAGGTGCATTATTACTTGCGCAAAGACTTCATTGGCGGGGAGGTGCTCTCCCCGTTCAATGACGTGGTGGCCAAGGTCAGCGTCGGTGCCAGCTACACGTTCTGAGATGCATCAGAAGCTGACGGTGCGCGAGCCGTCTTCCGCTTCCACGATGCTGACTTTCACGGCATCGGCGGGGAGCAGCTCCTCGATGAGCTCGGGCCACTCGATGAAGCAGAGCGCGCCGCTGTAGAAATAGTCCTCATAGCCCATGTCGTAGACTTCCTCCAGCTTCTTGATGCGGTAGAAGTCGAAGTGGTAGATGAGTTCGCCGCTGCCCGAACGGTATTCGTTGACGATGGCGAAGGTGGGGGAGTTGATGACATCCTCCACGCCGAGGCATTCGCAGACGGCCTTGATGAAGGTGGTCTTGCCGGCTCCCATCTGGCCGTAGAAGGCAAAGACGGTGTGGTCGCCCATGGCGGCGACGAATTCTTGGGCGGCTTCGTGGATTTGTTCCAGTGAGTTGATTTTGATTTCCATATCTTTCGTTTTTCAGTTCCTCTTTTTGCTTTGCAGGGTGATGAGCGGGATGAGCATCTCTTCCATGGAGATTCCCCCGTGCTGGAACGTGTCGCGGTAGTAGGACACGTAGTAGTTGTAGTTGTTGGGATAGGCGAAGAAGTCGTCGCCCTGGGCGAAGATGTAGGCCGTACTCAGGTTGGGAGACGGGAGCAGCACCTTGCGCGGGTCCTTGATCTCGAAGACCTCCTTGGCGTTGTACTTCAGGTTCTTGCCTAATTTGTAGCGCAGGTTCGTGTTGGTGTTTTTGTCGCCCACCACCTTGACCGGGTCTTTCACGCGGATGCTGCCGTGGTCGGTGGTGACGATAATCCGGTAGTCGCTGGAGGCCAGGGCGCGGAAGAGGTCGCGCACGGCGGAGTGGCGGAACCAGCTCTGGGTGATGCTCCGGTAGGCGGCCTCGTTGGAGGCCAGCTCGCGCACCATCCTGGACTCCGTGCGGGCGTGGGACAGCATGTCGATGAAGTTGAACACCACGACGTTCAGGTCGTAGCGTTCCAGCTGGCGGAACTGTGCGATGAGCTTGTCCGCAGTCTGCGAGTCGTTGATCTTGTGGTAGCTGAACGTGTTCTTGCGGCGGTAGCGGTCCAGTTGGGTCTGGATGAGCGGCCCTTCGTTCAGGTTCTTGCCCTCCTCCTCGTCCTCGTCCACCCACAGGTCGGGGTACATCTGCGCGATCTTGTCCGGCATCAGTCCGGAGAAGATGGCGTTGCGGGCGTACTGCGTGGCCGTGGGCAGGATGCTGCAGTAGATGTCCTCGTCGATGAGGAAGGAGTCGGCCAGTTCCGTGCTGAGGATGCGCCACTGGTCGTAGCGGAAGTTGTCAAGCACGATGAGGAACACTTTCTCGCCTTGGTTCAGGAGGGGGAAGACGCGGGCCTTGAAGAGGTCCGGGCTCATCAGCGGACGCTCCTCGGGACGGGCGATCCAGGTCTCATAGTGCTTGCGGACGAACTTGGCGAAGGCCTGGTTGGCTTCAGTCTTTTGCATATAGAGCATGTCGCTCATGTTGCTCTCTGTGTCGGAGAGTTCCAGTTCCCAGTAGACGAGCCGCTTGTAGACCTCTTTCCAGTCGTCGAACGTGAGCGAGTCGTTGATCTGCATCCCGATTTTGCCGAAGTTCTGCTGGTAGGCCGTCTGGGCCACCTCGGTGACAATCTCCTTCTTGTGGATGTTCTTCTTCAGGGTGAGGAGAATCTGCGTGGGGTTGACCGGCTTGATGAGGTAGTCGGCTATCTTGGAGCCGATGGCCTGGTCCATGATGTTCTCCTCTTCGCTCTTGGTCACCATGACCACGGGTGTGACGGGAGAAATCTCCTTGATGCGCGACAAGGTCTCCAGCCCGCTCAGTCCCGGCATGTTCTCGTCCAGCAGGATGAGGTCGTAGGTCCTGGCGGCGCATTGGTCCAGCGCGTCCTGTCCGTTGGACACGGTCTCCACCTCATATCCTTTCTTCTGCAGGAAGAGGATGTGTGCCTTCAGCAGTTCAATCTCGTCGTCCACCCAAAGTAATAAACCGTTGCTCATATCTTATTCTCCTTTTTCTTCTTCATTAGAAAATGATGCCGCTGTCGGTGTCGTCGTAGCCGTCCTCATACCCGTCCTCATCTTCGTATTCCTCCCCGGCGGGCGGCATGTCGTCCGGCGTGCGGATTTCGATGGAGGTCGGCTCGTCCAGCCTCAGGTCCTCCGGCACCTGCAGGGGCGCGAACTTCTCGTCGTAGAACTTCTTGTAGTCGTCGAAACTGAAGTAAGTGCCCAGCAGCTTCAGGTTATCCTCCGAGATGATGACGGAGCGGATGTTCTTCAGCACCACGCTCATGTGCGGGTCGGCATACAGCTTCTGGGCGTAGGCGTGCGCCTCGTCGAAGTTGAGGAAGCCGCTGACGCGCATTTGTGCCAGCCCGTCGGCCTTCTCGATTTGGATGTCGAAGTTGCGCACCATGAAGCTGGTGAAGTTGTAGAGGGCCATCTCGTAGAGCAGCTGGTCCTCGTCCAGGCTGTTCTCGGGATAGGCCAGCAGGAAGACGAAGTTGCAGAGGCGTTCGTCGCTGAGTTTCCGTTCCTCCGCCGTGGAGTCCTGCTGCGCGGCGGCCGACCGGCGGCCCCAGATGTCGCTGGCCATATACTTCCCGTCGCCCAACGGGCGGCCTTCCTGGACCCCCTTTACGATGTATTGCGCCATCTCCGTCACCTCGTCCTTCGGGTATTTCTCGATGACTTCTTTCAGCGTGACCAGGAAGCTGTCGCGCTGTCCCGTGTAGAGCTGGCTCATGGCGCGGACGAACATGAACTTGGCGCGGTGCGCCCCTTCGGGGAAGTCGTTGGCGGACACGTCGTAGTTGCTGAACACTTCCTCGTATTCGTTCCGGTTGTAGGCTTCGTAGGTGGCGGCATACAGGGAGTCCTCGATGTGCTTGCCCTGGCGGGCGTAAAGCTCATACTTGGGGTTGGACAGCATGACGGCATACCGGCTTTCGGGGAATTCCTCGATGAGCTTCTGTTTGTACAGTTCCGCCCCGGCCAGGTCGCCCAAGCGTCCGCAGATGAGGAACAGATGGTAGTATACGTTGTCCTTGTCGGCCACGTCGGGGAACTTGTCGATGAGGCGCAACAAGGTCTGGCGGGCCAGCACGAAATCCTCCAGCCGCTCCATCTCCAGGATGCCGGCCTGGTAGAGCGCGTCGCGCAGGATGTCGTTGGAGGCCTGCAGCTGCTCCTCGGTGAACGGAATCTGCTGCAGGTAGTATTCGCGGTTGTGGGGGTCGCTGGCCAGCGAGTCGGCCATGCGGGCCTCCACCTCGGCGATGCTGTCCGCCCGCGCGATGCTGTCGGCCTGCGCCATCAGCAGGCTGTCGCCCTCCTCGCTGTAGTCGTACTCGCCGAACTCGTCCGTGCGGTCCTCTGCCTTGTGGCTTCTCCGCCAGTTGTCCTCCAGCGGGCGCCGTCCCCAGACGCGTTGGAACTGCCGTTTGCCCTGTGCCACGACGGAGGGGTTGTAGAAATACCACACGCCCGGTTGCCCTTGTCCGGCCGACGCGCCGGGGCGTTGGGCCGCGGCACCTGTGGGTGTGGCGGTGGGAGTCTGAGGCATGTTGGAAGCCATTTCGGCGTGCATGGCCTTGCGGGCCTCCTCCTTTTCCTTCTTCTTCAGTTCCTCGATGACGTAGTCGATGGCTTTGTTGCGCTCCGCCTCGGGGAGTTTGGCCAGCCATTGCAGGCTGTCCTGCAGCTTGATGGCGGACAGGTGCGGCTCCACTTCCGTCAGGGCTGCCGAACGGCGTTCCACCTCCTTGTAGTCCTCATGCTCCTTGTCGAGGATGCCCACCAGTTCGGCATAGCACCGTTGCGCGTTGATATAGTCCTTCTTGTCCCAGTAGATGCCGCCCAGCCGCAAGAGCAGCATCGCCTTGGCGATGCCGTTCTGCGTGCTTTCCTCGGCGCCCTTCTCATACGCGCCGATGCAGTGGGCCGTGTCGTTGTTGGCCAGGTAGATGTTGCCGATGGCGTAGTAAATCTGGTCTTGGTAGTCCTTGTTCTTCTTGTTGCGGGCCATGCGGCGCAGTTTCTTCACCATCTTGCCGTGGTTGCCGGCGGCCATGGCTTCGGTCTGCAGGATCTGTGCGTTGAACGACAGCTCGTAGGGCGGGTTGGAGCGGATGACCCGCCTCAGGGCCTTGTAGGCTTCCGTCTTCTGCCCCGTCTCGTGGTACAGCTGTCCCAGCAGGAAGTTCAGGCGGGCCTTCTGTTTCTTGTTCCGCTCTTTCCTGATGGTCTTTTGCAGGTAGGGGATGGCTTCCTTGTACTGCCCCACGGAGATGAGGTAGTCCGCATACGAGGCGTTGAACTCCCGTGCGCCCTCGCTGCCGATGCTGTCGCGCCGGATTTTCTGGAACACGTCCTCCGCATCGTAGGGCCATTCCATCTCCACGTAGCAACGGGCCAGCCAGGCACGGGCCACGGAGACGATTTCAGGTTGGGTGGCGTAGAGCGTGCAAATGTAGTTGAAGAGCGAGGCCGCCTCGATGAAGTTGCCTTGCTGGAACTGGGCCTTCCCCATCAGCAGCCAGGCGTGGCGCAGGAAGGGGTTGAACTCCTTGCGGGCCAGGTAGGCTTTCTCGGCCTCCGTCTTCCGCTTGTTCACGTTCGTCTTGGGGCGGGCCTTGATGGAGTGCTGCTTGATGGCTTTCTCGCATTTCTCGATGGCGGTCTCGAAGTTGGATTTCCCCATGGCGGCGGTGGCCTTGCTCCGCACGTTGTACATGGGCAGCAGCTCGGTGTAGTTGTCCTTATGCCCCTCCTGTTGGGCCAGGATGCCTTCCTTGAAGGCCTCGCTGCCGTTGAAGTACGTGTTGAACCGTGCCGTCATGGCATGGTAGAAGCGGCTTCCCGACGTGTTCTTCTTGGTGGAACATGCCGTGAAAAAGGCGAGCAGGACGGCTCCGAAGGCGATGATATGTAGCGTTCTTTTTCCCAAAGTGAATCTTAACCAGCTATATAACTGAAAAACATGCGTTTTATTGCCTTGCAGGCGAGATAAATCAGGATGGACACGAAAATGATGGAGGCGCCCGAAGGGACGTTGCACCGGAAGGAAAGCCAAAGCCCGCCCAGGCAGCCGGCATAGCCGATGGGGACGGACAGGAGGGCCATGTGCTTGAAACTGTGCGTGAAGAGGTTGGCCGTCACTTGGGGTATCGTGAGGAGCGAGATGACCAGCACGATGCCCACCATGCGCAGGCAGGCCACGATGGTCAGGGCGATGAAGGCCATCATCAGGTATTCAATGAGGGTGACCGGAAGGCGTTGGGAGCGGGCGAATTCCGCGTCGAAAGCCACGGAGACCAGCGGGCGGAGGAACAGGAGGAATGCCACCACGGCGATGGCGGCCAAGGCGGCAAGCAGCCAGAGGTCGGAGGGGGTGACGGTCAGGATGTTGCCGAACAGGTAGGAGGGCAGTTCCGGCGTGAAGCCCGGGGCCAGGAAGCTGCAGATGATGCCGACGCTCATGCCCAGGGTCCAGAAGATGGCGATGGCCGAGTCCTCGCGCATGTCGCGCCGGTGGCTGAACCACTGGATGCCGCAGGCCGACAGCACGGCGAACACGGCGGCCGAGAGGATGGGCGGCAGGCCGAAATAGACACCGAGGCCGATGCCGCCGAAGGAGGCGTGGGTGACGCCGCCGCTGATGAACACGAGCCGCCGCGTGACGATGTATGTGCCTACCAGCCCGCACAGCAGGCTGGCCAGCAGGCTGCCGAGCAGGGCGTGCTGGAAAAAGGCGTAGGACAGCAGGCTCATGTGCGGTCGGACCTCCTTTCCCCGACAATCAGGAACACCTCGTCCTTCAGCGCGTCCGGCAGGGGGACGCCGCGCAGCTGCAGGCTCCGCACCCATCCGGCCACCTCGTCGTCGCGCATCGTGTAGAGTATGTCCCGGAACTCGTCCGTCTCCGTTTCCGTGTAAGAGGAGGAGTCTTTGCCCCGGAAGCGGTCGAGTTCCTCGTCGTTGTAGTATTCGATGTCCTTGCTCACGGCGGCGAGCAGGCTTTCTTTCTCGCACACCTCGTGCTGCCCGCAGCATTCCTGCGGCGGCTGCTTCACGGCGGGCAGCTCTTGGATTTCTCCCCGTTCAATCTTTTTCTCCAATGAACGGTTGCGCAGGTAGCCGGCTACGAAAGCCAGTGCGGCGGCGGCAGCCAGGGCGATGAGGATGTAAAGGATGAAGGTCATAGCGTGTCGATTTCAAATCCTGCCGCCCGCAGGTGGTCCCAGTAGCGGGGATATGACTTGCTCACCACTTGCGGGTCGTTGATGCGTATGGAGGGGAGGGCCAGGCTGCATGGGGCGAAGGCCATGGCCATGCGGTGGTCCTCGTAGGTGTCGATGGCCGGCTGTGCTTCCGCCGGTATGCGGTCGCCTTCCCAGTAGAGTTCCGACCCGTGGGCCTCATGCAGGGGGTAGCCCAATTTCCCCAGTTCGCGGATGAGGGCGGCGATGCGGTCGGTCTCTTTGATTTTCAGGCTCTGCAGTCCGCTGAAATGGAAGGGGAGGCCGAGCATGGCACAGGTGACGACAAGCGTCTGGGCCAGGTCCGGCTGGCCGGTGAAGTCGTACTCCATCCGCCGGATGTCCCGGGGGCGGCGGGTCAGGCGGACGCAGGAGACGCCGTCGCGGTTGAGGAATTCCGTATGCACGCCCAGCGGCTCGAACAGGTTCCGCACGGCGGAGTCGCCTTGCGGACTGTCCGCGAACAGGCCGGTCAGGACGACTTCCGCCTCCGTGTCCGCAGTCAGGGCCATTATCTCGTACCAGTAGGAGGCCGCGCTCCAGTCGTTCTCTATATAATAAGGTATAGAGCGGTAGGGGACGGGAGCCACCCGGATGCAGTGTCCGTCGGTCCATTCCGCCTCTGCGCCGTAGTCCTTCATCAGTTTGAGGGTCAGGTCGATGTAGGGGCGGGAGATGATTTCTCCCGTCAGCTCCAGCGTCAGTCCCTCCTGCAATACCGGGCCGGTCATCAGCAGGGCGGAGATATATTGCGAGCTGACGTTGCCGGGCAGTGTCAGCCGTCCGCCCTTGTGCGGTCCGCCGGTGATGCGCAGGGGCGGGTAGCCTTCCTGTTCCACATATTCCACTTGTGCGCCCAATTGCCGCAAGGCTTCCACCAGGATGCCGATAGGCCGTTGCTTCATGCGGGCCGTTCCGGTGAGCGTGTGCGTGCCTTCGTTCACCGCCCAGTAGGCGGAGAGGAAGCGCATGGCCGTGCCTGCCGCCAGGATGTCGATGGGTTCGGGAGTAGGCCGTGACAGGGCCCGGGTCATGACGAGCGTGTCGTCGCAGTCGGAGATGTTTTGCGGGAGGTCGGTGCCTCCGGCCAACGCGTGGATGATGAGCGCGCGGTTGCTGATGCTTTTGCTGGCCGGCAGTGCGGTCTGGTGGCGCAAAAGCCGGGGCGCGGTGAGTTGAATCTGCATGTTTTGCCTGAAATAAGGATTAAACCAGCACAAAAGTAGGAATTTATTTGGAGAATTCAAAAACAATTCCTACTTTTGCACCCGCAAACGGGATGTAGCTCAGTCCGGTTAGAGTACTCGTCTGGGGGGCGAGTGGTCGCTGGTTCGAATCCAGTCATCCCGACAGAATGAAAGGCATTGGTTCGTAAGCGCAACTTGCGAACCAATGCCTTTTATTATGGGTTTACAGCTGAGGGCTTCGATGCCAATTTCTCAATCCGAGTAAATGGGACGTTGAATGGCGGTTGTGCGGCGGCCTACAGCTGCTCTATGGCTTCGGGGGTGAGGCCGGTGATTTGGGCTATCACGTCGGGGGCAATGCCTGCGGCCTTCATGCCGCGGGCATTCTTCAGCCGCTCTTGCTCTTGGCCTTCCGCAAGTCCTTCCGCAATTCCTTTTGCAATTCCTTCCGCAAGACCTTTTTCCCTTCCTTCCGCAAGTCCTTTTTCCCTTCCTTCCGCAAGTCCTTTTTCCCTTCCTTCCGCAAGACCTTTTGCTTCGCCTTCCTTGTAACGGCGCAACGCGCTGTTGACCAGGGTGCATTCCACGCGGATGGTGTCCCAGAA
>CALUIS010000033.1 GCA_944320765.1 uncultured Paraprevotella sp.
CAGATGACACCTGTATAAATAAGGTGGAAGAAACGCCTGCGGAACCCGTGCTGGCGGAACAGCCCGCAACGACTGAGGCGAAGCAAACACCTGAAAGCCTCCCCACGGGGGAGGTTGGAGGGGCCGGTTCTTTCTCTCTCCGTGCCAACCTCATGCGCTGGGCCACGCTCACGCCCGACCTTGGCATCGAGTGGCGCGTCAACCGCTTGTGGGGCATCCTCGTACACGGCTCGTGGACTTCGTGGTCGTGGAACGACAAGGACCGAAGGTATGCCTTGTGGGAAGTCTCGCCCGAAGTGCGCCATTATATAGGAAAGGAGAAGCGCGGCTACGTAGGCGCGATGTACAAGGCAGGGGCGTTCAACTACAAATTCTCCGCCACGGGCCGTCAGGGTGACCTGATGGGTGGCGGCATCACGGGCGGCTACCAATTGCGCCTGAACGATGCCCTTTCGCTGGACTTCAACCTTGCCGTGGGCTGCCTACACGCCGACTATGAGAAGTACGAGGTCATCGACGGGGTGCGTGTCCGGCAGGGCAAGGAGAGCAAGAACTGGTGGGGACCCGTGGATGCCGGGGTCACGCTGGTATGGAAACTTGGCAAATGAAGAATCGGATTATGAGAAAGACAGCTTATATAATAAGGTATGGCTTTGCGGCAGTGTTTGCCTTGTTGCTGGCAGGCTGCGTGAAGGATGAGTTGTATGATACCCCGCATCCCGATAAGGGCGTAATCGCCGTGACCATAAATCAACCGCAAGGCGCGGAAGAGGGTGATTACACGGTGGAAGTGGACGGGCAACCGTTGGACGAAGGCGACAACGCCTCCAATCCCCTGACACCGGGCGAACACACGGTACTGGTCTATAACACCCCCGAAGGCTTCACCGTGACGGACGGCATCGCCTACGTGGAGCGCGTGGACGGCACCCGTGCCTTGACCGACCTGATTGACCCGCTGCCCGAAACGCTTTATTCAGGGACAAAGACCGTAACCGTGGTGGCGGACGACACGCTCCATCTGGATTTGTCCGTAGCGCAGCGGACGCGCGACCTCCGCTTGGAACTGACCGTGACCGAGGGCGACCCGGAGCGCATCGCAGCCATCACGGGCACGCTCTCCGGCGTGGCGGGGGCTTACGATTTGCGGAATGAAACGCTTTATGGCGAGGCGGTCAGCACCGCCCCGGCGTTCACCCGAAGCGGCGACAAGATAGAGGCAGACCTACGCTTGCTGGGTACGATGGGCGAGGCACAAGTGCTGACGCTCACGCTCACCTTCACCGACGGGCTGACGCAGACCGTGGAAAGTGACCTGACGGAAGTGCTTGCCAACTTCAACGGCGACATGGAGCAGACGTTCACCGTCACGGGGTCGCTGCGCACACCCACCGAAGCAGGATTGGGCGGATGCACCATCACCGACTGGACGCACGGGGGCGGCGGCAGCGGAAGCGCAACATGACGACAAACAGAGTGAGAGACAATTTAATGATAACTTTAACACACAGAAAGTATGAAACAGAGATTTTTCATTATGGCGGCAGCCGCATTGACGCTGGCCGCTTGCAGCAACGACGAGAACATGGAGATGACGGAGGGTCCCGTAGCGGCACGCATCACGGCAGGACTCAGTGCGCCCACGACACGCGCCATCGGCACGAACTGGAGCGGCACGGAAGAAATCGGCGTGCTTGTCACAAACTCCACCAGCGGTATGGACGACCTTTACAAAAACGTCAAGTATCAAATCACGAACAGTGGCGCGACGGGTAACTAAATATGAGCGATATGAAACATACCTTATCACTATGTTTGGCGGCATTCACCCTTGCCGCCTGTACGCAGGACGAACTGGCAGAGCAAGGCGCGGCGTTGCCCGAAGGGGCGTACCCGCTGGCGTTTACGGCAGTACAACTTCCGCCCACGGAGTTGCAGACTCGTGTGGCGGACGAGGGCAACACCACGGAGTGGGAAGACAATGACCAAATAGTCGTCAGCATGGGAGGCAAACAGGCGATATATACTTACAAGGGCGGCACATGGAGCAGCGACAGTCCGCTCTATTGGGAAAGCACTACGTCGAAGACCGTGACCGCTTGGTATCCCGTGGATGAAACGATAGACTTCACCCACCAAGACCAAGGGTTGACCTACCTGATGAAAGGCGAATGTGAGGGAGAAGTACCATTCAACACCACTGCCAACCTGACCTTTACCCATCAGCTTGCCAAGGTGCGCGTATTGCTGGATGGCGAAAAGGCAAGCGAAGTGGCGGATGTCACCGTGCGCAGCTATCCGCAGAGTACCAACAACGAGGGTGAATTGGGTGGGCGCATAGGCGACCCCGTTTACGTCCCCATGCTGAAGACCGAATACGAGGGGAAGCCCTGTTGGGAAGCCACCTTGCGCGATGGCTATTTTGAGGCAGGCAACACTTTCCGGGTGGCAAAAGCAGGCGGTTCTCCCGTACAAGTGACACTGGCAAAGGATCGGATACCCGTCATACCCGGAGAAGTAACGACGATAACCATCACCGTGAACTCCGTTGTGCCCGATGATGCGACAGTCATCACAAATGCCACGGGCGATATTACTGATAATGGCGAATATGTAGTGCGCGGCAGCGACCGTACCACTTCTCTCAATATCACGGGAGGCAAACCGACCATTTATTTGGACGGGGCAACGGTTTCGGTAGGCAGTGGTCCTGCTATTAACATAACCAATAATGCAACGCCAACCATCTACGTTGTGGGTGAGAACAATAACATTACCAGCAACAGCGGCACAGGTATTTATGTAGAAGATGGCAGTACTGTAACAATCACAGGCAGCAGCCGGAATGATGAATTGACTGTAACGAGCGGCGATGGCTATCCTGGTATAGGAGGGTCTATGGACGGCTCTAATGGCGTGAGTTGCGGAGACATCAACATCAGTAACATAACGGTTTTTGCCAATGGTAGTGCAAGGAGCGGTTCGGGCTATGTTTCGCCTGGTATAGGCTGCGTAGGACGCAGAATCACGTGCGGGACGATTACAATCAGCAACGCCACGGTTCATGCGTTTGGAGTCGCAAACAACATTTATACTACGCCCGGTATAGGTTGTGGCTTTACAATGACACAATCTCCGGGAAGCATACCTGATGCCGTTGCTTCCAACTGCGAAATCCATGCCCATAGGGGTAGCCCTGGGTATACGTGCGATTACATCGGCTGGGGAGCAGATCAATATACTCCTTCAATCACCTATGCCAACAGCGCCATTACTCCCGGCGCAGGCAGCATCAAGAGCAGCATCGTCTATTGCTATACGGGTGAAAACCTTGATAAGACGGTGGAGTATGATGAGAATGGCGAAGGAAAAGAACAATAAACTAAAGGGACGTGACTATGAAGGTTCTGATTGACAATAGGCATGGCCGAGGTTTGCACGTTCTTTGACAGGTTGGAAAACAACGAAATAATGGGAAGAAACACATGCAGGTTTCAGGGGAATTTCGTATTTTTGCCTTGTGACAAACTGAAATAAGACTGATTATGGAAAGAACGGTATTCAACAAAGCACAGTTGGAGATGCTCGACATCATGGCAAACGTACAGAGCGATGAAGAGCTGGATGCACTGAGACATGCTGTTTCCGAGTTTTATGCCCGACGAGCAGATGAAGAAATGGAAAAGTTATGGCAGTCTGGGAAATGGACAGAACAGACATTAAAAGAATTGGGTGATGCCCATTACCGTACCCCGTACAAACAATGAAAAGGGCAGTGGTATTGGACACCAATTGTTTGGTGCAGATGTTGTCGGTACACAGTCCGTACCGTTTAGCATGGCAGGCATTTCGTGATGGGAAGTATGAGCTGTGCGTGACCGATGACATCGTGGATGAGTATGAGGAAATCATAGAGCGCGTGGCTAATGCGACTGTGGCTCACAATATCGTCAACGCAATCATCCGAAGTCCGTATACGCGGTTCTTTACCCCTCATTTTCGTTTCCGCCTGATTGAACAAGACCCAGACGACAATAAGTTTGTGGATTGCGCTATTGTGGCAGGAGCGGATTACATTGTCAGTGAGGATGCCCACTTCCGGGTATTGGAAAGAATTCCTTTTCCTAAAGTAAATGTCATCCGGTTAAAGCAGTTTATGGAGGAACTTGCCGGAGTTTGAACGGAATAAAAGTCCTCCCCATTCGTTTCATCCCGCCCCTCTCCCCATCGTGGAGGAGGGCGGGACGCTTGTTTTACAACCTGCCGGAGGGTGCCGCTATTGGCGGACGGAGAAAGTTGATGTATGGCTTGATGACGGCATTGGCCTCGGATTGTAATGGGTTTCCCGTCGAATGGTGTCAGAAATGGCCGGCTGGGTTTCATCATGTCGCTAAGTTTCATTAATTTTGCGGCAAAAATACAAAGCTTTGATTTCAGTAGAGAATTTGAAGGTGGAGTTCGGTGCCACCCCGCTGTTTCAGGATGTGTCTTATGTCATTAACGACAAAGACCGTATCGCCTTGGTGGGAAAGAACGGGGCCGGAAAGTCCACCATGTTGAAGATTATAGCCGGACTGCAGCAGCCCACTTCGGGGACGGTGTCGGTGTCCGGTGATGCCACTATCGGTTATCTCCCTCAGGTGATGGTCTTGAGCGATGAGCGTACGGTGCGCGAGGAGGCGGAACAGGCTTTTGCCCATATCAGCCAGATGCGGGAGCGTCTGGAGAAGATGAATCAGGAACTTGCCGACCGGACGGATTACGAGAGTGAAGGATATATGGCTCTTGTGGAGAAGTTCACCCACGAGAGCGAGCGTTTCCAGATGATGGGAGGCATGAACTACCATGCGGAACTGGAGCGGACGTTGCTGGGATTGGGCTTCGTACGTGAGGACTTCG
Organism: uncultured Paraprevotella sp.; assembly: GCA_944320765.1. Taxonomy (GTDB): domain Bacteria; phylum Bacteroidota; class Bacteroidia; order Bacteroidales; family Bacteroidaceae; genus Paraprevotella. Next base: position 4,900 of record CALUIS010000033.1, read on the forward strand.
ACCGTCCGACCCATGAGTTCAGCGGCGGGTGGCGTATGCGCATCGAGCTGGCCAAACTGTTGCTGCGCAGGCCCGATGTGCTGCTGCTCGACGAGCCGACGAACCATCTGGACATTGAGAGCATCCAGTGGCTGGAGAATTTTCTGGCCACCAAGGCCAATGCCGTGGTGCTGGTGAGTCACGACCGCGCCTTCATCAATAATGTGACGAACCGCACGCTGGAGATTTCCTGCGGGCGCGTGTATGACTATAAGGTGAAGTATGACGAATATGTGAAGCTGCGTGCCGAACGGCGGGAGCAGCAGCTCCGGGCATACGAGAACCAGCAGAAGGAGATTGCCGACATCAAGGATTTCATCGAGCGTTTCCGTTACAAGCCCACCAAGGCCGTGCAGGTGCAGAGCCGCATCAAGCAGCTTGAGAAAATAGTGCCGATAGAAGTGGACGAGGTGGACAACTCTGCGTTGAGGCTGAAATTCCCGCCTTCCATGAGGAGCGGCGACTATCCGTTGATTTGCGAGGACGTGCGCAAGGCATACGGTAGTCATGTGGTCTTCCATGACGTGAATCTGACCGTCAAACGTGGCGAGAAAGTGGCGTTCGTAGGAAAGAACGGAGAAGGGAAGTCCACGTTGGTCAAGTGCGTCATGGGGGAGATTCCTTTCGATGGCAACCTGAAACTCGGGCATAACGTGCAAATCGGCTATTTTGCCCAGAACCAGGCACAGTTGTTGGATGGAGAGCTGACGGTGTTCGAGACGATAGACCGTGTGGCCAAGGGCGACATCCGGATGAAAATCCGGGATATATTGGGTGCCTTTATGTTCGGCGGTGAGGCGTCCGACAAGAAAGTCAAGGTGCTTTCGGGCGGTGAGCGAAGCCGTCTGGCCATGATCAAGCTCTTGCTCGAGCCGGTGAACTTCCTGATACTCGATGAGCCGACGAACCATTTGGACATGCGTTCCAAGGATGTGCTGAAAGAGGCCATCAAGGATTTCGACGGGACGGTGATTGTCGTGAGCCACGACCGGGATTTCCTCGACGGGCTGGTGTCCAAGGTTTATGAGTTTGGCGGCGGACTGGTCCGAGAACATTTGGGAGGAATCTACGACTTCCTGCAACGGAAGAACATTGATTCGTTGAATGAGTTGCAGAAGCCTTCTCTTTCCCAATCCCCGACGGCGGAGAAAGCGGAGAAGCCGGTGAGCCGGAACCGTCTGACTTATGAACAGCAAAAGGAACACCAGAAGAAAATCCGGAAACTGGAGAAGGCGGTGGAACAGTGTGAGGCCCAGATTGGAGAGTTGGAAGCCGCCGTGAAAATGCTGGAAGACCGGATGGCCACTCCGGAAGGGGCGGCTGACGTGTCGCTCTATGAACGCCACGGCACACTGAAGAAGCAGCTGGACGAGGCGGTCGATGCGTGGGAACAGGCATCGTTGGCTCTTGAGGAGGCGCAATCTTGAGAATATTCTAATAACATTTAAATGAGTGGGATAATGAACTTCAAACAATTGTTTCCTATGCTGGCCCTGGCCTCTTTCGCCATGGCCGGATGCGGCGGGACGGCTTCCAAGTCGGGAATCGACCTTGCCAATTTGGACCAGGGCGTGAAGCCTGGCGAAAGTTTCTATCAGTATGCTTGTGGGGGATGGATGAAAGCCCATCCGCTCACGGACGAATACGCGTCTTACGGCAGTTTTGAGGTCTTGATTGAAAACAACAACAAGCAGTTGCGCGGCCTGATTGAGTCCATGGCCGAAGGCCAGTATGAGAACGGTACGCTGGAGCAGAAAATAGGTGATTTGTATAACATCGCGATGGACAGCGTGAAACTGAACAAGGACGGCTATGAGCCTATCAAGGCGGATCTGGAGGCTATTGAGGCCATCCAGGACCGTGGGGAGGTGCTTCCCATGATGGCTGCCTTGGGCAAGAAAGGCCTGCCCGGTTGTTTCGGCTTCTACATTGATGCCGATATCAAGAACAGCAGCATGAACCTGCTTCAGGTCGTGCAGGGAGGCCTGAGCTTGGGCGAGAAGGAATACTATCTGGACCAGGATTCCGCCACGGTGCATGTGCGTGAGGCGTTCAAGGACTACATGAAGAAGATGTTCGCCTTGTGTGGCTTCACTCCCGAAGAGGCACAGCGCAAGATGGAGGCGGTGATGGGCATAGAGACCCGTATCGCCGGTCCGTCCTATTCGGCCGTGCAGCAGCGCGACCCGGAAGCCAACTACCATAAGATGACTTATGAAGAACTGAAGAAAGGCTATGCCGGCATCGATTGGGATATGTTCTTCAGTACGTTGGGCATCAAGGGGCTGAAGGAGGTCAGTGTGGCCCAGCCGGAACCGATACACGAGGTGGAGAAGATTCTGGCCGAGACTCCGGTGGAGGACCTGAAGGCGTTCATGGAATGGAAACTGATTAACTCGGCCTCGTCTTTTCTGAGCGATGAGTTCAGGGCCTGCAATTTCGACTTCTATGGCCGTGTGATGAGCGGGAAGCAGCAGGACCGTCCGCGTTGGAAGCGGGCCGTGTCCACGGTGGAAGGCGTGTTGGGCGAGGCTTTGGGCGAGAAGTATGTGGAGAAGTACTTCCCCGCAGCCGCCAAGGAACGCATGGTCAAGCTGGTGAAGAACCTGCAGGACGCTTTGGCCGAGCGCATCAAGGTGCAGGAATGGATGAGCGAAGAGACGAAGAAGGTGGCGCTTGACAAGTTGGCCTCTTTCTACGTAAAGGTGGGGTATCCCGACAAATGGCGCGATTACTCGGGGCTGGAAATCAAGAATGACAGCTACTGGGCCAATATCGTGCGGAGCAATGAGTTCGACTTGGCTTATGTGGTGGACAAGAAGCTGAACAAACCTGTAGACCGTGATGAGTGGTACATGACGCCCCAGACGGTGAACGCCTACTATAATCCTTCGACCAATGAGATTTGTTTCCCTGCCGGCATTCTCCAGCCGCCTTTCTTCGACATGGAAGCCGACGATGCGTACAATTATGGTGCCATCGGTGTGGTTATAGGGCATGAGATGACGCACGGCTTTGACGACCAGGGTCGTCAGTTCGACAAGAACGGAAACCTGACCGACTGGTGGGCCCCGGGCGATGCGGAACGTTTCGAGGCGCGCGCCAAGGTGATGGAGGATTTCTTTAATAATATAGAGGTGTTGCCCGGGTTGAAAGCCAACGGCGCACTGACTTTGGGTGAGAATCTGGCCGACCACGGCGGCCTGATGGTGGCTTATGAGGCGTTCAAGCAGGCTACGAAGGACAGTCCGCTGGAGGATATGGACGGCTTCACGCCCGATCAGCGTTTCTTCCTTTCCTATGCCAATCTTTGGGCCGGCAATATCCGTGACGAGCAGATCCGGGTGCTGACGAAGAGCGACCCCCATTCTTTGGGACGTTGGCGTGTGGACGGTGCGCTGCCCCATATCGACGCGTGGTATGAGGCTTTCGGCATTACGGAGCAGGACCCGATGTTTGTCCCGAAGGAAAAACGTGTGACAATTTGGTAAGCCATCAGGCGTAAGACATACTGATTCAGGCAAGCGGAACGATAAAGATTCTAAATCGTTCCGCTTGTTGCGTTAAAAAGGTAGGCGTTTCGGCATGTTTTTGCTAAATTTGCAGAAAGATATGAAAGATAAAAACCATTCAACATGCCGTTAAACTTACCGGACAGGCTTCCTGCCATAGATTTATTAAAAAAGGAGAACATTTTCGTCATCGACCATTCGCGGGCATCCACGCAGGATATCCGCCCTTTGCGTATTGTCATCCTGAATCTCATGCCTTTGAAGATTACGACCGAGACCGACCTTATCCGCTTGTTGTCCAACACGCCGTTGCAGATAGAGGTGTCGTTCATGAAGGTGAAGGGGCATACGTCGAAAAATACGCCGATAGAGCACATGAAGGCTTTCTACCGGGATTTTGACCTGATGCGCGACGAGAAGTTCGACGGGATGATCATCACCGGGGCACCGGTGGAGCATCTGGAGTACGAGGAGGTGAACTATTGGGATGAGATGCAGGAGATTTTCGATTGGGCGCGTACGCATGTCACGTCTACGCTCTACATCTGTTGGGCGGCCCAGGCCGGACTGTACCATTATTATGGTATTCCCAAATACAAGTTGGACAAGAAGATGTTCGGCGTGTTCAAGCAATATCCGCTGAGTCCTATGCTGCCTATCTTCCGTGGCTTCGATGACGAGTTTTATATGCCTCACAGCCGCCATACGGAAATCCGCCGGGAGGACGTGGTGAAGGTTCCGGGACTGGAAGTCATTGCGGAGTCTCCCCAGTCGGGCGTGTGCATGGTCATGGCACGTGGCGGACGTGAGATTTATATCACGGGACACGCCGAGTATTCCCCGCATACGCTGGATACGGAATACCGCCGGGATTTGGAGAAAGGTTTGCCGATAGAGATGCCGGTAAATTATTATTGCCACAATGTGCCTTCCGAGGGGCCGCTGGTCACATGGCGTGCCCATGGGAATCTGTTGTTCTCCAATTGGCTGAACTATTACGTCTATCAGGAGACGCCTTACGATATTAACACCATCCGATGATACGGCAGCGATCCATAGAACTTCTGGCTCCGGCCCGCGATGTGGAGTGTGCCATGGCGGCTGTGGACCACGGGGCGGATGCCGTCTATATCGGTGCGGCGCGTTTCGGGGCAAGGGCCGCCGCCGGCAATTCGGTGGAGGATATCGCCCGTCTGGTGGCGTACGCCCACACTTTCCGGGTGAAGGTGTATGTGACGGTCAACACCATCCTGAAGGATGAGGAGCTGGCGGATACGGAACGGTTGGTATGGGCGCTTTACCGTGCCGGGGTCGATGCGCTGATCGTGCAGGACATGGCGTTGCTGGAATTGGACTTGCCGCCCATTCCGTTACATGCCAGCACGCAGATGGACAACCGCACGCCGGAGAAAGCGCTTTTCCTTCAAGGGCTGGGATTCAGCCAAGTGGTGCTGGCCCGCGAGCTGTCGCTGCGGGAGATTCGGGCCGTGCATGAGGCTTGCGACGTGCCGTTGGAGGTGTTTGTCCATGGGGCGCTTTGCGTCAGCTACAGCGGCCAGTGCTATGTGTCGCAGCATTGCTTCGGACGCAGTGCGAACCGTGGGGAATGTGCCCAGTTCTGTCGGCTGAAATTTGATTTGGTGGACCGTGACGGGCGTATGATAGAGCAAGGCAGGCATTTGCTTTCATTGAAGGACATGAACCGGGGGGAGGACCTGGAGCGTCTGTTGGATGCCGGGGTCTCGTCCCTGAAGATAGAGGGACGGCTCAAGGATGTGGCTTACGTGAAGAATGTGACGGCATGGTACCGTCGCCGTCTGGACGGGATTTTCAAACGCCGTCCGGAATACCGCCGTGCTTCTTCGGGAGAGGTCTCGCTGAAGTTCACGCCGCAGCTGGAGAAAAGTTTCAACCGTGGTTTCACCCGTTATTTCCTGGATGGCCGCACGCCGGACATCTTCTCGTTCCATACGCCCAAGTCGATGGGCGAGGAAGTGGGGACGGTGAAGGAGGTGCGCGGAAAGTGCGTCACGGTGGCCGGCATCAAGCCTTTTGCCAACGGGGACGGGCTATGTTTCTTGGATGAGCGGGGCGAGCTGCAGGGATTCAGGGTCAATCGGGTGGAGGCGAACAAAATCTATCCGGCCGAGATGCCCCGTTTGCGTCCGCATACACGTTTGTTCCGCAATTTCGACAAGGCTTTCGAGGATGTGTTGGCGCATCCTTCTGCCGTGCGGAAACTAAAAGTCTGGTGGACGGTGGGTGAATATGCCGAAGGGTTCACGTTGGAGGCGCGGGATGAGGATGAGGTGTCGGTCACGTTGTCTTTCCCTTACCCGAAGGAACTTTCCCGCAGTCCGCAGGCGGAGAACGTGCGGCTCCAGCTGTCGAAGTTGGGGAACACGCCGTTCGAGTCAGCCGGAGTGGAGTGGAAAGGATGTGCGGATTGGTTTGTGCCTTCTTCCGTATGGGCGGAGTGGCGCAGGAAGACTGTGGAGGCGTTGTTGTCGGCGCGGAAAATGAACTATGTACGTCCGGTGCGCCTGCTGCCCACGGAATACACCCGTAGTTTGGGGGCGGGAATGGCCGGAAAGGCGCGGGCTTTTGTTCCTGAAAGGCTGACCTATCTGGCCAACGTGATGAACCATAAGGCCGGAGCGTTTTACCGCAGGCAAGGGGCATCGGACATCGAACCGGCGTTCGAGTTGCGGGAACCCGAAGGGGCGGCTTTGATGTTTTGCCGTCATTGCCTGCGTTACAGTCTGGGATGGTGTCCGCGTTACGGGCATGGGAAGTCTCCTTTCCGCGAGCCTTATTATCTGGTTTCCGCCGACGGGCGGCGTTTCCGTCTGGCGTTCGATTGCGAGAATTGCCAAATGATTGTATATGCGGATGAGAAGAAGTAGTTCCATCTTGATATTCTTGCTTCTGGTTTTCCATCTGCTGACAGCCTGCTATTACCAGAAACCGGATTATTCGGACGAGTGGGACCTGACGGAAAGGCGGAAGGATTCGTTGGATTTTGAGGCTACGCATCATTACACGGAGAATTATAATTTCCTTATGGTGGGCGATTCCTTGTCCCTTCAGACTGCGCGTCCCTATCACAATCCTGTCTCCTCCGACTTGGCAGCTGACAGTGTGACGGTATTTGGGGACGACCGCCTGGTGGTGGCCGACATCATGATTGTGCCGGAAGATTCCGTGGATTCAGTATGGGTGAAGGTGGCGCGCGACCAGTACACCATGGGCTGGGTGCATGAGAAAGACTTGTTGGAAGAGGTCGTGCCGGACGACTCCATCTCCTTGTTCATTCACGTGTTCAGCGACAAGCATCTGATTTATTTCCTCTGTGTGCTGGGCGTGCTGCTGGTGGTCTGGCTGACGCGGAAGATGCGGCGCAAGCGTTTCCATATCGTGCACTTCGACGATGTGGGGAGTCTGTTTCCCACTTTGTTGTGTATGACCTTGTCAGGGGCGGCTACGCTTTATGCCAGTATGCAGAAGTTTGTACCCGACACCTGGATGGAATTCTATTACCACCCCACGCTCAATCCTTTCGGACTGCCGTTTGTGCTGGGGCTGTTTGTGGCTTCCGTGTGGTTAATCGTGCTTTTGGCCATCGCTTCGGTAGAGGATGTCTGCCGCCAGTTGCCTTTACGGGAGGCCGTGTTGTACTTGTTTGCCCTGTTGGGCGTGTGTGCCGTTTGTTATCTGTTCTTTTCGTTGGCCACGCTGTACTACATCGGTTATCCGTGCCTGCTTCTCTATTGGGGATGGGCCTTGCGCCGTTATTTCCTTTATGCCTGGTGTCCTTATGTGTGCGGCCGTTGCGGGGCCAGGTTGCGCCGCAAGGGGCGTTGCCCGCGTTGCGGCGCATGGAACGAGTGAGGCTCAAAAGTGCAGGCTGACATCCACGCCGAACTGTACCGGGTTGCCTTGCTGGCCGAACTTCAGGTTGCGCGTGGTGGCGGCTGAGGTGAAGAAGAAGGTGTCATAGTCCGTGTCCGTCAGGTTCTTGCCCCAGAGGTCGATGCGGACGGCCCCGAAGTCCAGGCCGGCGTGGGCGTTCAGCAGTGCATAGAACGGCTGGCTGAAGCGGTTGTCTTCTTCCCAGTAGATTTTGCCTGCGCCGGTCGTGTTCACTCCGAAGAAGAAGCTCTTGATTTTCCGTCCCTCCACCGGTTGCTCGTATTCCAGTCCGGCAGCCATGGTGTGCATCGGTACGAACGGCACGTAGTTCCCGTCGTAGCGGACGGCTTCCTGTGCGGCTTCCGCGTCGGCGGCTTGCGCCTCGTAGCGTTTGAACACGGAGTGGGTGTAGCCGTAGGAGGCGTTCCAGGTCAGACGGTAGTCTAATGCACCGCCCCTCAGGCTGATTTCCGCCCCGTAGCTTTGTCCCTTTCCCGCATTGACCATGACGCGCCCCAGTCCGCTGCTGACGAACTTGGAAATCTGCTGGTCGAACACGTCCATGTAGAAGGCGGCCGCGTCCAGCTCCATCTTGCCGCCCAGGAGGGAGAAGTGTCCGCCCGCTTCATAGTTGTAGCTGTATTCCGGTTTGAAGCGCGTCTGCGCGGCGGTCCCGTTGAAGTCTTCTTGCGGAATCTGGTTGACAATCATTTGTTTCACGGCATCCGGCATTTGGGCGAACGCAGGTCCGTCCAATGTCTCTTCCGTCCGGCTTTTCACGGTTCCCATCATCCGGCTTTTCAGGTCGCCTTGCACCAGGTCGCTGAACATCTGCACGTTGTATCCTCCGCTCCGGTATCCCTTGCTCCAGCTGACGTAGAGGTTGTTCTTGCCCGCGAAGTGGTATTGCAGGGCCACCTTGGGCAGCCACTGCACGTAGTCGTGGGCCAGGCTTCCGGTGAAGCGGCTCTCGTCCGAGAGGCCGTCCAGTTCGAGCGGCATCATGGGAGAGGTCATCTGGATGTCGTAGTCCATGCGCCCGCCGTAGTCGTAGTCGAGCCGCATCTTCTCGTATTCCACCCGCAGGCCGGCCACGAGGCTCAGCCCTTCCGCGCCGAAGAGGTCGTTGAAGGTGCTTTGATGGAACAGGGCGAGGTCGGTGGTCGGGGTCTCGAAAGCCCCGTCCGCCACGAACGGCGATGCGGGCATGTCCAGCGAGAGGCTCATGCCCATCGGGTTCATGGCGGCGTTGGCTTTGTCAAACACCGTGGACATGAATTCTTGGGTGAGCGATACGGGGCTTTTCGTGCGGAGGGCTTGGTAGAGGGCATACACGCCGCTGGTCCATTCCCACCGCCGGTTGTCGCGGCTCTTGAAGGTCAGCTCCTCGCTCCAGGAGTTGATGCGCTGTTTCTGGGTCAGGCTGAAGAGGTCTTGCGCCGTGAAGTCCTGGTCGAGGGTCATGTTGTCGTTCAGGTTCTGGTAGGCCGTGACGGAGGAGAAGACAAACTTTCCGCCCGTGTACTGTGCGTTCAGGCTGGCGTTCAGCAGGCTTCGGCGGTAGAACGACGGGCGGTTGTAGACGATGCGGCCCGCTTGGCCGCCCAGTGTCTCTTCGCCTTCTGCCGCACCGAGGTAGCGGTACGGGTATCCGCGGTCTTCCCGGTAGGAGTAGTCCGTGGAGAAGTCCAGCTTCCAGACCTCGGCCGGCAGCCAGATGAGGCGTGCGCGTCCGCCTCCCGTCTCGTTGCCTCCGGCTGGTTCGTGCCGTGTGACGTTCTCGAAGAAGCCTTCGGAATAGCGGTAGAAGCCGCTGAGGGCGTATGCGATTCTGTGGCTGGTTTTCTGGTAGTGCGAGGCCGACACCTGGTAGCCGTGGTCGTTCACCGAGGTGCCCAGCCGGATGTCCGTCCCTTGGTAGTGAAACGGGTTGCGGGTGAACACGCGCAGCAGTCCGCCCATGGCGTTGCGCCCGTAGAGCGTGGCTTGCGGCCCGCGCAGCACGTCGACGCGTTCCACGTCCGGCAGCTCGATGTCGTAGGCCGTCTTGTCGGCATACCCCACGTTGTCCACGTACAGCCCCACGGCCGGCGTGTTGATGCGCGAGCCGATGCCTCGGATGTAAGCCGACGAGGTGAGTCCGCTGCCGTAGTCCGGCATATAGAAGTTGGGGACGTAGGCGGAAAGTTCCTTGAGCGAGGTGGAGTGGCGGTTGTCCAGGTCCGTCCGGTCGAAGAGGGAGGCGGCGGTGGGCATGTCGCGCAGCTTGCCGGTCTCCTTGGGGGTATATACGATGACCACTTCCTCGATGTCCCTCACTTGCGTGCTGTCGTCCGCGCTTTCTTCCGTGGGAAGGGCATAGGTTTGTAATCCCGTGGCGGCGAGCGATGCGGCCAGTAAAATCAGTCTGTTCATTTCGGGTCTTATTTTGTGGTGCAAAGTTACGCGGAATGCGCGAGAGCCGCAATCCTTATTAATTAGGATTTGTCCGGTGTGTTAAAACTGAGGGCGCATTTGCAGGAAGCGTGGATTTTCGGTAGCTTTGCCAAAAAAGGAAACGATGAGAGGATGGATATGCTTGGCGGCCGTGTGTTTGTTGGCGGCTTGTGCGGACTCCGACGACAAGGAACGCTGGGTGATGAAGGACGGGACAGTGCTGTATGTGGAACCGGAAGTCCGGCAATATGCCTCGGAGCAGGAGTTCGCGGACGGGATGGCCGCCGTGCATACGCGGCAGAGCGGAGGCGGGGAAGGTCCTGTAGAAGTGGACGTGGAGGCGGATTCCGTGTACGGGGCCAAGGACATCCGCGTGAACGGATGGGAGAAAGCCCGGTTCGGCCCGTGGGCGGAGGCGTTCGGGCTGAAGGCGGGCAAGACTTATTTTGTCTGTACGGTGACGGTGATGAAGGAGATTCCCCACGACGGCGCGGATTATATGGCGATGGGCATCTACCGTGGGAGGGATTTGGATTCCATCGGTTTCGCCCCGTTCGGCGAGGGGGTGGTACGCGGATATTATGTGCGGTCATCGGAAGCCGATGCCCCATGGGAAGCCCGCACGATGCTCCGCTGCGTGGGGTATGACGGAGAAGGGAATACCGTGGGCTGTTACTATCCGGTCGGGAAGGTGGAGAACCTGAAGTGGCGTTATTTCCGGGTGTATGAATAGAGGTATAGTTTGGTGTTTTGTTTGTAGTAGTATGTGAAAGTATTGTCTTTGTGGGGATAAAAGAAGTGGTGTAGTATGGAAAAGTTTTGGCATACACATAACGCAATATCCGTGAATATGTTAGGTTTCCTCGCCGAAAAGCCTTACCTTTGCAGAAACAATTATAAGACAACGTATCATGGCAATAGAAATCAAACCCATCCCGGTGCTTCGCGGCAAGGCTGCGGCACGTTTCGTGGAGGAGGCGGACCGCAACGCCAAGGAGCGGCGCGGCTCCATAGACTTCACGAAGCAAGTGGCTAAGATGCGGAACATCCTGAAACGTTCCAAACTCTATCAGGAGGGATAAGGCTGTATGTTGGAGCGTTGCGAGTTCTGCGAACTGAATGAAGATGTGCTGCGTGAGTGCGGCGGCTTCTCCTGCAAGGATGAGGACATTACCGAGTTCTTCACGAAGGAGTATGCCGATTACGCCTACCAGCTTTTGGGCAAGTCCTACTGTTTCGTGGAACAAGAGGAACGGCGCATAGTCGGCGCTTTCACCGTAGCCAATTCGAGCATCCGTGCCGACCTGCTCCCGAACAGCCGCCGCAACAAGCTCAACCGCAACATACCCAACGAGAAACGCCGCCCGCAATACCCTGCGGTGTTGGTCGGGCAGCTTGCCGTCAGTGAGGACTATAAAGGGCTTCACGTGGGCGACGAGTTGCTGGATGCCATCAAGTCGTGGTTCATAGAGCCGCTGAACAAGACGGGATGCCGCTATGTGGTGGTGGACGCGCTGAACAACCCGAAGGCCTTTAACTTTTACCTGCGCAACGGCTTCAATTTCCTGTTCGCCACGGAGGAAGAGGAATGGACGTTCCTGCATGGCAGGCGGACGTCGAAGGAGGGAATGCAACCCATGCACACCCGGCTGATGTATTTCGACTTGATACTGCTGCGTACCGAATAATAAGGTGACAGTAGAAATTCAGAGGGGAGGAATCTTCAGCCGCGCAAGTACAGGAATGTTATCAAATCCCGTAAATCTTTGTCAAAATGGAAGGTTTTCTGCCGGGATTCGCGTCCGTGCGGCGGGACGGCAGGGCGGAAATAGGGGGTCAGTCCGAAACCCCGGTTGTATTCCTTCTCCCGTTTCCAATATTACGCGCACAATTTGGATAGCCTGAACAAG
>CALUIS010000034.1 GCA_944320765.1 uncultured Paraprevotella sp.
CTTCAGTAGCTCAGTTGGTTAGAGCACCTGACTGTTAATCAGGGGGTCGTTGGTTCAAGCCCATCCTGAAGCGCAAGCTCCCGTAATCGCACCCTGCTTCAGTAGCTCAGTTGGTTAGAGCACCTGACTGTTAATCAGGGGGTCGTTGGTTCAAGCCCATCCTGAAGCGCGAATAAAGGAGACCCGCAAGGTCTCCTTTATTTCGTATTCCCACGGCACTTCCTACCAGATGACCCGCCCTTGAGGCACTTTCGGACGCAACTCCTCCACACGCAGCCCCTTCATCAACTTGGGCGAACCGTCGAAATTGTGGCGCGACGGGCCACCGGCCTGAAAGAAGTCTATCTCTTTCACTTGTTTGGGAAGCGGAGGGAACACTTGCACGAAACGCACGTACTTGCCCGCCGAACCATTGATCCAAAAGCAGGTGTCGGTGGGATAATGTTCCAAGCCGCGCATCATGTAGCGGTCGCCCGTCTTGCGGTCGACCAGCATGTCGCCGGAATAGAAGCAGAAAAACCACCAGTCCGCCGGACATAAATACGTCCATGTGAGATAGGTTGCGTCTTTCGCCCGGTACAACTCATAATAGCCGCTATTGCCGTTCAGCCTTTTCCCCTCGGGTTCCATCACCGTATAAGGGTTCTGATACACGGGAAAGGTGTGTTCGTTCTCAATGGTGTACCGGGGCGATGCGGCCCGGGTCATCTTTCCCGGCGGACGATTCTCGGGCCGTGCGTCATAGTCCGGCAACTTGCCCGTGGCGCAACCGCCCAGCATCATGGCTCCGGACAAAGCCATGCAAAGGATTTGCTTCTTACGTGTTTTCATTCCCCTCCTTTTTTATTCTTTATCGTCCATGCCACGAAGATAAGGCTTTCCGACGACCCCCACAAACATTTCCCTGAATTAAATCGGAAAGGCCGCTCCAAAAAGCGCCTCCCGCCCGTCCGGAAACTTCCCTCCATCCGAAACAAAGCTACAGCCCACGGCGTGGGCTTTACTTTTCTCCCACAGAAAAACAAGTTCCACCGCAGCCTCGTCCTGATTGCCGGGAAACCTAAAAGAGAGAGGATGCCCCGGCCGGAGCATCCTCTCTTCCATTTTATCTATCGTCCAATAACTTGATGAAACAAATTTATTCGCGGCGTTCGCCATTGCCGTTGTGCGGACGGCGTTCGCGGCGTTCCGGACGCTCGCGGCGGGCGGGACGCTCCACATAGCCCTCGGGCTTCTCCATGAGCACGCGGCGGGAGAGCTTGAACTTGCCGGTCTTGTCGTCAATCTCCATCAGCTTCACCTTCACGTGGTCGCCTTCCTTCAGTCCGGCCTCTTCCACCGTCTCCAGACGCTTCCAGTCAATCTCGGAGATATGGAGCAAACCGTCGCGTCCCGGCATGAATTCCACGAACGCGCCGTAGGGCATCACGCTGCGGATGACACCGTCGTACACCTCGCCCACTTCGGGCACGGCCACGATAGCCTTGATCTTGGCCAGCGCGGCATCGATGGTCTCCTTGTTCGGGCCGCTCACCTGCACGATGCCCACACCGTCGGTCTCCTCGATGGCAATGACCGACCCGGTCTCCTCCTGGATACCCTGGATGATCTTTCCACCCGGGCCGATGACCGCGCCGATGAACTCCTTCGGAATCGTGATTTGCACGATGCGCGGCACGTGCGGCTTCAGTTCGGCACGCGGAGCCGGCATACACTCGGTCAGCTTGCCCAGAATGTATTCGCGGCCGGCCTTGGCCTGCATCAGGGCCTTCTCCAGAATCTCATAGCTCAGGCCGTCGCACTTGATGTCCATCTGCGTGGCCGTCAGACCATCAATAGTACCGGTGGTCTTGAAGTCCATATCGCCCAAGTGGTCCTCATCACCCAAGATGTCGGACAGCACCGCGTATTTCTCCTCGCCCGGATTCTTAATCAATCCCATGGCGATACCGCTCACAGGCTTCTTCATCGGCACACCGGCATCCATCAACGCCAGCGTTCCGGCACAAACCGTGGCCATGGAAGAAGAACCGTTGGACTCCAGAATATCCGACACGACACGCACCGTGTAGGGGAAGTCCGCAGGAATCTGTCCCTTCAGGCCGCGCCATGCCAGATGGCCGTGACCAATCTCGCGGCGTCCCACGCTGCGCTGGGCCTTGGCCTCACCCGTAGAGAACGGCGGGAAATTATAATGAAGCAAGAAACGCATTTTGCCTTGTTCGAGCACCTCGTCCACGGTCTTTTCGTCCAACTTCGTACCCAGCGTACAAGTGGAGAGCGACTGGGTCTCGCCACGCGTGAAGATAGCCGAGCCGTGAGGACCGGGCAGCGGGCTTACCTCGCACCAGATGGGACGGATGTCGGTCGTGGCGCGCCCGTCAAGACGCTTGCCCTCGTCCAGCACGCAACGGCGCATGGCATCACGCTCCACGTCATGATAGTAACGGTCTATCATGCCGTTCTTCTCTTCCAGCTCGTCGGCTGTCAGGTCGGCGTGCGCCTCAGCGTAGGCCGTCTTGAAGTTCTCGCGGATTTCCATGAAAGCGTCCTCGCGGGCGTGCTTGTCGCGGTTGCCCTCGGCGGCGATACGGTAAGCCGGCTCGTAGCAGGCCTTCTTCACCTCCTCGCGCAGCTCCTCGTCGTTCACCTCATGGCAATATTCGCGCTTCACGTCCTTGCCCGTCTCTTTCTCCAATTCCTTTTGGAGGCGGCACATCGGCTTGATGGCCTCGTGGGCCACCTTGAGGGCCTGCAAGAGGTCTTGCTCGGACACCTCCTTCATCTCGCCTTCCACCATCATGATGTTCTCCTCCGTGGCACCCACCATGATGTCCATGTCAGCCTCTTCCAGCTGGGCGAAAGTCGGGTTGACGACATACTCGCCGTTCACACGGGCCACGCGCACCTCGGAAATGGGGCCTTCAAAGGGAATATCGGAAACAGACAGCGCGGCCGAAGCAGCAAATCCGGCCAAGGCATCCGGCATGTCCACGCCATCGGCTGAATACAGAATCACGTTCACATATACTTCCGCGTGATAATTGCTGGGGAACAAGGGGCGCAAGGCGCGGTCCACCAGTCGGCAGGTGAGGATCTCATTGTCGGAAGGCTTTCCCTCACGCTTGGTGAACCCTCCGGGGAAACGGCCTGCGGCGGCGAATTTCTCCCTGTACTCTACCTGCAAAGGCATAAAATCTGTTCCGGGAACGGCATCTTTGGCGGCACAGACAGTGGCCAAGAGCATGGTGTTGCCCATCGTGAGCATCACGGCTCCATCGGCTTGTTTGGCCAATTTCCCGGTCTCGATGCTGATGGTTCTCCCATCAGGCAATTCGACTGTTTTCGTAATTACGTTCATTGGTTTCTTCTTTGTTTCATCAATAAATCGGGCAAATTTACACATAAATCTTGATAAATCAGATTCCAAAGTGATAAAAAAACAGCGGGACGCGCTTTTTTATGAAAAAAGAACAGCCAACCGCTCTGAAGACGGGGCAAACCTCCTATCTTTGCAATCAGATTGTAAACCAGTAACAGCATGAAGAAAATCGTCTGCGCCTTATCCGCCGCCCTGGTGTTCCTGACGGCATGTGACACCCCCAAAGAAAAGTTCGAAGTCAACGGACAAATCACCGGAGCAGAAGACAAGACCCTCTATTTTGAAGCCTCCACCCTCAACGGGACAATCCCCCTCGACTCCGTCCGGCTGGACGCGGACGGAAAGTTCCGCTTCCGGGAAGCACGGCCGGCCAACCCTGAATTCTACCGCCTGCGCATCGAAGGGCAAATCATCAACCTGTCCGTGGACTCCACCGAGACCCTGCACGTGGAGGCCGGCCTGTCCGACATGGGAACCGGCTACACCGTGGAAGGCTCGCCAGACTGCCAGACCCTCAAGGAACTGGCCAGCAAGCTCTCCGCCCTGCAGCAGTCCATCCAAGACATCGCCAACAACAAGAGCCTGACGCTGGGAGAGCAGGAACGCATGGCCAACGAACTGGTGGCCCGCTACAAAGAGGAAATGAAACGGGACTACATCCTGAAAGACCCGTCCGCGCCGTACGCCTACTTCGCCCTCTTCCAGACATTGGGCGGACGGCTGATATTCAATCCCGTGAACGACCCGCAAGATGTCAAGTTCGTGGGGGCGGTGGCCACGGCATGGGAAAGCCTCTATCCCGGAACGGAACGCACGGAAAACCTGCGCAACATCGCCCTGCAAGGCATGAGAAACACCAAGCGGCCCGCCCCCATCTCGCTGGAGGACATCGACCCCGCCAAGGTCTCAGCCGCCGGCATCATCGAAATCGAACTGCCCGACATCCACGGGCGGAACCGCAAGCTGTCCGACCTGAAAGGCAAGGCGGTCCTGCTGGACTTCACTGCCTATTCACTGCCGCAGTCCCAGGAACGCATCATGCAGATGAGGGGGCTGTATGACAAATACGCCCCCTCGGGACTTGAAATTTACCAGATTTCCATCGACCCGGACGAGCATTACTGGAAAACGGCCTGCGAACACCTGCCTTGGATATGCGTGTACGAAAGCGAGGGGGAGGCTTCCTCCTATATCGGCTCTTACCTGGTACGGAGCATCCCCACCTACTTCCTCATCGACCGCAACGGCGACCTCGTGGCCCGCGACGAGCAGGTCGCCGACCTGGACCAGGCCATACAGAGCCTGTGCGAATGACCCGCCGCCCGACAAATCAGAAAAAATGCAAAAAACTTTGCGGTTCAGAAATTAAAGCTTACCTTTGCAGCGAATCATCAAAGGAAGAGATAAAAGGGTTCCGGCTGGATTAAGCCGGAATTCTTTTGTTTTTATCCTTTCAGGCAAAAACGCTAATAACAAAACAATTAAGGAGGAATAATTATGGCTTATATGTCACAAGAGGGCTACGACAAGCTGGTGGCCCAACTGAAAGAAATGGAAACCATAGAACGCCCCGCCGCATCGGCCGCCATCGCAGAAGCGCGGGACAAAGGCGACCTGAGTGAGAATTCCGAATACGACGCGGCAAAAGAACACCAGGCCATGCTGGAGATGAAAATCAGCCAGCTGAAGGCCATCATCGGGGACGCCAAAATCATCGACACCTCGAAGCTGAAGGCCGACACGGTGCAAATCCTGTCGAAAGTGGAAATCCGGAACGTGAAGAACAACATGAAGATGTCCTACACCATCGTGTCCGAAACCGAGGCCAACCTGAAGGAAGGCAAGATTTCCGTGCAGACCCCCATCGCGCAAGGCCTGCTGGGCAAGAAGGTGGGCGACATCGTGGAAATCAAAATCCCTCACGGGACTGTACAACTGGAAATCCTGAACATCTCATTCGAATAACGCCATGGCTACCATTTTCAGCAAAATAGTGGCCGGGGAAATCCCCAGCTACAAATGCGCGGAGAACGACCGTTTCTACGCATTCCTTGACATCAACCCGCTGGTGAAAGGCCACACGCTGGTCGTACCCAAACGGGAAGTGGACTACATCTTCGACCTCACGGACGAGGAAATCGGTGCCATGCAGGTGTTCGCCAAGCATGTGGCCGCCGCCATCAAGAAGGCCTTCCCCTGCATTAAAGTAGGACAGGCCGTGCTGGGCCTCGAAGTGCCCCACGCACACATCCACCTCATCCCGATGCAAAGCGAGAAGGACATGCTGTTCAGCAACCCGAAACTCTCTTTCACGGACGAGGAGTTCCAAGCCATCTCCAAGGCCATCCGGGACAACTTCAAGGAATAAGGAGACATCCAAAAGCAAAGGCGCGGGGAACTCACCTCGCGCCTTTGCTTTATATAGGCAGATATAGGATTGACCCTTCAGATGAACTCTTCTCCCAGCTTCATCTGCGCGTCGGTCATCATGCGGCGAAGGGCCGCGCTGTCGTCCTTGGGGCAAATCATCAGCACGTCGCCTTTCTCCGCCACGACAAAGCCTTTCAGGCCGTCGATGACGGCAATCCGCCCCTTGGGCAGACAGATGACATTGCCCTCGCTGTTGTACAAGAGAGCCTCGGTGTTGAGCAACACATTGTCCTGCTTGTCATGCCGCGTATCGTTGTGCAGCGAACACCAGGAACCCAAGTCGGCCCACCCGAAGTCGCACACTTGCACATACACGTTCTCGCTCTTCTCCAGGATGCTGTAGTCGAGCGACAAATTGGGCAACGTGTCGAAATGGGCCGGCACCTGGCAGAAGGCGGCCCCTTCCACCGCGTCGATGGCCTCCGTCAGGCTGTCGCGGTAGTCCGGCACCAGGTCGTGGATGGCTTTCATCATGGTACGCACATTATAGAGGTACAAACCGGTGTTCCAATAGAATTCTCCGCTCTCCATAAAGACCTTGGCAAACTCCAACGCCGGTTTCTCCGTAAAGGACTTCACCTTTGCAAAGACACCGTCCTCCACATCCTCATGAGCCTGAATATAGCCGTACCCCGTATCAGGGCGGGTAGGCTTGACCCCCATGGTGAGCAGGCAGTCCCGACGCCCCACAAAATCCAGCCCCTTCAACACATCTTCATCGAAATTGTTCTCCGCCAATATCAATTGGTCGGCAGGCGAGACAATCACATTGGCATGGGAACACAAATGACAGATGCAGGTCGTGGCCCACGCCACGCTGGGCAGCGTGTTGCGACGGATAGGCTCTTTCAGCACCCGGTTCTGCGGGATGTCCGGCAGTTGCTCCTTCACCAAACCCTCATAGCTCTCGTTCGTCACGATGAAAATATGATCCGCGTCAATGATCTTACGGAAACGGTCATAAGTCTGCTGCAGCAACGTACGCCCCGTACCGAACCAGTCGAGGAACTGTTTGGGCAGCTCCTTACGGCTCACAGGCCACAGACGGCTGCCGATGCCGCCGGCCAATATCACACAGTAGTTCGTGTCTTTTACTTCCATATATTCACAGGCTATTCTAATGTTTCGCTAAGATAGCCCTTTTCGGAGACATTCTCAAAAAAGTAAGACTAAAATCACTTAATTAAACAGTTTTTGAATCATTCCACGAACTTCGCCTTGGAAGCGTCACGCGGCTTGGCCTCGGGCGACTCGTCGGGATAACCCACCGCAAGGGCATAAAGCAAGGTGTAGCCTTCGGGGAACTGTAACCGCTCCACATAAGGTGCGCACTCCTCATTGTCCAGCATGAAACGCACCGGACCGCCCAGGAAACATGTGCCCAACCCCAACGACTGGGCCGCCAAAGCCATGTTCTCGCCCAAAAGTCCGCAATCGAACTGGCCGCCACCATTCGCCGGCGAACCGATGAAGATGACAGCCGGTGCATTTCGGAACATATTCTTGAATCCGGATTCCCCGGCAGCCTCCGGATTGGCTTTCTTATAAACCTCCGTAATTCCGTTGATATACTCCGCATCGTCCACCACACGCACCTGCCACGGCTGCTGGTTCATGCCGCTGGGCGCGTTGATGCCGCATTCCAGGATTTGCTCCAACTTCTCGCGCTCCACAGGCTGGTCTGTATACTTGCGGATACTGCGGCGGGCCATAATCGTCTCTATCACGGCATTCTTGTCCGAAGCGGCCACACTGTCCGCCGCATCCGCGCCAGCATTGCCGCCCTGCGCACCGCACGCACTGAACGAAACGCCCAACAAACCTACCGTGCCACACAAGCACAATCCAAAAGCCCAATTCTTCAATGTTTTCATACGCTAACCTGTTTAAATGATAAGTACTCCCTGCAAAACTAATAAAAAAACAAGAATAAATGGCAAAGGGACTGATTTTTATCCCGTTTTCTTTGGCGTTTATACGGATTCATCGTAATTTTACCCCGTTATCTTGAAATCAAATACCAGAAATATGAAAAAAGCATCTCTCCATTCCGCCCTTGGCTGGCTTCTTTTATGGCTTCCCCTTTGCCTTTCCGCACAAACCATAGACGAACCTACAGTTTTTTTCCTCATGCACTCCAGCGGCAACCATCTGGCCCAAAGCCCTGACGGCGAGGGGATACTGGAAGCTCCGGATGCACCTTCCCCGCAATCCCTTACGTTTGTCCCCGACGGTGAAGGATATTACGCCTTGCAATCGACTGATGGCAGATATCTGTCACTCAGCGGAGACTGGAACACCCTCTTCATCACCGGCCTTTCGTCCGACAAAGCCAAATACGCGATAGAAACCGCCGGAAACAGCTTCATCAAACTACGCTGCAAATATAACAACAGGTATTTGGGCACGGACGGGACCACACCCTCGTCCAGCGTGTACTCGGACAAGGACGGCGCGGACACCCGCCACTTGTGGTATCTCTCCACGGATGTCCGGCAGACACCGCCGTCAGACACCGCCACATACATCATCAACCCCGCCGCCGTCCGGCAGGATTTCGAAGGATGGGGCATCTCGCTCTGCTGGTGGGCCAACATGTGCGGCCGATGGGGCGACGACAAGATTGACGAACTTGTGGACTGGCTCGTCAGCCCCGGAGGACTGAACTACCGCATCTTCCGTTACAACATCGGCGGAGGAGACGACCCGGAGAACAAGAACTGCACCCCGCACCACATGGGGGCTTCCGGCGGAAAGGGACTGCGTGCGGAAATGGAAGGCTTCAAGGACGGCCCGGACGGCGACTATATCTGGACCCGGGACGCCGCCCAGCGCAAAATCATGCTGAAGATTAAAGAAAAGCGTCCGGACGCCATCTTCGAGGCTTTCAGCAACTCCTGCCCTTACTATATGACCTACAGCGGTTGCTGCGCGGGCAACACCGATGCCGGGGCCGACAACCTTCGGCCGGAATACTACGAAGAGTTCGCCCATTATCTGGTGGACGTATGCAAACATTATAAAAAGGAATACGGAATCGAGTTCCGCACCCTCTCCCCGTTCAACGAACCCATGACCAGCTATTGGGGGGCCAACGGCGGACAAGAAGGATGCCACTTCGACGTGGACTCGCAAATCGAATTCCTCAAGGTATTGCACCCCATACTGGAAGCTTCCGGACTGAACACTGTCATCTCCGCCTCGGAAGAGACCGATGCCGCCCAATCCGTCCGTGACTTTGAGGCCTACAAGGAAGCCGGCGCACTCAGTCTTTTGGGACAATGGAACACGCATACCTATTCGGCCACCATACAGGCCCGAAGCCAAATCAGTGCATTGTGCGAAGAAGAAGGCATACGCCTATGGATGAGCGAGGTCGGCTACGGAGGTTCCGGAATTGCCGGCAACCTCGAACTGGCCCAGAAACTGATAGACGACATCCGCTACATCATGCCCGCAGCGTGGGTGGACTGGCAGTATGTGGAAGAAGGAAACGACCAATGGTGCTTGGTGCAGGGCGACTTCGCCAACCAGACCTACCATAAGGTGAAGAACTACCCCATCCGCCAGCATTTCAGCAAGTTCATCCTCCCCGGATACACCTTCCTCACCTCGCTGAACGGACAGACCCTGACCGCCCGCAACCCGGAAGGCGACAGCCTCATCGTGGTGGCCATCAACCCCACGGCCCTCCCCGCCGTACACCGTGCCGACCTGACCTTCTATCAATCGGCAAACTCCGTACTGGCCGCCGTACGCACCTCCGAAACGGAAGACATGGCCCCGGCGTCAGACTACACCTTGGAAGACAGGATACTGACCTACCGCCTTCCGGCCTACAGCATCTCCACTTTCGTCCTCAGCGTGGAAGAGGTCCCGGAAGCTGACAACTCCATCATCTCAGGCGAACCTTACTGGATTCTGCCACGCAATGCGGCCGACCAGGCCATACAAGCCGCCGACGGAACGGTCAGCATACAACCAGTCGGATCCGGTCCGTCACAAATATGGACCCTCACATCCGCCAATGACGGATACACGCTCACCAATCAAGACGGAGAAATCCTGACCGACGAGTCCCCCGCCTACGCTTTGGGACACACCTCCCGCAAGCAAGACGGACAAATATTCCTCATCGCCCCCCTTGACGACGGCCTTTTCTATAAAATCACCACGGAAGACGGCAGCAAGGCGTTCGACCTGGAAGGGGAACACTACACCGCAGGGACAAACGTCGGGCTATGGGAATACGGCACTTCTGCCGCCGCCAGCCACCGCCAATGGTTCTTCATGCGCCTGCCGGAAGAAGCGGACATCCCCGACGGCATCCAGTCCATACCGGCAAACGGAGACGGCGAAGCATCCCCCGTACGCATGACCTGCGAACCCGGAGGCATCCTCCGCATGGACTGCCAGTCCTCTGCCCCGTGCCAGATTTCCATCTATGCGCCTTCCGGCCTCAGGATTTACCGCACGCCCCTCAAGGCGGAAACCCTTCGAGTACCGCTCCCCCAAGGAACCTATATCATCAGTGTCCAGACCCCACAGACCCGGTCCTGCCGTACCGTGTTCCTGAAATGAGCCGGACAGACGCTAAAACGACAAAACGAAAGAAAAAAACGGCACAAAAGCTTGCAGGAATAAAAAAAAGCATCTACCTTTGCACACGCAATCGAAAGATAAGCGCCCAGATGGCGGAATCGGTAGACGCGCTGGTCTCAAACACCAGTGGGGCAACCCATCCCGGTTCGACCCCGGGTCTGGGTACAGAATAAAAGGCTAAGTATTGAATTATCAATTACTTAGCCTTTTTACTTGTCTGATTTTTCCCCACATTTTCCGGATCAGTCCGAAAACCCGGTCGTATTCCTTCTCCCGTTTCCAATATTACGCGCACAATTTGGATAGCCTGAACAAGAAGAATGGAATGTCAGCCACTCCCCTAAACTGACTTCTGAAAGCCTTCACTTTTGCATTGAACGATTCCGCTCCGGCATTGGTTTGCCTGTTCACGAAAAAGTTAAGTATGGTATCATAGTGATTTGCAAAAGTGTCTATGACAGTCCGGAATGCGTTCCCCGCCAGCTTTTCAACTTCATTGAACCATCTTGCCAGTTTGGTTCTTGCCACATCCTTGGCGCATTTCCTGTTGAAGATGTCCGTCAGTTCCATGGCAAGCTCATAGGCCCGCTTCAACTCGGGATAAAACTCGAAGATGATGTCCGCTCTCCATCTTTGTGCCTTTGTCCATTTGGACTCGTGCTTGGTGAGGATGTATTTGGCCCTTGCCAACAGCTGTTTGCGCGTGTCACCGTTCGCATACCTGAACGGGACGTACTTTATGCCCTCTTCGCGGCATTTCCGCATCTCCTCGTTCTCCAAGTCCCTTGCCATCCAACGTAATGACACCCGCAGGTCGTCTATGGCGTCATAATACACTTTCTGTACGTGGAAACGGTCGTTGGTTATGCGTGCTTTGGGGAATACCGTGCGTGCAATCAACATCATGGAAGAAGAAAGGTCCAATGTTATTTCTTTCACCTGAAGGCGTTTATGAAGGGAAATCTTCTCAATCACGGCAATCACGGCCTCTGCCTTCGTGCCATGTATGACGGCAACCAAGGTGCCCGGACCGCCATGCCCCTCCTTGTTGGTCAGGAAAGTATAGACCTCGCCGCTGCTCAGGCAGGACTCGTCAATGCTCAGATGCGGGCCCATGTTTTCGGGATAGACAAGGTACTCCGAGGCATGGCCCAATTGTTCCCACTCCCGGAAATCGCTGAAATGTTCCTTGTACTGGGTGCTGAGAAGCTTGCCGTTCACCCCATAATGGTTGGCTATGCCCCTTATGCTCTCCGCAGTGTCCTCAATCCTCTTCTTTTAAAAAAGCAACAAACTCGGGAGAGAGTTTGGAGCCGGATTCCGTCAAACCGTCGAAATCATAAGTGAATATCTCGCCTGTGGAACGGTCTATCCATTTGCGGCGACGCACATGAAGATAAACACTGCGGCCACGAATCGGAAAATCCTGTATGGTCTTATAGTCGGTAAGGTGATTATATACGACAATACCCTAAATTTTGCCACGGCAAGTTAAATACCTACCGTGGCAATCATAATTATTAGATGAATACTTGAAAATCTATCATATTCACATATTTCCCTGTTGTATCTTCACTTGTACTACTACTTAATGTCACATGATGAGTTTTTACTTCAATGTCATCTGGCATAAGTGAACTCATATACCTACAAATAGCATCCTCTAATTCTTCTACAGAGTAGTTGCATTTGTGCTCACAAATAACTCTTACAACAGCATTCCCATTTGGAGCAAAAATCGCTTTACCGATTTTGTGGCTTGTTTCATAGCCATTCTTTGTCAATCTAATTTCAATCATAATTTTTCCCTTTCTTTTTTCTGCAAAATTAGCAAATTTCGACCAGTTGCACAAGGCAATAAGTCTTTTATTTATAGCACTATAATTCATTTTCTTAGTCGCAAAGTTTTATAAAAGAAATGATATGAAGGAAAACTACCTACTCTGACCCCGAAGAAATCAGGCGTGAATTACAAAAAGTGACAGATGAATTATGCTTGCTACATAACAACAAAAAATAGTTTACATAGTTTGAATTTATGATATAACATTTGTACTCTAAATCTAAATATGTGGCAGCTTTTACTAAATTATTAAATGACATTGGATATATGTTTATTTTTGTTCTTACTTTGTTGTTACTATTTATTTTGCTATTTTTGTACTTCAAAAATATACTAATGGGCGTATTCGATAGATTTATACAGAAAAAGGCATCCACGAAAAGTTGCAGAACCACTGAAGGCTTCAATATAGGGGTGGCAGAGGCAGAAGGAGAAGCAAATAATTCAAAAATAACATTATCCGAAGTTTTTGAGGATTTTTTGGATGTTATTGACCAAATAAATAATGAAAAGTTTATAGTTTTAGGCAGAAAAGGTAGTGGAAAATCCGCAATTGGAGAACATATTTGTAATATAGCAAGTTCTGATGCAAACATTTTTGCAAAGTTCATACGAAGGACTGAAATTGATATAGAGCAGATAGTTCAAATTGGTATTAATGAAGGAGAACGAATAGAGCAGGAAATGCTTTTCAAATGGGTAATATTGACGCAAATATTGAGTTTGATTGTCCAAAATCAGAACCTGTGCAATGTTAAGGATATGTCTAATTTGAAAAAATTTCTTGATAAAAATAGAGGATTTGTCAACATAGAGAAGCATGAAATTAAAGAAATCATTCACGAAAGAGGAATAAATGTCAATCTTGAATATTTCAAGCGGTTTTATACAGCACTCTTTAATAAAAAGGTAGCCATTAAAGAAGAAAAAGCTGCATTTTTCAAACTCATTCCGTATTTAGAAGAAACAATATCTAAAATATTGATTAAAGACCCTGAAAATAGCTACATTCTAATTTTTGACGATTTAGATATAGGATATTATAAATCAGAAACAGACATCTTAACGCTTTCAGAACTTCTGCGAATAGCAAAATACTATAATAATGAATTTTTTGGGAGAAATCAACTCAATTCTAAAATTGTAGTTTTATTAAGAAATGATATAGCAAAACATCTGTGTTATAATGCCGATACAGCAAAAATATTTGCAAGCTATGCAATAGAATTAAACTGGTATGAAGAAATGTACCGTACGCAAGAAGATAGATTAAAGCTAAAACAATTTATAAATAAAAGAATTGCTTGTAATTTTGAAAAGAACGGATTGGAGTATATTAAGGATAAGCCATGGGAATCATTTGTTAATGAGCAAGAATTTGTGTCTTTCGACAGCATGGGTAACACCAAAAGTAGCTTCAAATATGTTATTGAGCATACATTTTTTAGGCCAAGAGATTTAATCCTATTTTTTAAGGATATTGATAGATATAAATTTCCTATTCCTATTAGTCGTAGCAATATAAACAACTTAATAGGGCGTTTTGCTAACCAAATTATGTTAGAAATTCAAAATGAACTAACTGCGGTTTTCTCCGAAAAAGAAATTAACATAACAATAAATGTTCTAAGAGCGTATCGAAATAAGAAGCATTTTACTTATGAATCACTGCGTACAGACCTTGAAAATTGTGGATTGAAAGATAACGCTTATAATATAATTGATGAATTATTTTTCTATTCATTAATAGGGAATATCAATAATCATGGTGATGTTAGTTTCAAGTTTCGTGAAAAGGGAGGTGATATTTGTAAAATAAACCCAAACGAAAATTTAATATTACATTATATATTAAGGGTGTACTTCAAGAACAATTAAATCACAGAAAAATCAGTTGTTCTAAGGTTATTTATTGATTTGCTATACCGATGATGATTATTATAACCGTCAAAAATGCTTTTGTAATATTTAACGTTTGGACAAAAATGATTTGATTACAACAAGTTAGCTATACCCTGTATCAGTAAAGCCACAGTTTTAGAGCACTTTTTGCTCCCAAAGAAAAACTCACCAAAGTTATGTATAGCAAAGAATAAACTTTGCGATTATGAAGAAGGCTAAAAACAGAACTATTGGTGAGTTCACGTCATTGTTTGACTTACTACAAGCATTCCCGACAGAGGAAAGCTGTATTGCATATCTTGAAAAGCAACTTTGGGGTGACGGTGAGCCAGTATCACCCTATGACCCGACATCGAAAGTTTACCGCCGTGGCGATGGTATGTACCGTTGCAAGAACACGGGCAAGAATTTCAATATACGGATAGGAACAATATTTGAAGGCTCCAAAGTGCCATTGCAGAAATGGTTCATAGCAATCTATGAAATAACCACCAGTAACAAGGGTATTTCTTCTATCAAACTGGCAGATGATATTCAAGTGACGCAAAAGACGGCATGGTATATGAGTCAGCGCATCCGTGAGGCTTTCAATATTGCTCTTGAAGAAAAGCTGGACGGTGAGGTTGAATTGGATGAAACCTTTGTAGGCGGCAAGAATAAAAACCGTCACAAGAACAAAAGGGTGAAAAATTCGCAAGGCAGGAGCTTCAAAGATAAAGTTCCCGTCATGGGTATGTTACAGCGTGGTGGAAAGTTGGTTTGCGAAGTTGTACGCAACACTTCTTATAAATCCCTTACCGTTCCTATCCTTCGTAACGTAAAGCGCACCGCAACGCTCTATTCAGATGAGTGGCAAGGATACAAGACAGTCCATAAACTGTACAAGCATTACATCGTTGACCACGGTCACGGACAATATGTAAATGGCAATGCCTATACGAATAATATCGAAGGATTTTGGAGTATATTGAAGCGTGGCCTTACTGGAATATATAACCACACGAGCAAGAAACATCTACAACGATATGTAAATGAATTCTGTTTTCGCTATAATTACAGGAATTTGGATGGTAGGGCAAGATTTAATTGCTTACTTTGCAATTCCAAGCATCGCATAACTTATAATGAACTGACAAAATGAAAAAGGGTAGTAAAGAAATAAACGTGGATGAACTTCAAAAGGCATTGAACATTGAAATCCGTCCAGCCGAAGAATTGAAACGCCCCGTGGCGCATCCCGAAAGGTTTGACTTTTTTATGGCTAATGCTTTACGGAAAAAGCCGACAAAGAAGAAAACACGTAAATAAGACATAGGAAATGCCCGCCACGGCAGTTCAGTAACCGAATAAGGACATCGGTCAGTTGCCACCGTAGCAGGCATGTAAGTTATTGGATTCTCGACATCTGTAGTTTATTTAACCAAATAAAATAGGCAACTTATATGTGTAAAGTATCAATAGATACGCTACAATTTTTCTTTTCGTAGACAAATCTTAATCTGTATCTTCGTGGCATGA
>CALUIS010000035.1 GCA_944320765.1 uncultured Paraprevotella sp.
GGAAAGGCTGGCAAAAGGACAGATGGATTTTGCACGCGGGAAGCCTCCAACCAGGAGGAAAACGCCGCCCGAAGCCCTGTTTTTCCCCGCTTTCCACACTCCCGGAAACGTCTTTGCGGCAAGAAATTTGCGTCTTTGCGGCAAGAAACAAATTTCTTTCAGCAAAGAAATTCCGTTTTTGCCGCACGAAAAAGCCCGCCGCGGCGGAGAAATGTTCCATACGGGCGGTTTTCCCGCCCGTTTTTATGTACAGACGCGATTAATCGCGTCTCTACCGCCCCGCTGCACGGACGCGGAATCAGGGGAAAACCTTCCATCTTGATAGGAAATGTCGAATTTTGGCGACAAAACGACATCCGCACGAATAAAGATCTCCCCAACGGAATCCTCCCGCCCTCAAAAGCCCCTCCTGCCGGTGACGTTGTAATCTGGCATGAGAAGCGACTGAGGAGTTTCACAAAAAAAACGTTATATATAAGGTGTAATCTATCTTTTTTTCCTACTTTTGCTGCCGAAATTTTATAAAGGAACAAAGCATGCAGAAAAACCTGGTGATCGTGGAGTCTCCCGCCAAGGCCAAGACCATCGAGAAGTTCTTGGGGCCGGACTACAAAGTGTTGTCAAGCTACGGACATATCCGTGACCTGAAAAAGAAAGAGTTCAGCATCGACACGACGGACTTCACCCCGCAATATGAAATCCCGTCTGAAAAGACGAGACTGGTGAACGAACTGAAATCGGAGGCACGGAACGCGGAGACCGTGTGGCTGGCATCCGATGAGGACCGCGAAGGGGAAGCCATCTCCTGGCACTTATACGAAGTACTCGGGCTCCAACCCGAACACACCAAACGTATCGTGTTCCACGAAATCACCAAGCCCGCCATCCTGCAAGCCATACAGCACCCGCGGGACATCGACCTCAACCTGGTCAACGCACAACAGGCCCGCCGCGTGCTGGACCGCATCGTGGGCTTCAAGCTCTCCCCCGTGTTGTGGAAAAAGGTGAAGCCCGCCCTCTCGGCCGGACGCGTGCAGAGCGTGGCCGTGCGCCTCATCGTGGAACGCGAACGCGAGATACAGCAGTTCAAGAGCGAGGAAAGCTACCGCGTGACCGCCGCCTTCACCCTCCCGGGCAGCAAGGACGGGAGCGAGGTCAAAGCCGAACTGAACCAACGCTTCAAGAACGAAAAGGAGGCGGCGGACTTCCTGGAACAATGCAAGGACGCGGTGTTCACCATACAGGACATCACCACAAGGCCGCAAAAGCGCACGCCGGCCGCGCCTTTCACCACCTCGACCCTGCAGCAGGAGGCAGCGCACAAACTGGGGTTCACCGTGGCACAGACCATGATGATCGCCCAGCGGCTGTATGAGTCGGGGCGCATCACCTACATGCGTACGGACTCCGTGAACCTCTCCTCGCTCTGCATCAACGCCAGCATGGAGGTCATCAAAAACCTGATGGGCGAACGCTACATGAAAAGCCGGCAGTTCCACACCCACACCAAAGGGGCGCAGGAGGCGCACGAAGCCATCCGCCCCACCTACATGGACCAGACGGAAATAGAAGGCACCCCGCAGGAACGCCGGCTGTATGACCTGATATGGAAACGCACCATCGCGTCCCAAATGGCAGACGCGGAAATCGAGAAGACCACCGCCGTCATCCAAATCAGCGGACAAGCGGCCAGCTTCGTCGCCACGGGCGAGGTCATCCGGTTCGACGGCTTCCTGAAAGTCTACCGGGAAAGCTTCGACGACGAACAGGAAAGCAACCCGGCGGAAGGCAACCTGCTCCCCCCCATGAAGGCCGGCGAACGGCTGGAACGCAAGGAAATCCAGGCCGTACAGCGTTTCAGCCAGCATCCCCCGCGCTACAACGAGGCCAGCCTGGTGAAGAAGCTGGAGGAACTGGGCATCGGACGCCCCTCCACCTATGCCCCCACCATCAGCACCATACAACAACGCGGATACGTGGCCAAGGGCGACAAGGACGGGGAGGAACGCGACCAGCTCTCCCTCACCCTGAGAGGGGACACCGTCAGCCGGCAGGGCAAGCGCGTCACCATCGGTGCCGAAAGGGGCAAGCTGATGCCCACCGACGTCGGGACGGTGGTGAACGACTTCCTGCTGCAATACTTCCCCGAAATCATGGACTATAACTTCACCGCCGAGGTGGAGAAGAAATTCGACGACATCGCCGAAGGAAAAACCGAATGGACCCAGATGATGAAGAAGTTCTACGGCGACTTTGAACCGGAAGTGGAGCGGACGCTGCACGCAAAATCGGAACACAAGGTCGGGGAACGGCTGCTGGGCAACGACCCGGCCAGCGGGAAACCCGTGTCCGTCAAAATCGGGCGATTCGGCCCCGTGGTGCAAATCGGCACGGCGGAAGACACGGAGAAACCACGCTTCGCCCCACTGAAAACAGGGCAAAGCATGGAAGACATCACCCTGGAAGAGGCCCTCGAGCTGTTCAAGCTCCCGCGGGACCTGGGCACCTTTGAAGGCTCGCACGTGACAGTCGGCATCGGACGCTTCGGCCCCTACGTGCTCCATACGGGCAAATACGTGTCGCTCCCCAAGACCGCCGACCCGATGACCGCCACCCTTCAGGACGCCATCAAGCTCATCCTCGAGAAACGGCAGGCCGAGGCGGAACGCCACCTGAAAAAATTCGCGGAAGAACCGGAACTGGAAGTCCTCAACGGACGCTACGGCCCTTACCTCTCTTACAAGGGACAAAACTACCGCCTGCCCAAGGCCATGGCCGGACGGGCCAAGGAACTCACGCTGGACGAGTGCATGGCCCTCATACGGGAACAAGACGAGAAGCCACAAACCCACAAAAGGACATATAGCAGAAAGAAATGACACGCATCATCCTCATAGGCTACATGGGCGCGGGAAAAACCACCATAGGGCGCATCCTGGCGGAATCCCTCTCACTCCCGTTCTACGACCTGGACTGGTACATCGAGGAACGGCAACGCCGGACCGTCGCCCAGATTTTCGCGGACCAGGGGGAAAACGGCTTCCGTGAAATCGAACGGAGGGCCTTGCACG
The DNA here is from genome assembly GCA_944320765.1 of uncultured Paraprevotella sp. Classification (GTDB taxonomy): domain Bacteria; phylum Bacteroidota; class Bacteroidia; order Bacteroidales; family Bacteroidaceae; genus Paraprevotella. The sequence continues at coordinate 3,072 of CALUIS010000035.1, forward strand.
AGGCCGCCGAATTCGAGGACATCGTGCTGGCCTGCGGGGGAGGCACGCCTTGCTTCTTCGACAATATGGAATACATGAACCGGCAGGCCCGGACCGTATACTTGAAAGCCTCGCCCGAAGTACTCCTCCGGCATCTGAAAATGAGCCGCACGGAACGCCCGCTGCTGAAAGACAAGACGGAAGAGGAGGTGCGGCAATACATCCGGGAATCGCTGGCCGCCCGCGAACCTTTCTACAGCCAGGCCCGGCACACCCTGGACATCGACGTACTCGACAACCGGGACAAGATAAAGGACACCGTCCGTATGCTTCGTGAACTATTAAACCTATAAACAACGCAATGAGAAAATGGCGCATTGAAGACTCCGAGGAACTCTACAACATCAACGGATGGGGAGTCAACTATTTTGGAATCAACGAGAAAGGACATGTCTACGTGACCCCGCGGAAAGACAGCGTGCAGGTCGACCTGAGAGACCTGATGGACGAGCTGGCCGTGAGGGACGTGACCGCCCCCGTGCTGGTACGCTTCCCCGACATCCTGGACAACCGCATCGAGAAGACCAGCAACTGCTTCGCCAAAGCCGCCAAGGAGTACGGCTACAAGGGGGAGAATTTCATCATCTACCCCATCAAGGTGAACCAGATACGCCCCGTGGTGGAAGAGGTCGTCAGCCACGGCAAGAAGTTCAACCTCGGACTCGAGGCCGGCTCCAAGCCGGAACTCCATGCCGTTATCGCCTCCAATACGGACTCCTCCTCACCCATCATCTGCAACGGCTACAAAGACCACAGCTATATCGAAATGGCCCTGCTGGCACAGAAGATGGGCAAGCGCATCTTCCTCGTGGTGGAGAAGCTCAACGAGCTGAACACCATCTACGAGGTGGCCCGGAAGCTCAACGTGCGCCCCAACATAGGCATCCGCATCAAGCTGGCCTCCTCCGGCAGCGGCAAATGGGAAGAGAGCGGGGGCGACGCCAGCAAGTTCGGCCTGACCTCCAGCGAGCTGCTCGAAGCCCTGGACATACTGGAATCCAAAGGGATGAAAGACTGCCTCAAACTCATCCACTTCCACATCGGCAGCCAAATCACCAAGATACGGCGCATACAGACAGCCTTGCGCGAAGCCTCGCAATTCTACATCCAGCTCCACCAGATGGGCTACGACGTGGAGTTCGTGGACTGCGGAGGCGGCCTGGGAGTGGACTACGACGGCACACGCTCCAGCAACAGCGAGAGTTCCGTGAACTACTCCATCCAGGAGTACGTCAACGACTGCATCTACACCTTCGTGGAGGCGGCCAATAAAAACAACCTGCCCCACCCGAACCTCATCACGGAAAGCGGCCGGTCGCTCTCCGCCCACCATTCCGTGCTCATCATGCAGGTGCTCGAGACCGCCTCGCTCCCCCGCATGGACGAAAACTTCGAACCCTCTCCCGACGCCCACCAGCTGGTGAAGGACATGTACGACATCTGGGACAACCTGAACCCGCGCACGCTGCTGGAAGACTGGCACGACGCGCAACAAATCCGCGAAGAGTCGCTGGACCTCTTCAGCCACGGCATCGTGGACCTCCGCACCCGCGCCGACATCGAAAGCATGTACTGGAGCGTCACCCGCGAAGTCAACATGCTGGCCCAGACCCAAAAGCATATCCCGGAGGAATTCCTGACGCTCGACAAGCTGCTGGCCGACAAATACTTCTGCAACTTCTCGCTCTTCCAGAGCCTGCCGGACGCCTGGGCCATAGACCAACTCTTCCCCATCATGCCCATCCAGCGGCTGGACGAACGCCCCGACACACACGCCACCCTGCAGGACATCACGTGCGACTCGGACGGGAAAATCGCCAACTTCGTGACGAACAACCACATCGCCCACAGCCTCCCGGTACACACGCTGAAGAAAGGCGACAACTACTACCTGGCCGTATTCCTCGTGGGAGCCTACCAGGAAATACTGGGCGACATGCACAACCTCTTCGGCGACACCAACGCCGTGCACGTGTCCGTGACCGACACCGGCTACAACATCGACCGCATCATCGACGGGGAGACCGTGGCCGAGGTGCTGGAATACGTGCAATACGAGCCCAAGAAACTGGTGCGCCGCCTGGAGACCTGGGTTTCCAAATCCATCCAAAGCGGCAAGATCTCACTGGAAGAAGGCAAGGAATTCCTGAACAACTACCGTTCCGGCCTCTATGGCTACACTTATTTAGAATGACATATTAAGATGAAAGAGAAACTGACCCTCATCAAAGTGGGCGGGAAAATCGTGGAGGAGGAAGACTCCCTGCGGCAACTGCTGGAAGACTTCGCCGCCCTGCCCGGAGCCAAGATACTGGTACACGGCGGCGGCCGCTCGGCCACCAGAATGGCCGCCCGCCTGGGCATCGAGGCCCAAATGATAAACGGGCGGCGGGTGACCGACCGGGAAATGCTGGACATCGTCACCATGGTCTACGGCGGGCTGGTCAACAAAAACATCGTCGCACGCCTCCAGGCCCAAGGTGTCAACGCATTGGGACTGACAGGCGCCGACATGGACATCATCCGCTCGCACAAGCGCCCGGTCAAGGACGTGGACTACGGGTTCGTCGGCGACGTGGACCGCGTGAACGGCGAACGTCTGGCCGGACTGATACACAAAGGGGTGGTCCCCGTCATGGCCCCCCTGACCCACGACGGCCAAGGCCGGCTCCTCAACACCAACGCCGACACCATCGCCGGCGAGACGGCCAAGGCTCTGGCAGCATTCTTCGATGTCACGCTCATGTACTGCTTCGAGAAAAAGGGAGTACTCCGGGACGCGGAGGACGACAACAGCCTCATCCCCCACATCAACGAGGAGGAATTCAGACGCTACGTGGCGGACGGCACCATCCAAGGCGGCATGATTCCCAAGCTGGAGAACTCGTTCGACGCCATCCATGCCGGCGTGGGCAAAGTCATCATCACCCAAGCCAGTGCCATAGACGGCGTGTCCGGCACCCTCATCGAAAAATAGCCGGAAAAACATTTATTTCAAAAAAAATGGCGGGCGGGTGTAACTTTTCAGGCATCCGCCCGTCATCATAACAGAGAGATGAAGAAAATCAGTTTCCGGAATGATATCCTGCCGCTGAAAGACAAGCTCTACCGGCTGGCCCTTCGCATCACATGCGACACGGCGGAAGCGGAGGATATCGTTCAAGACACACTGGTTCGGGTGTGGGACAAACGCGATGAGTGGGACTTGCTGCAATCCGTTGAAGCATTTTGCCTGACCATCTGCAAGAACCTTTCCTTGGACAGGAGGGAGAAGAAAGAGGCGCAGCACGTGATGCTGGACGAAAACCTCCATAACCGTCCCGACGCATCCACTCCGTACGACCGGCTGGCCGCCCGGGAAGGGTTGGGCCTCCTGCGGGACTTGTTGGAAGAACTCCCGCAGGTGCAGCAGGACATCGTGCAACTGAGAGAGATAGAAGGCAAAAGCTACAAGGAAATCGCCGCCATCCTGAATCTCAGCGAAGAGCAGGTGAAAGTCTACCTGTTCCGCGCCAGACAAAGAATCAAGCGAAAGTACACAGAAATACAAGAATATGGACTATAAGTACATAGAACAACTTCTGGAACGCTACTGGCAATGCGAGACCTCGCTGGAAGAGGAAGCCATACTGAGGACTTTCTTCAGCCAGAACGAGATTCCCGCGGAGTTGATGCCCTACAAAGGCTTGTTTGCCGGCGAGAAGACGCTGCAAGAGGCCCGTCTGGACGAAAGCTTCGACGCCAAAGTGCTGGCCAAGGTGGAAAAAGACCAACCGGTCAAGGCGCGGAAGCTCTCACTCACACGAAGCCTGATACCTTTCTACAAGGCGGCGGCGTGCGTGGCCATCATCCTCACGCTGGGGAACGCGGCGCAAACTTCGTTCCGCCAGCAAGACATCGGAGACGACTACAATTACGAGACCTACCAGGACTCGTACAACGACCCGGAAATGGCATACGACCAGATTTCCAATGCGCTGCAGATGGTTTCACAAAGCCTGAACGAGGCATCCGTGCAGGACTCCCTCCTGCAAACGCCCAACAACGAAGAGTCACAAAACTAACTCCGGAAACATGAAACGCGCTCTTTGCTTATTGTGGACCGCTTGCCTGATCCCCCACGCATGGGGACAGGACTTCGCCGCCAAGTTCATGGAGCAATGCACCAAGAAAGGACAGGTGGAATGCCAGACCGTAAGCCCCAAGATGATGGAGAAAGTGATGGAAACCATCACACGGTCCGACGAAAGGGAAGACACCGGGATTCCCGAATACTTGCTTTCCAAACTGAAAAGCGCACGCATCATCACCGCGAAAAAAGGCGGAGAGAAACTCTTCCAAAAAGCGGAACGCCTCATGGAAAAGAACAAGAACCGATTTTCCCCGATGGCCGACTATGCCGCTGGCGAAGACAACATGATATTCGTGCGCAAGCACAACGAGACGGTGCAGGAACTGGTCATGCTGAGCCTCAGCGCGGAAAAGACCCTCACCATCGTCAACCTCACGGGAGACATGGACGAGAAATTCATGCGGGTGCTGTCGTCCGAAAAGATAAAGACAGACTGAAGAGAACATTTTTATGCTTTTTCTATATAAACAAGTTAGTGCTTAATAAAACGCTATGAAACTGTGAAGTTTCAATTCTCTCAAATTTTTTCATAACATACTAACGATGAAAAGGGCTGCCTGTGAAAGGTGGCCCTTTTTCATGCCTATACGCCACGCCCACAAGAACATCCTTTTTGGCCTTTCTTGCAGAATATCCCGAGGCACTTGGCAGATATTCCACATTTTTATATTATCTTTGGCCTGAGTATTAACCAAAACCTGACATCGTATCATGCTAAAGAAACTTGCAATTACCGCTTTGGCCGTATGTTCATTAGGCATCTTGAACACCCAGGCGCAGAAGAATGAAAACTTCCGTCCCAAGGAAGTATGGAACGACACACAAGGCAACCCCATCAACGCCCACGGAGGAGGCATCCTCTACCATGACGGCACCTACTATTGGTACGGAGAATACAAAGTGGGAGAGACCGTACTCCCGGCAGACGCCACATGGGAACGCTACCGCACGGACGTGACGGGAGTCAGCTGCTACTCCAGCAAAGACCTGCTGAACTGGAAGTTCGAAGGCGTGGCCCTCAAAGCCATCAAGGACGATCCCGACAGCGACATCCATCCCACCCAGGTGCTGGAGCGCCCAAAGGTGATTTACAACCAGAAGACCAAGAAATTCGTCATGTGGATGCACATCGACAGCCCGGACTACAGCAAGGCCGAGGCCGGAGTGGCCATCGCCGACTCCCCCACCGGACCTTTCACGTATCTGGACGGATTCCGCCCCAACGGCAGCATGGCCCGCGACCAGACACTCTTCGTGGACGATGACGGGACGGCCTACCAGTTCGCCTCCTCGGAAGAGAACCAGACCATGCACATCAACCGCCTGACCGCCGACTACACCAAGCCGGACGGCACCATGGTGCGCCGTTTCATCGGCATGGCCCGCGAGGCGCCCGCCGTATTCAAACACGACGGAAAATACTATATGCTGTCCAGCGGATGCACGGGCTGGGACCCCAACCGCGCGGAACTGGCCGTGGCCGACTCCATCATGGGCGAATGGACCGTGCTGGGCGACCCCTGCACGGGACCTGACGCGGAAAAGACCTTCTACGGGCAAAGCACCTACGTGATTCCCGTACAAGGCAAGAAGGACGCCTATATCGCCTGCTTCGACATGTGGAAGAAGAAAGACCTGCAAGACAGCCGCTACATCTGGCTGCCGATGATGTGGGACAAGGCGGCCGGCAAGTTCTCCATCCCCTGGCACGCGGAATGGAACCTGAGCGTGTTCGACAAAAAATAACCCCAAAAGAAAAGAATCCCCCATCCCCGCCCGCTTTCTTTCCGAAAGGCAAAGATTCCGGCGGGGATTTCCAATATACGACAGAATGATCGACACAAAATTCAAAATAGAAACGGACCAGCTGGAACTATACTTCATAAAAGGCACACAAAAACAATTCTTCATCCGCCACGCCCCCCACCTCGTGCGTATCACCTATCCTCCGCATACCGACTTCAGCCTTCTCCAACCCTGGCTCTTCAAGGTCGTCACCGAAGCCTTGCGGAAACAAGCCAAAACCCTTCTCCCCCACCGCCTTCATGAACTGGCGGCAGAACACGGGTTCAGCTACACAAGGGTCAGCATCAATTCCGCCCGCACCCGTTGGGGGAGCTGCTCCAGCAGAGGACACATCAACCTTTCGCTCTATCTGATGACCCTCCCTCAAAGACTGTCAGACTACGTGTTGCTGCACGAGCTTTGCCATACCCGCGAAATGAACCACGGGCCGCGTTTCTGGTCTCTGATGGACCAAGTGACCCGGCAACAATCCCATGCACTCAGAGCCGAACTCCGGCACTACCCGTCCCCTTTCCGTCAAGAGGCGTGACAAACATACGGTCCAGCGAACGGACACCCACATACACCAGCGGCAGGGCTACCACAGCCCACAGCACAGCCGCCCAGGCACCTCCACAAAGCTCCACCAAAGTATACCGGGCATCCCCCATACACCAAATCAAAGCCACCCCCACGAAATTGTTGAACACATGCGCCGCCACCGAAGTCCAAATCGTACCGGAACGCCAATACAACCATCCCAGCACAAACCCGAACAGCACCGCTCCCGGTATCTGGGCCGGGTTGCCATGAATGACACCGAAAATCAGCCCGGTCAGCGCAATCGCCACCCACGGACGCATCCTATGGCGCATCAAATGACGCTGTATGCCCATGCGGAACACCAGTTCCTCCGTGAACGGTCCGGCCACGACCAACGCCAATATCCCCCACGGGTCATAGGCCATCCGCAGGAACGTCTCCTCATTCAAGTCCTCCAGCGCGAACGCCTCCAACAGCAAGTTCACCAAGAATATGACAGGAACCATCCATAAGACCAACGTGCCATAGACCGCCCGTCCGTAGCCGCCGGAACGGAAGCTCTTGCGGTCGGTCCACCGCAACAAGGTCATGACAGCCCAGACCAACGCCGCGCTCAGGACCAACGAAATCCCCAACGCGCCGGGCGAGGCGACCACATCCAGGTCCAGCCTACCGTCGCGCAACAATCCCGGCAGGTTGAAAAAGAACATGACCACCATGGAAGCCAACAGCTGGGCCGCCAGAAATATACACACCAGACAAACCGTTCGTCTCATATCCCCCTCCTTTTTATAAGTCCTGCACCCCGGCAGGATCCGTCTCGGAAAGAATCCGCCGCACACATTCCTCATCCTCGCGCAACTGGTGCGCCAGCTCTCCTTTGTTCCTGAATTTCCTCTCATCCCGCAAACGGGCCACAAAAGCCACTGCCAAGCGATGGCCATACAGGTTTCCCTCAAAATCGAGCAAGTACACTTCTATCGAACGTGCGTCCCCGTTTTCCAACGTCGGGCGGCAACCGATGTTCAGCATCCCCTTCCACAGTCTTCCCCCAGGCTCTGCCGCATCTTTCACCCACACGGCATACACCCCTCCTCCAGGCACCAGCTTGCGCACATCCCCTACCGCCAGATTGGCTGTAGGATAACCTAATTCGTGTCCCACATGAAAGCCGGCCACCACACGGCCGGACAACTCGTACGGACGCCCCAGACAACGTGCCGCCATGCCGGCTTCCCCCTCGGCCAAACAAGCCCGCACCATGGAAGAACTGACATGCACCCCGCCCATAGAGAAAGCTTCCGCACGGATGACCTCAATCCCCATTTCGCGGCCATACGCCACATAATCCTCGAATCCTTCCGAACGGTCATGCCCGAAACGGTGGTCATAGCCGATAATCAGGCATCTGACATTCAGTTTGCCCTTCAGTATGTCCGACATGAAACTGCGGGCCGACATGGCAGCCAGTTCCGGAGTGAAATCCAACGTGACACAGGCATCAGCACCCGTCGTGGCCAACCAGGCACATTTTTCCTCATACGTGGTCAACAACTGCGGCAGGTAGTCCGCATGTAAAGCTTCGCGGGGGTGCGCACGGAAAGTAATCAACAAAGAAGACAGACTGCGTTCGGCCGCCAGACGGTCGACCTGCCGGATCAGGAAACGGTGGCCCTTATGCACCCCGTCGAAGAAACCGATGGTGGCCACACAAGCCTCATGGGGCAATTTATCTTCCAACGTGAAAAACTTCATTCAGCGGCCTCCTTTCTCAAAAAATCCACCCAGTCATCCGTCCTGCGGGAATGAAAGACCTGCATCCCCAAGGTCTCCGCCGCACGGCAGTTCTCTTCCGAATCGTCGATGAACAACGTTTCCCCGGGACACAAGCCGGCCTCGGACAGCACCCTGAGGAATATCCCCGCATCGGGCTTGGCCAAATGCATCCGGAAAGAAAGGAACATGCGCTCGAAACAATCCTCCAACCTGATATCCCCCGGGACCGGAAGTCCCTCGCGGACATAATCCCAATGCAGGGCATTCGTATTGCTGAGCATGAAAGTGCGGAAACGGGGACGCAACGCCAGAACGGCCTGCAAACGATGACGGGGAACGCCCACCAGCATACGGTTCCACGCCCTGCGGATGTCATCATCGGGGATATCCCGTCCCACTTGGGTGCGGACGAAGCCGAAGAACTCCGCATCCGCCATCCGTCCCGTCTCCAGAGCCGCGAACACCCCCTTTTGGGCATACAAGCCGATGCTGCCGGCCACCCGGCATCCCAACGCCTCGAAGGCATCCACCGCCGCCTGCCTGTCCAGGTCCACGATGATGCCCCCGAAATCGAATATCACATTCTTGAACCTCATGTCATGCCGCCTTTCCTTGCATCAGGCGCTTAATGCCCCGCCAGGCCTCACCGCCCCACAACACAAACGAAGTGCCGCCGATGATATAAAGCCATTCCATCAGCGGGAGAGGTTCTGTGCGGAACACCTTGCCGCCGAAAGTCACGATAAGAAACTGCCCGACCAGGATGATCAACGCCACGCCCAACATGCCCAAGGCATGACTTGCATCCTTGAAGATGGAATGATTGGTGCCGAACACGCTGGCGTTGAAAAGGTTCCAGAACTGGAGCATGACGAATACGGTGAAGAACACCGTCAGGTAATGCACGCTCATCTCGCCGTCCGGCAACAAGCCGCCCGGCAAGTGCTTGAAATAAGCCAACATCGCCATCAATATCACCAGGAAACACAAGGCCACGCCGAATATGTTGTTCCGCATGGCCGGGGTGATGATGAAGTCGGTGCGTTTGCGCGGCTTCTCGTTCATCACGTCCATGCTGGGCGAGATGGAAGCCAGCGCCATGGCGGCGAAAGTGTCCATAATCAGGTTCACCCAAAGCATCTGGGTGACCGTCAGCGGCAAGGAGGTGCCGAAGAAAGCCCCCAGCAGCACGCTCAGCAAGGCCACCACGTTGATGGTCAGCTGGAACACGATGAAGCGCTGGATGTTCTTGTACAAGGAACGGCCCCACATGACAGCCGTGGCGATGCTGTGGAAAGAATCGTCGAGCAACGTAATGTCGCTGGCCTCTTTGGCCACTGAAGTGCCCGTGCCCATGGACAGCCCCACCTGCGCGTGGTTCAATGCCGGAGCATCGTTGGTGCCGTCGCCCGTCACGGCCACCACGGCCCCTTTCTGCTGGAGCAGCTGCACCAGACGCTGCTTGTCCATCGGGCGGGCCCGGCTCATCACCTTCAAGTCCAATACGCGGTCAAGCGCCTCCTCGTCGCTCAAGGCGGCAAACTCCACGCCCGTGATACGGTTGCGTTCAGTGTCCTCCGGAGTCCACAGACCTATCTGCCGTGCAATCTCGGTGGCCGTTCCCGGCGTGTCTCCCGTCACGATCTTCACGCTGATGCCCGCCGACTGGCATTTCTTCACAGCCTCAGGCACATCGGGACGTATCGGGTCGCTGATGGCAAAGATGCCCGAGAACGTCAACCCGCCCTCATTCACCAGCTCGGCCGGGTCCGTTGAAGCTCCTTCCGGAACCACCTTATAGGCAAGTCCCAAGGTGCGCATGGCCTTGTTCTGGTAGGCCAGCAGCTGCTCGTTGTTGTACGCGATCTGTTCTTGCCCCAGATTACATTTCCCCATTACAATCTCGGGGGCGCCTTTCACATAAAGAACCCGCTTATGCAGGACGGGAGAATCCACCAGCGTGGCCATATATTTGCGCTCGGTAGAGAAAGTCAGCTGGCCCACCACCTTGGCCTTCTCCCTCAAAGACGCATAATCTCGCCCCTTGTCATTCAGCCAAAGGAGCAAGGCCACCTCAGTCGGATTGCCCACGCCAGACGGTTTCCCGCCTTCGGCCTTCTCTTCCAGGAACGCCGTGGAATTGGCCGCGATGCCTTCGGCAATCAGCTCCTCCTGTCCCTCATCCAACTGCGCGTCATACACCTGCATCAGGTTCTGTGTCAGCGTGCCGGTCTTGTCCGTACAGATGACCGTAATGGCACCCATCGTCTCGCAAGCATGCATCTTGCGCACCAGGTTGTTGGTCTTCAGCATACGCCGCATGTTCAGAGCCAGACTGAGCGTGACGCTCATCGGCAAGCCTTCGGGTACCGCCACGACAATCAGCGTCACCGCCATCATGAAGTATTTCAGCACAATACGCGCAATGTCCAACCACTGATGCCAATCGGTCACCGTATTGACCTGCAAGTAAGCATACAAATCCTTCGAGGTGAAGATGATAAAAGTAAGTGCCGCAATGGTGAAGCCCACCTTCCCAATCAAGTTGGCCAGTTTCGTCAGCTGGATGTTCAGCGGAGTCTGCTCCTGGCTCTGCTCCGTGGCCTGACGCGCCACCTTGCCGATTTCGGTGGCATCGCCCACGCGTTCCACCCGCATGACGCCGTGTCCGTCCGTAATGGTCGTTCCGCGCATCACGCTGTTCGACGGATAAGTGGCCTCCTCATCAAAATCAGCCTCCACGGTTGTCTTGTTCACCATTAATTCTCCCGTCAGGCTCGATTCGTTGACCTGCAGCGAGACAGCCTCCAGCAACATGCCATCGGCAGGTACCTCCTCGCCTGTATTCAGTATGACAATGTCCCCTACCACAACCTCCTTACGGGGAATCTCGTGTACCTTTCCGTTACGAACGACGGTGACCGGCGTCTCTTCGCTCACCGCATTCAACAAGTCGAACTTCTTGTTCGCGTCGTATTCAAACCAAAACCCGATGCCTGTCGCCAAAAAAATGGCAAAGAAAATACCTATCGTCTCCGCATATTCATTCTCGATAATAGAGATAATCAAAGAAAATACAGCAGCAACCAACAATACCCGAATGACAGGATCCTGGAACTTCTCCAAATACAACTTCCACATTGAAGGCCGCTTCGGAGGGGTCAATTCATTGCTCCCGTGCCGGGCACGGCTTTCTTCCACCTGCCGGTCGTCCAAGCCGGCATTTAACAAATCTGCTTCTTTTGCACTCATGAGGTCTGTTACATTTATGTTTCTGATTCCCGATTCATCCGCAGGCCACCCGGCAAAAGACGGCCTGCAATTCAATTAACATCGCGAAAATACAACAGTTCCGGCAATCCTGAAAGTTTTCACACCTTTTTTAGCATTTTAGTTTGCATATCTCAATAAATCATATTAATTTTGCACCACATTTTCAGGCACAAACCGGACTTGTAGCTCAGTTGGTTAGAGCAACAGACTCATAATCTGGAGGTCCCAGGTTCAAGCCCTGGCTGGTCCACGTTAAGAATCAAGCACTTACGAGAAATCGCAAGTGCTTTTTCTTTTATACAGTGACCTTCAGGTGACCTTTTTGAGGGTCAGTCCGAAAACCCGGTTGTATTCCTTCTCCCGTTTCCAATATTACGCGCACAATTTGGATAGCCTGAACAAGAAGAATGGAATGTCA
>CALUIS010000036.1 GCA_944320765.1 uncultured Paraprevotella sp.
TCCCGAACAGAGAAGTTAAGCCCGCCCTCGCCGATGGTACTGCCCGCAAGGCGGGAGAGTAGGTAGCCGCCCCTTTTCCACAGCCCCCTTCCCGGATTCCGGGAGGGGGGCTTTTTTCGTATGCGCGGGGCGGGGCGTTTACGTTCGCGGATGCCTGCACGTGACGGCGGTGATGTTCTAAATATCGGAGAAAATTGGCCTTTTGCAACAAAACTTAAGGACAAACGGAGAGGAAAGGAATGATTTTTTATCGGATTTGTTTGCACGATTCATTGCTAATCTCTATTTTTGCAAAAAATAACCTATTTATACACTCATATCTATTCCTCTCTTCCTCTCTTCCCAAGAGAGCGACGGCGGAGAGAGTGGGAGAAGGCGGTTGATTTTCTTTAAATGGATTGGTATTCAGGCATGAACGCGATGCGTAATAAGCTTGTACAAGGATAGGTGTACTTAGGAAGGAACAAGGATTGGTTGTGATATTAAAAAAGGTTTTTAAAATGAGAATTTGTATGAGAGGATTCCTATTGGCTTTTCTGTGTGGAGCCGGATTGTTTCTGGCATCTTGTGAAGATGATGAGAAAAGCAAAGTGACGGGAGAAGGTAACGGTTTTGGTACGGAAGAGGTAGAGGTCAGCCGTTTGGGAGGTGTCTGCTCTGTAGACATCCAAGTGGAGGGACAGCAGCATTGGACGCTCTCCGTCCCTGAGGAGAATGACTGGCTGACGGTGGAGACGCCGGAGGGCGTAGGAAACGCCTCCGTGGAGCTTTATGTGGAGGACAACGCCACGCGGGAAGCGCGGACGGATTATCTGACCCTGAAGTTGGATGACGGTACGGAACACCGGATTCCCGTTTGCCAGACCGACCTGTTGCCCGGGGAGACGGAACCGGAAAACGACGACGTGGAGTTCCTGGATGTATTCAACAACAAGGGTATCGGAAGGGGCTATGACATCGTGAACCGTCAGGCGAAACAGCCCGTGGTGCAGATGACCGGCTTGAAGACCTTGGTGGGCGCAGGCGGTGCGTATGATTGGGCCGGGATTTACCTGGAAACTCCCGTGGCGGCATCCAACGTGCAAGTGGTCAGCTATGATTCCATAGACAACAAGCTGGACTCCTTGTCGGTGTCTCTGAAAATCGGTGTGTCTTTCGGTATGTTCAAACTGGATGTCGAGGGCGAATATGCCAGTTCGGAGAAGGTTACCGGTGCTACGGTCACCTATCGGATGGGATGCCGTTATCCGGTGTACCACGCCGAGTTGCACTATGTGGATTTGATGGCTTATTTTGATGCGGAAGAGGACAAGGCCGTAAAGAACAGAATGTTGAGCATCGGTTTCCAGAACTGCCGCAACAAGATTATCTCGCTGGTGGAAAATCCTGATGCCACTCCGGACCAGCTGCAGGCCGCCTTGGCTGACTTGGACAGCAAATACGGGGCGATGGTGGTCACTGAGACTACGTTGGGCGGCGAGATGACGATGAAACTGGATGCCGACAGCACCTTCATTGCTGACGAGATGAACATCGGCGGTATGGCAAGCATGTCTGTCCAAGCAGTCGTTTCCATTACAGGCGAGGTGAACGCAGACTATGTGAGGGCCGGCGAGATGCTGCTCGACCATTCGAACCTGAGCCTGACCATGAACGGCGGACAAGCGGCCAAGGGACAGGAGATGGCGCAATACCTGACCAGTTCCATCAACATCACCCGGGGAGAGGTGAACGCTCGGACTACGGAATGGGCCAACAGCATCATCATGGACGGGACGAACAAGAAGAACAACACGGCGGAAGTGGTCGAGATGACACTCGTCCCGATGTGGAGCTTCTTCGAGGGAGCAGCGGCGGACGCCGTGAAGAAATACATAGTGGACAAGTACAAGGACAATCCTAAGTGCATGGTCGACTTCAGTGACTATTGATTGTTGGGAAGAAATTATTCATGAAGCTTATTTTTAGAATCATGTCCATGCTTGCCATGATGGCAGGCATGGGCTTTTCTTCTTGTTCCGAGCAAGAGGATGTGCCGGCGTTGTCCGACGCGCAGATTATTCTGGACGAACCGGAAGTGCGGCTGGGACGCACGGGACGTTATTACGAAGTGGAGGTGCAGGCTCCCGCAGCCTGCACCGTGCAGTCCACAGCCGAATGGCTGACCCTGACCTCCGACACTTTGCCCTCGGACGGCGTGCTGGAGTTTTACGTGACGGCCAATGACGATGATTACGGGCGCAGTGCCGAAATCCGGGTGAATTCTGCCGGGCAGCCGGATCTCTCCGCGTCGCTTTCTGTCTATCAATGCGGGTGGTTGGACAGCGATGACAATGCGTTGGCCGGCGGTGAGCTGACACAGGATTTCCGTGTGGGATGGGGATACAACATCCTGCAGGAGTTCATGAGCGAGAACAGTCTGACCGCCCCGATATTGGATTACAACAAACTATTGGGATTCGAGATGGAGACCGGTGGAAAGCTGATTCAGGAGGACAACCGAAGTTATGAGAAGATAGAGGTTTATTCTGGGTATTCTCTGGATGAGCTTTCGCAGACTTTCACCGAGGTACAGGAGAAGGAGGAGAGCAACCTGTTCGGCACGAAGAAGACCGTAAGCCGTTTTGTGAAAACCAATGATTATTCCACAGTCGAAGAAAGATGCTACGGCTATTCGCGTCTGTCGAAAGTGGTGGCTTCCAGATATCTGGACGAGGCCGGATTGTTGTATCTGATGAGTGAAGGCAAGGATATCTATTCTGAAGTTTTCGGGCGTATGCGGCAGAAAGTGATAGAAAATCCCACCGTGGAGAACGTAGACCGGATGCTGAAGGATTTCGGCACGCATCTGGTCTTGTCGGCCGATGTGGGCGGAATGATAGAATATATGGTGGATTTCCAGAAGAAGGAAGTGACAGACGTGCAGACCTATACGGAGATGCGGGCCAAATACGTGTACGGCCAGGCCAGTGCTTCCTCTGAAACGAACCGGATAGAAGCCAGCATCTCGACCGATTGCCAGGCATCAAGGTCTTTCACCATCCGTGCGGGAGACAACGAATGCGTGGAGCGAATCAAGTCGGCGATTGAGAACTTCAGCAACGAAAGCCAGATAGACCAGCAGATGCTGGCCGACTGGATGAACAGTCTGGAGGGGGACTACCGCAACGACAAGGATTTGCGCAGGCGGCTGACCATCGTGGGGTGTACGACCCTGCCCATTTGGATGTTCTTTCCGGCGGACTTGGCCCCGATGATCCGCGACCGGGTGGAAGAGATGGCCAGCCAGAGCAACTATGACTATGCTGCCGGGATGCAGCAGGGCAATAACTGCAAAATCAGCCTGACCGACGCGATGCTCCGCTTCGGCGAGGGGAATGACGCGCCGCTGGTGAAGGTGGTTTACCACGGGAAAGTGCCTGTGGCCGAAATCTGTAATGAGTATGTACCCGACATCCGTGCCGACCGCAGGGTGACGGTCATGTATCCGTTGGTGAAGGGAAGTCCCAACCTGAATCGCGGGATATTCCTGGGCGACGGGGACGGGAATCCGCCGGCCTATGTGGCGTTTGAAGGCGGGATGGCCTATGTCAACCCGATTGAGGGGCAGACCTCGCACGACCAGCTCCGCACGTTGTACTACGTCAACGGGAACCTTTACCTGAACGATATGGGGAAAGGCGTGGCATACGACGGGGTGACCGTGGAAGATGCCTATTGCGTGTTGGTGGACAACGTGACCGACCGATTGCCGTTCGTCAAGATTGGATCGGGGTATTGGCTGCGTGCCAACCTGAAGCATAGCATTTATCTGGGCATTCCGGAGGATCCTGATTATGAATATAGCAATGTGATAGTAAACGAGATGTTCGAGGGCGACCGCTATTATACCAATACGTTCGGAGTGATAGACCCCACTTATCTGAGCATGAACGGCAGCTTCATCGGGGAGGGAAAATGGTATTTGCCCCAGACAGAAGATGTGACAAGCCTGCTTAATTTCCTTTATAAGAATCCAAAGGCTCTGTTTGCCGGACAACCGAGCGGTTTCGGTGCACAATTCGACGGTTTTTATGGTGTGTATGACATTATGAATCAAGATCATTATTTGGGAGCTTTCGGATTCCACTATGTGGATGAATATTGTATTATCGCTTGTAAGGATGACGCACAGACGGGTACGGCTTTGGTATTGACACCGGATTATATGCTTCGGACTACCACATTGAAGGCGGCCAATGATAATTTCTATCCCGTCCGCCTGTTCCGTTCCTCGGAGTTTGCCTATCAAGAAAAGGAATAAGTAAGAATGAAAAAGATATTTTATACCATTGCGGTCGCCTGTATCCTGGCGGCTTGTACGGAAGATTTGGATGAGTGGACGACCAGTCCGTCCGGAATCCAGACGGGAGCGGATTATGTCCTCAGCGGAAAGGAAGGTTACCGCAGCCTGGGGCTGGATGCCCGCGATGTTGTGGGCGGAGAGACCGAGGGCGGCTTCCTGACTTTTGTGGAACGGGACGGGAAGGCTTGGCTGTATGTGGAACAGAATGACGACGGTGCGCCGCGTTCCGGATGCGTCCGCCTGCGCCTGGCAGATGGGGAGACCCGTCGGCTTACCGTGTCGCAGGCCACCCGCGACGTGGACCTGCAGGAGAATATCGACCAAGGGTTCATCCGGAATTACGGGGTCGGCTATTCTTTCGAAGGTTACAACGGCGAGAAATGCTCCTTCAACAGCGTGATGAGCCAGGTCGTTAACTTTGAGACGTTGAGGAAAGTGGAGGCGCAGGAAAGCGTGGAGTTGCTGTCCACCGACTACCGACACCAAGGCTATTACGAGACCGCTTCCGGCTACAGCCTTTCGGAATACGTGCACAATGTGGATTTCGATGTCAAAGGGGAAGCGAACCTGATCCTTTACAAAGGTTCCGTCATGAAGAACCTGAGCGTGCTGGAAGCTGTGGACAAGAAGGCTTTTTATGTCAGCTCCTCGTATATTTCCCCCAAGGGGGTGCGCACGCTGAACACGGAAGACCTGAAGGCTTATGTGGCCCAATACCCCAACCTGCTGACGCAAAGCTTCCGTAAAGCGGTGGAGGATTTGTCCCGCCATCCGTCCGACATCATGGCACTGGACTCCTTCCTGGTTCGTTTCGGCACGCATGTCGTGTCATCGTCCACGTTGGGCGGCAAGCTTGACTTGTATGTATCCGTGAGCCAGGAAAGTTTCGACACGTATGAGCAGGAGCAGACTTTCGCGAAGAATGCCGTGCCGTTGCTCTTCAAGAAGATGTCCTCCTCGGGGAGCGACTATAACTTCAAGGATGTGTTCAACACCGCCGAGAGCCGCATGGAGGCTTATGGGGGGCGGATTTCCATCCTGAACGAGGCGGTCGTGAACCCGGATTTCAACAACTCCCGCCTGCAGCCGAAGCTTTTGGCCGACTGGGAGGCCAGCATCGAGTATGACGAGGACAGCTATGCCGGCAACAACGTGGAGATGGTGGACATGGAGATGATACCGATATGGGAGCTGATACCCGATGCCGAGGTGGCCCGATACGTGGAGGCGCGGGCCGTGGGTACTGCCTCCAGCCTGTGCGGAGTGTTCGGGTTCAACCATTTTGCCAATGCCTCATTCCCTGTCTCATTCGATGAAGTGAGCTGCCGGATGGGAGGGCGCGAGGTGCGGTTTCCTTCCCCGTATGTGGTGAATGTCATAGCCTCGGGGCGTTACGTGGCCACGGTCTGCCGCGAGTGGGTGCCGGAGATTGCCCCGGACGGGTTGGTGACGGTGGCCTATCCGATTTATGACCGCACGATGGACTGGACGGCCGGCCTGTGCGTGCATGAGGGAAAAGCGTACCGTGTGGGCTGGCACCACGGGAGTTTCGTCGTCACCCCGTTGTCTGACGCTCCTTCGGACAAGTTCTATCTGACCTCCGGGCGGTTGGAACTCCATGAAGCGGAAGGGGCGGATTACCAGGCGGCCTACCCGGTGGTGGGCTATGAATGGCCGGGCAGCATCACGATAGGCGGCGGCCTGTCTGGGACGTATTACCCCACCCGCAAGTTCCTCGGGCATTTCTATATCAACAATGCATCGCGCTTTGACAACTTGCCGAACTGGCATTGGCAATCCGCCCTGCCGGAAGAATGGGCTGCTTACCAAGGAAAGATGACGGGCAACGCCATCTGGGGCATATCGGATTATATGGGTGTCGGACGTTCCGGGGCGGAAAACCTGAAGAACCGCATGGTGATGGACGACGACTACGAGTTTTTCTGGAATACCAGTGAAGTTTTATATTAATAAGTTGTAAATCATGAAAACGAAGAATATTTTGTGTCTGTTGTGTCTCCTGATGGCGGGAATGATGGCAATGACCGCCTCCTCCTGCAGCGATGATGAGGAAAACGAAATGCAAAACAACGGGAAGGATCCTCTGGTTCCTACCCCGGAAGGCTTACGGGCTTCTGCGGCCCAGCAAATCATCAAGAACTTGTGCGACGTGGATAGCGTGAACGGGCAGGCCACTTATGATTTTAAGCTGGGTGAGGTGTTGGACGCGACCCAACCTACGGAATTCAGCGTAGGGGTGAATGATTTGGACGAAGCTGTCGATATGTTCCGTAATTCCATCGTGGGGAGCGCGTGGGAACCGGTGGACATGAACGGTGTCCTGCAGGTAGACCTACAGGAGCAGGGAAGCATGGTGTTCTCTCCTGGAGGCACGGACGGGGCCTTGGCTACGGTGACCCTTAATTTGGCGGGGTTGCCGACCATGACCCGGCTGAGTTTCATTCCTGCCACGTTGTGGCCTGATAATGCCAATTCTCCTTTTGTCAAAGGTAATATTGTATATGACAGGACGGAGAAATGTACTTATGTGTGTATTGCCGCTTACGATACCGGCAGGGAGGGACTTTTGCTGACGTTGGATAAGGGCTGGACTATCTTGACGAACAATGATAAGGACGAGATGTCAATTCAAGGAAATAAGATTATGGAATATAGAAATATGCCTTCCGAAAGTGATATGAATATGTTGTATGATTATTTCACCTCCAGGCATGATGATTTGATTGCACGCCTGCTTTTGGCGTTCCCGCAATATCAGGAGACAGGGACTTTCAGTGATTGGAAGAGAACCAGCAGCACTTCAAACCATAAGTATTCTATAGCCCAGTCTAACATGGATGAAATCGTCACTAAAAAGGATTCTAAAAGAGATGCCTTTGACAGAAAGATGCGCGAGCAAGGGTTTCATATGAACACTTCCGTGCATGAGTATTGGGCTTGGTTCGAGTATTGGCATGAATATTGGTTTTACGCTTACCGGTTGAGAAACAATGGGGGGGCATACGGGGAACGCTATGAGGTGCAATACATAGATACGCAGGTTTCTTCTTATGTGTTACCCAAGTTTTTCATTCTGTGCCATACCAAACGGTTCGGCTCCGGGTCGTTTGACAACAGCCGCTATGAGTTGAAAAGGAGGTAAATCATGATGGGGATGCGGCGTGCCTTTTGGGCTGTGATGGCATGGGCATTGATGTGCTATGCCTGTTCCGACGGAACACCTGAAGATGGGGGCGTGTCCGCTGAAAGGCCTTATGTCCTCACCCTCCTGTGCAGTCCCGGCGGATTGGGCGACAACGGTTATAATGACAATATCTTCGAGGGGGTGGCGCGGTTTGTGGACGCTCATGCCGACGAGGTGGAGTTCCACCTGCGCACCCCGTCTTCTCTGGACGAGGCTCAGGAGGAGTATGAGGCTTGGCTGTCACTGCCTGCGGAAGAAGGACGGAACTCACTCATGGTGCTGGCCGGGAGCGACTTCATGGCCTTTCCCGATGGCGGAAGCCCTGCGGACGGGCGTAAAGTATTGCTGTTCGAGACCCAAAGGACGGATTATCCGGAAGGGGTCTACACGTTCAACCTGTCCATGTACGGCGTGAGCTACTGGGCCGGCAGCCTGGTGGGCATGGATGGCCGGGACGTTCCTTGGGCGGATTCCACCCTCGTGTTGGCGGCCATGCCGGGCGACCCGGTGCTGGAGGAGGCGATACAAGGATATTCGGACGGTTTCTGCGACCATGGAGGGGATTTCTGCCGGGTCGTTTATCTGGCCGACGGCTACCAAGGCTTCTCCATGCCGGACAGCGCCTTCCGGGTGATGAGCCGGCTGGGGGATGACGGATACACGATGGTCTACCCGCTGTTGGGCGGTTCGGCGGACGGGGTTTACCGTTATACCCGTGAAGTCTATTGGACGCCCACCATCGGGATGGACGTGGACTGTTCGGGAGTCAGTGACGGAGTGCTGTTTTCGGTGGTCCGTGAGATGGACGAGGCCATGGAGGCTTATCTGGAACAGTGGTTGGCCGGAGAGGTCTGGCCGGCCAGGCAGACTTTCGGACTGTCCTCTGGATGGACGGACATCGTGCTGGCTCCCAGACTGTCGGGCAGCCGTTGGCAAACGTGGCTGGAGGCTTGCCGTACCGAAGCGTGGGCCAAGGAGGAGGAATATTATGAAGCATTGTCGTTGGATTAAAGTTTGTATGGCGGCGGCTTTCTTGCTGTCCTGTCTGTCTTGCGAGGATGAGCCGCCTTCTTCTGCCACCGAAGGGACGGAAGTCTCGGAATACCGGGTGGCCGTGGTGATGCCCGCCGAGAATCAGGAGCGTTGGAACCGTGTGGCGGAATGGGTCTTGGATGACTTGGCGGAGGCACAGCGGGGACTACCGCGGCAGGTGAGGCTGAAAATTGAATGGAAAGACGAGAACGCGCCGGACTTGAAGGAATATCTGGAGGCTGCGGCTTCCGACCCGGAAGTCGTGGCCGTAGTGGGGCCTTATCATTCGGAAGAAGCACAGCTCGCGTCCGTCTGCTGTGGCTCCAGGCGCAAGACCCTGATTCTGCCGGTGTCCTCTTCCGTGGAACTGCAACGGAGCTGTGCCGGGAAGGATTTCCTTTGGGCCTTGGCCGAGTCGGACATCGGGCAATGCGAGGTCATGCTGACCCAAGCCCTGATGAACGGCGCGGAGAATGTCTACCTGCTTTCCCGCGAGGATGATTACGGGCAGGGATTCATCGACTGGTTCGCGTTTCAAGCCACAGAGTTGGGACTGACTCCGCAAGGGAACTATGTATACTCCACTCCTGAGGAGATGGCGGAGGATCTGGTTCAAATTAGCGGGCGTGCCAAAGAGCTGCAGGATGATGTGTTCCAGACATTGCTGTTCGTCCCTTCATCCCCGGAAGATGTGGTATGGCTGGACAGCCTTTACCGTGGGAATGCCGGACTGCATCCCCATTTCCCGGTGTTGATGTGTTCGGACGTGGCGTATTCGGGCAGCTTGCGGGGACGGCTTTCCTCGGGACTTGTATGGGAGGGGGTCTCGCTGTCGGCCGACCCCTCGTCGGGTTTCCCCACCGTGTATCGTGTGCGCTTCGGCGAGGATCCGTTGAACGGGGAGGCCCATCTGTACGACGCGCTCACATTGCTGGCCTACGGGCTGGCGGTCAAGGGACAGTCGTCGGAACTGGATTTGAATGGCGCGCTCAAACGTCTGGTGGGAGGACGCACGGCATATAGTGGGAACTGGATGCGGGATGACATGGCACAGACGTTCTCCTTGTTGCTTTCCGGCATGTCCCCCGATGTGAAGGGGGTGACCGGAAGCTGGGACTTTGATGCCGAGAAATACACGTCCGTGCTGCATTCCACTTACGCGCACTGGACTTATACGGAGGAAGACGGCTTCTATGTGTGGAACTATCTGTCGACGGACGGCGGGCGGCGCACTTCGTCCACGCTGGCCAACTGGAACTGGGCGGTTTCCCGGCTGGAGCAATTTGACACGAATGCGCCGGAGTTTGCCTATCCGGCGCTGGAGGAGAACTGGTGCGTGCTGGTGGCCGCTTCCGAAGGATGGCCCAATTACCGCCATCAGGCGGATGTGTACGCCATGTACCAACTGGCC
This sequence comes from uncultured Paraprevotella sp., assembly GCA_944320765.1. Lineage (GTDB taxonomy): Bacteria > Bacteroidota > Bacteroidia > Bacteroidales > Bacteroidaceae > Paraprevotella. The sequence continues at coordinate 9,994 of CALUIS010000036.1, forward strand.
CGGCGGCATGGATATGATGACGGGCATATCATCTTGATTGCTGCGGACGACATCGCTTACAACCCCAAGAACCTGCATCCCGGGGAAGTCCGGGTGCGACCCGAAGGGGAGAACGTGTACGAAGGGGTCCATATAGATTATGACCTGGACGACTTGTGTCCGGAGGATATCGCCTCCATCCTCTCAGGCGTGCCGGGCGACCGCACACCGGTGGTGGTGGAAGGGAACGAACATGCGAATGTGTTCGTGTTCTGGAGCGGGCACGGGACTTTCGGACGCCTGAACTGGGGCGACGGCTACGAGAGCTTGTCGGGCGTGCAGTTGCGTTCGGCCCTGCAGGCCGCGTCGGACCGGAAGAACTACCGGAAGATGTTCGTGGCTTTGGAAGCTTGTTATGGCGGCAGTGTGGCCACGGCCTGTGAGGGCATTCCCGGAGTGCTGTTCATGACGGCGGCCAATGACTATGAAACCTCGAAGGCTGACATACAAGACTATGAGATGAATATCTGGCTGTCCAATGGCTTTACCCGTGCATTTCAGGAGACCATTGACGCGAATCCGGACATCTCTTTGCGGAACTTGTATTTCCGTCTGGCTCGCCGTACGGTGGGGTCGCACGTGTCGGTTTATAATGAGGGGAACTACGGAAACGTCTACCGGAACACGATGGCGGAATATCTGATGCCTTAGGCTCTGTGCCGGGAATAAAGGGGGCAAACGCTTTGCCCGTGGGGATTTTTATCGTACCTTTGAATCCGCCGGAAGGCGTTTGGATTATTACCTATTTATATATATGATGACAAGAAAATCATGCCTTTGTCTTTTGCTCTGCGGGGCGGCCTGTACGGCCTCGGCGCAGGCTTTGAGTCCTACGGCTGTTTCCATGGAGCGGCAGGGGCTGGTGAATGTGCGGCAGATGGATTCGACCATCCAAGTCAGCCTGATGTATGCCCGGGCGGATAATTTCACGGGGGAAGTGCTTTATACGGATTTGCGGGAGGCCTACCTGCATCCCAAGGCGGCCCGGGCTTTGGCCAAGGCTCAGCGGCTTCTGAAAGCTTCCCATCCGGAACTGAGCCTGAAGGTGTATGACGCGGCCCGTCCGATGCACATCCAGCAGAAGATGTGGAATGTGGTGGCGGGAACGTCCAAGAACATTTATGTGAGCAATCCCAGAAACGGGGGCGGATTGCATAATTACGGGATGGCCGTGGATGTCACCTTGTGTGATGCGAAAGGGGATACGCTACCGATGGGTACTCGGATAGACTATTTGGGAAAGTGGGCGCATATCGACCGTGAGGCTTGGATGGTGGAGCGGGGAGTGATGAGCCGGGAGGCCTGGAAGAACCGTCAGCTGTTGCGTTCCGTGATGCGGAAAGCCGGTTTTAAGGCTTTACGGACGGAATGGTGGCATTTCAATTTTGTTTCCCGTGCGGAAGCCAAAGCGCATTATAAGGTTGTCAAATAGTCTGCCATGTGGAATGAAGAGACATACGCTTTTGTCAGGGCGCACCGCGGGGAGGATGTGCGGCGGCTGGCTTTGAGGCAGCCGCCGGCCGGTGTCGACCTGCATCTGGCGTTGCAGCAGATCGAGGGCTGGCAGTCGGCGGTGCATAAGCTGCCTTCGTGGGCCGCTGCCGAAGGCATTTGGTTTCCGCCCCGGCTTGCGATGGAGCAATGCTCTTCGGAGCGGACGGCGCGTTATAAGCAGGGGGTGGTCCGCCGGTGGCTGGAACGGGACGGAATTCCAAGGCCGCGGACCATGATGGACCTGACCGGGGGATTCGGGATTGATTTCAGCTTCCTGGCCGGGATGTTCGACCATGCCGTCTATATGGAGCGGCAATCCGCCCTGTGCCGTATCGCCGTACATAATTTTGCGGTACTGGGATTGCGGCAGGCGGAAGTCCGTGAGGTGGATTCCGCTTCATCGCCGCAGGACTGGCCGGAGGTGGACTTCTGTTATGTCGATCCGGCGCGGCGTGACCGTGCGGGCCGCAAGGTGGCGGGTATAGCCGATTGCGAGCCGGACCTTTCCGCCCTGCAGGAGGTGATCCGGCAGAAGGCCGGGCTGTGCATGGTGAAGCTTTCCCCCATGCTGGATGTCAAGTCGGCGTTGGATACGTTGGAGCATGTGGCGGAAGTCCATGCGGTCAGTGTGTGCGGGGAATGCAAGGAACTTTTGTTGGTCCAGACGCGGTGCAGGCCGGACGGCTTGGTGTTCCATTGTGTGGACTTGGGAAACCGGGATTCGGATTATAGCTTTACGCCGGAGGAAGAAGCGAAGGCCCCGTGCGTGTATGCCGACGGGCCGGGGCGTTTCTTGTATGAACCTCATGCGTCGGTCATGAAATGTGGAGGGTTCAGGAGCTTGGCTTGCCGTTACGGTCTCCGTAAGCTGCATCCCCATTCCCATCTTTACACTTCGGATGAATGGAAACCGGATTTCCCGGGCCGCGGATTTGTGGTGGAAGCCTGCGGCGGTTTCGGGAAAAAGGAGTTGAACGGGCTTTTGCAAGGCATACAGAAGGCAAATCTCACGGTGCGTAATTTCCCGGATACGGTAGCGGGGCTGCGTAAACGGTTAAAGTTGAAAGAGGGCGGGGAGGCGTATCTTTTCGCCACGACGCTGGCCGACGGGCGGCATGTCTTGTTGCGTTGCCGCAAACCTTTATGAGAGGGTAGAAACCAGCAGAGCCGCGAAAGATTCGCGGCTCTGCCATTGGAAAGGGTCATGTCTTGTTATTGCACCCTGTAGCGGGTTTCTTCCAGACGGTACTTCTTGGTCTTCACTTCCTGCTTCTTCACGCCTTCGCCGGTAACCTTCACGATGGCCACGCGGTTCTTGTCGTTTTCGGCAAAGGGCTGTACGGTGTCGCCCTTGTAGTCCGAAGTGATGATGCCCTTGTCCACGCCAGCCTCAACCAAGGCGGCCACTACGTTCTCGGCACGCTCTTTCGAGTACTTCATGTTGATTTTCGGCGTGCCCGTTCCCTTGTCGGCATAGGCGGTCACGGAAACCTTGCAGTTCTTGTGTTCCTTGATGAACTTGGCGATGGCCTGCACCTTGGAAGCGGGTTCCGGTTCGCTCATGCGGATTTGGTAGTAGATGTTCTCTTCGTAAGAGACTTGTTCGGGCACTTCCTTGTAAGTGATGTCGTCATACCATACGGTATCCATGCGGGTGGCCCACTGCTCCACCGGTTCTTCCTTCACCGGCTCTTGGGCTTTCTCCACCTTCTTTTGCCCGAACTTGAAAATCAGTCCCACGGAGGCCTGTGCGTTCCAGTCGTCGCGGTCGCTGGTCTTGGAGTTGATACGGTCGGCGCGGTTGTTGGCCGCCAGCTCGAGGTTCATGCCGAAATGCTTGGCGATGTTGAAGTCGAACTGCATGCCGAGGCGGATGTTGTGGGAGATGCGGTTGTCCTCCCATGCGAAGGGATAGTCTTCCGCCGCGCGGGCCGCCAAGGTGTGGAACTCGTCATTGTCCCATGCGCCGGCCAGGCCGACACCGCCGAGGAGGATGAAGTTGAACACCTTGTCCTTGTCTTCGCGGAAAATATTCGTCACGTTGACCAGCAAGTCCGCGCTTCCGGTCACCGTGTTGAAGTCGTAGGTGTCGTTGGCAGACTTGATGCCCCCTCTGTTCCATAAGCCGCCTACATGCACGCGCGCGCCGATGACAGGGTTGAAATAGGCACCGAACTGCACACCTGCGTCCGGCGTGATCAGTTTCCCGAAATCATAATTGGTGAAAGACACTTGCGCTCCCCCGTTCAGTCCCACGAACATGTGCGGGTACGGACGGTAGTCTTTCTCGCCGTCTTCGGCCGCGTAAGGGGGCAGTAGAAATTCAGTGGGGACAGCCATACAGCTTAGCGATTCTGAAGAGGAAAAACTTTTTGTCCACGACTC
>CALUIS010000037.1 GCA_944320765.1 uncultured Paraprevotella sp.
GTCTGTTTCTGCAAATATAAGCATTTTATCCGCTTATGCAACTTATAATCAGGGATTTAATTTATAGAAGTCCCCAACAGTTTCTTAAAATCCGGCACTATTAAGTATGTTCTTCAGAACTTCCAACTTCTCGGGTTTCAATATGGCATAACATCGCATTCTTGACTCCGAGAAACCATTCGCTTTTATCCATTCGTTATTTTTATAGAGGCTGACTAATGCTTCTTTTTCAGTTTCTCCATCTTCAATGCCCAAGACTTGCAAACTTTCAAGCTCTTCACCGTTTGGAGCTATGGTATACCCTTCGTCTGTATAAAAAATGTAAGTACTCATAGGGCTATTAAAGAATGAAGTCAAACGATTGTTTCTCAATTTCCATTTCATATTGCTTAATAAGTGCATCATAGCTTAAAAATGACACACGCTTATTTACCCGCAAATCATCGAAGGCATGAAAACGCATCTTTGCTTCAAATTCGGGCTTGCGTTTTATGTCAGCCACGATAGCCATTCTCACATAAAAATCTTGCAGGTCATTGAATTTCAGCAAAGAGTTTTGAATATCCGTGGAATGTTCTATTTCGAAAAATGAATGCGGCATATTACGTTGATTGAACCATATCGTATCAATGGTAGAACTACGCTTTATCATTTGCGGATAGGAGTAAGGAGGCTGTTCTGTAAGAGTTGAGAGCTCTTGCAACCTTTGGCCATCATAAAATCTTTTGTTTTTATCTTGTTGAGGTATAAATGTCTGCATACCGTGGTATTTCCCGATTATCAATAAAATTCCCTGATAATAAGTATGATTGAATACCCTGACATTGTCAGCGTCTTTGTTCTTTTCGGTTTCTACTACAATTCCTCTATCTTCATTCTGCTTTCTGTATTTCTCAAGCCCATATAACCCCGGTTTGATTTTATAAATGCCTTTAGTCTGTTGGACTATGCGGCGAATGCTTGCAAATGGAGTTTTTGTTTTCCACTCACAGTCCTTTATCTTAAAAACTTCCTGGTTAAGATCAGCCAATGTAGCCACCCCACCTAACCTGTCCAAAGTTTCTATAACAGCTTCGTATTGCTTCATAATCACATTCTATTTTTCAGCTTTTCAGCATCGCAAATTAGATGTTCTTGTGAGTTTGAAGCATATGAAACAGCATAGCTCCACCACCCACAAACGGTTCTATGTAGGTAATATCTTCTTGTCTGTCAAAGTCGGTTGGCAGCAGGGCTTCAAGTTGCTCAATGAGCTGGCTTTTTCCACCAACCCATTTGATAAAGGGTTTTGCTTTTACCATGGGATTTAATCAAATCAATCAGAACACAAAGGTACGAATTTGCTGATGAATTTTATCTTTGGCAAGGAGAAATCATTCGTGATGGTACGGCTCATGGTTCAGGATGGTCATGGCCCGGTAGATTTGTTCGGCGAAGATGAGGCGTATCATCTGGTGGGAGAACGTCATGCGCGAAAGGGAAATCTTTTCCGACGCGACGGCGTGGACACGCGGCGAGAAGCCATAGGGGCCGCCCACCACGAACACGAGCCTTTTCAGTCCCGCTGCCATCTTCTTTCCCATCCATGAGGCGAACTCCAGCGAGCGGAATTCCCGTCCGTGTTCGTCCAGCAGGACAATGTGGTCGCCCGGCAGGAACGCTTTCAGCAGCAGGTCGGCCTCTTTCTCTTTTTGCTGTTCTTCCGACAGGCTCTTGGTGTTCCGCAGTTCTGGAATGACTTCCATGTCGAACGGCAGGTAATGGCGGATGCGCCGGGCATATTCATCAATGCCTGCCATGAAATGCGGGTCGGTGGTCTTGCCCACCACGAGGAGCGTTATTTTCATGCGGTGAGGGTCATTCGTTCTTGTTCAAGATGATAAGTGCGGCGATTACTCCGGGAATCCATCCCACTAAAGTGAGGATGAACACGATGAGGACAGAACCGCACCCACGGTCTAATACAGCCAAGGGCGGGAAGATGATGGAGAGTATGACTCTGAATACCGACATGTATTTTTGTTTGAAATCCGTGGGGCAAAGGTAATGCTTTATTTTTATACGGAGAAATATAAAGAGATTTTTGATGACGGCGGTCTCTCTTTTGCGTGAACCATCTGTGAATGGCCTGAAGGGTAGGGGTCACATTAATTTGTTGTGTTTCAATAAATATGAATGTCAATTTCCGCACGTCAGATGTCCGCTTTCTGCATTCCATAGGATGTGTCTGGCAAGCGGAAGGCCTAACGGCAAATTCGGGGCAGAGGCGGGAAGGTCCGTTCTATTAGGTCATGTTGAACTATATCCGGCGTTTCTGTTGCCTTTTGACATGATGGATAAAACGAATTGTCTGAGTTGTATGGCGTTGTGGGTGCGCGGTCGTGGTATCTTTACAAAAAGCGGCGTTCACGGGCGGGGATTTGTTAATTCTCTTAAGAAAGCATCAATATACTGAAAACTTTTCGCCGCTGTGATAAAAAACTGTAAATTTGCAGTCTGATATAGATTATGAGGAATGCGAAACGGAATCGTATGTGCCATGATTTTGTGGAGCTTGTCTTGCGCGTTCGCACAGGCAGGCGGATGGGTGGCCCGGCCATCCGGGACGGAGGCTCCCCGGACTTCGGCGGCGGATTCCGTGGCTTCTGACACGGCCTCAGGCCGCAAGTCATATAATCCTTTCAAGTGGATTGGACGGTATCTGCGGAACACCAACAAGCATGGGGACCGTCCGTTCGACTTCAGCATGTTGCTGGGGCCGAGTTATACGGCCGCCACTTCCGCGGGGCTGGGCATCACGGCCTCAGGACTGTATTCCTGGGACCGTTCCGACCCTCGGTTGCCCAAATCCAACGTGTCGGTGTTCGGCAACGCCTCGCTGACGGGGATGCTGGCCGTCGGGGTGCGCGGCAACAACTTCCTTCCGAAAGACAGATACCGTTTGGACTATCAGCTGTATTTCTATTCTTTCCCGAGTGACTTCTGGGGCATTGGTTATGACAATGGGAGCATGGATTCCCATAAGACCAGCTATGAGCGGGTGAAACTTCAGTTCAAGCCCAGCTTCCTGTTCCGTCTGGGACGGCACACTTACCTGGGGCCGGTGGCGGACGTGGAATGGGTGAACAGCTTCGGGTTCGGGGATGACGCGCTGCTGGAAGGGCAGGACAAGTCGGTGGCCAATTACGGCTTGGGCGTCAACTTCACTTACGACACCCGCGACTTCGTGCTGAACGCCTGGAGCGGCCATTATTTCCGGTTGGAGCAGATGTCCTATCCCTCAGGGTTCGGCAATGATTACGCTTTCAGCTATACCGACCTGACGTATTCCACCTATCACCAGGTGTGGAAGGGGGGAGTTTTGGCCCTGGAGCTGCATTCCTTGTTCAACTATGGCGATGTGCCGTGGACGATGATGGCCCAGGTGGGTGTGGGAGGCGGTCGTATGCGCGGATATTATGAGGGACGTTACCGCGACCGCAACATCATGGAGGGACAGCTGGAGCTGAGGCAGCACATCAAGGGGCGCAACGGCATCGCCCTGTGGGTGGGGGCGGCCAACGTGTTCCCGAACTTCGGGCATATCTATTTTGACGAAATACTGCCCAACTACGGCATCGGCTACCGTTGGGAGTTCAAGAAAAGGGTGAACGTGCGGCTGGACCTGGGGTTCACGAAGGACAGCCCGAACTTCGCCTTCAACATCAATGAGGCTTTTTGAACACGAACAAAACAAAAATATGAGGAAATGAAATTCAAGAGTATGTGTGTCGCCGCAATGTGGGCTTGCTGGCCTGCGGCACAAGGGATGGCCCAACAGGAACTGATCAAGTATGGCGATTTCGACCAGTGGATAGTCCGCAACATCAAGGAGAGCCGGATTATCGGAGGGGACACGAAGCAGCTGTATGAGATCGGGCCGAATGCGGTCTGGAACAACAACAATCCTTATACGAACCAGGGCGGTTCGCCGTGGGCCACGTCTAACGTGATGGCCCGGGTGTGCGGCATTACCAAGACCAACACCTCGGTGTATCGCGAGAAGCGCGGGAACGGCTATTGCGCCCGTCTGGAGACGCACGTGGAGAAGGTCAAGGTGATGGGTATCGTGAACATCGAGGTGCTGGCCGCCGGGTCGGTGTTTCTCGGGAGTGTGCCCGAACCGATTACCAACACGTCCAACCCGATGAGCAAGCTGGCGATGGGCGTGCCGTTCACCAAGCGGCCCAAGGCTGTCAGCTTTGATTATAAGGTGAAGCTGACCGATGCCCCTGACCGCATCCGTCAGACCGGGTTCAGCCGCGTGTCGAAAGTGGAAGGCAAGGATATGCCGGACGTGATCTGCCTGCTCCAGACGCGCTGGGAGGACAAGAAGGGAAATGTCTATGCCAAGCGTATCGGTACGATGATTCACCGTTTCAACAAGAATACGGACTGGGTGAACGGGGCGGAATTTACCATCCGTTACGGCGACATTTCCAAGCAGCCGGGCTTCCAAAGCTACATGGGGCTGATTGGCGGGGAGAAGACGCATTACACCCGCAACAGCAAGGGGAAGATGGTGCCCATTAAGGAAGTAGGTTGGGCGGATGCCGGCGAGACTCCGACCCACATGGTGTTGCAGTTCGACTCCAGTTACGGAGGCGCTTACGTGGGTTCCGTGGGGACGACCTTGTGGGTGGACAACGTGCATGTCGTCTATTGATATATATATAATAGGTATAGACGGAAATGAAGACCGACAACTTGACTTATGCGGGCGTGCCTACGCCATGCTATATCATGGAGGAACGCTTGTTGCGGGGGAACCTGGAGCTGATCCGGGACGTGGCCCGTCGGGCGGACGTGGAGATTATCCTGGCCTTCAAGGCTTTTGCCTTGTGGAAGTCCTTCCCCATCTTCCGGGAATATATCCGGCATACCACGGCCAGTTCCGTGTTTGAAGCCCGTCTGGCGGCCGAGGAGTTCGGCAGCCGGGCGCATACGTACTCTCCTGCCTATACGGAACGCGACTTCGGGGAGATACTGGCGTGCAGCAGCCATGTCACGTTCAACTCTTTGACGCAGTATGGGCGTTTCTACCCTTTGGTGGAGACATACAACCGGGCGCATCCGGAGAGGCGGGTGTCGTGCGGGTTGCGGGTGAATCCTGAATATTCGGAGATTGAGGTGGAACTGTACAATCCTTGTGCGCCGGGCTCGCGCTTCGGGGTGATGGCCTCGCAACTGCCGGCGGAACTTCCGGAAGGCATCGAGGGATTCCATTGCCATTGCCATTGCGAGAGTCCGGCCGAAGCCCTCGAGCATACGTTGGGGCATATCGAGGAGAAGTTCGGGGCGTGGTTGCCGAAGCTGAAATGGCTGAACCTGGGCGGCGGGCATCTGATGACGCGGAAGGGGTACGACGTGGAACGCCTTGTCGCCCTCCTGAACGGCCTGCATGGGCGTTACCCGCATTTGGCCGTCATTCTGGAGCCGGGGTCCGCCTTCGCCTGGCAGGCCGGCCCGCTGGTGGCCTCGGTGGTGGATGTGGTGGAGAACAAGGGTGTCCGTACGGCCATCCTTGACGTGAGCTTTACCTGCCACATGCCGGACTGCTTGGAGATGCCTTATCAGCCCGCCGTACGCCATGCCGAGACGCTGGATCCGGATGCCGTGCGCCAAGCCTTGCCGGGTGAACATGTCTACCGTCTGGGCGGAAATAGCTGCCTGAGCGGCGATTTTATGGGTTCGTGGCGTTTCGACCATGAGCTGAAGGTGGGAGAGCGCATCATCTTTGAGGATATGATACACTACACAACGGTGAAAACCAATATGTTCAATGGCGTGAGACATCCGGACATCGCTTTGTTGCACACCGACGGGACGCTGGAATATTACCGTCGTTTCGGGTATGAGGATTACCGTGACCGGATGTGCTGAAAACAAAAAAAACGCAGAAAAATGATTTTTTTTCTCGCAGATGCTTGCCAATTCAAAAAATAGTTGTACCTTTGCAACCGCATTCAGGGGAGTGCGAGAGACAAAAACTTAATGAAACAAGCATCTTTTGCGGAAATAGCTCAGTTGGTAGAGCACGACCTTGCCAAGGTCGGGGTCGCGAGTTCGAGTCTCGTTTTCCGCTCAAGAAAGAGATAAAGTGTCAGGCCCAGGTGGCGGAATGGTAGACGCGCTCGTTTCAGGTGCGAGTGTTGAGAGACGTGCAGGTTCGAGTCCTGTTCTGGGCACACAGTTTTTTCAGCCGGAGAGATGGCGGAATTGGTAGACGCGCTACTTTGAGGGGGTAGTGACAATTGTGTCGTGGGAGTTCGAGTCTCCTTCTCTTCACATCCTAAGTGTTTTTTTTATTTGACTTTGCGGAAATAGCTCAGTTGGTAGAGCACGACCTTGCCAAGGTCGGGGTCGCGAGTTCGAGTCTCGTTTTCCGCTCAGCGAAGCTGCCCGTCCGGGTGGCTGTTTTTGTATGCCTTAGGATTGTTCTCCCGTTTTCCGGCTTTCTTCTTTCCGTCTGCAATAGAGCTGGTAGGAGTTGTAGATGTTGTGCCAGATGCTATAAAAACCTCCGGCCACGGATGTGACAGGTGTCATGAAGGTATATCCCATCCAAATGGCGAACACCGTGTTCTTCTGTCCCAAAGCCTGGCCCGCGCTGATGGCATCCTTGTAGTGCTTCCCGATGACTTTTCCGCTCCAGAACTGGATGACGCAGCAGGCAAGTGACACGGCTGCGATGCCCAGTTGGTAAACAGCCGGCACCTCGCTGTGCATGATGCTCTTCACGGTGACTCCGATGGCGAGTGCCAGTGCCACGGCCCAGAGATGGAATGCCAGGTCCTTGCAGCGGAGTACGGCGTTGTGGAATCTTGGGAAGCAGTAGCGCACGAGCAGAGACAGCAGGAATGGGCAGAACAGGAGCGGGAACACCTTGCCCAGGATTAAGGCGAACGACATGCCGAAGGTGAGTTCGGGGTGGGGGTGTACCAAAGGTACGAGCAAGGGGACAGCCAGAGCCGCCGTCAGGTTGACCAAGATGGTATAGGTGGTCAGCCGGGCCGCGCTGCCGCCCAGCTTGCCTGTGACGACGGCCGCCGCAGTGGCCGTGGGGCAAATCATGCAAAGCATGGCGGCTTCCAGCAACACCTCGCCCGGCATGTCGGGCAGGAAATGGGCCAGCAGGGCCATGAAGGCGAAACTTCCGGCTTGCATGAGGAGCAGCCAGCCATGCCAGCGGCAGGGGCGGAGTTCGCGCGGGTCCACCTTGCAGAATGTGATGAACAGCATGGCGAAGATGAGTGCGGGCTGGAGGAAATCGATGAGGCGGGCCACGAACGGTTTGGTGGGCGCGAGGGCCGGGATGCCCGTGTAGACGAAATAGGACATTGCGCCGAGGAACATGGCGATGGGCAATGTCCAGTTCTTGATGAATCGGATGAGCGACATGTCAATTTATCATGAAAAGTTGCGCAAAGTTACGTATTTTATCAGATACGGGGCGGATTCATGCACACAAAATTTGTCCGGGCGGGAGATTTTATATACTTTTGCAGCCGGGTACGAGTAATTATACCATGGTGTTATAATTGTTCGGCTTTTTATTCGGAGTTTTAAATTTATATTTTAGGAATAGATGAATTTGTACATTCGTTATTTTGATGAGGAGTGCGTAGTGAGTTCGGCGGAAGAGGCCTATGATTTTCTTACTTCCCTGCCGGGCATAACGTTGGACGAAGGTTTCATTAAGGATTTGCGTCAGTACATGGAGAGTCCGATGCCTTATCCCAAGCGTTATAAGGTGCGCCCCCGGGTTTATTTTATCGTAATCAAGACTACGGCCACGACATTGGCCGAGTTCAAGGTGAACGGCGGGCGTACGCAGTCGTTGGCGGGCGGGGAGGAGAAGAAGGCCTCGCCGCGTTTCTCCCTTAACGACCGTCCGGGATGGTATGAGGGCGAAATCCTTTTCAAACGCGTGGTTCCCATTCCCGGGACGAACAAGTTCCAATATCAGGACACCCGTTTCAAGGCCCGTTGCAAGGCGCATAACATGCAGGAATGTTATGAGCGTATCGTGGACCATTTGCGTTCGCGGCAGGATGTGGACCCGCGCAGCCAGTTCCCGTCCGTCAAAGGGAAGAACTTCTCCTGCTCTTACATCGGTATGCTTCAGGGGGAGGCCTGACGGGACGGAAAGTGACGGAAGGCTATGGAGAGTTTGCGGTTGAAAACGTGGGGGGTCTGCCTGGGGATGGCCTTGTGTGCCTCGGCGCAGACAGACACGCTGCTGACTTATAGGGTAGAGGCTTCGGCCAACGCCGGCTCGGGGGATTATGCTCCCTTGTGGTTTACGGCCAATCGTAACGGGCTGTCGAGCCAGAAGCCGAACAGCGCTTATTTGCGTGCCGGACTGGCTTATCGGCAGGAATTCCGTCGCGGCTGGAAAATCGGGGCGGGACTTGATTTGGCTGGAGCTGCCAACAGCCCGTCGGATTTTATCGTGCAGCAGGCTTATGCCGACATTTCATGGCGGGTGCTTAACCTGAGCATCGGAAGTAAGGAACGTGTTCCGCTGGGAAAGAACCCGATGCTGAGCAGCGGTGGCATGGTGGAGGGGAACAATGCCCGTCCCGTGCCGCAGGTCCGGGCAGAGATTGCCGAGTATTATACCGTGCCGGGTACGAAAGGTTGGTTTGCCTTTAAGGGGTATGTTGCTTACGGGCGTTTTACGGACGACCGTTGGCAGCGTGATTTCGCGAGGACGCACCGCCAGTCTTACGTGCAGGACGTCTTGTACCACAGCAAGGCCCTGATGCTGAAGGTGGGAAACAAGGAGAAATTCCCGTTGGAGGCCGAGGTGGGTATGCTGATGTCCGCGCAGTTCGGTGGCACGCGGCACAGTTTCGGTGCTGACGGAACGGAAAAGGTGGAGGCGATGCCGCACGACCTGAAGAGCTTTGCCGATGTGTTCTTCGCCAAGGCCGGCGGGGAGGATACACCCGGGGGGGATCAGGTGAACGTGGAGGGAAACCACGTGGGCAGTTGGGACTTTGCCTTGAATTATTATTGGAAAGGCTGGAAGTTCCGCGTGTATTATGAGCATTTCTTTGACGACCATTCCCAAATGTTCCTCGAATATGGCCGTTGGAAGGACGGGCATTTGGGGATAGAGGTGACGCTTCCCAAGAACAGATGGGTGAACACGCTGCTGTGGGAAGGGTTGGCCACGAAGGACCAGTCCGGTCCTATCCTGTATGACGGCGACGACCGTTTTGACGGAGCGGCGTACCCGGGTACGCAAATCAGCGCGAAGGATGATTATTACAATAATTTCTTCTACCAGTCGTGGCAGCATTACGGTCTGGGGATGGGCAACCCGCTGCTTCCGGGACCTATATATAATAAGGATGGGGATTTAAGGTTCCGCAGCAACCGCGTGCGGGCCAATCATTGGGCTTTTTCCGGAACGCCGACCGACGAGTGGGGGTATCGGGTGCTGATGTCCTACGCCCTTCATTGGGGAACCTATAACAATCCGTTGGATAAGATTTGCAGGCAGTTCAGTTCGTTGTATGAGGTGACTTATTCTCCCAAGGCGTGGGACGGATGGCATTTCTCGCTGTCCGGAGCTGTGGACCACGGAGACTACCTGGGAAATAGCGGAGGCGGCATGATAACAGTCAGAAAGGAGGGAATATGCGTGAAAAGATGAGAGGTGCGGCGTGGACGCTGTTGTGCCTGACGGTTTCTTTGCTTCCGGCCTGTACGGGAAAGGCTCCGGAGTATCCCGACTTGGAGGGGTACTGGAAGCAGGAGCGGATAGAATACCGTCGCGAAGGAAAGACGGAGGAATGCAACCGGCTGTTTTGGGCTTTGCAGTTGGGGGTCACGGAACTGAAAGATCTGGGAAATAACGGTTACGGCACGTATCTCTGTCGTTACGAGTACGATGAAGGAAAGGGTACTCTGCGGTTGTTCGACTTCCGGAAAAGGAGCGACCAGTCGCCGTTGCCGGATGCGGGACAGTTGAAGGCGTTCGGCATACCTTCGGAGAACGTGACTTTTGAAGTGGTGAGCCTGGACAAGGACAAGATGGTGCTCTGTGCGGGGGATACGGCTTTGTATTTCCGCTCTTTTTGACGCGTTCCGATTCGGAATGGAACATCCAGACCTTTTACCTATATAATAATTAGGGAGAGCTGTGATTTTTTCGTCCTTTTTTGTGCCGTAATCCAAAAGAATTTTATAAATTTGCAGTGCCGATGTAAAGGTGGTCCTGCGGGAGCGGGGCTTTAAGTTGAGAGATATAGAATTCAAATAGAACCTTTAATTTTTAAAGATTAAGTAAAATGATTAAAGTAGGTATTAATGGTTTCGGTCGTATCGGCCGTTTCGTGTTCCGTGCCGCTCAGAACAGAAGCGACATCCAAATCGTAGGTATCAATGACCTGTGTCCGGTTGATTACTTGGCTTACATGCTGAAGTATGACACGATGCACGGTGCTTTCCAGGGTACTATCGAGGCTGACGTGGAGAACAGCAAGCTGATTGTAAACGGTAAGGAAATCCGCGTGACTGCAGAACGCAACCCGGCTGACCTGAAGTGGAACGAAGTCGAGGCTGAATACGTGGTTGAGTCTACGGGCTTGTTCCTGACTCAGGAGAAGGCTCAGGCTCACATCCAGGCCGGTGCCAAGTACGTCGTGATGTCCGCTCCTTCCAAGGACGCTACTCCGATGTTCGTTTGCGGTGTGAACGAGAATACATACGTGAAGGGTACCCAGTTCGTTTCCAACGCTTCTTGCACAACCAACTGCTTGGCTCCCATCGCTAAGGTGTTGAACGACAAGTTCGGCATTGTAAACGGTTTGATGACTACGGTTCACTCAACTACCGCTACTCAGAAGACAGTTGACGGTCCTTCCATGAAAGACTGGCGTGGTGGCCGTGCCGCTTCCGGCAACATCATCCCGTCTTCTACGGGTGCTGCCAAGGCTGTAGGCAAAGTTATTCCTTCTTTGAACGGCAAGCTGACCGGTATCTCTATGCGTGTCCCGACTTTGGATGTTTCTGTAGTAGACTTGACTGTGAACTTGGCTAAGCCCGCTACGAAAGAGGCCATCTGCGCTGCCATGAAGGAAGCTTCTGAAGGCGAATTGAAGGGTGTGCTGGGTTACACTGAAGATGCAGTCGTTTCTTCCGACTTCCTGGGTTGCACGCTGACTTCTATCTTCGATGCCAACGCAGGTGTTTACTTGACCGATACTTTCGTGAAGGTGGTTTCTTGGTATGACAATGAAATCGGCTACTCTAACAAGGTGTTGGACCTGATTGCTCACATGAAGAAGGTGAACGGCTAATCCCGGTTTCCGGAAATAAAAGTTCAAGGCCATCCGTCGAGGGTGGCCTTTTTTGTTTATCTTTGCAGCGCAAGACGTGAGAAAGATGGGATATGACATGATAACGGTTCTCGGGCCTACGGCCTCGGGGAAGACGGCTTTGGCGGCCGCATTGGCGTATGGGATGCATTCTGAGGTTATCAGCGGGGACAGCCGGCAGGTGTACCGCCGGATGGACATCGGTACGGGCAAGGATTTGGCGGACTATGAGGTGGACGGGACGCATGTCCCTTATCATCTGATAGATATCGTGGAACCGGGAACGAAGTACAATGTGTTTGAGTTCCAGCGGGATTTCCTGAAGGCGTATACCGGAATCCGCCAGAGGGGGATTGTGCCGGTATTCTGCGGGGGGACGGGTATGTATTTGGAGTCCGTCTTGAGGGGATACCGCCTGATGCCCGTGCCTGAGAATGAGGCGTTGCGGCAGGCCTTGTCGGGAAAGCCGTTGGAAGAGCTGACGGCGATACTGAAAGGATACAAGCAGCTGCATAACACGACGGACGTGGACACCCCCAAACGGGCCATCCGTGCCATAGAGATAGAGGAATACTATAAAGCGCACCCCTTGGAAGGGAGGGATTTCCCGTCCATCCGTTCCTTGGTGGTCGGCATTGATGTAGACCGTGAGGTGCGGCGGCGGAGAATCAGCGAGCGGCTGAAGTCACGGATGGAACAAGGGATGGCGGACGAAATCAGAAGCCTGCTGGATGAAGGAATCCCGCCGGAGAACCTGATGTACTATGGACTGGAGTATAAGTTCCTGACCCAATACGTAATCGGGGAGTTGGGCTACGATGAGATGTTCCGGAAACTGGAGACCGCCATCCACCAGTTTGCCAAACGGCAGATGACATGGTTCCGCGGGATGGAGAGAAGGGGGATTGCAATCCATTGGATTGACGCTTCGTTGCCCTTGGAGGAAAAGGTGAGGCGGGTGAGATTTTTGTGGGGCAGTAGAAATTCAGTGGGGACAGCCATACAGCTTAGCGATTCTGAAGAGGAAAAACTTTTTGTCCACGACTC
>CALUIS010000038.1 GCA_944320765.1 uncultured Paraprevotella sp.
TTTGTCAGAGCTTTCTTCCGCAGAGGATAGAGTTTCAGCAGTTCTTCTTTGCTGACACGAATTTGGTTGGTACCAAGATTTATGTGCGAAATAGTACCTTTATGAATCAAACGATACAAGGTATCTTTGCTGATGCCAAACAAGGCATAGGCTTCCGACACCTTGATGCAATCTTGGTGCTTCGGGATGCTTTTCACGATTTCATCCAATCGCTGGTTTCGTTTCTCCTCGTCTTTCCTACGCTTATACGCAATGTTAGAACAGCGTTTAGAGCAATACCATGATTCTATGGTCTTAGCGATGAACTCCTGACCGCACACTTGGCATTTGCGCTTTATTTCAAACTTAGCTGCTGGCATAATACTGATAATTATCCGTTTATATTTAATCCATTTGTATTTTGTCGCACATTTCCTACTTTTTTATCGCGGCACAAATATGGTACAAATATACAATAAAAATCCGAGAAACAAGCAAATCTATCAGAAAAGTGTTAAAACGGAAATAGGGCATAACTCATTGAGTTACACCCTATTTCTCTATTATTAGTTATCGTTGTTTACCGATACTTACTTCACTTCCTCAAAGTCAGCATCCTGAATATTGTCATCCGAAGAAGAACCGCCAGCGTTGGCGTTGTTGTTCTGCGCACCCGCATTCTGCTGACCGGCACCGGCTTGCGCACCACCCTGGTACATCTGCTGGCTGGCAGTGTGCCATGCGTTGTTCAACTCGGAGATGGCAGCGTCAATAGCTGCGATATCACCAGCCTTATGGGCGTCTTTCAGTTTCTGCAGGGCGGATTCTATCGCGGGCTTCTTGTCGGCCGGCAACTTGTCACCCAACTCCTTCAGTTGATTCTCTGTCTGGAAAATCATGGAGTCAGCCTGGTTCATCTTGTCGACACGCTCGCGCTCCTTCTTGTCGGCTTCGGCATTGGCTTCTGCCTCGGCCTTCATCCGGTCAATCTCCTCCTTGCTCAGACCCGAAGAGGCCTCGATTCGGATGGCTTGTTCCTTACCCGTGGCCTTATCCTTGGCTGATACCTTCAAGATACCGTTGGCATCGATATCGAAAGTCACTTCAATCTGAGGCACACCACGCGGAGCCGGAGTAATACCCGTCAGGTTGAACAGACCAATCTGCTTGTTCTGGCTGGCCATCGGACGCTCACCCTGCAAGACGCGGATGGTCACTTCCGTCTGGTTGTCGGCGGCCGTACTGAACACCTCGCTCTTGTTGCACGGAATGGTCGTGTTGGCATCAATCAGCTTGGTCATCACACCCCCCATGGTCTCGATACCCATGGACAGCGGCGTCACATCCAACAGCACGATGTCGCCCACACCGGCTTCCTTGTTCAAGATGGCACCTTGGATAGAAGCACCTACGGCCACTACCTCATCGGGGTTCACGCCTTTTGAAGGAGCCTTGCCGAAGAAGTCTTCCACCAGCTTCTGGATAGCGGGGATACGGCTGGAACCACCGACCAAGATAACTTCATCGATATCCGAGTTGCTCAAACCGGCATCCTGCATGGCTTTCTGGCACGGCACCTTGCAAGCCTGAATCAAGTGGTCGGCCAACTGCTCGAACTTGGCACGGGTCAACGTCTTGACCAAGTGTTTAGGCACGCCGCCTACAGCCGTGATGTACGGCAGGTTGATTTCAGTGGTCGTAGACGAAGACAATTCTATCTTGGCCTTTTCGGCAGCTTCCTTCAGACGCTGCAGGGCCATCGGGTCTTGTTTCAGGTCCACGCCTTCCTCGCTCTTGAAGTCAGCAGCCAGCCAGTCGATAATCACCTGGTCGAAGTCATCACCGCCCAGATGCGTGTCACCGTTGGTGGAAAGCACTTCGAACACGCCGCTACCGAACTCCAGGATAGAGATATCAAACGTACCGCCACCCAAGTCGAAGACCGCAATCTTCATGTCCTTGTTGGACTTGTCCACACCGTAAGCCAAAGCAGCCGCCGTAGGCTCGTTCACGATACGCTTCACGTCCAGACCGGCAATCTGTCCGGCTTCCTTTGTAGCCTGACGCTGAGAGTCGGAGAAGTAGGCAGGTACGGTGATGACGGCTTCCGTCACTTCCTGTCCCAGATAATCCTCGGCCGTCTTCTTCATCTTCTGCAGAATCATGGCCGAGATTTCCTGCGGAGTGTACAGACGTCCTTCGATGTCCACGCGCGGGGTGTTGTTGTCTCCCTTCACTACCGAATAAGGCACACGGGCTATTTCCTTCTGCACCTGGTCATAGGTCTCACCCATGAAACGCTTGATGGAGAACACGGTGTTCTTCGGGTTGGTGATGGCCTGACGCTTGGCGGGGTCACCCACCAGACGCTCGCCGTTCTTAAACGCCACGATGGAAGGCGTAGTGCGCTTGCCCTCGTTGTTGGCAATCACCACCGGTTCGTTACCTTCAAATACGGAAACACACGAGTTCGTGGTTCCCAAGTCAATACCAATAATCTTTCCCATAATCGTATTTATTTTTATTATTAATCGGATGAATTGTTTCAAACCTCACGCCCGGCCCTTGCAGGCCGCACGCATCTTATTAAAGACAAACCGCGTGCCAAACTGTTCCGACAAACGGAAAAAATGATAAAAAAGGACAAACGGGAAGAATGATGAAGTTTTTGACTTATCTTTGTCTTTTATAGGACGGATATGCGACGTATAAACGTCAAAACTGCCAAAATGGCCGAAAATAGATAATATATATGACGAAAATAGCACGCTTCTTACTTTCCCTATTCCTGTTATGGGGAACAATCCCTGCCGTGTCACGCCCCAAGGTGGGGGTGGTGCTGAGTGGCGGAGGCGCCAAAGGAACGGCACACATCGGAGCTTTGAAAGTGATGGAAGAGGCCGGAATCCCCATCGACATCATCGTAGGGACCAGCATGGGCAGTATCATCGGAGGACTTTACTCCATCGGCTACACACCTGAACAGCTGGACAGCATCTTCATGGCACAAGACTGGCCGGCCCTGCTGGGAGACCAGGCCGACCGGTCTTCCATCGACCTGCAGACCCGGGAACAAGACTCGCAATACATTCTCTCCGTACCCTTCTTTGAGAAGCCTCAGGACCTCATCAGCGGGGGCCTCATCAAGGGGCGGAACATCGGCCGCATGCTGTGGGAACTGACCGAAGGCTATCATGACACCATAGACTTCCGCACCATGCCCATCCCGTTCGCTTGTGTGTCGCAAGACCTCGTTACGGGAAAGGAAGTGGTATTCCGGAGCGGCGTGTTGCCTGTCGCCATCCGGGCCAGCATGTCCATACCCGGTGTGTTCGCCCCTGTGGACACTGACGGACAACTGCTGATTGACGGCGGCATCACGAACAACTATCCCGTGGACGTGGCGCAGAGCATGGGAGCGGACATCATCATCGGTGTGGATGTGCAGGACCCGCTGAAAAATGCCGATGAGCTGAGGAACAACCTCTTCTCACAACTCAACCAACTTATCGACCTCCAACGGAAAGACCGCTGGCAACAGAGCATAGACAGCTCGGACGTATACATAAAAGTGAACGTGAAAGGCTACAGCACTGCCAGCTTCAACACCACGGCCATCGACTCGCTCATCAATCGAGGCGAACAGGCTGCACGGCTCAAGATGGATACGCTGCAAAACATCGCACGCCAACTTGCCGTCCCGGACAGCACTCTTGCCCACCGCCCCACCCCACCTTATTATTATATGCACCGCCCGGGAAACATGGAAGCCCGGTACGCTTCTACTCTCAAGACTTTAATCGGCGAGGCACCGACAAACTCCATCAACCTGGGAATCCGTTTCGACAACGAGGAACTGGCGGCGCTGCTGTTCAACGGGCAGATGCAACTCGGGAAAAAGAGGAACCATAATGTCAGCCTCACCTTACGGTTGGGGAAACGGGTGTACGGAGACGCGCACTACGGACTGCATCTCGGACGGAAATGGCTTTTCACCACCGGATACCGGTACACTTACAACGACTTCAACCTCTACGAAAAAGGCGAAAGGGCATACAGCCTCAACTTCAACCATCATTTCGGCGAGGTCGGGTTCACAAGAAGCTGGAAATA
Organism: uncultured Paraprevotella sp.; assembly: GCA_944320765.1. Taxonomy (GTDB): domain Bacteria; phylum Bacteroidota; class Bacteroidia; order Bacteroidales; family Bacteroidaceae; genus Paraprevotella. Next base: position 4,093 of record CALUIS010000038.1, read on the forward strand.
CGTGCGGCTGAAAATAGGCGGAATATACCAACTCTACAACTATGGCTCCTTCCTTTACCGCTTTGCAGGAAATTCCCCGCAGGACATCAGCAAGGAGAGCTACCTGAAGTTTGGAACGGAATATGCGGTCAGCACGGCCAACGACCCCTACTTCCCGACCAAAGGCACGGAATTCTCCCTGCAATACCACTACGCCATCCCCTTGAACGGCAACAAGGCGTTCCACACCGCCGACGTGCATTGGAACGCCGCATTCTCGTTCAACTCGCGCTTCACGCTCACCCCCTGGGTTGAAGGACGCTACCTGACCACGGAGAACACCGTGGCCGAGATGAACACCCTGGGAGGCCAGGAACGAGGCAAATATTTCAGCCAGCAGATTCCGTTCTATGGCATCAACTATTCCGAAGCGGGACGACGCGCACTCGTCATCGTGGGGGTTGAAGCCCGCCAACGCATCGGCGGGAAACATTATGTAAGCGGAATCTTCAATGTGGCGGCCACATCGGACGACTGGATGCATTTCTTCAAGAACAGCTTCGACAGCCACGAACTGCTGGGCTACCATGTGTTCGGAGGCGCGATAAGGTATGACATCCGCACGTTTATCGGCCCCGTGGGAATCACTTTCAGCTACAGCGACCGCTCCAAGTTCTCCGGATACATCAGGGCCGGATTCAATTTCTGACAAATAGAGGCGCGATGAATCGCGCCTCTACAATCTTTCCACGTCTCACAAACACCTTAATTATCATGAGCGTCCTGCAAGGCCGCCGAAATCTGCGCCTCGATTTCTTCCGTCAGTTCAGGATTGTCCTTCAGCATGTTCTTCACCGCGTCGCGCCCTTGGCCGATTTTCGTGTCATTGTAGCTGTACCACGAACCGCTCTTCTTCAAGATGCCAAGTTCTGTACCCAAATCCACGATTTCACCTATTTTCGAGATACCTTCGCCGAACGTGATTTCAAACTCGGCTTTCCGGAACGGAGGGGCGACCTTGTTCTTCACCACCTTCACACGCACCTGGTTGCCGATAACCTCATCACCGTCCTTGATGCTCGTCACACGGCGGATGTCCAGACGCACGCTGGCATAGAACTTCAAGGCATTACCGCCCGTAGTGGTTTCCGGATTACCGAACATCACGCCGATTTTCTCACGCAACTGGTTGATGAAGATGCAGGTCGTGTTCGTCTTGCTGATGGTGGAAGTCAGCTTGCGCAAGGCCTGGCTCATCAGACGGGCCTGCAATCCCACCTTATTGTCGCCCATGTCACCCTCGATCTCGGCTTTCGGGGTCAGGGCCGCCACGGAGTCGATGACAATAATGTCAATGGCCGACGAACGGATCAGCTGGTCGGCAATCTCCAATGCCTGTTCTCCGTTGTCAGGCTGCGAGATCCACAGGTTGTCCACATCCACACCCAGTTTGGCGGCATAGAAACGGTCGAAAGCATGTTCCGCATCGATAAAAGCGGCGATGCCGCCCATTTTCTGCGCCTCAGCGATGGCATGGATGGCCAGCGTGGTCTTACCGGAACTCTCCGGACCGTAGATTTCGATAATGCGCCCGCGCGGATAACCGCCCACGCCCAAAGCGGCGTTCAAGGCAATCGAGCCGGTAGGTATGACATCCACCTGTTCCACATGGTCGTCACCCAGCTTCATGATGGAACCTTTACCAAAGTTCTTTTCTATCTTGTCCATTGCCGCCTGCAACGCTTTCAGCTTCTCGCTGTTCGCCCCGGCGAACAAGGCCCCTTCTTCTTCTTTCTTAGCCATAATATTTCTTTCGTTTACAATTCCAAATCACCGTCAAACACCTCATGCCAGGGCAGTCCGTCCTTGTTCAGCTCTTCCATGAAGGGGTCCGGGTCGAACTCTTCCACGTTCCACACGCCGGGCTTCTTCCAGATACCTTTCAGGAACATCATCGCGCCGATCATGGCCGGCACGCCCGTCGTATAGCTCACGCCCTGCATCCCCGTCTCCAGGTAGGCGGCGTGGTGGCTGCAGTTGTTATATATATAATAGGTATGCTCCTTGCCGTCCTTCAGTCCGCGGATGCGGCAGCCGATGCTGGTCTCGCCCTCGTAGTTCTCGCCCAAGTCCTGCGGGTTGGGGAGCACGGCCTTCAGGAACTGGAGCGGCACGATTTTCACGCCGTTGTAGTCCACCTCGTCGATGCGGGCCATGCCGATGTTCTGGATCACGCGCAAGTGGGTCAGGTATTCCTGCCCGAAGGTCATCCAGAAGCGGGCGCGCTTGATGGTCGGGAAGTTCTTCACCAGCGACTCCAGCTCCTCGTGGTAAAGCAGGTAGGAGTCGCGCGGCCCGATGTTCGGATAGGTCAGGTCCTTGTGGATTTCCATGGGTTTCGTCTCCACCCATTTTCCATCCTCATAGTAACGTCCGTTTTGGGTAATCTCGCGGATGTTGATTTCCGGGTTGAAGTTGGTGGCGAAGGCCTTATGGTGGTTGCCCGCGTTGCAGTCCACGATGTCCAGATACTGGATTTCGTCGAAATGGTGCTTGGCAGCGTATGCCGTGTACACGCCGGACACACCCGGGTCGAATCCGCAGCCGAGGATGGCGGTCAGGCCCGCGTTCTCGAAACGTTTCTTGTAGGCCCACTGCCAGCTGTATTCAAAATGGGCCACATCTTTCGGTTCGTAATTGGCCGTGTCCAGATAGTTGCACCCCGTCCGCAGGCAAGCCTCCATGATGGTCAGGTCCTGGTAAGGCAAGGCCAGGTTCATCACCATGTCGGGCTTGAAGCCCTCGAAGAGCTTCACCAGTTCGTCCACGTTGTCGGCATCCACCTGTGCTGTCCGGATGGCCGGATTCCCGATAGCCTTCACGATGGCATCGCACTTGGCCTTGGTCCGGCTGGCAATCATGATTTCCTCAAACACTTCCGGATGCTGGGCCACTTTGTGCGCCGCGACCGTGGCCACGCCGCCTGCGCCGATAATTAAAACTTTTCCCATTTTCTGATTGGTATTGATTAACAATGTGTATTTTGTGCAAAGTTAACGACTTTTTCTCAGAAGTAAAGTGTTTGGCCGTTTTTTAGGGTTTATTTGAACTCTTCTCCCCTGATACCCATCGCGCTCATCAACGAATAGCCCAATATTTCCTGACGGAAACCGCGTCCTGCTTGCGGTTCCATGGCCAGCAAGGTGATTTCCTTTCCGTCCGTGCGAGCCGCCACGTCGCGGATTTGTACGCCATGCTGTTCCATGTCCGGCACAAGTATCAACCGCTTGATATCCTTTTCGTCCGCCAAGGCCATAAAGGATTGCACGAACAGGTTGCCGGCATCCGCCACGTCCTCTTCCCGCACTGCACTCAGTTTGAACTCTCCCAACCGCTCGTCGCGGAAAGCTTTCCCATCCAGTTCCGTCTCAAAAACAGAAGGCACGAAATTCTCCAAAGCTTTCTTTTCTTTACCGTGAACCAACACCACCTGAATGTCATTCTCGCCTTCCTTGAGTCCGCCGTCCAAAGCCACACAGACTAACCAATGGGACAAATCAGCCTTCGGGATAGGGCGGTTCAACATCCGCTCAAAATTCACAATCAAGTTGAAGGCCACGCCATCTACATAATCCGCATCCACCAGCACGACCGTTTCGCTCCATTTCGTCTTTTCCATATTCGCATTCTCTTTCTCGTAACACAAAATTATAAAAAAACCGCGATTTTCTGTCGTATGAAGAAGGAAATACGATTCAAACAACGACTTTACATCATCAAGCAAAGACAACACGCTTGAAAATCCTTAAAAATAGGTATTGCCTGACTATTTCAAGTCCAGTACCTTTGCAAAGACTAAAAAACAGACATTGTTCGCTATATATGCAAGTATTGAAAGAGGACATACGGGGCCGGATATTGACGGTTGCCAGGCAGCAATTCGAGCGGAATGGTTATTCCAAAACATCCATGCGCGAGATAGCTGTACTGTCAGGCGTGGGTGTCGGGAATATCTACAACTACTTCACGAACAAAGATGAATTGTTCCGTGAAGTAGTCCGTCCTGTCTTGTGCGCCTTGGAAGCCATGCTGCAAGAACACCACGGCATACGGGGCGAAGATATAATGATGATGCGGTCGGAGAAATACTTGAAATCCTGCATAGACGAATATGTTTCGTTGATTGACAAGCACCGCGCACTGATGGGAATCCTGTTGTTCCGTGCGCAAGGTTCTTCGTTGGAACGCTTCCGCGAGAATTATACCGACCGTTCTACGGAATTAGTCAAGGCGTGGTTCGCGTCCATGCAGCGGAAGCATCCTGAAATCAATACGGCGGTGTCCGACTTCATCATCCACCTGCATACGGTATGGATGTTTACGATGTTCGAGGAACTGCTGATGCATTCCGTGCCCCGGCAGGAAATGGAGGCTATCTTGCATGATTATATTCTGTTTGAAATTCAAGGTTGGAGAGCAATTATCAAGATATGAGATACAAGCAACGCACATACAGAAAATCAGCTACGTCAGGACGGCTGGCAGGGAGGAAATCTTCACGGAGGTTTCCTCCTTTTTTTATGAACAAATCTGAATATCGTTCGCTATTGCGCACCTTTCTCACGTTCGGCAAAGCAAGTAAACTCGCTTTGCCCTCACTTAATCGAAACGTTCACTATTAAATATAGAATAAAGATGAAACACGAGTTTAAGAGCATCGTGGCGGAAACACTGCTTATTCCGCTATACATGAGAGCAAAAGAAAGCCGCCGGGACAATCCCATCCTGTATGACAAGGCTGCGGAACGGCTGGCGGACAGTCTGGAATACGATTATTCCCAATTCGACGGGGCAAAACTGAGCGAAGTGGGATGCGTGGTGCGCGGATGGTATTTCGACCGTGCCGTGCGGCGGTTTATCGAAGCGCATTCCCGTCCGGTAGTCGTGAATGTAGGCTGCGGGCTGGACACCCGTTTCCAGCGTATCGGGGACGGGAAAGCGGTCTATTATGACCTTGACTTGCCAGAGGTCATCGCTTTGCGCCGGGAATTGATACCCGAACAGCCGGGCAATGTCTATATCGCAGCGTCCTTACTGGAAACCGACTGGATGGACGACCTGCGCCGCAGGCATCCCGACGGGGAATTTATCTTTATCGTGGAGGGCGTGCTGATGTATTTTTACGAGAAACAGGTAAAGTCCTTCCTGCATCACGTGGCGAGCCGTTTCGGGGGAGGCGAACTGTGGTTTGACGTATGCGGCACGATGATGAGCCGGCATGGAGTGAAGCCCGATTCCCTCCGCAAACACGAGGCTCAAATCCGTTCCGGGCTGAGCGATGGGCATTTGGTGGAACAATGGGAGCCAGCCTTACAACTCATCGAACAAGCCAACTACATGAAGTTCTTCCGTCCGCGCTGGGGATTCTTCTTCGGGCAGATATTGGGAAGAATGACGCGATTGTGCTATAAGTTCAGTTCGTTGCTTGGGTATAAAATCATTTCAAAATAACGTAATAACAATGGAGAAGTCAAAAAAGAAAGAAGGTTTGTCCCGACTGTTCGAGATAGCGGGACAAAGGAAAGGTCTGCTTATATTGGCAGGTCTGCTGTCGGCTGGCAGCGCAGTATGTATGCTTGTGCCTTATTGGGCTGTTTATGAAATCTTGAAAGAGCTGTTATCTCATAGCGTAAACCCTGCCGCTTCGGACGGAACGTATATGATGCGCTGGGGGTGGATAGCCTTCGGGGGGCTTGTTGGCGGATTGGTATTGCTATATGCCGCCCTGATGTCCTCGCATGTGGCTGCTTTCCGCATCCTGTATGGGTTGCGTGTCCGCCTGTCCGAGCATATCGGCAAGTTACCTTTGGGATATTTGAATAATACTTCCACGGGAGCCATCAAGAAAACGATGGACCAGAACATAGAAAAGATAGAAGGGTTCATCGCCCATACCATCCCGGATTTGGTCAATGTCGTGGCTACGGTGGCGGTGATGCTGGTCATCTTTTTCTCTTTGGATGTGTGGCTGACGGTGGTCTGTCTGGCGGTCGTGGTGATTAGCCTTTTCCTGCAATTCTCCAATTTCATGGGGAAACGGGCAAGAGAGTTCATGTCTATCTATTACGATGCACAGGAAAAGATGAGCGCATCCGCTGTGCAATATGTGCGTGGAATGCCTGTCGTCAAGATTTTCGGGCAGAGTGCCCGCTCGTTCCGCCAGTTTAACACCGAGATACAGGCATACAAGACATTCGCCTTGAAATGTTGTGACACTTATCAGAACGGGATGATAGCATTTACCGTCTTGCTCAATTCGATGGTGACATTCATCCTTCCGATGGGCATCCTGCTGTTGCAAGCCAGTCCGCAATCACTCTCATTGGCAGTGGTGTGGCTGTTCTTCATCATCATGGGGCCGGGCATGGCTTCACCCGTTTACAAACTGACCTTTTTAGGAGGTAACACACGCGACATCAACGAAGGGGTAAACCGTATCGACCGCATACTGGAAAAGAAACCTGTGCCGGAGCCGGAACATCCGCAAGTGCCGACCGCTTACGATGTAGAGTTACGTCATGTGTCATTTTCCTACGAAAACACGGAACAGGGAACACGGACGGAAGCCCTGCGTGATGTCAGTTTCATAGCTCCGCAGGGAAAAATAACCGCCCTTGTCGGCCCGTCTGGAAGCGGCAAATCAACGGTTGCCAACCTGATACCCCGGTTCTGGGATGTGGAGCAAGGGGAAATCTGCATAGGTGGTGTGGATATACGTCAGATAGCTACCGCAAAGCTGATGGACATGGTTTCATTCGTGTTTCAAGACACTTTTCTTTTCTACGACACGCTGTATGAGAACATAGCCGTCGGCTCCCCTGATGCCACGAAAGAAAAGGTGATATCCGCAGCGAAAGCTGCCCAATGCCATGACTTCATAGAGCGTCTGCCGCAAGGCTACGAAACACGGATTGGCGACAAAGGAGTGTTCTTGTCCGGCGGCGAAGCCCAACGGATATGTGTGGCCCGTGCCATATTGAAGAATGCGCCGATACTGGTGCTGGACGAAGCGACAGCTTTCGCCGACCCTGAAAACGAGCATAAAATGCAGATGGCTTTGCAGTCGCTGATAAAAGACAAGACGGTCATAGTAATTGCCCATCGCCTTTCGTCCGTCATCTCTGCGCATCAGATTATTGTGATGAAAGAAGGGCATATCGCACAGTGTGGAAAGCATGAACAACTGTCCGTGACCGAGGGCATATATAAAAATATGTGGGATGCCTATACGAGTGCATACCATTGGACGTTGAACAAAAACTAAAAGCAATATGAGAAAAAAGAATTTCTTAAACAAGGTCTTGCAAAACACAAGCTGTCCGCAAGGATTCTGGGGACGGATGATTTTGCGAGGGATGAATCGTTTTCATGCATCTTTAGCCAATCGTGGCATGAAGCAAGTGGAATGGCAGCCGGAATGGAATGTGCTTGATATAGGCTGCGGTGGCGGTGCGAATTTGAAACGTCTATTGAATTTATGTCCGAAAGGCAACATCTACGGCATAGACCTGTCAAAAGAAAGTGTTTCATTCGCCCAAAAGTACAATGCAAAAGACTTGGATAAAAGATGTTTCATACAACAAGGGGATGTC
>CALUIS010000039.1 GCA_944320765.1 uncultured Paraprevotella sp.
ATCCTTTTCCATAAGGCAAAGGTCGGAATTATTAGGGATTTTGGAAAATAAATCCCCACTGAATTTCTACTGCCCCCGCGTAAGCCGTTCCCGCACTTATGGCGAAGGCCATACATGCGAGCATACATTTTACTTTTCCCATACAGTCAGTCTTTATTATGTTCTCAATTTGATTTAATGTAGCAAATATAAGGTATTTGTGTTTACTTAACAACTTTTTGGGCTTATTTCTTTTAAAAAAAGGGAAGCAAAGCCAAAAGCACGTACTTTTTCAAGGATATTCTCCAAAAAAGACCTATATTTGCAATCTTGTCTACACATAAAGTGACGGTTTTTAATAAATGGATGTCATGATGTCTGCTGTAACAATAAAGAAAGTATCCACCCGCCGCGAGTTGAAAGCCTTTATCCGCTTCAACTACGAGCTTTACAAGGATTGCCCGTATGCCGTGCCCGATTTCCTGGAAGACACGCTCGACACGTTCAATCCCCGGAAAAACGCGGCCTTCGACTTTTGTGAGGCCGATTTCTTCCTGGCCTTGCGCGACGGGAAAATCGTGGGGCGGGTGGCCGCCATCATCAATCATAAGGCCAACAAGACATGGGGGACGAACAACGCCCGTTTCGGTTGGATCGATTTCGTGGACGACGGGGAGGTGAGTCGTGCCTTGTTGGAGACGGTGGAGGCATGGGGGCGTGCCCATGGATGCGACAAGCTTGTGGGGCCGCTCGGGTTCACCGACATGGACCCCGAAGGGATGCTCACCGGGGGCTATGACCAGTTGAGCACGATGTCCACCACGTATAACTATCCTTATTACCCGGCCCATCTGGAGCGTCTGGGCTACACCAAGGAGGTGGACTGGGTGGAACGGAAAATCCTGACACCGGACAAGGACCATAAGGCGCACATGGACAAGTATTTCCGGGTGGCGGAGATGAGTGCCAAGCGTTATAACCTGCATGTGAGGAAATTCAAGAACGCGCGGGAGATACGCGAAGGCGGATGGGCACCGAAGATTTTCGACGTGGTGAACAAGGCCTATGCGCCGCTGTACGGCTATTCCGAGATGAACGAACGCCAGATAGCCCAATATGTCAACACCTATATGCCGTTCCTCGACATGCGGCTGGTGACGGTGGTGGAGGATGCAGAGGGTCGCATCGTGGCCATGGGCGTGGGGATGCCCTCGCTTTCCCGCGCCTTGCAGAAGGCGAAGGGCAAGCTGTTCCCTTTCGGCTGGTATCATCTGGCCAAGGCGCTGTTCTTCAAACATGCCGATATCGTGGACCTGCTTCTCGTGGCCGTCCTTCCGGAATATCAGAACAAGGGCGTGAACGCCATGCTTTTTGCCGACCTGATCCCGGTATGCCAGCAGATGGGCTTCAAGTTCGGGGAGACCCATCCGCAGTTGGAGACCAACGAGAAGAGCCAGGGGCAATGGGCCTATCTGGACGCGGAGGTGCACAAGCACCGCCGTTGTTTCCAAAAATCTCTTAAATAAAGGAATCAATCTATGGCGGAAGAAGAAACACAAGGCGGGACTCCCCGGGCGGAATACACGGAAGAGGATATCCGGCACCTGTCGGACATCGAGCATATCCGCACGCGCCCGGGCATGTATATCGGAAAACTGGGCGACGGCTCCCATGCCGAGGACGGCATTTATGTGCTGCTCAAGGAAGTGGCGGACAACAGCATCGACGAGTTCAAGATGAACGCGGGCAAGCGGATTGAAATCACGGTGGAAGGCGGGTTGCGGGTCAGCGTGCGCGACTACGGGCGCGGCATACCCTTGGGCAAGCTGGTGGAAGCCGTGAGTATGCTCAATACCGGCGGCAAGTACGATTCCAAGGCGTTCAAGAAGAGTGTGGGCCTGAACGGCGTGGGCTTGAAGGCCGTGAACGCGTTGAGCGCACGGTTCGAGGTCTGCAGCCACCGTGACGGGGAGATGCGCCGCGTGACGTTTGAACGCGGGCTGCTCACGAGCGACACGACGGAACCCACGGAGGACGAGAACGGCACTTATGTCTGCTTTGAGCCGGATGCCGCCTTGTTCAAGAACTACACCTACCGCACGGAGTTCATCGAGACCTTGCTGCGCAACTACACCTACCTGAACACGGGGCTGACCATCATGTTCAACGGACGGCGCATCCACTCGCGCAACGGGCTGGCCGACTTGCTGTCCGACAACATGACGGGCGACGGGCTTTACCCCATCGTGCATCTCAAGGGCGAGGACATTGAAATCGCCTTCACCCACACGAGCCAGTACGGCGAGGAGTATTACTCTTTCGTCAACGGGCAGCATACCACCCAGGGCGGCACGCACCAAAGCGCCTTCAAGAAGCACATCGCGGAGACCATCAAGGACTTTTCGGGCAAGAATTTCGATTACGGCGATATCCGTAACGGTCTGGTGGCGGCCATCGCCATCAACATCGAGGAGCCGCTGTTCGAGAGCCAGACGAAAATCAAGCTCGGCTCGCTGACCACTGTGCCGGACGGCGGCGTCAGCATCGACAAGTTCGTGGGCGACTTCGTGAAGGAGCAGGTGGACAACTACCTGCACAAGAATCCGGACGTGGCCGAGGTCATCATCCAGAAAATCACGGAGAACGAGAAGGAACGCAAGGCGATTGCCGGCGTGACGAAGCTGGCACGGGAGCGGGCCAAGAAAGCCAACCTGCACAACCGCAAGCTGCGCGACTGCCGCATCCACCTGAACGATGCAAAGGGGGACATGAAGGAGGAGAGCAGCATCTTCATCACGGAGGGCGACTCGGCCAGCGGCAGCATCACGAAGAGCCGGGACGTGAACACCCAGGCTGTGTTCAGCCTGCGCGGCAAACCGCTGAACTGTTTCGGCCTGACCAAGAAGGTGGTGTACGAGAATGAGGAGTTCAACCTCCTGCAGGCCGCGCTCAACATAGAGGACGGGCTGGACGGCCTGCGTTACAACAAGGTGATTGTGGCCACCGATGCCGATGTGGACGGGATGCACATCCGCCTGCTGATGATTACCTTCTTCCTGCAGTTCTTCCCGGACCTCATCAAGAAAGGCCATGTCTACATCCTGCAGACCCCCTTGTTCAGAGTGCGCAACCGTAAGAGCAAGATTGCGAAGTCCAGGCTGAAGGCTTTGGAGGAGGAGGCCCGCCGCAACAAGAACGACTTCATCACCCGTTACTGCTACTCCGAGGAGGAGCGGGCGGCAGCCATCGAGGCCCTGGGACCCGATCCGGAAATCACCCGCTTCAAAGGGCTGGGCGAGATTTCGCCCGATGAGTTCAAGCACTTTATCGGGCCGGACATCCGGCTGGAGCAGGTGACGCTGCACAAGGGGGACCAGGTGAAGGAACTGCTGGAATACTATATGGGCAAGAACACCATGGAGCGGCAGAACTTCATCATCAACAACCTGGTCATCGAGGAAGACCGTGCGGAGGCCGACGAGGCCCTGGAGCCTGCGATATAACGATTCTGGCCATGGAGAAGATTGCCATATTTCCCGGTAGCTTCGACCCCTTCACGAAGGGGCACGAATCCTTGTTGAGAAGAGGCCTCATGCTGTTCGACCGCATCGTCATCGGCGTGGGCATCAACGAGAGCAAGCGGATGGAGCAAAGCACGGAGCAGCGCATTGCGGCCCTACGCAAGCTGTTTGCCGGAGACGACCGTATCCGGGTGGAGGGGTATTCGGACCTGACCGTGGATTTCGCCGCCCGGCATCATGCCAAGTTCATCCTGCGGGGCGTGCGTTCCGTCAGGGACTATGAGTACGAGATGAACATCGCCGACCTGAACCGTCGGCTGACGGGGGTGGAGACCATCATCCTGTTCACCGAACCGGAATGGGCTTTCGTCAGTTCCACCCTCGTGAAGGAACTCAAGCACTTCGGGAAGGACATCACGCCCTACATCCCCGAAGGGCTGGAATATGAATAAGACAACATTTGCCATCATCATGAAAAAAACGTTTTGGGCAGCTTTGCTGCTATGCCTTCCCTTGTGTGCCTGCGGCCAGCGGAAAGGCAACATGTCACAGATAGAACAGTCGTTGCGGAAGCTTTCCATGGCCCATCTGGCCATCAGCAGCTTGTATGTGGACAGCGTGGACGAGGTCAAGCTGACGGAGGACGCCATCAACGGGATGCTTTCCAACCTGGACCCCCACTCTTCCTACACCAACGCCGAGGAGACCCGTAAGATGAATGAGCCGCTGCAGGGCAATTTCGACGGGATAGGCGTGCAGTTCAACATGTTGGAGGACACGCTGGTGGTCATACAGCCCGTCTCGAAAGGGCCGTCCGAGAAAGTCGGCATCATCGCGGGCGACCGCATCGTCACGGTGAACGACACGGCCATCGCGGGCGTGAAGATGAGCCGGGAGGAAATCATGCGCCGCCTTCGCGGCCCGCGTGGGACGGACGTGCGGCTGGGGGTGGTCCGCCGAGGCATTAAGGACAAGCTGGAGTTTACGGTCACCCGTGACAAGATTCCCGTGTCCACGCTGGATGCCGCCTTCATGGTCACCCCGACCGTAGGATTGATCCGCCTGTCCAGTTTCGGGAGTACCAGCCACGGCGAGATGGTCAAGGCCATCAAGGACTTGCAGGCGAAGGGCATGAAGGACCTGATTCTGGACCTGCAGCAGAACGGGGGAGGCTATATGGATGCCGCCACCAGCATTGCCGGCGAGTTCCTGCCCAAGAACGACCTGATTGTCTATACCAAAGGCTTGCGCACGCCTTACAAGGAGTTCCGCGCCCAGGGGCAGGGCCTGTTCCGCGAGGGGAGGATCGTCGTGCTGGTGGATGAATATTCGGCTTCGGCTTCTGAAATCGTGACGGGGGCCATCCAGGACCAGGACCGGGGCTTGGTGGTTGGCCGGCGCACGTTCGGCAAGGGATTGGTGCAGAAGCCTTTCATGCTGCCGGACGGTTCCATGATACGCCTTACCGTGGCACGCTACTACACCCCCAGCGGGCGGTGCATCCAGAAGCCCTACACAAAGGGGGACAAAACGGAATACAACAAGGATGTCATTGAACGGTACAACCACGGGGAGCTGACGAACGCCGACAGCATCCATTTCCCCGATTCCCTCAAGTTCAGGACGCTTCGCAAGGGACGCACCGTGTACGGGGGGGGAGGCATCATGCCGGACTATTTCATCCCGCTGGACACCACGCGCTATACCAAGTATTACCGTGAGCTGATGGCCAAGGGGGCCATTGTCAATGCCAACCTGAAGTACATCGACAAGAACCGCAAGAAGCTTCGCCGCCAGTATGATTCGTTCGGGAAGTTCAAGGCGGGGTTCGAGACGCCGCAGGAACTTCTGGACCTGGTGGAGGCCGAGGGCGTGAAAGCCGGGGTGAAGCCTCAGGACGAGGAAGAGCGGCAGAAGACCCTTCCGGAACTGAAGCGGATCATGAAGGCATTGGTCGCCAGGGATATCTGGGACATGTCGGAGTATTTCGCGGTGGTGTATGAGGACAACCCGTTTGTGAAGAAGGCGTTGGAACTTCTGGAAAGCGAGCCTTCCTGAGTCATGAAAAACAAAACGAACTGCCCCGGGCAGTTCGTTTTGTTTTTTGTTCCTGTTCCTATACAGGCTTGAAGCTTTGCCAAAGCTTGTCGTCGGGCAAAGGGGCTTCCACGCAGATTTCCTTGTGGGAAACCGGATGGATGAAGCGCACCCGCCAGGCATGAAGGCTGATGCCGCCGTCGGGGTTGCTCCGTGGGGCACCGTATTTCAGGTCTCCCTTGATGGGGCAGCCCATCTTGGCCAGCTGGCAACGGATTTGGTGGTGCCGTCCTGTCTTCAGGTCCACTTCCAGCAGGTAGTAACGGTCCGAACACCCGACCAGCTTGTAGGAGAGGACCGCCTTTTTGGCGTGGACCCTTTCCTGGTCGTAGGCGTACGATTTGTTCTGCTTCTCGTTGCGCACCAGCCAATGTTCCAGCTCCCCTTCGTCTGCCGGCGGCCGGTGGCCCGTGATGGCCAGGTACGTTTTCTGCACCTCTTTGGTGCGGAACATCTCGTTCAGCCGGGTCAGGGCTTTCCCCGTGCGGGCGAAGACGACCAACCCGCTCACGGGACGGTCCAGGCGGTGTACCACGCCGAGGAACACGTTCCCCGGCTTTTGGTACTTCTCCTTGATATAGTCCTTCACCATGTCGGCCAGCGGCTTGTCCCCGGTCTTGTCCCCCTGGACGATTTCCGAGTTGCCCTTGTTGACGATGATGATGTGGTTGTCTTCGTAAACTACGTCCATTCCTTAAGCTTACATGTTCATGCCGCCGTCAATCTGGATGACCTGCCCCGAGACGTAAGCCGACAAGTCTGAGGCGAGGAAGAGGGCCACGTTGGCCACGTCTTCCGGCGTTCCGCCCCGGCGCAAGGGAATCTTCTTGCACCATTCGGCGCGGATGTCGTCCGAGAGGGCCGCCGTCATGGCCGTCTCGATGAAGCCCGGCGCGATGGCGTTGGCGCGGATGCCCTTTGCGCCCATCTCCTGGGCGATGGACTTGGCCAGGGCAATCATGCCCGCCTTCGACGCGGAGTAGTTGCACTGTCCCGCGTTGCCGTGTACGCCCACCACGGAAGCCATGTTGATGATGGAGCCGCCCTTCTGGCGCATCATGATGGGGGTGCAGGCATGGATGAAGTTGAACGCCGACTTCAGGTTTACGGCGATGACGGCGTCCCACTGCGCTTCCGTCATGCGGAGCATCAGGCCGTCCTTGGTGATGCCCGCGTTGTTCACCAGGATGTCGATGGAGCCGAAGTCCTCCTTCACTTGTTTCACCACCTCTTCCGTTTGCGCGAAGTCGGCCGCGTTGGAGGCATATCCCTTGGCTTTCACGCCGAAGGCGGCGATTTCGTTTTCTGTGGCTTTCCCGTTCTCGTCAATCGTCAGGTCCGTAAAGGCCACGTTGGCGCCTTCCGACGCGAATTTCAGGGCGATGGCCTTTCCGATGCCGCGTGCGGCACCCGTGACCAAAGCCGTTTTTCCTGTCAATAATCCCATAGTTCTGTTATTTAAAGATTCAACATGAATGTTCTTTTTATCCTTTCAGGGAGCGGTGTATCAGCGTCTTCACGATCCGCCGCGACTCCGTCTTGTTCAGTCCCTCTCCGAGCCGCCCGTAGATGTAAGGCACCTCCAGTCCTTTCACGCAATAGTGCATGACATCGGCCACCAGCGCGATGTTCTCCACGGAGAACTCCCCCGAGGCCACTCCCTCTTTCAGGATGCTGGCGAAGAGGTCGATTTCCCGTTGGTCGAAATGCTTCCGCACCTTCTCCACCATCCAGATGTTGCGGAAGAACTCCGCGCGGAGGTTGCCGTTGCGCAGCACGGCTTCCTTGATGGAACTCAGGTGGACGTAGATGACCTCCACCAGTTTCTCTTCCAGGTCCATCCTCTTGTCTGCCACTTCCGCAATCTTTGCCGAGAGGTATTCCATTTCCGTTTCTATCACGGCAAAGTAAATCTCGTCCTTGTTTTTAAAATAAGTATAGAGGGTGCGCCTGCCTTTGCCGGAAGCCAAGGCAATGTCGTTCATTGTGGTGTTCTCCAGCCCTTGTTTGGCGAAGAGCTGGCGTGCCACATTCACAAGCAGGGTCTTTGTCTTTGAAACGGGCATAACTGTTATAACTGTTACAAATGTAAGGGATTTCTTTCATATAGGCAAACTTTTTGCGGTCAATGTCAGTTGGGGCATGGAAGTTCCACCACGCGCCACCGGTTGCCGTAGTGCGTGTGTACCTTCTGCACGCCGATGGCGGCGAGCGCCTGCGCCAGGCGCATCAGGTTCACGCCGGCCATCGTGCCGGGCTGCCGGCGGCGGAGGCTCGCGAGCAGGTCGGGCAGTGCGACGAGCCGTGCCTTCTCGTGCGGCACGGCCGGGCGGTAGTGGCGGCGGAACACCTCCTCCACGGGCGACACGCGGTAGAAGGCGGCGTTGTGCAGCCGCAGGGCGTTCTCCTCCTCGCGGGAGAACCAGTGGCGCTCGCCGCGCAGCAGCTCCGCCTTCAGCTGGGCGTAGACCTGGTCGTGGTCGATGCCCGTGCTGTCTATGGGCTTCTCCACCAGCACGCAGACGAACCTCCGGCTCCCGGAGGGGTCGGAGAGCAGCTCGCGGGAGTTGGACGTGCCGATGAAGGCGGCGATGCGCGGCAGGGCCGAGGTGTGCCGCTTGTACGCCTTTCGCACGTTGAGGGCCGTGAGTTGCATGAGGTTCTTCAGCAGGGGGTGCTTGCGCGCGGGTATGCGGTCGAACTCGTCCAGGTTGAGCAGGCCCATCTCCGTCAGCTGCCGCTCCACGGCCTCGGGTCGTGCGAGGTCCACGCTGTCCGAGTAGTAGGGCCGCAGCTCCGGGGGCAGGATGGCGCGGCAGAAGGTGGACTTCCCCATGCCCTGTTCGTCGCTGACGAGCAGGGGCGCGACGCACTGTGCGTGCATCCCGTCGGAGAGTCCGGCCCACTGCGCGGCGGTGCCGAGCATCCACCGGTGGAAGGCCCGGACCCAGAGCGGGTCGCCGGAAACCCTTCCGGCCAGCTCCCGCAGGCGGTCCTGCCCGTCCCATTGCGGAAGCCGTTCAAAGTAAAGCCGGAAGGGGTGGTAGGCCGGCACGCGCGTGGAGTGCACCATGCGCATGAGGTCGCGGTCCCAGCAGGGTACGCCCCCGCGGTGCGCCTCCAGGCAGAGGGCGTTCAGGTCCCGTTCGGTGGCGGGCCGGAAAGGCAGTCCCTCCCCGTCCTTGGGGCGGAACTCCGTGACCTCTGCCAGCAGGTTGAAGCGGAACTCGTAGCGCCCGTCCAGGAATCCGGCGAGCCGCTCCTCCATCCGTGCCGCCGGCGCGGCGGAGGTTGCGGCTTTTTCCGGAAGTGCCGTTCCCTCTTCCTCTTTATATGGGGCGGGGGCGGCTGTTCTTCCGTTAAAGTCCCGTGCGCGTTGTTTTTCCCGCCACCGGCGTACGGCGGCGCGGACGATTCGTTTGAGTTCCATGGGCGAAAGGGCTTGATATGTTTTTCCGGCTGCAAATATACAACATAAAAACGCCCTTGTCAAGTCCTTCACCGTAACCGTCTGGATGACAGCGAAAAAACTACTCCGCCTTGTAGGGGAGCTGTCGCGGAGCGACTGAGGGGTTTCACGTACACAAAGCATCCTTTCCGTACGGAAGCATTCCTCAGGTGAACATCTGGTGAACCCCTTGAAGGCAGAGGGTTCACCGTAACCGATTGAAAAAGAGAATGTCTGAACCCTGCGCACCCCTTTTTGCTTTCTCCTTTCTTAGAGTGGGAGGTGGCGGAAAGGACGCTGCCAGCCCGTCAGACATCCGCTTCCCGCACGGATGGAAATCGCTTTGCGGGAAGCCGAAAACGTCCTTGCGGCAAGCTGGGAGGGGAAACGGCAAACCGAAGGGCCAAAGCAGGCCGGGACTCTTTTTTTACAGATTTTCTATTTCTTCCGAGGTGAGGCCTGTGGCCAGGGCGATGGTGTCAAGGGGGATATTCATGGCCTTAAGGTTCCGGGCCGTAGCCAATGCGCCTTCTTTTCTTCCTTTTTCCAATCCTTTTTCCAATCCTTTTTCCATCCCCTTGGCCAATCCTTTTTCCATCCCCTTGGCCATTCCTTTTTCCATCCCCTTGGCCATTCCTTTTTCCATCCCTCTGATTTCAGCGGTCTCCATCACGCTGAACCAGTCCCGGTAGGCTTTCAGGCTCTCCTGGTACTCGTACCGTTCAATCCGGTCGAACTTGGCGATTTCCGCCGCCTCGAACAGGTGGGCGAAGACTTTCTCCTGCAGGATGCGTGGACGCTCCATCAGCGAGGCCAGGTTGCGGATGGCGTACAGCCATTTGTCGAACAGGGTTTCCAGCTCGCCTTCCGTCTTGGTGAACTTGGGCATCTCCAGGTAGATGAACGTCAGCTTGTCGTAGAACACCTCCTTCGTCTTCAGCTCCACCAGCTTCACCTCGTGGTAGTAGTCCGTCCCCTCCTTCTCGAAGCAGAAGTTCAGGATGCCGATGGTGTAGATGCTCTTCAGCTCGTAGTCCCACACTCCCTTGGGGGCCTGCTCGCGGATGGCGAAGGAGGAGTAATAGATGCTGCGGTCCTTGAAGAACTGCTGCTCGCCCTTCTGCATCTCCACCAGGAAGTACTCCCCCTTCTCGTTCTGGCAATACACGTCGAACACGGCACGGCGGTCGTATTCCTGCGTGCCCAGACGCTCCGTGTTGAGGTAGGTGATGTCCCGCACCACTTCCTTCCCGTCCAGCAGCGCGTTGAGGAAGCTGACGAGCAGCTCCTTGTTGATTTCCGTACCGAACAGCTTCTTGAAAGCGAAGTCGGTATAAAAGTTCACGTATCTTTCAATGATGCCTTCCGAACACATGGCCTTGACTGTCTTTATGGGTTACCGGAGGCAAATTTAGGAATAAATCGCGAACTATAAGCCGGCGTGGCAGGAAAAGTTGGTTTTTCCTTGTTTTATAAACACTGCTGTCCGGAGAAATTTTACCATAAAGTAAGTTGTACGACAGAACCCGTCTCCGGAACACTAACGGGGACT
>CALUIS010000040.1 GCA_944320765.1 uncultured Paraprevotella sp.
TATCTTGCTCAAGACAGTTAAAGGGTTCTGCTGCCTTATGCAAGAAATAAAAAATGGAATTGATAGAACCCACCTGTTCTGAATTAATTCAAAACAGTTTCTAAAGCGCAGACCAGCAAAGACAATTACCTTAGCCCAAGAAGCAAGGCTGAAGTACCCAAGAAAGCCTATTGGTTTAATAATGAATACATCAAGAAAATGCTCCAACAGGCCTATGGAAAAGAATGGGATGATTTATTTGGAACGAATTAAATATGAAAGATTACACAGATATTGAACTCAGCACGCCTCCGATGCAGGTCTGCGAACCCATTTCAGATTATTGCAAAGCCACCCGACTGCATTTCCAGCAACTCCCACTATTTCCTGAAAACAGGGACGAAACGGCAGACAATGAAATAAAGATCGTCGAGCTTTTTGCTGGAGTCGGTGGTTTCAGAATCGGGCTTGAAAGGGCATCGAAGCGTTACAAGACGATATGGAACAACCAATGGGAGCCTTCCACCAAAAGGCAAGACGCGTCTATCATATATTGCTAACGTTTCGGGATAGAAGGACATTGTAATGCAGACATTGCGACTATTCCGACGGAAATGATTCCCCGACACGATTTGCTGGTCGGCGGATTCCCGTGTCAGGACTATTCCGTTGCGACAACCTTAAAACGTTCCGGTGGCATCGAGGGGAAAAAGGGGGTGCTTTGGTGGCAGATTTATCGCATCATAGCGGAAAGCCGCCAAAAGCCCAAATACCTTTTCTTAGAAAATGTGGACAGGTTGCTGAGGTCTCCCGCCCAACAAAGAGGACGCGATTTCGCACTGATTCTGGCATCACTCAGCGATTTGGGCTATGTCGTTGAATGGCGTGTAATCAATGCCGCCGAATATGGCATGCCACAGCGGAGAAGGCGGACATATATCCTGGCTTACCGGAAAGATACCGCCATTGCCCGTGCCACGGCAGATGCGGCTGAATGGATACTGCACACAGGAACTATTGCAAAGGCGTTTCCCGTTCACATAAAAGAGGACACCGTCACTACCTCTTTTCATATCAACGGTGCTTTGGACGAGATTTCAGCAGAATTCAGCACAGACAAGATGAAAGCCAAATTTGAGAATGCCGGAGTGATGGCTGACAGGCTGGTTACGACTATCGCAACTGTCCCTCATTACGAAGGCGATCATCTCTTGTTAGGGCAGCTCCTCTTGCCGGAAAAGGACGTTCCTGAAGCTTTTTTCATCCCTCAAAAAGATTTGCCCAAATGGGAATACCTGAAAGGCGGCAAGCAAGAAATAAGAAAAAGTGCTGAAGGTTATGAATACAAATA
This sequence comes from uncultured Paraprevotella sp., assembly GCA_944320765.1. Classification (GTDB taxonomy): domain Bacteria; phylum Bacteroidota; class Bacteroidia; order Bacteroidales; family Bacteroidaceae; genus Paraprevotella. The sequence goes on from CALUIS010000040.1 coordinate 1,331, forward strand.
TTCGGAAGGTAGCATGGCCTTCCCGGACGCACTGAACAAGCCGTCCAGAACAATCATAACAGGCGAGGGAGGAAGCGGCCCGTCCAGATTCAAGCACGTGGTACAGACTGCAAGCGGGCGTTACCGCAGACTTACGCCGATAGAACTGGAACGCCTGAACATGTTTCCAGACCGCCATACAGAAGGGGTTTCCGATTCGAGACGGGCGTTCCTGATGGGCAACGCGCTTGTAACAGGGATTGTAGAAAAGATAGGAATCGTATTATTACATCATATCGATACGATAAAATAGCGGACGATAAGGCAAGTCTGGCTTGTCAAGAAAAGACTATTCCCCTGGGAATCGCCACTCGAAATCCAGCACTACGGGGAAATGGTCGCTGTAGCCGCCCTTATAGAGCGGTCCCTGATAGGTGCGGAACGGACGGAGACCGCCATAGGTCTTGTCCGGCTCGCACATGAACGGGCGGGCCACAATGTCACGTTTCCCGTCTTCTGTATGGAAACGCGACCCGCTGTCCATCAAAGGCAGACTGACAAAAATATGGTCAATGGTCTCCCAAATGCCATGGTAACGGTACGAGCCCTTAATTTCCGTATCGGAAACCGAAGACCGTGCCGGCTCATACAGCCTATCCCCCAGCTCTTCCTGAATCAGGTCCTCATCCGCCTCCGCATTGAAATCGCCCATCACTATGATGCGCGGACGAGACACAGCCGAACGAACGGAATCCACCAGTTGGCTCAGGGTACGGACCGCCAACTGCCGATGACGGCGCGACACCAGCGTCTTGCCCAAGCGACTGGGCAAGTGGCAGACCACCACGTGCAGCGTGTCACCGCTCAGCAACAACCCTTTTGCATACAGGACATTACGGGTGGGACGGAAGCCCTCCCGGACAGAAGGAACGGACACCTCCCTGGACTCCAACAGTCGAAAACTACCGGGCTGGTAAAGCAAGGCCACATCAATGCCACGCACATCGGGAGAATGGGTCATCCGGTAACGGTAACCCAAAGCACGAAGAGACGAACGGCACGTGAGGTCGAACAACACACTGTCGTTCTCCACCTCGCACAATCCCACCAAATCCGGCAGACGCTCCTCAGAAACAGCCGCCACCACCTGGGAAACGGCATTCAACTTGCGCCAATAGCGATAAGGTGTCCAACGTTTCTCCGCACCGGGCAGGAATTCACGGTCTTCCTTCAGGCTGTCATGGCGGCAATCGAAAAGGTTCTCCACATTATAGAACATCACCCGGAAGGGTTGCTGCGCCTTTGCCGTACAAATCCATACGAATATGGCCACACTAATGACCAACCGCCAGTCCGCCCTCATTCGCCCGGCACATATTCATAACATCCCGCATCCGGAGCCGCATCACCCGTGCGGCTCACGCCGCAACGGTCCAAAGGTTCGTCCAAGGCCCATTCCAAAGCCCCCTTGTCGCGTGCGATGGAAACGGAATCCAGACGGAAATCATACAAGAAATTATCCGTGTCGAACAACGCGAACTGCCCGCGCCCTGTACCGTCCTCATCGGGCTTCTCATACACCACATTCACGAAACGCGCCGCATCGTCCGACTCCACCGTACGGAGCACACAATGGTCGAAGCGGTAATCCACGTCATGGTTCTCATCCTTCAGGTTTCCCATCACCACATCGTCGGCATAGCCCGTCACCAGGCAATTCAGGAAATGGGCGTGTTCCAGCGGATAGTCCAAAGCCAGCCATTGGTTGGCCAGATACAAGGCATCACCACGGTCGGCATCCCACGGATAGAACTGGGCCAGCGTGCAATGTACGAACTCCGCCCAACCGCCCACCACGGCCACGCAATGCCCCAAAGTGTTGCTGATTTGGGTGTTGGCCACATAGGCACGGCAATGGTACAACCCCAGGCCTTCGCCGCCGATGTTGTGCAGAATACTGTTCTCCAGCGTCAGCTTGGCCACGTCCGTGGCGGAACTGTCGCACGCGATGCCATATGACGCACTATGAATATCCACATAGGAAAACCGGTTGTCCGTACTGGAGGCTTTCAAGCGGATACCTCCCCAGCGCGAAGGCGTGTTGTCGTAAGGCAGATAATCGAACATGCGGTCGGTGCGGTCGCCCCGGAACACCACGGGCTGCTCCTTCGTCCCCTCGGCCACTACGCGGCCATGTACCCAAAGATTGGCCCCGTCGTGAAAATACAGTTCCACGCCAGGTCCCATGGACAAGGTCACGCCTTGTGCGACGGAAATGCTGTCGTACACCACAATCGGACGGCCAGCCTGCAGCAAAGTATCCGCCGCGATGACCTTTCCGCGCCACATATAGGCATCCTGTCCCACTGCCGCAAGCACCACCCGCTGCTCCACGCCGCTCTCCAACGTGAAGACCAGTTCGTCGTCCATCGCCACGGGCGCGTCCTGTCCGTTTTCCGGCAGGGTGACCTCGGCAAACACTCGGATGCTGTCTCCCCCGAACACCTCGAAATCATACGCCCGCGCACCGCTCTCGGGTTCCAGGTAAGATCCGTCCACATTGACCCGGAAAGGCGTCTCGCCTCCCCGTCCCAACCGTACGGAAGCGATGCGCAGGCCGTCCCCGTTGCGGTTATAGACCACCAGTTGCCGCGTACTCGACCCCACCGTGGATATCACCGTGTCGAACTGCACCGTGTCGGTGGAAAAGGAAAGCAACGCATTGCGGCTGTCCGTGAAAGACCGGCTGTCATCGCATGACGCAAGCCCCAAAGCCAACCCGCCACATACGGCGGCATATCCCCAAATGAGTCGTGGTATTCGCATATTCGTCTGTTCAAAAAAACACATCCGCCTAAATAACGCGGATGTGCCTCACTTTATTTTAAGCTTTCGCCGGAATGTTCTCCAAAATGGCTTTCAGATGGTCCCACACCATCTGTACGGTAGGAATCAGCAACCGCTCGTCGGGAGAATGCACACCGCGCAACGTCGGCCCGAAAGACACCATGTCCAGTCCCGGATATTTCTCGCTGAACAGGCCGCATTCCAGTCCGGCATGAATGCCCAACACCTTGGGTTCCTTACCGAACAGTTCCTTATAGGTTTTCACGGCAATCTTCAGAATTTCCGAATCGGGATTCATCTTCCAACCCGGATAGCCCTCGCCCACTTCCACCTTGGCACCGCCCAACTCGAAAGCGGCCCTCACCATATTGCTCATGCAGTGACGGGCACTGAGGATACTGCTCCTCTGGCTGGTCTTAACGCGAATCTTGTCTCCCTCTTCCAGACGGATGCTGGCCAAATTGGAACTGGTCTCCACCAAATCAATGTCCTGCGACATGGACAGGATGCCATTATGCACAGCCATCAGACTCCAGATAAGCTTGCGGGCCACTTCACGGTCCACCGCCTTCGGACATGGAGACTCGCTCTGCAGTTCAAAGACCATCGTCTTTTCCGTCACGCGATATTCCTCCTCCACATCAGCGGCAAACAGATTCCAGTCCACACGGATATTCTCCTTATCCGCCATCGGAACGGCACAAACAGCCATGGCCTCGCGGGGAATGGCATTATGCAAGCCCCCAGCCTGGATGTCGCACAGATACAAGTCATATTTTTCCAAGGAATGATAAAGGAAACGCACAAGAATCTTGTTGGCGTTCGCCCGCTTCTTATTGATGTCGTCTCCCGAATGGCCGCCAGTCAGCCCTTTCACCTTCAACTCAAAAAAGAAATAATCCTGAGGCGCTTCTATCGGATTAAAGTCAAATTCCGCTGTCGTAGCGGCCCCACCGGCACAACTGACAAACAGTTGTCCCTCATCCTCTGAATCCAGATTCAACAACATATCCCCGGACATGAAACCGGGCTTCATACCGAAAGCACCCGTCAGTCCCGTCTCCTCATCCCGTGTGAACACACACTCCACCGGACCGTGGGCAATGTCATCAGCATTCAGCAAAGCCAGCTCCATCGCGATGCCGATACCGTCATCCGCCCCCAACGTCGTCCCTTTGGCCCGAAGCCATTCTCCGTCCACCTCCGTAAGGATGGCATCCTTCGTGAAATCAAAATCCACATCCCGGTTCTTCTCGCACACCATATCCATGTGGCTCTGTAGAATCACCGTCTTACGGTTCTCCATCCCCGGCGTGGCCGGTTTGCGTATCAACACATTACCCACTTCATCCACCTTACATTCCAACCCCCTTGCGGCGGCAAACTGCCGCAAATAGTCTATCATCTTTTCCTCGTGCTTTGAAGGACGGGGAATCCGGTTGACCTCCGCGAAAAATTTAAAGACCTCTTTCGGTTTCAATTCATTCATTTCCATTTTTCCTGTCTATTATATGATTTTACGTGCTAATTTTGGTTAAAATAAGGACAGCTGCGCATTCTCACGCTTTTATCCTTTATCTTTGCACACACAAATATACGCAAAAATGTTGAAGACGTTCTTGTTTACGCTGATAATTGTGGGCATCAGCATGGCTTTTTTGGCCATCAAAATCCTGCTGAAGAAAAACGGCCGCTTCCCGAACACCCACATCGGACACAGCGCGGCCATGCGGAAGCGCGGCATCACGTGCGTGCAGACCATGGATGCCATGGAGCGCATGGAGAACCCACACCGCATCAGCGAACGCACGACACGGAAACAATCACTTAACGAATCATAACGACCAATGAAGAAACTACATCTCGCCTGCGCAGGGCTCGCCGCCCTGGCCGGCGCATCCGCCATGACGGGCTGCAACCCATCCGCCGAGAATGAAACAACCCATACGGAAGCCGCGCAACCCCCCGCCGGCGGGCTGAAAATCGCCTACGTGGAAATCGACTCCCTCATGGCCCGGTATGACTTCTGCAAGGACTACACCATCCTGATGAACAAAAAGGGCGAAAACATACGCGCCACACTGGCCGGAAAAGAACGCGCCCTGCAAAACAAGGCCGCCGAACTGCAGAAGAAATACGAGACCAACCAGTTCACCACCAAGGAGCAGGTGGAGCAGGCACAAATGTCGCTGGCCCGGCAGCAGCAGGACCTGCAGGCACTCAGCGACCGGCTCTCGAACGACTTCGCCGCCGAGCAGATGAAGTACAACGACGCGCTGCGCGACTCGCTCCAGTCGTTCCTCAAGGCGTACAACAAGGACAAGAAGTTCGACTACATCATCAGCAAAGCCGGGGACAACATCCTGCTGGCCAACGCCAAGTATGACATCACGAAAGACGTGGTGGACGGACTGAACAAACGCTACAAGCCCGGCCCGGAAATGAAGGCCGGCCCCGAAGGAGACAAGGAATAACCCCCGCGCGCGCCGGGGATACGGGAAAAGAAGGTGTGTCGTAATCCACGATGCACCTTCTTTCTTATTCATCACTATATAAATCGGTTTATTTTCTTCAAGCTG
>CALUIS010000041.1 GCA_944320765.1 uncultured Paraprevotella sp.
CTTGTTCAGGCTATCCAAATTGTGTGCGTAATATTGGAAACGGGAGAAGGAATACAACCGGGTTTTCGGACTGACCCGGCAGATCCGCACGCCCGTGGATTTCGATTGGTTGGCGTTGCGTATGAAGGAGGAGAAGGCGGAGACACTGAGTGTCTCCACACTGAAGCGCATCTGGCATTATGTGGCGGTTGAGGGAACGGTGCGTGTAGCCACCTTGTCCGTGCTGGCCCGTTTCGTGGGCTTTGCCGGGTTCGATGACTTCTGCTGCTCGATGGAGGGCGAGTCAGACTTCCTTTCGCCGGCCGAGGTGCGGGCGGAGGAACTACGTGAGGGGGACTGTGTGCGGATAGCCTGGTTGCCGGACCGGATGTGTCTGTTGCGCTGTCTGGGGGACACCCGCTTCGTGGTGGTGGGTGCGGAGAATGCCAAGCTACAGCCCGGTGACATGTTCTCCGTGTCAGCGTTCCGCCTGCATCATCCGCTGTATGTCACGAACTTGTGTCGTGAGGGGTGTGCGCAGAGGGACTACGTGGCGGCTTCCCGCCACGGGCTTTCGGCCATCATTCTTGAGGGGAAGGAGGATGTGCCGGAATGAATACGGAGAGGCGGCCGCGCCTCTTTTTTTACTTCACGCGGTTGTAGGTGACAATCCTTCCGCCGCGTTCGAGGCTGAGGGCCAGAGAGTCCACGCCGGCGATACGGAAGGCGAGGCGGGGCTGCTGGCCGCTCTCGGCGAGGCGGCGGATGATGTCCTTCTGCGCGTCCGTCATGCTGTTGCCGAAGTGGTAGGCGGGCTTCTCCGGTCCGCTTTCCACGAACAGGCTGTCGCCGTCCACGTTCCACGTGCCGGTGTACTCGATGGTGCAGTCGGTGTCGCCGGCCTTCATGGTCTTCACGTAGCGGTTTCCGGCGGCGAACTCGAAGGTCTGTCCCGGCAGGTCGGGATGCTCGTATTTTCCTGCGATCTGGGTTTCCATGTCGTTGCCGCATCCGGTGTTCAGGAGGGCGGCGGCCGTCAGGACGGCGGTGATGAAGAGGTTTCTTTTCATTCGTTTTTTGTTGGTTGAGTGTTCAAAGATACCGAATTATCGGGCGGGGGAGGTTCAAGCCTCCGTTGTTTTATCCTATTTTAACTTCTGGCGGGGCATGAAAAAGGCGGCCGCCCTTGTACGGACAGCCGCCCCAACATGTCGGTGTCTCCACCGGACCTTTCGTAGTTAAGGTTTCATTTTTTAGATTCATTCATAGTCGTTATGTCTTTATCTCCTGCCGGAGTCGTGTCTTTGCGCGGGGGCGGGGGTCCGCCGTGCGGGGGCGTGTGTGGCGGACGGTTTCCTCACCCGTTGGGTGTTCACGACCTTGGACTGCGGGCGTGCGGAGGCGTTGGTGGCGCGGGTCGGTGTCCGTCGCACGGTGGTCCGTGTGGAGCTGGGCCGCGTGTAGCTGCTTGTTCCCCGTCGGGCTTCCGAGGGCTGTGTGCGGCCCTTCTGGCGCGGTTGTGGCCTTGTTCCGGTGGGGCGTGACGTGGTCTGGGGCCGCGTGGTTGTTTCAGTCCGGTTCGGGCGTGGCGTGCCGCTGTTGGGGCGTGCCACCGGCTCGAACCGGAAGCCCGGTTTCCGGTCGTTGTCCGGTTTCCGTGCCGGCTGTCCGGGCCGTCCCGGTCTGTCGGCGGGTTCGAAGTGGAAGCCGGGGCCGCCTGCCGTGGCAGGTCTCCTGGGCGGCGGGGCTGGCCGTCCGGGGGCCGGCCCTCGGCTTTCGCCTCTTAGTCCTCCGTGCCATGCCGGGCGGCGGTGGGCGTAGAAGCTCACGCGGTGTTCGTGCCGGTAGGCATAGTGTCCGCCCCGGTAGACGCGGAACACCCGTGGCGGGTCGTAGTAGAAGAGCGTTGGCTTGTAGACGGTGTACACCGGCAGGAACCATCCTGTGGCCCGCCACAGCACTGGACGGAAGAAATAGGTGGCGGTCTGGAACAGGGCGTACTGCCAGTCGTAGAGGATGCACCGGATGTCGGCGTTGCGGTGTTCCAGATACACGCCCGCAATGTCGCTTTCCGTGCGGATGTTCATCAGGTAGTCCAGGTTGATCTCGTAGGCGTCGTTGTATTGTTGTTCGTTAAGGTTGAGTTCGTACGCCATCTTGTCGGTCAGGAACCTGGCCCTGTCGCGCGCCTCTTCGTAGGACATGGCTCGGATGGCGGTCAGTCCGGCGAGGAGTGCGATAATCAGTCCTAAAATCCTTTTCATGTCCGTTTCCTTTTTGAGTGTCCTTACTTTGTTTCTTCTTTCTCTGGTGCAAAGTTCGTGCTTTCCGTCGGGCATGGAAAGGGATTTTTCCTATTTGGCGGTAGGCGTTTCCCTATTTCGCGGGCGGGAAAAGGGGATTGGCCCAGTCCGGCATGTTAACGTGTCTAAAAAAACGGGGGGGTGACAAAACGAATGTGAAAAAGCTTATCTTTGTACGGATTCATAAAAGAACGGAAGAGATATGGGATACGTGAAAAGAGAGATGGCCGCGGTGCTTTGCCTTTTCGGTATGCTGTTCCCGGCGATGGGACAGGGGGGCAGCGGTACGAAGGGAGAGGGCGCGTCCGGCGGACGGACGGTGGAACTGTGGGGGCATGTGAAGGATGCCTTCACTTATGCGGGCATCCGCGGCGTGCTGGTCACGCTGATGCGGGCGGACAGCACGGTGGTGGACACTATGCACGTGGATTATTTCAATCCGGACACGCCGCAGATGGACAGCTATTACAAGTTCGACGTGCCGGCCGTGCCGCAGCGGTTCATCATCAAGGCCGAGCATCCGGACTACCTGACCACGTATGTGGATTTCCGCCTCCGCCGCATCGGGCGGAACACTTACGTGGACGCGCCGCACCATGAGATGAGGCGCAAGCCGTACGACCCGTTCTCGGACCGGGCGTTGGACGAGGTGGTGGTGAAGGCCACGAAGATCCGGGTGGCCTACAAGGGAGACACGCTGGTCTATAATGCCGATGCGTTCAACCTGCCCGAAGGGTCGATGCTCGACGAGCTGATCCGGCAGATGCCTGGGGTGGAACTGAAGCAGAACGGCGAGATTTACGTGAACGGGCGCAAGGTGGACTACCTGACGCTGAACGGCACGGACTTCTTCAAGGGCGACAACCGGAAGATGCTCGACAACCTGCCGTCGTACACCGTGCAGCAGGTGAAGGTCTACCATAAGGACACGGAGCGCAGCGCGTTCCTGGGCTACAGGGTCGCTCCGCAGAACTATGTGATGGACGTGCGGCTCAAGCGGGAGTACAATTCCGGCTACATGGCCAACGCCTCCTTGGGCGGCGGCACGGACAGCCGCTACAAGGGGCAGGCTTTCGGCATGCGCTATTCCGACCGCTCCCGCGTGTCGCTCTTCGGGTCGGCGAACAACACGAACTCAGTGTACGGCCGGCCGGGAGAGAACGGGGAATGGCCCGAGGAGAGCCTGAAGAACGGCGAGTTCGTGACGCAGTCGGCCGGAGGGGAGTTCTTCTTCACCGACAAGGGACGGGGGCTGGAAAACACGCTGACGGCGGATGCCGGATGGAGCGGACAGGACGTGCGGCAGCGGTCGGCACGGGAATCCTATCTGCCTGCTGGAAGCCAGTTCGGGCGTTCCCGGACGAACTCGGATGCCGATGTGACGAACTTCAACGCGGGGAACGTGCTGAAATGGAAGACGCGGAACACGTTCCTGACCCTGTCCGAAAGGGCCGATTACAGCAGCACCGATTCGCGGGGAGAGACGCTGGAGGGAACGATGGATGCCGACCCGTCGCCGGTGGGCGGCATCGACGTGGTGGTCGATTCGCTCTTTAGTTCTTCCGGACGATGGGACGGGCCGGGGCGCGTGCTGAACCGTTCCTTCACCCGTTCGAAGGGCAAGGCGTGGAACTACGGGGTGTCTCATGACGCGGCGTTCGACGCGAAGCTGCCTTGGGGCGATAACTTGCAGGTGCGGTTCGCGGCCTCCTACCGAAAGTGGGGCAACGAGGCTTTCGAGCATTACCGTCTGGATTATCCCGCTTCCGGCGGGACGGCGGACAGCCGCAACCGGTATGAGGATTCCGGCAAGCGGCAGTATTCCTTCCGTCCGCACGTGGAATATACGTTCAACTTTCTGAACAACTGGCATTTCATTACCTATTATAACTATAGCCAGACGTTCACGGGCGACCATGCCCCGCGTTATCGTCTGGAGCGTCTGGCCGGATGGGACGTGGGCGAAGGCCATGCCTTGGGCGAACTGCCCTCCAACCGCGACCATCTGCTGGCGGCCTTGGACGCGCAGAACAGTTACGACCGTTGGGACTTGACGCGGGACCATCAGCTGGGACTTCGCTATTTCTATTCCCTTCAGACGGAAGAGCGGATGACCTGGTTCAACTTTCATCTGCCGATCATGCAGACGAAGGACGACATGCGCTACCGCCGCGCCGCCATGGACACCACGCTGGTGCGCCGCACGTTCCGCCTGCAGCCCGACTTCACGCTTATCCTTTTCCGCAACCATTACAACCGCTATTTCCGCCTGAACGCCGACATGGCGCTGACCACGCCGGACCTGGTGAACCGCGTGGGCGTCCGCGACGACTACAACCCGCTGGCGGTGATGGAAGGGAATCCGGCGTTGAAGAACAGCTGGCGGTACAACATCCGTTCGGAATTTTACGAACGCAATCCGGAGGGAAAGTGGGATTGGTATCTGAGCGGCCATGCCTGGTTCGGGAAGAACGACGTGGCGCAAGGCTTTACTTACAATCCGGAGACCGGCGTGTACACGTTCCGTCCGCAGAACGTGGACGGCAACCGGGGCGTGAACCTCCGCACGGTGTACAACCGTAGCGAGTTCGCCCGTTTCTGGGGCTTTGGCACGGAGGTGAGCTACGACTTCCGGCGCAGCGTGGACCTCTCGTCGGTGGAGGGGCTGACGGAAAGCGTGCTGAGCACCGTGCACAACCATTATCTGAAAGGAATCGCGGCCGCAAGCTTCCAGCGCGGGAAGCTCTTCGTCAGCTTCGGCGCCGAGATGGCTTACCGCCATGCCTCGGGCAACCGTCCGGACTTCAACACGGTGGATGCCTTCGACTTCCGCTACGGCGGCCGCTGCAACTATACCTTGCCGTGGGACATCTCGCTCTCCACTCACCTGAACATGTACAGCCGCCGCGGTTACGACGAGGCAGCCATGAACGCCGACTACCTGATATGGAACGCCTCCCTTTCGCGTTCGTTCCTGAAAGGCCGGCTTTTGGTGAAACTTGAGGGGACGGACTTGTTGCGCCAGATGCGTTCCGTCTTTATGGACGTGAACGTGCAGGGTAAGACGGAAACCTACTACAACATCGTGAAGGGGTATTACATGCTGACGCTGGGATGGAAACTTCGGCCGCAGTCTCCGGCAAGAAAGTAAGGATGACGGTGGAAGTCCGGTCTTAGAGCGTCATCTGGCGGCAGAAGCATCCGGGGAAGAGGGCCTGCAGTTCCGCTTCGTCCTGCATCTGCCGGAACAGGCCGAACACACTGCTGCCCGAACCGCTCATGGCCGCGTAGGCGGCTCCACGTGCATACAGCTGTTCCTTGATGCCGGCAATGGCGGGATGGAGGGCGAAGATGCCTTCCTCAAAGTCGTTGTCGAGCAGTCCGCGCCATTCCTCCACGGGGCGGCGCACGATGTCCGTCACGGGTACGGCAGGACGGTGGGGGCGGATGCCAGAATAGGCTTCCTTGGTGGAAACGAAGATATCCGGTTTCACCAGCACAAGATGCCAGCCCGCGAGTGAAAGCTCCAAGGGACTGAAGATGTTGCCGATACCCGTGGCGAACACCGGCAGGTTGCGGACGAAAAACGCACAGTCGGCCCCGAGGACCGCCACGCGGCGTTCCAACTCGTCATCGCCCAGGCCGAGGGAGAACATGGCGTTGAGCGTCTTCATCATGAAGGCCGCATCGGACGAGCCGCCGCCGAGTCCCGCCCCAGACGGGATTTGCTTATACATATATATATATAGGTGGGGCAGGTCGAAGTCCTGCTTCAATGCCCGCAGGGCCTTGATGAGCAGGTTCTTTTCCGGCGGGCAATCGATGTCGATGCCGGCGGTGGAGAGGGTATAGTCCGGCAGCTTGTCCACATGGACGGCGCATCCTTCGGGAAAGATGGCGGGCGGGATGTCCGCATTGGTCTCCACCTGTAGGGCATCGCAGACGGGGATGGGGTAGAATACGGTTTCCAGGTTGTGGTAACCGTCCGGACGGCGTTCCGTGACGTTCAGCCCGAGGTTGATTTTAGCGTTGGGATGGCAAATCATAGGAAGACGGATTAGAGATTTTTGATGTCATCTGGTGTGAGGCCTGTGGCTTGGGCAATGGCTTCTATGGGCAACCCCATTTGCTTGAGGTTTCCCGCAATCTGGAGCTGCTTTTCCCGTTCGCCTTCGGCTCTTCCTTCGGCTCTTCCTTCGGCTCTTCCTTCGGCTCTTCCTTCGGCTCTTCCTTCGGCTCTTCCTTC
>CALUIS010000042.1 GCA_944320765.1 uncultured Paraprevotella sp.
TTGTTTCATGGCACAAAAATATAATTTTTATGGGATTATAGAAAGGAACGCAACCGGATTTTCGGACTGATCCGAAACAAAGCCGTTTTTCTCGTAATATCGAAGCACCTTTTCTTCATTATAGGCATCCACCACGATGAAACGGCATCCTGTCTTGTTGTCTTCATGTCGGAACCAGTCTTTTATGAAAGACATCAGTTGCTGCCCGACATGGCTCGGCGTATTTTGAAATTCACGGTTGACCCCCAATCTTCCTATCAGAACAGCCGGGTAACTGCGTCCTCTTTTGGGATTTACGATGTTACGCTGGAAGCGGTTTTTATCATTGGAGGACATTAGCTTGGTCTTGATACTGTCATTCGATAATGTGAACAATGCCACAATGCGGTGTGGAGCTTCCGTTGTAACCCAGCAGTAAGTTTTCCCCAGCAGTTCTTCCGCATACAGATCGGCATCATTGAGGAAAAAATCGTCAAGGTCATCTTCTCCACAACTGAACGGAAGGCAATTTTCACGCACTTCCTTGTTGTAGGCGAGCATGACGCAATCATCATATAAGAAAATTTCGCCCATTTTCAGTTGAAACGGAAGGAGCGGGATTTTTCCAACACTTTCTGCAACCGTTTTTTTGCAGAATCCGACAAACAGGGCGTTGCTTTCACGGCGTTTTCGTCAGCACTGCGAACAAAATCCTCTGCCGTAGCACCTTCCAAAACCGGGATGTTCTTAATCGTTATGGCCATAATTGTAATTTTTATGCAAAAGTACTGCTTAATTATTACACAGCAAAATAGAATGTAGTTTTTTGCAGTTTCGCCAAGACTATAGTTCTTTCAACGGAATCCGAAATGCGCCACGACGTGGTGGGGCATCCAGAGGCAAAGGCACAGTCCGGCGAGGACGGCGGCGAGAAGGGCCAAGGTCGTCCCGTCCTTCCAGCTGACGCGGAGGCTGGCCCGGCGCATCCGGAGGTAGGCCAGGACGTAGCCGAAGAGGAGGACGAACAGGTCGATGCCTTTCCACCAGCCATGGAACCAGCGGGGCGGGGCGGAATGATAGCCGTATTCCGGGCCGATGAGGAACGTCACATTGCAATAGTAGGTCCCATAAAAGAGCAGGGCGAGGAGCAGCACGGCACTGAGCGTCTTGGGGAAGGGCTTCTTGCGCCAGTAAGTGGCGCCCAGGATGAACAGGGCTTGAAGCGGGTAGGCTTGCGTGATGCCGGTCAGGAAGAAGTTTTCCCATACGCCGTTCCAAGGGGTGGGGAAGGACAGCGACACTTCCGGATAAGCCAAGTGCATGACGCCGATGCGCGTGTAGTCGGCCAGCACGACGGATACCATGAACAGCGGGAGCGGGACGAGGGCCGTGCGGAGCCAGCGGGCGAGTGCCTTCTCCGGAGCGGAGGCCGGAAGGGTCAGGTCGGAAATGTAGCCGCGCCGGTGTTTGGAGGAGAGGAAGAACGTGCTGCCCCTGAAAGCCAGGTAGAGCATGAAGCACAGCAACGTCATGAAGCCCATGGTACCCCAGCAGTCGTCAATGCCTTGGGCGGCATGTTCCAGCACATCCAGATAGCTGTTGTTGCGGGTCTTCCCTTCTTGCGCCACATCCCGGAGGGCCTGGACCACGGACTGTGTCCGGCCGAAGTCTGTCGCGAGGAACAGCAGCGTCAGGATGCTGTAGGGGAAGACGAGGTCGTAGAGGAACTGTATGCGGTTCTCGCTCCAGTCCTTGCGGAGGTAATGGAGGAAGCGGGCGGGGTTGAAAAGGTCCTGTTTCATGGCTGATGTTTTTTAGGGTTGGGACAATTTGTTTTGTTCGTCGCAGTATTGCCGGTAGAGCGCGGCCAGTTCGTCGGCGGTGAGGCCGATGGAGCGGGCCTGGCGGAAGAAGTCGTAGAGTTCCTCGTTCATGAAGGCTTCCCGGCGGAACGAGCGGATGCGGTCGGCCGCGGCAGGCTCCACGAAGTAGCCGATGCCACGCTGGATGCGGATGACGCCGCGCGACTGCAGGAAGTCGTAGGAGCGCATGGCCGTGTTGGCGTTGACCTCCACGGTGGCGGCATATTCACGCACCGACGGGATGCGCCCGTTCTCGGCATAGCGTCCTTGCAGGATCTCGTCGCAGATACGGTCGGCGATTTGCAGGTAGATGGGTTTGCTTTCTTTGAAGTTCATGCTGCAGAGGATGGGGGACAATATTCAAGGTCTCTTCGGGCGAGCCGCCGGTAGCTGGCATACCAGCAAAGGACGGTCAGGGCGAGGAAGAAGGCGTGCCAGGCGGAGAGCCAGACCACGGCGACATCCATGCTCCAAGGATAGACCCGCATGAGGCTGGCCACGCTGCGGACGAGGATGACGGGCAGGGCCAGGAGGCAGAGCCGTCCGAGGACTCGTGCGGGTTTCGCCTTCAGTGTGGCGGTGAGGGCCACGATGGATTGCCCCAGCAGGGTGAGGGTGAACAGCGTCTGGAAAATCAGCGGAGTGACCTCGCCTTGGTACAAGTCCGGGTCGAGGAACAAGGGCCGGGAAAAGTCCGCGCCGGGGAATACCGAACGGCAGATGAGGATGCGCGTGAGGTCGGCGGCGAGGAAGATGGCGGCGAAGGCGGCCAGCGAGAAGGGGACGGCATACAGCCACCAGCGTGTGAACTTCTCCGCCGTGGCGGCGGGAAGGAGCAGGGCGCGGATGTTTTCCCGCCGCGTTTGGGTGCGGGTGCGGAATACGATGGTGGAGACCAGCATGAAGACGAAAAACGCCACGGTCAGGTATTGTTTGCCGACGTTCCATCCCGGATCCGCTCCGGGATGGAACGCCCCGCGCTGGTAGAACACGTCGATGGCGGGCAGCGTGTTCCGGTAAACTTCCATGCTGCCGGCCGTGAGGGTGATGGCGGAGATGAGGTAGGCCCCGAGCAGGAAGAAGCAATAGGACATCCGCCTTTCGCCATAGTCCAGACGGAGCAGGGCGGCGAAGCGTTTACCGTTGAAAGATGGCAGGGACATGGTGCTTTATTTTTGCGGGTTCAACAATTGACCGAGCGTTTCCGGATGCGCCAACGCGCCGTTGAACAGCAGCTCGATGTCCATTTCCGAGTCCCGTCCGTCAGGGTTGGGCAGCATGGCGGAGTAGCCGTGGGGAGAGGGCTGGGCGAAATAGGCCAACCGGGCTTCCTCTTCGTTGGCGGAGGGCGTGAAGTACAGCTTCCGGCAGATGTCTGCGGATGATGCGTCCACGAGTGCCTTTCCCTTCTCGATGATGACGATGTGGTCGAGCAGCTGTTCCACGTCCTTCACCTGGTGGGTGGAAATCACGATGCCGCGCTTTTCGTCCATCTCGCGGATGAGCAGTTTGCGGAACTGGCTCTTGCCGGGAATGTCCATGCCGTTGGTGGGTTCGTCCAGGATGAGCCACGAGGTGCGGGTGGCGAGGGCGAAGCAGAACAGCACCTTCTTCTTTTGTCCCATGGAAAGCTCGCCGAGCTTGAGGTCTTCGGCCAGGCCGAACATCTGCAGGTTGTTTCGCAGGTTCTCGTGGTCGAACTTCGGATAGAAGGGAGCGTAGAGGCGGACATACTTTTCCAGCGAATAGTTCGGCAGGTCGAACTCTTCGGGGATGAGGTAGAAGTCGCTGAGCGTTTCCGGCAGACGGCGGCGGACGTCCACGCCGTTGAGGCGCACTTCTCCGGCGGCCGGCGTGAGCAGTCCCGTCATCAGGTAGAGCAGGGTGGACTTCCCGGCCCCGTTCTTTCCCAGCAGTCCGTATACATTCCCCTCTTGCAGATTCAGGGAGAAGTCGTCGAAAATGCGTTTCTTCCGTTTGGAGTATCCAAAGGAGAGGTGGTCGATGGTCATCATACGCTTGTGGTCTTTTGGATTTTTAGTGTATTAGTTGGATAGTACACTGCAAATATAGGCGTGTTGAGTTGAACGTGCAAGCGTTTTTAGAGTTTTTAACGCATTGAGATGAAGTAAATCCAGAAAGAGGAAGCCGGGTATGTGCCGTAGCCGAAGTTCTATACCTTCCTGTCGAGGGAGGAGCGGGAACGCATCCTATACAAGAACTTCGTTCAGGTGGGACAAGATGTCTGGGAGATGATAAAGGACGTGCTGAACAAGCGAGGGGCGAAATAAAAATGCTCGCTGTTAATAGTTATATATGGATATTTATCTGTATATTTGCAAATGAATAGCAATATGTCACTATATGGACAATCTTTCATATACCACCAACCAGGACATCATCGCCCTCCTTTGCCAGCGTTTGAAGGAGTACCGTCTTGCCGCCCGTATAAGCCAAAGGGAAATGGCGGAGAAGTCCGGTGTGAGCCTGACTACCATCAGCCATCTCGAACAGGGTGTGAACCGGAACATCACGCTCAACAATTTCATTTCGCTTCTGCGCGTACTGGGCATGGAGCAGCGTTTGTCCGACCTGCTGCCCGAACTGCCCGTACCCCCGATGGCCTTGAAACAGATGAACAAGTACATACCCAAACGAGTAAGGAGGAGCAGCGATGATAAGGAATCTTGACGTTTACCTGTGGAACCGGAAAGTCGGATCGCTTGTCGCCTACAAGGAAAGATACACGGAAAAGATATGCTTCTATTTCGACCGTGATTTCCTTGACAGCGGATACGACATCGCCCCTTTGCGTGCCTCCATCCATAGCGTTTCCGTCAGTAACGGATTGCCTGTGTATGGTGAAAGCGAAAAGCTCTTCGGCGGGTTGCCCTCTTTCATCGCAGACTCACTGCCTGACCACTGGGGCAACAAGGTGTTCAACGAATGGGCGAAAATCCACCGCATCAGCACAAGGGAACTGTCCACCCTTGACCGTCTGGCATACATTGGAAGACGGGGCATGGGAGCATTGGAGTTTTTGCCTCCGGCTGCAGAGGAAATGGAACAGCCCTTCAAAGTGGAGATAGCCGAGCTATACAGGCTGGCACAGTCCGCATTGAACGAGGCCAGGAACTTCAAGACCGAGATGCAGCCCGACTTCCTGATAGAGAGCCTGTTCAAAGTAGGCACATCCGCAGGCGGACGCAGACCCAAAGCCATCATTAACCTTAATCCGAAGACGGGCGAATGTTATTCCGGCCAGGTTGCCGCTCCAGCACCCGGATATGTTCCCATGATTGTCAAGTTCGACGAACATTCGGAAGTCCCCACCACACGCATTGAGTACAGCTATTACCTCATGGCGAAAGATGCCGGTCTGAACATGATGCCGTCGTACCTTGTGGAGGGGGAAAAGACCGCCCATTTCCTGACAGAACGGTTCGACCGCAGGGATGGGAAAAAGGTACATGTGCAGACCTTGGCTGCCATGAACCCTGCCGCTAACAGTTACGAAAGCCTGTTCGACACGGCCTGCCGGATCGGAATTCAGCCTGCCGAACTCAAACAGCTGTTCCTATTGACTGTCATGAACATACTGGGAGGCAATGTGGACGACCATAACAAGAACTTCAGTTTCCTGATGAATGACGACGGTGTGTGGCATATCGCCCCGGCATACGATTATACGTTCTCCGTCGATCCGTCCGCACCCGGATATGTGAACCGTCACGGCATGACCGTGTGCAACAAGAACTGCGACATCAACCGTGACGACCTGCTCGAACTGGCCAGGCACTACAACATCAAGGGAGCCGACGCCCTCATTGAAAAAGCCGTCGGTGTTGTTTCCCGCTATGAAGGCTATGCACAGCAGGCAGGGGTGAGCGGGTATTGGCTACAGGAAATAAAAGAGGAAACGGGTTACCGGACAGAAAACTTGTCTGAGACGATACGGCACAAAGGCTTGGGGAAATAGAATTTGACCACGAAATTCTTCTGCAAGACGGACTTCGACATGAAGGAAATCCAGAAAGAGGAAGCCGGGTATGTGCCGCTGCCGAAGTTCTATACCTTCCCATTCCCATCGAGGGAGGAACGGGAACGCATCCTGTACAAGAACTTTGTTCAGTCTGCATTGACAGTTTCCACCACGCCTCTTTACAATGCGTACCAGGGCCAAAGACAATATGTCCTACGAGGTGATTAAGTCCAGGCCTGTCAACAAGGACTCTGGAGTTCTTTCGGA
>CALUIS010000043.1 GCA_944320765.1 uncultured Paraprevotella sp.
CTTGTTCAGGCTATCCAAATTGTGCGCGTAATATTGGAAACGGGAGAAGGAATACAACCGGGGTTTCGGACTGACCCATATTTTTTATACTTTTGCATCCTTAAAAAGGCGGCTGGAGGGCATAAAAAAAGGTGTGCCGAAGCACACCCTTCCTATCTTGCAAGTGGTTATAATCTTTTTCTTTGCGGGCCGCCTTAGGCCAGCTTGTTGATGTAAGCCGACAGCTTGGACTTCAGGTTGGCCGCCTTGTTCTTGTGGATGATGTTTCTCATCGACAACTTGTCCAACATCTTCTGCACGCTGGGGTACATCGCTGTAGCCTCTGCCTTGTCTGTCGTGGCGCGCAGCTTGCGTACGGCGTTACGCATGGTCTTCGCGTAATACCTGTTGTGGAGTCTTCTCTTCTCAGACTGACGTATTCTTTTTAATGCTGATTTGTGGTTAGCCATCTCTCTGTTTAAATAATTCGTTCAACTTAGTAGTCCCTAGGAGAGTCGAACTCCTCTTTAGAGAATGAAAATCTCTCGTCCTAACCGATAGACGAAGGGACCAACGCACTCCGGGCTTCCGTCCGGGCTTTTCAGGAATGGGGGAAAGCCTTTTCAAGGCACCGTTCTGAATTGCGATGCAAAGGTATGGCTTTTCTCCGGAATGACAAAGCGTTTCGGCGAAAAACTTTCAAAAAAATCTGTTTTTAAGGCTTTCCGGTGCTTTTCTCGTGGCTTTTTCCTACTTTTGGCACTCAAAACGGCGGATTTATGTTGGAGAAAGCGCAAGGAGTGGTGCTTCGGGCACTCAAGTACGAGGAGCATTCCCTCATCGTGGACATTTATACCTCCACGCGGGGGACGGTTTCTTTCCTGGTCAGGTTGCCCCGGTCGCGCAAGGCGGCCACGAAGGGTGTGTTTTTCCGCCCGCTTTCCATTCTGGAGCTGGATTTCGAGTACCGGCAGAAGGCTTCCTTGCAGCGTGTCAAGGACGTGCGTTTCGCTTACGCTTACCGCACTCTGCCTTACGACCCTTACAAATCCTCGATTGCGATGTTCCTGGCCGAGTTCCTGAGCCGGGCCTTGAGGCACGAGGCGGACAACGCCCCCCTTTTCTCCTACATCCTGTATTCTTTGGAGTGGCTGGACGCCAGCGTGCGGGCGTTTGCCAACTTCCATCTGGTCTTCATCACCCGCCTGACCCGCTTCCTGGGGTTCTATCCCAACACGGAGGAGTGGCACGAGGGGGACTGTTTCGACTTGGTGAACGCTTGTTTCGTGCCTTCGCGCCCTTTGCACCATGCCTGCCTGGAACCCCGCGAGGCCGCCCTCATCCCCCTTTTCATGCGGATGAACTACGACTCCATGCGCTTTTTCGCCATGAACCGCCGGCAGCGGGAGCGCTACCTGGAGGTGCTGAACGAGTATTACAAGCTCCACGTCCCGGAGTTCCCGGACCTGAAGTCGTTGGATGTATTGAAGGAAGTTTTTGCCTGATTCCGCTTTTTTCCGTACCTTTGCCCGATATGGAACAGTTAGCCTTTGTCACCGTCATCGTGATGGCCACCATCCACCTGATGATGGCCGCAGTCTTGTCGCTCTACTCCCGCTACAAGGTGCAGTACCTCTCCCTGGCCTGGATCATGGGGATATTCGGGGCCATGTGCTGTGTGGCCATCCCCTTCACGTCCCTGCTGACGTTCGAGACCATCGGACTGTTCCATCCCTTCATGCTGCTGGCTTTGGTGGTCACGTCGTTCCTGCAGGGCATCTATCCGTTGGGCATCCCCATGCCGGGCTACCTGCAGTGGGGGCGGATGTGGAGGTACGCCTCGCCCGCCATACTCCTTATCATATTATATATAGGAAGCCTGCTGCTGGGCAGCCGTCCGGTGGTCATCCATTCCTATGCCGAGTTTTCCGATTATTGGTGGAGGCCGGACATGGTGTTCCGCTTGTGCGGGTTCTGGCTGTCGGTCTATTATGTGGTGAACATCCTCCGCCTGCCGCGGCTGCTGGCCCGGAACGCGGAGATTCCCCGCTATGTGAAGGGGTATGTGACGGCCATGGGCTTCTCGATGCTGTTCTATGTGGTGGCGGCGGCGGTTTTCAACGTCACGTTGCTGCTGGTCTATTTCTGGCTGTTCTGCCTGCTGAACATGTATCTGTTTTTCCGCACGCTGGAGACGATGGCCATGCACCTGCCCCGGCCCGAGCGGGTGGAGGTGGACGAGGCACCTGCCGAGGAGGTCATCGTGGAGGCCGACCGCGAGGACTTCAACGAGGCCAACCGCCGCCGTTTCGAGCGCGTGGAGTATTTCATGCAGCACGGCCGCGAGTGGCAGGACAACACGTTCGGGCGCGACCGCCTGTGCGCGGCTACGGGCATCAACCGCCATCTGCTGTTGCAGTGCCTGCGCAGCCAGGGCTACAACAACATCCACGAGTACATCAATTCCTACCGCATCGCCGCCCTGAAGCGCGGCGTTTCCACCGGTGCCATCCGCACTGTGGGCGACTGTCTGGGCGTGGGGTTCGGCTCGCCCAAGACCGCCCGCACCTGCTTCGAGCGGATGGAGGGGGAGCCTCTCGACGACTATCTCCGGCGGAGGGCGGCGGAGAAAGAGGGGGCTTAACCTTCTGTGTAGTCCTTAAACAGCTTATATATATAGGTGTAGGATTGACGGTCAAGGCTTCCGATGACAAACGGTGCAAGCCGCTTCATGTCCCTTTTCCCCTCCTCGGTCTCAGGCAATGGGGGAGAGGCCGGGGCCGGCTCGAAATAGGGAGACGTGGCGGTGGATTTGCCTAAGGTTCTTTTTCCCATACTTATCTCATGGTGGCGCCGAAGAAGGACATGTTCTTAAAGCATTCCAACGTGATTTTCTCTTTTACACCGCTGCTGATTTTCAGCGCGTTGCCGAACGAGATGACGGAACGTGCGTCCTCCAGCCTTCTTTCAAAGAGCATGACGGGTTGCGTGCTTCTGTAGAAAGAGAGTTTCTCCGCGTACACTGAGTGTGTGTCCAGTTCCAGATGATAGTGGTATTTGGTGGTGTCCGCGTAGAAAGTCAGGTCAAAGCTCGTACGTTCGTTGGGGGTGTTCTGGTCCAGCTTGAATGGTATGTTCCCGGTCTCCTCGTCTATGTCTTTCTTCTGGGTAAACCAGAATTCTGACAGAATTTCGAGATAGGACGGGCTTTCCGTCCCTCTGTCGGCAAGCGGAAGCCCCCTTCCGGGCGGGCGGCCTTTTGGCGGGGCCGCCGCGTCCGGAAGGGGGCTGTCCTTCGGTCTTATCTTGTGTCCGGTTTAGTCGATGTCCCAGAGGTTGCTGTTGGAGCGGAACTCGCCGCTGAAGGTTTCGTCCGTCAGCTTAACGCTGTTGGTGTCTCCGCTGCCTAACACGCCGGATGCCTGTAAGATATTCTCCTGTGCCTCCAGCTCCGTCAAATCCACTGTGGGGGGGTATAAAGGGCTTTCTTTTCCATGATTTGTATGTATTTGTTTATGGGTTAGTAATCTATGGGTGGGAAAGGCCGGTGGTTACTTCACCAGCACTTTCTTTCCGTTCACGATGTAGATGCCGCGCTGCAGGCCGTCCAGGCCGGTGGCGGCGGTGCGTACCTTCACGCCCGTGAGGGTGTACACGTCGAAGGTTTCGCCTTCCTCGGCCACGACGCTTTCGATGCCTGTGGTGCCTTCGCCCTCAATGTCAAGGGAGAGGGTGTTCACGCCGGCCGATGCGCCGCTCACGGTGAAGTAGGCCTTCGTGCTGCCTAATGTGCTGCCCGCGACGCCCTTCATGATGTACTGCTTGCCTTCCTGGTCAGCCACACCGTAGAGGCCTACCATGCTCATGCCTGCGGTGTAGTTGCCCGTGAAGGTCACGTCGCCGTGGTTTTCGACCCCAGGCGTGCTGCTTTCGATTTCAACAGGCATGTAGATGGGGGCTGCACTTAAATCCTTGGCTTCCTCGAAGTAGATGAGGTACGGCGTGTTGGCTGCCAGGTTGCCGTTGTCCACCTTATCAAACGTCAGCACGTTGTCGGCGAAGGCCGTGAATGCCTGTGCCTGCGTTGCGCCCAGTGCGGCTACGGTCGTTTCGAACGGCAGGCAGATGGTGCTCCATCCTGCGGGGAACGAACGGTTAATAGTTACATTGTACCAGCCGGACAAATCATCGGCGATGTTCGTTGTGCTATTTACGGTAATGGCGGGGGCGAAGGTGACGTTGATGCCTCCCATCATGTCAATGGCAATGGTAGCCCTTATCTCATCATCGTTTACAGTTGCTTCCAATTCGACCGGAACATTACCCAATCCTGGGCCGATGGCACCCGGATTGCTGCCGGCTTGGATTTGGATGGTTTGGCTGGTGGTGATTTTGCCGTTTTCTATGCTCAGACCGTCCAGTTGGATGGTGCCGACGGGTATAGGTTGTCCCATCATGTTGACGGAGAAATCCTTCAGGATGAAAGAGTAGTTCCCGTTCTCTGAACCTGCCAATTGGATGGTGATATCTTCTTGCGGTGCGCCCAGAGGATTGCCCCCCAACACTACCAGCAGGTCGTTCGTGTAGTCTTTGGATGTGTTGTTGAACAGAATGGTGTAGACGTGCTGGTTCGTATTGTCCTCGATCCAGTTGTCTCCCTTCACGGTAATGGTCAACACGCCGGTTTCTTCATTGTAATCCTTCTCAATGGTAGCACCCTTGCCGTTGGAGGTGCAGGCCAATTTGCTTTCGTTATATACTTTGTTGGAGAGGTCGTAGTTCGTCGTTCCTGCTTGGAAGATATCCACGCTATCGTATGTCAGCGTGGACAGTTCGGAATAGTAGAGATATTCCAAGTCGTCTACCATCATATAATCGCCAACACTGCCTGAACCGGGATGGGCGTTGGAGGCAAAAGAAACCAAAGCGTATGCCGGGCGCTCTTCCACGCCTTCTTCATATACGAAAGGAATGGTGAGTTCTTGCCAGTCTTTGCTATGGGCAATTTCCAATTCTTCTGCTTTGGCCACGACTTTGGCAGTGATTTTGCTTTCGTTTCCATAAGGGTCTTGGTAATAACCTTTGGTGTGCAATATCGTGTTTACCTTTCCGTAAGGATAATCTGTGGTAGTACAATTGAACTTCACCCAAACATGCATGGCATCGGGCATGCTTGTGAATTTTTGGTTGAAGTCTTCGTCTTCCGTGTTCGTATAATTGTAGTTTCCATCTGCATCGGTTGCATCCATGGAACCCATATTAATACACCCGGTGGTTAGGTTGCCTTGAGCGTAAGCAATTCCCAAAACACTGCGTGTATAAAGTTTTGCACTATATCTCCCGGTAGAGCCAGGACGGGTTTCTTCCATTTTCTCAAGCTGATTGGCACCAGCTATGCTTTTATATGTTCCAGTGCCGGTCAAGAAAGAGTTCCAATACAGGGGTTCTTCGCCTGTCTTGGCATCTCCGAAAGAAGGTTGGTAGCTGACAGTTTCCCATTCCTCGAACCCGCCGTTTTGCACTTGATATTGTGCGTTCGCCGAAGCGGCGGCGCATCCCAACAAGAACAAAGTAAATAGTTTTTTCATGTTCTATTTTCGTTTAAAAAGTGAATAAATAAGTTCGTTCTGAATCGGGTGCAGAATTAGGGAAAGGCGGGCAAGGGGCGGCGCATTTCGGTAGAAATTCGGGTCAGTCCGAAACCCCGGTTGTATTCCTTCTCCCGTTTCCAATATTACGCGCACAATTTGGATAGCCTGAACAAG
>CALUIS010000044.1 GCA_944320765.1 uncultured Paraprevotella sp.
TTATAAGCTTTTCGACCCCTTATTTGAATGTCTCCGTTCGGAGCCTTGGCGGAGAGAGAGGGATTCGAACCCCCGGTGCCTCTCAGCACGACGGTTTTCAAGACCGTTGTAATCGACCACTCTACCATCTCTCCTTGCTTTCCTTGCGGGGAAGCACCCTTCCTCAAAAGCGATGCAAAGGTACGGCTTTAAGGCCATTCTTCCAAATTTTCAGCGAGAAAAAAAGTCCTTTTTTTAGGGAGGCTTGTAAGACGTGCTGGATGTGAATAACTTATGTGTCCGTACTTATAACATGCCGGACAAAATCTCTTGAAAGCGTCTCGTCTGTATTTTGATTTCCTCTTCTGTTATTTGAGGGGCTGATTGCGTGAGATAGAGCTTGAACGCCTTGAGTGCCTGCATACGTGCCATGGCTTTTCCTGCTTGTAGCCCGCTGTGGTATGGGGTATGGGGCAATAGGCTGCGATTGAAATTTCCGTCACTCATTGTAGTTTTCTTTTTGGTAGTCCAAAGTTACGGGAAATATTTGTACCGAAGAAGGATTGGAGCGGAAAAGTGTGCCGGTCGGGCGGGCGGATAATCCCCCGGGTGGCCTGTCTCCGGGGGATTGTGCGGAAGGCCGTGTCTGGCCTTTTGGCGTATGGAATTCTTTAAAGGTCGTTTATAACCAGATGGTTTGCCATGTCGATGACGGCGTTGTCCAGCGATGCCAGATAAATCTGTGTGGTGGATTCCGAATCGTGTCCCATGCATTCGCTGATGATGGACAGTGGGATGTTCTTGCTTTTGGCGATGCTGGCCCAGGAGTGGCGGGCCACGTACATCGAGAGCGGATAGGGGCTGTGGGTCATGGCGGACAAGTTCTTCAGCTTTCGGTTGATGAGCGTCATCGAGTTCTTGTATTGCTTTCGCTTGTCCGCTTTTTCGGAAATGATGATGGGCAGCAGGTACTCGGTCGGGTTTGGCGGATACTTGTCGATGATTTCCTGCATACACTGTTCCCATTTGATGGAAAGCTGTTGGCCGGTCTTTTTCCGCCGGTAGGTCAGTATGCCGTTGCTCAAGTCTTTCTTTTTCAGGTAGGCCATGTCCACGAAAGACATGCCGCGGGTATAGAAACTGAAGAGGAACATGTCCCGGGCGTAACTGATGGAATCGGCCGGATTGAGCTTCTTCTCTTTGATCAGCCGGACAATCTGTATGGGTATCGCTCTTTTCACCGTCTTTTCAATGCCAGTGTACACGTGGCGGAAAGGATTTCTTTGCCGGGTCAGTTCCTTTTCCGCCGCGCGGTTGTATATGGCGCGGAGGATCCTCATGTAAAAAGAGATGGTGTTCAGCGTCAGATGTTGCTGTTTGAGATAGGTCTCATAGGCTTTGATGATGTCCTGGTTGATTTCTTCCAGCAAGATTTCCTGTCCGCTCCTGAAGCGCATGAAGCTTTCCAGTGCCGACTTGTAGGTCTCTCCCGTGCGGAACCGTCCTTGCTCTTCCATTTGGGAGATGAGTTTGTGGGCAAAGGCGTTCAAGGTGCCGGAAAGGCATCTTTTCCGGAATGTCTCGACGATGTCGTCGGCGGAGTAGTCTATCTTGTTGTGTGCGAGTATTGAAAGGCATTCGTCGAATCGTGCCAGGTCTTGCCGGATACTTTTTTGGATGCCGGACAGCAATTGGTGCCTTTCCGGATTTTCCGTGGGAAGGATGATGGACAAAGAGCGGGTGTCCCATTCTTCGGGGTAGAGCTTGTACCTCGTTTTTTGTATCCGTGTGATGCGGTGTTGGATGACTTGGAAGTAGAGTGTTCCCATTTTGCCTTCGATGGAGGAGGGCCTGAATTTTACTTTGACTGATACCATTGTTCTTAGTTGTTTAAGTTGATACTGATAAGCCGCAGAGGGCTTTATGAAGAAGATAAAATAACTTCAAACCGTTCGATCCGCTCAAAACGGGGCTGGGATAGTTGGCCGTATTTGGCCTTTTTTATAATTTTGCCCCTTCAAATGTGAAATAAGATGGAACAGGAGAAAATGTCGGGCGCGAAGGGATATTCTTCCAAGGATATCCTGCGCATCTCATATCCCATCCTGGTCAGCCTGCTGATGGAGCAGATGATCGGGATGACGGACACGGCTTTCTTGGGGCGTGTCGGCGAGGTGGAACTGGGGGCGGCGGCCATTGCCGGGGTGTATTACATGGTAATCTTCATGATGGGTTTCGGCTTCGGCATCGGGGCGCAGATCCTCATGGCCCGCCGCAACGGAGAGGGGCATTATGAGGAAATCGGCGGCATTTTCTACCAAGGGCTTTATTTCGTGCTGGGGCTGGCCTTGTTCGCTTTCGTGCTTTCCAAGGCCGTTTCGCCGGTGCTGTTGCCGGCCATCGTCACCTCGCCGCATATCGTGGAGGCCGCGCTCAGTTATCTGGACTGGCGCATCTTCGGCTTCTTCTTTTCGTTTGTGGCGGTGATGTTTCGTGCCTTTTTTGTGGGGACCACGCAGACCAAGACGCTCACGCTCAACTCTGTGGTGATGGTGTTGTCCAACGTGGTGTTCAACTACATCCTGATTTACGGCAAGTTCGGCTTTCCCGCGCTGGGAATTGCCGGGGCTGCCATCGGTTCTTCGCTGGCCGAGTTGGTATCCGTGATATTCTTTGTGGTATACACTTGCCGTCGGGTGGACTTGGTGAAATACGGTCTGAACCGTCCCGTGCGGTACAGTTGGCAGAAGCTCCGCCGGATTCTGAACGTGTCTTTCTGGACGATGGTCCAGAATTTCATTTCCCTTTCCACGTGGTTTCTTTTCTTCTTGTTCGTGGAACACTTGGGCGAACGGGCGTTGGCCATCACGAATGTGGTGCGCAACATCTCCGGCATCTCTTTTATGGTGGTGTCTGCCTTTGCTTCCACGTGCAGCGCGTTGGTGAGCAACCTTATCGGGGCGGGACATGAGGAGGCCGTGCTGCCCACCGTCCGGAAGCATGTGTTGCTCGCGTATTCGATTGTGCTGCCGATGGTGCTGTTGTTCGCCTTGTTCCCACGTGTGATATTGGGCGTGTATACGAACATTCCCGACCTGATTACGGCGGCTATCCCCTCGTTGTGGGTCTATTGCACCACGCCGCTGCTGATTGCGCCGGGCAACATTTATTTCCAGGCCGTTTCCGGCACGGGCAACACCCGCATGGCCTTCGCCCTGGAGTTGCTTACCTTGTGTTTCTATACCTTATATATATATGTCATCATCCAGCACCTCCGGTTCGACGTGGCCTGGTGCTGGACGTCGGAACATGTCTACGGGCTGTGCATCCTTGTGCTTTGCTATGGCTACATGAGGCGAGGGCGTTGGAGGTTGGGAAAAATCTGAGGGCGCGTCTTTAAAAGGTAAGGAAAGCCATGCAGCCGGAAGAAACGTCAACGTCGCAGTGGGTGGAGGCGGGGGATGCCTATCTTTCCCGTAAGTTCACGGATGTGGAGCTGATTTACAGTTCTCGGACGGGGCGTACCGTGTTGTACCGTGCCACGAGGCTAGGCAAGTATTTTGTTTTGAAGGCTCTCCGGAGGGAATTGGCGGAGGATACGTTCTGCCGCTGTGCCTTGCAGAAGGAGTTCGATCTGGGTTACCGTCTGCAGCATCCTTATATTGTGCAGACGTTCGGCATGGAGGATGTGCCGGGTGTGGGGCTTTGCATCGTGCTGGAATGGGTGGAAGGGCATACGCTTCGGCAGTGGCTGGAGACGGCGCGGCCTTCACGCCGGGAACGGTTCCGTGTGGTGGAGGAAATCTGTGAGGCGTTGGAGTATCTTCATGCGCAAGGCGTTGTCCATCGTGACTTGAAGCCTGAGAATGTGATGGTGACATCCAATGGCGGTTTTGTGAAGCTGATAGATTTCGGTTGTTCCGATGCTGACAGTTACAAGGTCCTGAAAGGTCCGGCCGGGACACGTCGTTATGCGGCTCCTGAGCTGTTCGGTGCTGAAGTGGTGCCGGATGGACGTGCGGACCTTTATTCTCTTGGAGTGATGCTGGGTGAGATGAACCGCCCGTGGTGGAAGGCTTCGTGGCGGATGGTACGGGTGGGACGGAAGTGCCGTCGTGCGGAACGCGTCCGCCGTTATGCTTCCGCCCGTGAGGTGCGTGAGGCCTTGTGTTCCCGTGTGGGGACGGTGTTGGCAGTCGTGTGTCTTGCATGTATCTTGTCCGCATCGTGGGTATGGCTTGGAGGCAGGCGTATGGAGACTGTGCATGACAGGATGTCCTCCCGTGCGGTTGTGAAGGACACGGTATATGTCGGCCGTCGTGATACGGTGGTCCGGCATCAGGCAGATACTATATATGTCCAAGGAACTTTGGATCAGTCCGAAAATCCGGTTGCGTTCCTTTCTATAATCCCATAAAAATTATATTTTTGTGCCATGAAACAAT
>CALUIS010000045.1 GCA_944320765.1 uncultured Paraprevotella sp.
GCCGCCTCCAAAGACAATCCGTCCGACCACCAGCGGCATATCTCCAAACTGTTGCGCAAGGCTACACGTCTGCGACCGAGACTTGACACCTACGACCTTGAAGAGTTCAAGAAACTCTGACTGAATATTTTTATAAAATCATTTTTCTTGTTCCCGTCACTGCGAGCCAGCGGCGGGATTTTTCATGCCTGTCCGCAAACATCCGTACTTCTTTCCGCTCTTATGGATTGCCATATAAGGACAATCCGGGATTATGGAGGGTTTAGAGTTCCTTTATACTTCGTTATGCACCGTTTATACTTTCATTTATAATTCACAAAATGCTTTGTTTGTGTCATTTACAAATGAGGTTTTCCAAAACATCCGCCATACATTTGCATTGTCGCCAAGACAAAGAAGCGACCTGAATATCCACTAAAAATATACTCACATGACAGAGCAACGAAAACTTTTAAGCACCAAGGAAGCCGCCGAGTATTGCGGTTTCAAGCTGTCCTACTTCCGAAAGCTGATGATGCGCCGGGCAATCCCGATGTACAAGCCGTGCGGCAAGCTGTGTTTCTTCAAGAGGGAGGATTTGGATGCTTTCCTCACAGGAGTACGCATCTCATCGCAAGGGGAAATCAATGAAGAAGCCGACCGCTACCTTGCCGGACGGAAATAAGCAACTTATTTTTTCACATCAAAAACAAATTGTATTATGGAACAGAGTAAGAACATGGAACAGGCCGGAGCAGCTTCGGCTGTTTCGACTGAAAAGAAAAACGAGAGCCGCAAACGTGAGATAAGCGGCAAGGACGTACAAGCTATCCGCACATTCTTGGAGAGTGTGGGCATCTACGAGGCGGACGCACTGCGTGTGGGCATAGCCATCGCCGACGGCAAGGCTACGGCAGAGAGCATTTCAGCGGACGACCGTCTTGCGCTCAACCGCTATCTCAACAGCGGCACGGACAACGAGCGGCTGACAGCGGACAATGCACAGGGACATCGGTTGAACCGGGCGTTCGGATTGCTGGAGCGTGTGACGGAGTTTTGCGACAAGCGGCAGTTGGTGACGGTCAACAAGGCGTTGCTTTCCATTGCGGTGAATGCCACGGACATCAGCCGTGCCGTATCGAGTCTTGACAAGCGGCCTGCATCCGGACAACCGTTTCCGGGCAGCACTAACGGCAACGGAGTAAACAAATGACCGTATGCAAAAAGTGGAAAGGTGTATGCCCCGTGGTAACGCAGCCTGTTTTTCTTCCCTTATTTCGGGATGATACGCATTGGCTGACTGATGCAAGTAATTGGCAAGCCTAACACTTTTCATGCGCCGTTCAAAACAGAAAAGCCGTGCAGGGTACAACAAAAACCAAGTCGGTGTTTCCATGCCGATACCTGTACGGCTTCATTCCATTCAGGAAAAATTAGTATCACACTTATAAAGTCAAAGATTTATGGACAAGGAAACATACAGATTCATGTACCCGACAGGGATTGCATCATTCTCTTTCCGATTCTCCGACCGTGCTCTGCAATGGCTGTGCGGAACAACTACCGATGACAATGGCAGGAAAACAAGCAACTTCACATTGTTTGGCGACCTGCTGGCAAGGATGGCATTAACGGACAGTGTTGCCAATGGCTTCCACAGACCGCTTATGCTTTCCGCAGGTCAGGCGCAGTATTCCGAAGAACAGCTTTCTTCGCAATGGAACATGGGCAGGAAGCGCATACGCAACCTGCTTGCCATGCTTACTGACATGAAGGTTATCAACACCTGCCGTTCAAGGGTTGCATCCGTGATGACCTTTCCGTGCCTGTTTGAGTGGAAAACAGCGGAGAATGGCAACATATCCAACCCTGTTATTCCTCACGAACAGAGGGAAGAATAAGAACAGTCAAAAGCCGAGCCGACGGCGGTACTGTGAAAACAAACGCTTACCGTTGTTCCATTATCCGGCACTCCACTGGCACCAGTCTGTTTTGGCTGTGGCAAGCGGACGGGTGGATTGGCATGGAGCGGTAGCGTTCAGTTGCGAGATATGCCGAGGTATTACCGCCTTCGGACAGTAACACCCCGGCACTCTCGCAACACCCTTTCAGGCTGTTGTCCTTGCCGCTCGCAGGCTCGCACCATCCCTTTTGTAGATACCGTTTCACGACTATTTTAACGACATTAGTTATGGCAAATGATAAAGATACTTCCCAACGAAAAGCCAAGCAGGAGAAGCCCGTTATAAGGCGTGACAAGGTGGTTGTCACCAAGGTCACGGAACAGGAGCTTGCCCAAATCAAGAGTTCCGCCGGACAATGCGGCATGACGCGCAGCGACTTCATCCGTGCGAGAGCACTCGGCTACAAGCCACGGCAACGGCTCTCCGAAACGGAACTGGACGGATTGCGCCTGCTTGCGGCTTGCAGGACGGACATGGTGAACTTCGCCAACGCCCTGCACGGATTGACCGACAACGAGAAGATAAAACTTTTCCGGCACCAGCCGACCATGCTTGACTGGTACGAGAAAGTGGCGTATGTCACAGACCGTGTCACCGATTTCTTGCAGTCCGCACAGACGGCCAACAGCTATCCGGCAGGAACAACAGACGAAGAAGCAAAGGAGGACGGCGTATGATAGCCAAGGCAAAGGCCGTAGCCCACGGCATAAGGGCGATGCTCTATGTGTCGGGAGAATCAAGGAACAAGAAGCATCCCGAAAGGATTACCCGTATCTGTGACAACTTCATGCCGCAGGGTATGGATGCGTCGGGTATTTGGACGGAAATGAAGTTTGCCACGATGAACCACCCGAACATCAGGAACAATGCTATCCGAATAGAGATAAGCCCGGCGATGGAGCATACCGAAAACTTCACTTTGGACGATTGGCAGGAACTGTGGCGGGACTTCGCCGCCGCTTTCGACATTCAAGAAATCCGCGACAAGGACGGCAAAGTGGTTTCCGCGCAGACGAACATATCGGGCAGCAAGTCCTCCATATGGCTGCATGAGGAATCCAAGAGCGGCATACCGCACCTCCATGCCATTGTCAGCCGTGTGGACGAGAAAGGGAACATCAACAACGACCACGCCATACACCTCCGCGCACAACGGGCGGCGGAAATGATAGCACGGCAAAGGGGATGGACTACGGCACAGCACATACACGAGACCAACATTCCCAAAGTCAGTGCAGATTGCATGGAAGCCCTGCGCGAGCTTGACGAATGGTCATGGAATGGCTACCAAGAACGGCTTGCCGCCAAAGGTTATGACTTATATTTACGCAAGGATAAGAAAAATGTCATTCGTGGCTATGTGCTTCTCAAAGGCAACACGAAGTTCAAGGCATCGGAACTTGGGAAGGGGCGCAACCTGACCGCATCCCGCATCAGGCAGACATGGGAGAAACTGCATCAGGACAAGGCGCAACAAGTCCGCACTACTGCCAAACAGCCAGTTGTACCGACACAGAAAACGTCCGTTCCCAATGGTACAATGCAAAAGCCGCAGCCTGTTATACGGCAGAACAATCCGGTATTCGAGGACTACACATCCTACAAACCGAACTGTCAGCCCACGGAGTTTGAGCATGATGGCAAGACCTACAAGCGTTATCTTCCGGACGAGGTGCTGGACTTCTTCAACGATGAATTTGACTACCGGGAACTGGCCAACTGGCAAGCCCTGCAAAATCTTGCGATGGCTTACTTCACCCTTATAACCTCACCTTATGAGGTATCATCAGGCGGAGGTGGCGGCGGTTCGCAGTCAGACTTGAAATGGGGACGCGACCCGAAAGAAGATGAGATTGAGTTTGCCCGTAGATGTGCGCAAGCCGCTTCAAACAGAATCGGCAGACATCCAAAGGGCGGAATAAAACGGAAATGACAAACTTAAAAACAGCAATGCAATGAAACAACCCGATACGGCGGCTCTCCGTGAGAGGCTTGCCAATTATACACCCGAAGATGAGTTGGAACAGGACAAACAGGAACTTGACGGACTGCTTCAGGAAGTCAATTATCAGCTAATCGAGTTTCGCAATCTGATGAAAGAAATCAACGCACTCAAAGAAGAACTGCACGACATACACGGCAGCTTGAAGCATACTGTCCAACGGGAGCGGACAGCTTTTAATGCCTTGGTTGCGGCAAAGGACAGTGCGGACAATATCGTAAACGGCATCAACTGTGCCATTGTCAAGGCGGAACAACACACTGTCATCCGTGCCACAGTCTGCACCGAAGAACTGACGAAAGTGCATCAATGTACAGCCGACCACATCAAAGCCGAGAAGGAATTATTGGAGGAACATAGTAAAAAGTTAACCAAACACCTCCGTAATAACGAAGGCATTTGGCTTTCCAGTCGTTGGATCGTGTTCATGATAATCACACAGGCCATTTGTTTTCTCGTTATAGTGCTGTGGTCGTATTTGAAATAAGATGGAATTTGTCGTTTGCAAAGAATTTCGGTTGTTCGTAAAACAGTTTGGGTGCACCATTTACATCATAATTATTTTTGTTCAGCAATAATGCAAAACAATAATAATTCAAATGTTTATGAAAACAAAGTATTTCAAGCGATTTGCACTTACAGACAGACTTGTATCAATCGAGGAGTTGCGTCATATCGCGCAAATGCAGGCTCGAATGGATGAATTGGTAAGGTACAGCCCAATACAACATCTATCAGACGGCTACAGTTTTTCAATGGATGAAGTCTGTGATACGGAAATTTCATTCTCTGACATTTTGTGGGCTGAAGGAATTAATGCAGAGCATTCTTCCCTGCACATGAAGAACGGAGAAACGATAGCATTGCCTTTTGGCACTCATGGATTGGAAATACTTCTTAGCGATTCCAAAGAACCACGTTTCTTGAAAATAAGCCGTGATGTGTTTCTTCCTGTGTCTATGATAAAGAAAGTCAGCAGAAAAGTTGTGTACTTAAAAGGGTGCAATATTTCATTCAAGGTAAGTGTTACTTATTTCCCGAATCTCTTTTACGGATTATATGAATACCTGACAGCAAGAATTGAAAAATGGTGTGTTCAAGATTATATCCGCTGGAAAGTTAAATAGACATATAAGCTGTGGGCAACACCAAATAGGTTCAGGAGGAAGATTTCCTCCTGAATTTATTCCTTTATATACCAACAATCTGCAGGCATGTAGATTTCATCTTGAATTTCTATTTGGGCTTTCGGCAAGCTATTTGAGTAATACCTCATTTCCATCATTGCTTCCTGGACAAAATGATTTCCAAAAATACTGTCACAATAAGCACAACCAAACGATGGATAAGATTTTCCAACAGTTTTGCTGAATCGAGGCTTTATTTTACCCATTTTGATTCCTAATTCCGGATGTGCGGTTATATATTGCTCAATGGACTTTATTATCAGTGGATTAAACTCCAATTCATCCATTGAAGCACTATTATATGGGACTGATATTCCGTTTGAAGAACGCAAGCGGTTGATGAAATACATTTGGTTTTCTTTATGGCATTTCCAACATTGCATATCAACAAAGCATACCTCAATATATTTGACCAGTATTCTTTGTGCGAACCTGATGTTTCCTTTTATCAATGACGGAATAAAAACGTCGAGTGCAATAACATTAGAATTAACAACGTCAAATTCAGAATTGAGAAACACTTGAATGACATCGGATTTTTCTGACAACTTGAAGCACGGCATATTATTGGGGAGAAAAACGCTATTTTTCGCAGGCATCAGTAGCCAGCATCCGCATATACGTTCCTCTCTCATGGCTTTATAAGTTTCTTCTACGTTACGAGGACTTTTGCATATATTAAAAGCTACTTTATAAGTGCCACAATTTACGACAATATCAGCACTCCATTTTTCGCTTTTGCACTTTGTGGCCACTTCAAGTTTTAGATTTCTTGAAATCGAAAGGATGGTTTCTATAATTTGTTCTTTTGTCATAGTCATGTCAATTAAAGGTCAACTAAATCTATTTTCTTCC
Source organism: uncultured Paraprevotella sp. (assembly GCA_944320765.1). GTDB lineage: Bacteria > Bacteroidota > Bacteroidia > Bacteroidales > Bacteroidaceae > Paraprevotella. The sequence goes on from CALUIS010000045.1 coordinate 5,988, forward strand.
CCAGAACAGCGGCGATTTTGGATAAAATGTCAATGCCAACGGAGTATTTGCCGTTCTCTATTCTACTAAGATTGGCAGCATCTATTCCTGCCAGTTTAGCCAAATCACGAGCTTCCATATTCCTTTCTTCTCTGATTTGTCGAATACGCCCACCTATTCTTACACGTTCTCCCTGTCTATCTCCTGAACTAATGCCAAGAAAAGCTACGCCACGAGCAAAAGATTCACGCCAGATAATATTAGTCATCTGTTCCTTGTCCTCTGAAAAGTTCTTATCAAAGATTGCCTCAATAAGATGCAATTCAAATTTTCGGGTTTCTTCACTTAGATATGCTCCAACTTGGCAAAGGACTTGAAAGACCTCACCATCTGGCGCAGTCACTTCCACCATTTTAGAATCCACAATCCGTGCTTTGGATTTGAATTCCGCGTTCATAAACCTTTTAAGTTCTTTATTCATCGTTTTAATGCCGTATTTTCAAGTGTTGCCGCCACTTCTAAAAAATTGACTCGATGCAAAGTTATAAAACAGTTTTCTAATTGGCAAATAATACAATTAAAATTTTGTCTATACACCAATCATTATAATCGCAATCGCATAAAAATATCAGGAGGGGAAATTTGGAAGTATTCCGTAAATCCCCCCCTGAATTTTTGGAATGCTTACAGATAGAGGTTTATCATCTGTTGCATATTAAATTACTTACATTTATATAGGTATTTTCGTTCTCCTAAGCTCATTACTGGATAAACATCATGTAAATCTATGTTTAGTGAATATCTTTCTTTAAGGTAATTCAAATCCGACAGTAATATATAGTAATCCGTGTGATGGTTTTTGTCCAGTTTATCATAAAGTCTAATATCGCATACATCAAAGTTGTCATCACATATATTTTGGTATAAAAGAATGTTCTCACAGATAAGTACACTCTTTGTAGAATTTGCCTGTATGTAATCACGAACTGTTTGTGCTTCATAAAATCGATCCCGATATTCAGTCTCAGACATTTTTAATCGAAGTGAGTAGGTATTAAATAATGAAATAGCCAATACAATGCAAGCTATTAGTTTTATTTGCCTAATGAACTTGCATCTCAAAGATATAAATACAAGTGGTATTAAGTAGAAAAAATTATTGATATATCTATAAGTTTCAAATGAGGAGACCTGTTTTTCTTGAATAAAAAAGTACCCTCTATAATGTGCAGTATATAATATAAGATACGCACAAAATAAAATGAGTGGAAATGCAATACTTTTTGTTATTCTTTTGTAACGTATATAGAAATATACAATCCATGCAATTGTAATTATAAGAACTAAAGTGAATGCCTCAAAACCAAACATTGCTTTGATAAAAGCAGGCAGTAAGATGGCCATATAGCGAGTTGAAAAAGTAGCATTTTCTATATCTTTAGATTCAATTGTTTCTATATTAAAGACATTCTGAATACACATAAAATATATACATAAGATAAATAAGAATGGAATATATTTCAGTAACTCTGTAATGTGATTTTTGATATTACATCTGTATTTCAAAAATGTCAAATAAATAAATTCAATAGCAGGTAAAGACAATAATGCCAAATTTTCCCTTTTACACATAATAGCTACAAGAAATGAAATGAGGCATAAAATATAGTTATATACTCCTTTCTCTCTAAAATAAGTATATACGAATATCAGACAAATGAAACTTGAAAATATTTCAGATAAAAAGCAGGTTGCAAACAAATTTATTATAGGAGCGCAGCAATAAATAATAGGAGGTATAAACCAAAATTTCTGTTCCTTAGAGAATACTGACAATATGAGTAAAACGAAAAATGCGATGATTGTATTTGCTAAACTCAAAATTGTTGGAGACCATCCCAATACTTTGGTAAAAAGAGATAAATATGTTGGGTACATTATAAAATGACCGCCGTAAGTTGAGGTTAGTAAAGGTTCGGTAAGACTTCCAACTGAAACAGCGTCAATTAAAAAAGAAGTTGGAAATATATCATATGAAAATTGCCTTGCACAAAAACTAAAAACATAAGCATCCTCATATTCTAATCCATAAAAGAATATGCCATAATTATATTTGAATACAAGAGTGAGAACCAAACATAACAATATACGTCTAAAAGGATGCTTTATAGACTTATAATCTCTTATAATTTCATGAAAAAATAGGAGGAATAAAAATACAATCAGAACTACGCATATATAATACTGCTCCATATTATTTCCCTTTCAATAATTGCTTTATTGTATAATATACTATTTGGAATCCGTATTTTGTAGAACGTAAAAGTTTTATTGACGATGAAAGGTTGTCATATCTCGCAGGACAATATATTTCTTGTATTTCATATCCTTTAGAAAAGGCCGCTATAATAATCTGATTGTCAAATATGAAATCATTAGAGAAATCATGATACTTAATTGAGACTAATACATTCTTTCTGTATGCCCTATAACCTGTATGATATTCTGACAAATGTTTCTGAAAACAGAAATTTTGAAATTTTGTGAGTATTCTATTGCAGTAATACTTATATAGTGGCATACCATTTCTTACAGCTTCAAAACCCTTCATCATGCGAGATGCAAGAACAATGTCCGCTCCTTGTTCGATTTTTCTAATAAGTGAAGTTATCAAACGCGGGTCATACTGATAATCGGGGTGCAGCATTATTACGATGTCTGCATTTAATTCCAGCGCTTTATCATAACATGTCTTTTGGTTGGCACCATATCCAAGATTTTTGTTGTGCTTTACGATATGCTCAATACGACATTCTTTAGCTATTTTCAATGTATCATCAGAACTAAAATCATCTACCAAGACAATTTCATCAACAATCTCATTAGGTATTTCTGATATTGTCTTTTTTAGAGATTTCGCACAATTATAAGCTGGCAGAACCACAACGACTTTCATAACTACATTATATTTTTAAGTCTCAAAAAGTGCGCCCGATATAAAATCAGGCGCACCGAAAATCATTTAGCTCACAACTCATCTGCTCGAATAGTGAGAACTATGCGAACGATGCGAACTGTGAGAGCTATGTGAGCTGTGGGAACTGTGACTTGCGAGCAGATTAAACTCGGCAGAAGACTGTTCCAACACCAATGTCTGTTCTTGCTGTTGTTCGATTTGAGTGTCGCTGTTTGTCACTTTGGCGACAATCTTTTCTCCAACAGAAGTACAGTAGCTCGCTCCTGCAAGAATTGCAGAGACCGCAAAGAACAAGAGTTTCTTCATTGATACCTCCTTCTTTTAAAGTTTGACAATCAGTTAACTAACACAATATATCGGATGATATATGCTTTACTTTTTTAATATGGGAACTATGTGCATTTCTATTGGATTCAAAGAATCCTCCACATTGACCTCTCAATACACATCCTTCACATTCCGGAATATAAATATCCTTCCAGTCCGAAATAGATTGCTGAGCGTAACGTCTGATGTCTTCGGGTAAAACGCATAACTGCGCATTATAGATATAAGGTTTCATTCCTCTGTCTGCAAGTAACAAAACCGCTTCCCTTAATTCCGTATTATAGTCATAAGGGTCTATCCAAAGTTGGTCGAAATTTTCTTTTGCCAATCCGGTTGTTTCCATCTGCATAAAAGCAACCTGTGCAACGAAAGGAAAGTTATGGTAAATGTAATCTGCAAACTGAGGCAATCGTTTATAGGTTTGCTTATGAACGACTATTCTAATTCCTATCCTTTGGTGGAACAAAGCAAGGTTATATAATCCTTGAACGGTCTTATAAAATGTTTTTGCGCCAACAATACGATTATGTTCTTCTGCAATATCTGAGAAAAGCGGAATATCAATCTGCAAATCATGGTGTCGGCATTTTGCCAGTTTCATTGCATATTCCTTATCAGCAAACTTAACTCCATTTGAAAGAATACTGATAGCTGTTTTAGGAAGCTCTTTCTTTATATGGTTTAT
>CALUIS010000046.1 GCA_944320765.1 uncultured Paraprevotella sp.
CACTGACTGTTAACACTTTTAAGCTCATCTGTCGGGGAACGGCCAGCGCCAAGGGGCGGGACCACCTGTCCCGACGAACGTAAAAATGCGGCAAGCTAATGTAGCGAATCTGTTGTTATAGCACATTATATGATTTCAACACAAGACTTAAATATCCCTGCCAGGATATATTGTATATCAGGATAATAATATCCATGCATGTACTCCATCACCTATCTTATACTGATTGGGATTATCAGTAACAACACCTATTTCTCCTTCCAAAAGAATTGGATTGTACTGTGACCAACGTGCTGCTGTATCACGCCTAAATTGTATTCTATCTGCCATAATGTTTTTAGCTTTATTATTAGTTACAAATTCTTCAATGATTGCTCCCTTGCATAATCATGCCAGTTACCATATTCATCATAGTACACCGTTGGATTTATCCAAAGTATAATGTCCGTGGTACGCTCACCGTATAGCATTTGCATACCATAAGCCTTTGCCATCCCCGTGGCACGTGCCTTTATGTTCTGTATGTCACGGTTGCTGAAACCACTGGGTATGTTTATCACAAGTGGTGTGGTCACGCTTTCCCTTCCGAATGTCAGCATGGCATCGATATATGTCTGCATCTTGCCGCCACGGTGTACTCCGTCTTTGAGGTCTGCTTCCATATCTCCGAACTCTTCTTTCAACGCACGGATAATTGCCTGTACAGCTTTGTCCCGTGCCCTACTGCCATTTACAATGTCTTCGGGTGATAAGAGTAAGCTCTTAGCCTTACGACTGGCGGATAATGCCTGTTCCGTGGCTTTCCCCTTGTTGCGCAATTTTTTTTTCTTTTCCAAAAGTACCTGTTTCATTTGCAACAGACGTTCATCCGTTGGGTCATAAATCAACCGTTTCTGAATGTTCTGCATTTGCAGGTCAATCCATGTTTCTGTTATATTGCCGTTATCCAGTTGTTGTTTGTAGGTTTCAACCTCTGGATAAAGTACATCTGTACCGCCGCCATTAGCATCCAGCGGTCGGGATTGCGCAGCCTTCTCTATCTCTGATTCCATAGAAGGAGTTGAGCCGTAGAAAATGCCTTTGTTTATTTGCTTCTCCCTTGCCTTGCGTGCCGCTTCAATACGTTCAGCAGTACGCAGGTTGTCTTGAAATAGTATGTTGTTCATATCTTGATATGTTTTTAATCTTCTTTGTACATGATTTCTTCGGGTGTCCTTGCATTGTCTAAATCTTCTTTGTACGTCAATGCAATATCAATGGCTTCCGAAAGGGTGGCGGTTTCAGTTTCCCCTCCTTCTTCATGTTCGGTGTCAATAGGAAATTTGCTGACCAAATAACCATCTTCTGTTTTGCTGATAACAATGTCGCCATTCTCTTGATTGGTTATGTAGGAGTTTGCCACATCCTCAACTCCGACATATTCCTTTTGGTCTTGCTCATTGAACTTGCGCAGTTTCAGCACACGCATCTTATACATATCGGATTTGTCGGCAAGTGTTTTGTCTTTTTTCTTGGACTTACCTGTCGTATCACCATCTTTGGCTTTTTGGAAATATACGGTGTCATCACCAAACGCCTTTGCCATCTGTTCAATTTGACGCTTTCGGTGATTTTCTGTATCATCTAACCAGCTCATATCTGTTTTGCCTTATTCGTTACACATTGAATATTTTGACGGCTTCGCTGCCTTGAAGACTGTCGAACATGGCTACGTTTATAGGGATATACGGCTTCCTCGCAGAAAGTTTTTACTTTTGACCTTATTAAAATATGATTGCAATTACCCTATAACTGGGTGGAATGAGAATGGCGTGGACATTTTGTTATTGAAGCACAAAAATGGTTCTGAGTAGCCAACAATCCTTAATTTATGAGAGTTTGCAAATGTTGCCTGTTATAAGGGGTATAAAGAAAGAGTTGAAGATATGGACTATTCAAAATGCACCAAACATGAGAAATTATATCGAAGTCTTTATAAAAAGCTACTACGAGCTGACCAACAAAGGTTGGCAAGTAGTGGCTTTATATAAGCGTATTTACATCTAAAAGAGAATAGTCCAAAATCTTCAACTCTTTCTTAATCTCTATATCTGAAAGTAACCGATATAACACTACAAATAAATAAACGACATGAAACAGTCCGTAAAACAGCTTATCAAAAGCCACAAGATGCGGCTTAAATTAGGCAAACATAAATAATTGTAGTGCTTATCGGTTGCTTTGTTTGAAATTTGTCGTATGATTTTTAACTGTACTGAAGAATGTTCATCCGTTCAACTTCCTCTCACTATCGGCAAAGGCAAGTTTCTTATACATATCATCCGTCCATCTTTCCTTGCGCTCTACAAGGTTGTCTATGGCGCTTCCAAGTTCTTCGCAATAAACTTCGTCACGGACTTTTATAACTTTGCTTTTATCAGCCGAAAGCAACGTGACTACATAACAATCCCTGCCTTCGTCCAAACTGACATAAACCCAGCCTTTGTGAAGTACACCGCTTACACGCAAGGCAAGGGTGGCTCTGTCCTGATAAACCGTGGCAATACGTTTTGATATGCCCCAAGACATAATAACATCAGCCGTTACGCCACAGCGTATCTGACGGTTGATTTCATTGGCGATTTTCATTAGAAATTCTTGTTCCATATATGTGTTACTTTTAATAGTTATTCCACATATAGAAACTTTGGAATGGGATTTATTTGTAGTAAAGCAAAGTGGCACTTATGGAAAGCATTATCGGTATTGGCAAAAAATAAGGGCAAGAAATAAATCCTGCCCTGTTTTCAATCTTCTTCTGAATAAACATATCCTTGCAATTCGACATTAAACATCTTCGCAAGTATATAGTTGAAGAAGTCAAGAGTTTCAGCGTCAAGCTGAGATTGTAATTTATCCATTTCCATAATCTTTTGTTTTTTAGTTTTTTATTTGGCAATACAAAATTACAAAGAAGATATGGAAACTAAAAATGGGAGCAATCCGTGAGGACACTCCCATTTTCAATATTCCCAAGTAAAATAAGACGCTTTCTTGCTTTTGTTAAATTATCATATTTCTCACCTTACCACGGATATTCATCTTCATTTACGTTAGGCATATTCTTTCTGTAGGGGTCATTGTCAGAGTTAGGCTGATATATTTGCTCATTTCTTCGCATATCCTCCAACACTTTCCTTGTTAATTCTTCATCTTCCCGCTTTTTAGGTAGAACAATTATGCTGTACATTATGACTATGATAATAGGGATGAAGAATATAGTCCATAGGACTTTCGACATAGTGTCACTTTCCTTGTATTCCCCTTGGTTGATAGTACGGGAACAAACCAAGAGAAGGAAACCTAATATACCATAGAAACATGATAAGAAAAACCAATTCCAAGCATTTCTGCCACGTCTTGTAGCCAGTACAGCGGAAAGTATAGCCCACAGCAGATTAAATGCCGAATACAATATCCAAAGAAACACAAGGCTTACACTGCCAAAGCCCAATAATGCTAAAATACCTTTGATAATTTCCATATTATTTTTGATTATAATTGACAGAAAACTCTATTTGTATTACTTCAACCCTATTCAAAGTTTGATGAGATATTTTGCAGCTTTTGTTCCCACTACAATATTCGCCATCCTCTGTATTACTAACGGCTTTATATCCTAAATTACTCAAATTATCTTCAAGTCCGTCAATCATGCTTTCACTAATAAATGTAACAGACGCCACGTGATTGTCCTGTTTACCAGTCGTCACGATACATATAATATTTGAACCGTTTGATGCAATAATTTGTTTGTTTAGGTCTATGAATATCTTATCTGAGGTTTCTATTGTCATATCATTATTGACAAGGATGAACCTTGCATCCTCCATATCAGTTGCATCAAGCAGTTCATTCCCTAACTTTACAACGTCCTGAGAGAAAGCAGCAGCACTAATAATAATGCTAATCAAAAGCAAAATAATTCTTTTCATGATACACTACTTTAGAATGAGACCTTATATTTCAGTGGCAAATACTCTTCCCCAAGAAGGCTTTTCTTGAGATATGACATCTTAAAGAAATGTGGTAGTTGTATTTCTTCCGATATATTGGAACTCAACCGTCTTTCATATATTTCAACCCTCAATCTGACTTTGCCTTTCATACTCTGCAATTCTGGGCAGTCATAAATGGCATTATCCAAGTCTGTATTCAAAGGCTGACCACAATCCTTGCAATATAAATTGTCGGATTCATCAGGCTGAATTTCCCATGAACCAGTCTTTTTGTTCTTTTTGATTGTTACGGATATATACCCGTGGCGATTTACAGGCCAAGTCTTTTCCTTGAACTGAATTATCATATAGCTGTTCACTGGATAGCTCTTGCCATCTATACGGATAGTACCAGCCTTGAATCCACCAAAATCCATATTGTTATCAGCAATATAGTGATAGATGAATTTCTGAACCGTAGAATAATTCAGCGTATCGGATGGATGTGCCAATGTCAGTTTCCCGTCTTTGCTAACAATGCAGTTGAAAGTGTAATTCATCTGTTCCTCTCTGTCATTATAGACTTGGAATGTTGCCATATTATAAGCATCAATCATAACCTGTGGCTGGGTGGAAAGTTGCTCCGATACAAAGATGCTGTTAGCCTTAATACGTTCTAAATTTTTCCGTTCTTTTTCCTTTTGTCGTTGTTCCGCAAGGGCAATCTTCTTTTCTTCCTCTTTCTTCCATACAGCCTCAACCTTTTCTGTTTCTTCAATGGTGAAATCCATCTCTTTTAGGGCATGGTAACCCATTCTTAGCCCATACTGTTGATATATAGCCATGAGGAACTTTTCAGCATAGTCCAAGTGCTTGTCAAGTGTTCGCAGAATTTTGTCGGCTTCGTGGCTAAAGTTAATGTTATTGGCGTTTGCGAACAAATATTCCAAACGCTCGTTGTACCGACAGCCATAGTTGATTTTCCTTGCCATTGAAGCGGTGACATAGGATTGTTTTCCGTCCGTAGTCTGTGCCGTGATTGTTCCTACCGACAAGGATAATAGGAATGCGGCAGTTAATAATAAAAGTTTCGTTCTCATTTTGGCGAATTTTTCGAGTTTAACTCTGTAGCAGCCAATGAGAGTTCTAAATTTTTGTTAATCGGAGTTTATATATAAAAAAGAAGTGGGCTGCCTACCGTGCATACTCGAAAGCATCGCCAAACGCTTGTACAAACGCACAGTAGGGCAACCCACTTGATATGAGCTGTCCTCTGTGCCTCGTTGTACTTCTTAAATTGGCGATTTATCGAGTATAAGGCACTTCCTTTTTGTTTCCGCAATGTCAGTCCCCGAAAGGACTGCGCAAAGATACGAAAGTTATTTGAAAGTTGTTATAAGTCAGGCTGATTTTGTATCTACGGAAACATTGCTGCAACTTTTTTAGGCATATTAAAACGCACAATGGTCTTTAATATGTCTGCCACATCTAACATTCAGCAAGATTTGAAGACTGACAATTTAGCATATTTACACGATGGCACGATACTTGCAAAAGAACATATTAGTGCCATCGGCATTCGTTGTGCTTAAAAGTTCGTTTCCGAACACAACGGCAGTTTTCAACCAATCTTCCTGATGATTAAGATGGCGGAGTTCCTCTCCGTTACCAAGGGCAGTTAACATGTTTAATCTTAATAGGTAGTTTATGAGCAATAGAAACACTTATAAATATGGGGCAGTAGAAATTCAGTGGGGATTTATTTTCCAAAATCCCTAATAATTCCGACCTTTGCCTTATGGAAAAGGA
>CALUIS010000047.1 GCA_944320765.1 uncultured Paraprevotella sp.
TGATATCTTTGCAACTCTAACACGGGTGGCCGAGTATCACCGGAATCGGTGGCCGACTATCGCCCGGAATAAGCACAATGTAACGAACTGTCCATTTTATTGCCAGTCAAAGGATGGTCTATACTAAAAATGAGAACGTTTGCTCCGACTAATATAACATTGGGAATTTGATACTGCCTAAAATTATTTTCTTCTAATTTCTTCTTATTTATCTCTTAATATTTCTGTTTCCTTGGAATTACTCCACGCACCCCTCCCTTGGGATTCTCTACATCCCCCTTATAACGAGGGATCAGATGCATATGAACATGAAACACCGACTGGCCGGCAGCTTCATTGACGTTGATTCCGATATTATATCCGTCGGGGTGATAACGCTCGTCCACCTTTTGCTTCACGTACTGGAGCATCACATTCATTGCTTCACGCTCATGATTGGTCAAATCGAAATAGGAGGCGACATGACGCTTGGGAATTATCAGAGCATGGCCGGGTGAAACTGGGTAACCGTCATAGAAAGCCACGCACGTGGCCGTCTCGCAAATCACCTCCACCCTGCGCGACAAACGGCAGAAGGGACACTTTTCTCCTTCTTGCCGTGGAAGTTTATTGAAATGATTGTATTGGTAAAGCTCATAACTCGAATTGCGATCCAAACTCAAAAAAGGTAAACAGACATTACATTGTTAGGTATATTCCCGATAAATGGCATGAAGCCTGAATCCCTCCTCTTTCAAATCACGCCGAACGGCAAAATAGGCAGTCCCTTTTGGTGAAAGAAGATTGGAAATATTCATCATCACCTCGGCTTGGGCATACGGCTCCAACACATTCAGCACATAGACACAAAATATGGTGTCAAATTTGCCCTCAGGGTATTCCGTGCGGTAATAATAATCATACCCAGTAATGTCATATCCACGCTGTTTCAACTCATCCGTATCATATCCGAAACCACAACCGAAATCAAGGATACGCCCCTTCAACAAATCGTGTCTCAGAAGATAACGAACAGGAACAGACAAGTCCGTGCGTCTAATAGCCGTCAGGTAAGGATGATTGATTCTTTCAATATTCATAATATAATCTTCTTTACAGCTTAAAATTCTTATTTAAACAGACGTATTTGGATAGTTTCATCCCTTTACGTAATTCAGTTGCATATTTGGTTCCTCTCAAACTAGATTTTTCAATAATATCTTCCGGTTTAATGCCTTGTTCATTAATGACATTGGCATACTTAATGCCAAAACATTGAACTAAAGCATTACATTCTTTTCGAGATTTTCCAATTTCGTTGAATAAATCTAACTCTTTAGCTAAATCAATAATATTCATTATATATGTATTTAATATTTCCAAGTTTCAAATCCCATATTCAAGGCTATCTGATGCATCGGCGTGAATGTCTGGAAAAAACAGTCAAAGAGATGTTCTTTATCCATCGCAACTATTTCCTGCGGCGTATGCCCCAAGGAAAGATAGTCTTCCAACAACTTTTCTTGCTTTCCCACATTCAGATTGATACGCAAAGCAGCCTGATGGGCTATCGCCAGCTTCGGGAGATACAGATCCAGGTCTGGCAGCTTGTTGCTCTTGGAGCTATTGATACTCGGATCGGCTGGCATCAGGTTCCAAAGCAGGTCATGGGAGACGAAACTCCACGGAATAAAATGATCCAAATCATACATACGTTCCTCTAATAGGTTTCCGGTATACGGACATCTAACTTCCATACCATGCTTTATGGCCGTATTCCAAAGTTTATGTTGCGCGGATAAAGAGTTCCGTTCCTCACGTTTTACTAACTTAGTGGGTATAGCTGGCACGTTGGGATTTCTCGTCTGCAAGAAGCCCGACAATCCCCAATAGGCAAAAGCGCTCAAAATATCATAATTCTCTCTCAAATAATCCAGCCATGCAGGGTTCATATCAATCCATAACGTTCCCTCCTGTTTCTCCAATTTATAAAGGCAACCGTTCTCGAACGACTGGGAGCGGACTATCGTCTGACGATCATCGGATGTATCAATCCAAGGACGCAAGAAGCGGAAAGGGACGTTCATTTGTAAGAAATTCAACCGTTTCCGGACATCCGCCCTCTGGACAAGCTCATGCAACAAATCCGTCAAATCTCGGATACTGATATTGATGGGAATATTATACTCTTTTTGCAGATCCCATATCGCCTCATAAAGGGATTCCGACTTTCCAAAAGAAAGACGAAAATAGATTACCGGATACCAAGCGTTTGCCACCATCGTAATCATAATATCCCATACATTCATCCTCGTTTTCCCATGCTTTACGCACAAGTCAAGGATACCGAGAAACCAATAATATTTATAGGTCGCCACGGTTTTGTCGAATACTCTGTTCAGATATTTGGTTGTCAATATGTTGGACTGAGGTAGTTGCATATCAAAAGTCTTAATTGTCTTGCTTTACAAGTCTCTTTATAACTTACTCTTTTTTGGATGCTCTTTCTCGTTTCTTAAGGCTCAAATCCTGCAATGCTTTTCCTATTACATCTTCTTTTGCAAGCAGAAGAATATCGTCATCCAGCTGAAGTGCATAAAGCACCCTAAAATAAATACCAATTGCCACTGTCGGTGTGCCTTTCTCGATGCGTGAAACAGTTAGAGGCGAACAGGTAGCACGTTCGGCAATCTGAGCGATACTAAGGTTTCTACGCAATCGTGCAAGTTTGATTTGTTCTCCCACAATTTGCATCTTCTGCTCCAGTTTTCTTGGCAACTTGGTACCCATCGTACTTTTTGTCATAGTTCAACCTATCATATAATATACAAATATAGCAGTTTTACTTTATTTTATGATGTGTTACAGGAATAAAGTTTCGAATTTACTCTTACCGTAATCTGCTTGACCACATCATTAGACGTTAAGACATTAAATGCTATTATATTATTCGTAGAGTTCGTATTTCACCTATAACAAACAATATATTATTTCTTACTAGGAAGCGAAACTCATTATGATTGTACAACTTTTACCCTGATATTTATACAAAGAAGACACGAATCAGTAAAATACTACAATAAATGTATATACACTTTTTGTTGCAACAATTTTTGTGATTACATTTTATGTATTATATTTGTATTGAAAATCAAAATAGAGCGTTATGGAAACTCCGTTTATATTTGGCAAGATTGCTACCGAGAAGAATTTTACCGATCGTGAGAGAGAAACAGCCGATTTGGTCCAGAACTTCACGTCGTTAATCAACACAATTATTATATCTCCTCGCCGCTGGGGAAAGAGTTCGCTTGTAAACAAAGCCGCAAAATTAGCGATGGCGCAGGACAGCAACCTCCGAATCTGTCATATCGACCTGTTCAATGTGCGTAGCGAGGAGCATTTCTATTCGCTGCTCGCCCAAAAGGTCATTGCCGCCACTTCCACAAAATGGGAGGAGGCAATCGAGAGTGCGAAGAGTTTCTTTTCGCATCTTGTTCCCAAGATTTCAATCGGTACAGACCCCACTAATGAGGTTTCAATCGACTTTGATTGGGAGGAGGTAAAGCGCAATCCTGATGAAGTGCTCGATCTTGCTGAAAAAATTGCCAGGAAGAAGGGGCTGAAAATCGTGATTTGCGTAGATGAGTTCCAAAATATCGCGGAATTTACAGACCCAGACTATTTCCAGAAAAAGTTGCGTTCACATTGGCAACTGCACCAGAGTGTGGCTTATTGTCTCTATGGTAGCAAACGCCACATGATGATAGAAGTGTTTAGCGACTCATCCAAACCGTTCTACAAGTTTGGCAACCTGATGTTTCTCAATAAGATTGACACGCCTTGCCTTGTGGAATTTTTCAAAAGTCGTTTCGCTGATACCGGTAAGAACATTGACGATGAAGCAAGCCATTTGATTGCAAAGCTTGTAGATAATCATCCATACTACGCACAGCAGCTAGCACAACTTTCATGGCTCAGAACAAAGGATGTATGTACCGTTGAGATCGTACGTGAGGCGCACACAGCGTTGGTGGAGCAGTTAAGTCTGTTGTTTGTAACAATCACCGAAACACTGACCACACAGCAACTGAACTACCTCAAGGCTCTTATAGCTGGAGAAAAGGCTATTAGCTCGACTGAAGTGATGCATCGCTATCAAATCTCTTCAACGACCTCAATATTCCGCTCAAAGGCTGCCCTTATCAAGAATGATATATTGGATAATAAGGCCGGTGAAATCTCGTTCCAAGACCCGATTTATGCCTATTGGTTGAAGACTGAGTTCTTTGCAAAATAATAAGACTATGAATAAGTATAACCTTACTTGGATTGCCTTCGCCAATAAGAAAAGGTGCAGGCTTACTA
>CALUIS010000048.1 GCA_944320765.1 uncultured Paraprevotella sp.
ATGATGGCATCAATGTAATTTTTCTTTTCGATAAGGAAACGGCGGATTACGCCCTCGGCATTACCACGGAACAAAACGCCATGAGGTGCAACGCAAGCCATTGTGCCACCCTCATTCAAGTGGTAAATCATGTGGAGAATAAAGGCGTAGTCGGCTGTTTTCTTCGGCGCAAGCCGTCCGGCCTTACTGAAACGGTCATCGTTGTTGAACTTATCGGCGGCACTCCATTCTGCGGAGAAAGGAGGATTTGCCACCACTGCGTCAAACTGCGTATCGCCAAAGGCATCCCATTCTAATGTATCGCCGTTTTCAATCTTGAAGTTGCTGAACTTGATGCCATGCAGCAGCATATTCATTCGGGCAAGGTTGTAAGTAGTAGGATTCTTCTCTTGTCCGTAAATATCTACCGCGTGACCGACCTTTGCCGCACGAAGAAGCAACGAACCACTACCGCAAGTCGGGTCATATACATTGCGAAGCCGCGCATGACCAATAGACACGATTTCTGCCAATATCTGACTGACCTCTTGCGGAGTATAGAACTCCCCGGCTTTTTTTCCGGCTCCAGCGGCAAACTGGCCAATCATATATTCGTAGGCATCGCCAAGAATATCTATCTCATTCGAGGCTTCCACTCCAAACTTTATATCGTCCAAAGCCAACAGCACATTGCTGACGAGGGTATTCTTGTCATCCGCTGTCTTGCCCAACTTAGGTGAAGCAAGGTCAATGTCGGAGAACAGACCGCCAAAATCTTCCTCACTGTCATGCCCCAATGTGCTATCCTCGATGCGCTTCAACGAGCGTTCAAGAATGGGCAATATGTTCTCTTTCTTCTTTATCCGGTCTATCACCGATGAAAAGAGGTAAGTCGGTTCGATGAAGTAACCGACACCTTCCAAACATTGCTTTTTCAGTTCCTCTTGCAGTTCGGCGGCATCCTCGCCCTCCATAGTCCACAATTCTTTGAATGACACTTCATCATCCACCAAAGCATTGTTGGCGTATGCCTCTATCTTTTCCGAAAGGTATTTGTAGAAGATGAAGCCCAAAGTGAAATACATGAAATCACTGGCCGACATATTGCCGCGCAACTTATTGGCCACTTCCCAAAGTTGGTCACGGAGTTTCTGTTGTAATTCTTCTGACATAATACTACTAATTACTTGCAGACAAATATATGTTTATATCCTTTCTCAGATTTTCATTCAGCAGTTTTATTTGGCCGCTATAATACACTTTTCTATCAATACTACTAACAGCTTCTTGCAGAGATACGAAGTTTTCAGTAACATCAATCAGAGTTTTATTGAAAATATCAGAGTTGCTTAAGTCATATACATGTTTGTCAATGCGAAAATGCTCAACTCCCGTATTTTTCTCTATTACTTGATACACTTTATATATTTCATCTCCAGCTTTGAGCTCAAACAATAAGTTTGTATCTTCTTGCGCTTTATGTGGTAGATTCTCTACAAAAAACGAATACAATCGGTCAATAATTTCAGCGTTTCTATTTTCTATATCCTCTTTTAACCAATCATTTTGTGGTATCTGGGATAAATATTGCACTTCTTTGATTTTTGATTCCTTGTATTTGTCTTTTTTCTTTCCAAAATAGTTGTTCCCGGCCTGAATATTAAGCCTTTTCTCAAATATAATCTTGTTCCCAAGCATATTTAGGTGAGTTTCAGCCTCCGCTTTGCTCCAACCATTGTAGTTCGTATCTTGCCAACTTTGTGGAAAGATGTGTTCTATTTCTGATTTCCCTTGAATAAGTTTCTGGCTTTCATCAAACAAATAAGAGTTGAGTAATAGTAAAGCCTTGGTAATTCTTGATGACGAAAAGGCATTGATTCGAGATTTAATGTCATCGGGCATTTGGAACGTAGAACAATCTATCTCATTTTTATAATATGTGTCAATACAGAAATTAAATACATAAGGTTTTACTGCATTGACTGTCGGTGATTCGATGAATTTTACAAACATAAATGATATGAGTTTGCGCAAATACATCGTGAAGGCATTCTTAAATTCCTCGTTGCTTATATTTTTGTTCTTTTGATAGAAAACCGATATAGGATACTTCCAATATTCATTGGGATATGCCATGAAGCAATGGATGTATTTCAAAGCTTCATCATCACAATAAACACCATCATTAGAATAAATAGAAGTCCAGAACATACCCAAATCTTTTAGTTCATCGAAAAATGTGGGATTCTTAAAGATTGCATATTTATTACCTTTTCCTGAATAATAGCTTCTCAATCCAATTTCTTTAGAGTTGTCATTGTTCATAGCACGATGAACAAACATATAGTATCTAAACAAGTCATCAAAGCTAAACCCAGCATCTTCAATTGTGGATTCCAAATTTTTCCATTGTTCCGCAAATTGTTGCTTGGAAGGTTGAATCTTGTATAGCTCAGCTTTGAATATATCAGAATCAGCTAAAGGTGAGTTCTATCAATTCAATTTATCCTCTTGTATCAGACAGCAGAACTCTTTAACTGCCCAATTTGTGAGC